>NZ_JBQNAN010000014.1:0-54150 GCF_052170435.1 Campylobacter sp.
TTTTTTGAATTTTACTCTTTTTTGCTTGCTGATGCTTGAAATTTGCTTTTTTAGAACATGATCTTTGCGCACCGTCTTTAAATTTGCCCTTTTTGCTATTAAATTTTTAGCTTGCTCTACCTTATTTAATATATTTTAGTGCTCGGTAGTCAGGCACGCTTATTTTTAATTAAACTTGTTACATAAGATAACATAAAGATTTTTTATAGATGGTTAAATGTGGCAAATTTGGCGCAGAAATTTAAAATTTTATAGGCTTGCGGCGAATTTGATGTAGTAGGGGATGTAAAAATGTAAAATTTTTGCAACAATGTCAAAATTTATGAAAGATTTAAGAAACCTTTGGCTATACTTCACATTTCTTTTAAAGTGCGCTCGTAGCTCAGCTGGATAGAGCATTTGATTGCGGTTCAAAAGGTCAGGGATTCGAATTCCTTCGAGCGCACCACGATACTTACAAAACCGATAAAAATCCCCAAAATTCATGCTTTTATTTAACTAACGAAAACCGTTAAATGTGAAATTTATCAAATTTAACGCCCTAAAACTTCCCAACTTTACTTCCCAAGCGTTTTTGGGAAGTTTTTTTAAGCAAATCCCGGCAAGTAGGCCTCAAAGTTTTTATAATTAAATTAAAAGCGGGGTCGAAAATGAAACTCACTCAACAGCTAAACTTTAAAGTTGCGCCTGACGACGCTATTCGTGATTACAAGCTCCCAAGCGATAAAAAAGAAAGTCGCCAAATGCTTACCGATACGGGCTTGTGTCTGAAAATTAAAAAGCTTCACAAGAAAAACACTACGCATGTAAAATACCGAAAAGATTTCTATTATTCAACAAACGGAAAATTAGTAAAATTTTTGGGAAGTTTTGGCGATATGACCTACAAAGAAGCTCTAAAAGCTCTTGATGAGTTTTTGCTAGCCGTTCCTAGCGCTGCTAAAACTTCCAAAAATACTTTACGAAGCGTATTCGAGTTATATCTAACCTTTCGCCCCTCGCTTGCTGCAACAACCGTCAAAAAAAAGAAAACTATTTTTAGCAAAAGGCTTGGAGTGCTTGCCGATAGGGATATTTCAAAAATTGAAAGAAAACATTTGCAAGACATTGCCGATGAGATATTTCGCGAAAAACTATACGCTAGTCTCGATGATTATTGCGAGTTTGTTCATCAGCTTTGGGGTTTTGCTAGAAAGCGAGGCATTTTAAAAAAAGATATTTTTGACGGCATTCTCTTAAAAGAAAGCTACGATTGCCCGCCTAGCGAAGGTTATGCTTGGATTAGCGACCAAGCCGATCTTGAGAGTTTAATCTCGTATGTTCTAAATTATCGCAGTCCTATATCCTCTATAAAAAAAGCTCTAATAATGGGCTTGGCTACAGGGCTTCGTGCCGGAAATATCCGAAAGATGTCCGCAAATCATCTAAAAATTGATGAAAACGGCGAATTTTACTTACATTTTCCAAAAGATGAAAAACAAAACCAAAACAAATGGCGATGAATATCTAGGGCTTCCGCGGGAGATTGGCGAATGGCTATTGAGTTTTAATCTTAAAGGAAGTCAATTATTTTTTGGAAATACAAAAAGGCAAGCCTTTAAGCGACGGGACTCTCTCAAATGCGCTAGGCGACTATTGTTCTGAAAAGTTAGGGGATAATGTTTGCCTTGTATTTCATAGCTTCAGGAAGATAGCCTCTACATTTTGCCATGAAAATATGCCTCAAAACGGGCTTATACCTTACGAGGTTGAACGCACGCTTTTTCACGCTATCCACGGCGTAGCAGGGGTTTATAATAAATCGACAAATATCGCTATGACTAGAAAAGTTATAACGTGGTGGTTTAACTATTTAAAATCTTTGGGATTGGCATTATGAGTAAAAAAAGAAGCGGGGCCGAATTAGTTGAAACTTGTAAAAGCATTCACCTTTCGACCTCTGAAATATTAGCTAATTTAAGCTTATTTGCATATAAAATCTCTCGGGAAGTTTTGCTAAAAAGTCCTATTCTTTATGGGCGGTCAGTATGCTAGAAAATAGAAAATTTCTCTCGCTCGATGACGGCGAAATAATCAGCGACGATCTACTCGCTCGCTCGTCGATAGGTCGAGAAGTCCGCCTGCGAACTATAGACATTTCGCGAACTCTCGAAAAAATCGGCTTTACCGCCTTGGGCATAGCTATCACGCTTGACAATTCAGGCATAAAAAAGCGTGGCACTTGCGGGCGTATGACTGCGGTCGAAGCTGCGCAGGCTCTCGAAAAATACCTTAAAACGCTTATCGAAAAAGAATTGCGTAAGTATCCATTGTTTGTCAGTTACGTATTTGAATCGCATAGGGGCGGAATGCCCCATATCCACGCTATGATCTTTTGTCTGCCCTCTCACCTTGCAAAAATTTCGGCGTTTTTTTCAAGGTTTTTAAGCCGCAAAGCTGTAACCGTCGAAGTTTTGTCGCCCGAGTATTTGTTTAAGCAAAATACGGGTACATGGCATTTGCGACAAACAACGGCGCAACTCATCGGCTGTGATGTTTCAAAGCTGCTTCGCAAAACCACGAGCGAATGGGAAAACGGCAAGAAAAAAACCTACAAATGCGATCGAATTAAAGACCTTCAAGAAGGAAAAGTTCTACACAGCGCGCAAAACTTTAAAATGGCTCGCAAATATCCGAATGCGTATATTGAGCTCGACGTATTTATGAATGAATTGCTTGAAGCATGGAATAACACTTTTGGGGTTAAAAAGAATCGTGCAAGGGCTGCGAATGCTATAAATAAAGAAACCAAAGCCCCTTATATTCTTGAAAAGGTCGTCATATTCCCGTCGAGCATTAAAAGAAATCGCAAGCCCAAAAAGACGAGTAAAAAAGAAAACGCAAAACCTCTTGATCTAGATTTGCGGGCAAAAAATGGCGATCGATATCATGCCTGCAACTGCCGGGTTTTTCTCTCTGAACGGCAACTAAAAGCCCTAAAAATTGCAGCACGGCAACAAAAGAACAAAGCGGGGTTAATTCACTTAATCCGCTTGCTTTTTTCGAACTATCAAAACGGCTTAATGCCTGCATTGTCGCCGTCTCGTGCGGCTTCGTATTTAAACTTTGTCCTTGAACGGCAACGGGTGCAAGAAAAAGAGGCTCGCGCAAATCGCAAGCTCGCGCGCGAATATGGCGCAGATGATATCCAGTGGCTGTACGACTATCATTTACACCGTGAACTTTGGGGCGAAGTAAAGGTTGAAATTTATGAAACTTGGCATACGGAGCTTTGGCAGAGGGGGCTAATGAGTGACGCTTCTAGTAAGGCCTTTGATAATTTCGTAGATGAGCTACTCGATACCGAGGAATTTACCGATTTTTCGATTGACGAGAAAAAACAAAAGTTAGCCGAGCTATTTCCGAAGCGAGAACGCACGCTGATTTTGGAAAAAATCGTCACGAAAAGCGAGCCGCAAAAAGAGCCCGAGCCTTGCCTTTTTGCGCCTTCCGACCTAGTGCCGACGTCGATAGAAAAATTAAATAAAAATTACCATCTTTCCTGATATGATCTTTGTCAAAATTTTTAAAAGGAGTCCATTATGGAAAATTTTCAAAAACCTAGCCAAAACGTCGCTCAATCTTTGAGCCAACCTCGCCCACAACAAGAGCAAAAAACTCAAGAGATTAAGCCCCAAGAGAAAAAGCCCCTTAGTGAAAACGCTAAGCTTGTCCAAGAGCTGAAAAAGCTTTTAAAGCAAATCGAGAGCCTAGAAAAACGGGAAAAGGCTGCTCAAAATACTTTAGACAAGGTTAAAACCGAACTCGACAAAATCGGCGCGGAAAAGGTCAAATACGCAGAGCTTCTTAAAAAGTTCGACCTTGCGACGTATTGACGCTCGTCTTTCCCCTTGTGGGCGCGTTTCTGCACTTACCCCTTGTGGGTAGGTGCACGTAATGCGCATTACGTGCACCGATAACCCCGCGAGGGGGTTACAGTGCCTAAAATGCTAGAAACAAAATAGAAAGAGGTATTATATGGATAATAATGCTAAATCGTGTGTTAGTATTTTGCTGGCTAAACCTGGCAACTTTTGGCACAATTTTAGGCGCGGATTTTTACCGAACGATTGCCACAAAGAGCTAGTTCACGAAAATGAATATACGTGTAGCTTTGAGGAAGCTCGACGTTTGGCAAAACGGATGCGAGACGACGCAGTCGCCGCGTATCAAAGAAAATATAATCAAAAGCCGCAATTTGACGAGGAGAAAATATTTTGGGAGGCGTCAATTAATGCTAGAGAATATCATACTTTGGACGACTTGCGAAAAGCTGGCAAGATAATCGAAAAAAAGACCGGATATCGTATGGTTTACGGGGCAATTCATCGTGACGAAGGGCATCTCAATGATGAGGGGGTTTTTGTAAAAAACACACACTTTCAAGTACTACTTATAAGCTTAGATGAAAACGGAAATAGTATGCACCGGGTTACCCGGGGGAAGCGTCAGCTTATGCGGGATATTCAGACTGAAGTCGCCCGCGTATTAAATATGGAACGCGGGATTGACAAAAGAATAAGCGGGCGGGAACATCTCACGCCGCGCCAATATAAGCAAGCCGTGAAACTGCAGGAGCCGCTGAAGCAAGAGCTGAAACTCACGAAAGCTGATCTGAAAACGGCAAAAGAGCGAATAAAACAGCTAGAGGGGCAGCTTAAGACCGCAAACCTTGATGCTAGAAATGAGCTTAAGGCACAGGGCGCAAGTCGCCCTGACTACGCGAAGCTTGAGGCTGAAAACGCCAAGCTAAAAGATGAATTAGCCGCCTTTAAAAAAACGACTGATAATGTTAGCGTTGATGACTTTGTAAAACTTTTTGAGGAAAAAATTAAAAAACTACGCAATCACCCTAAAATCGATGTCGAGGTTGAGAAGGCCATAAAAGCGAACAACTTACGAAGCGGTATTTTGGGGGCTTTTGATAAAAATAGTATAATGGCTTACATCGCTGATTCAGTTGCTACGAAACAGGCGGCATTAAATACAATCAAGGATGCCCAAGCTGCTTTAAAAAAAGCCGCAGTTAAAAAAGAAATCGACGCGTACGAACAACTGAAGGCTCTGCGAGAAAACAAGATCGCGGGGGCTTTGTTTGGGGCTGTCTCAAAGCCTGCTGTCGATGTGGATGCCTTGCAATCCGAAAATGCCTCGCTTTTGAAAACTTTCGACTTCCTTCAAAAACAAAACAAAGACCTTCAAACCGCCCTAGAGAAAGCTACAAGCCTTATTAACCAAAAAAATACCGGGCTTGAAAAACCACAAAAGAATCAAGAGGTGGTTAAACAACTTGATGACTCTTTTTTTCGGGGGCAAGCTATGCTATTGTCCCAATTAATTAGGAATAAACAGCTATACATTGAGCCAAAAGGGCAACATCTGGTCGAGAGTCTAAACGATATCGTAAACGGTGAAACTCCATTTTCTCGCTTTGAGGGCATAAAAAGCGGCCTTCTTACCTATTGCCCCGCTTCATCGTCTCCGAAGAACGACCTCGAAATATAAACCTCTGATTGCTCGCGCGCGTCTGGAAATACGGCGTTTGCGCGAGTTTTTGGCACCTTCTTAATATATTAAAATAAAGATATATATGGCAAAACCCCTAAAGCATACTTCGGTCAAGCGAGAGTGATTTTTTGAGAGTGGCGAGAAAAATCACGGAAGCGTAAGAGAAATCAAATTTTCTTAAACCGACAAGGGGGTATGGGGGTGAGCCCCCATAGATGTGTATTCGGCGACATCTCCCCAAAGAGAGGGCGACGCCTAAAAGCATAAAAAAAGAAAAACATCTTTTTCTTTTTTGGAAAAACAAATTTGTATTTTTTAACGCTTCGCCGATTTTCTCGCCTATCTCAAAAATGCGGCTACGCTTGACCGAAGTATGGAATAGCATTTTTTTGTAGCTAATTTGCAAAAAATAAAATTTTGTGCTATGATTCTTGCTAACAAAAAGCGGGGAATGAATTAGTAATAAACTTTAAGCTTTCAAACCTTAAGCCGTTTAAAAAAGGTTAATTATCTTAGCCTTAAAATCTGCGACAATGACTAAAAAAGCTTAAGTTTTCTACTATTTTATCCTACTTTTCGGCTTTTTCTTAAAAGAGTTGGGAAGATACTTAAAAAACTTCCTTAGTTAGCTTAAAATGCCTGTATTTTGGGGTTTTAAGTATCGTGCTCGTTTCCCTTCGAGCGCACCATTTATTCATTTATAATTAACCCTTTTTCGCAAATCTTTTTTATTTATCCTTGCTTTTCTTTTGGTTATATTTTCTTGCTTTAAGTGGTTTTGCATATAAATTATATGAGCAAAAACTTTTAGAGATAAAATTTAAATCGTTAGATCTTGAGTAAATTATTACTTTGTCTTTTAAAATTTTTCGCGGCTTACTAAAAACAATCATTTAATTCTTATCTTGGATAAAAAATACAAAAACTACTCAATTTTTATGATACATAGTTTAATGCTTATAATAATAGGTCAAAAAGTAAAATGCAGACTATTTTTGCTATTTTGTATTGAAAACTATAATTTTCAAATAAATATTTATATCTCTTTTGTATTACCTCAATATCTTCAGCAAGTGCCTAAAATAAGGTTTTTCTTAGCGTTTTACTTTTTGCATTAAACCAATTTATCCGTCAAATTTAACGCGATATTTTCGGTTTTATTTTATAGATTATTTTTAGTATTGTATTGCAAAAAGTTTGCCGTAAAATTTCTAAAAAATTAAATTTTATATTATAATTAGCCCTCATATCTTACTTGAAAGAATTAAAATAGCAATAAACAATATTGAACAAGCTTACGACACCCTTCCATATACTTCGCAGTCATTCAAAGAGTCGCATCCGCAAAAGCTTGAGTCCATAGCGAGGCTTATCTCTCTTGATCCTCCCGCGGCTTCGGAAGCTAGAGTTTTAGAGATCGGCTGTTAGTTCGGCGGAAATTTGATCCCATTTGCGCTAAACAATAAAAACGCGGATGTTGCAGGTATCGATCTATCCGGTATTCAAATTTAAAGCTGCATCAAAAAGATATCTGCGAGCTAAAAGACGAACTGGGTAAATTTGACTACATCATAGCTCACGGCGTTTATAGTTGGGTGCCAAAAAACGTCCAAAAATCGATTTTAAGCGTTATAAAAAATTTGCTAACGCCAAACGGGCTTGCTTATATTTCGTATAATGTATATCCGGGCTGGAAAGGAAGGTCCGTTTTGAGGGATTTTATCGATATCTTCGTGCAAAATTCGCACAAGGATGCCAGTGAACTAGAAAAAGTAACCGCCTTTCGGGGAGATATAAAAATCTCTAAAAGATTACATACGGGCGATTGACCTTGAGGATGAACAGAGGTGGCTAATAAAGCATATCGATAGTGTCAATGAAAAATATGCTAGTATGGACTATTATTTCTATCATGAGTTTTTTGAGATTTTTAACGATCCTTGCTATTTTTTCGAATTTGTAAAAGATATCGAGAAATTTGAGCTTGGATATCTTACGGACACAAATTTGCATATATCTTTAGATACCCTTTATGATGAGCAAATTTGCGGTATTTTTAGTAGCATAAAAGATATACCTGCACGCATAGTAAAGGAACAATATATCGATTTTGCGATCAATTCAAGTTTTCGCAGAAGCATAATTACTCATGCTCAAAATATTCAAAATGCAAGACTTGATAAAAGATTTGATAAAAAAAGTGTAAATGCGCTCTATATTCGCGGTAAATTTGATGAAAAGGACGGCAGTATAATCGACTCTAAGGAACGAATCGTAAATCTAAAAACTACTAAAATTGTTGATATTATAAACTCAGCCTATCCAGGCTCTGTGAATATCGAAGAACTGGTAACTAAATTTGAGGACAAAAATGAAGTTTATTCAAGTATTATCGCATTTATACTCAATGGCAGTGTTGATATCTTGCCTGTTGCAGTAAAATGCATAAAATACGTTCCTGGAAAAAGCAAGATCAAAGAAATTTACGAAAGATATATAAGATATTTTTTGAAAAACGACAAACCAGCTATCGGTTTTTCAAATCAATTTAATGAGATCATACTCAGCAAATTTGATAAAGCCGACCTTGAAATAATGCTGGAATTTAACGGCAAAAATAGCATCAAGGATATCAAAAATATTATCAAAAACAAGGGAATAATGATGCAAAGAAAAGACAAAAAAGGCAACATAGTGAACGTCGGTATTGGCGAGGCCGCTGACATCTATTTAGAAGGACTAATAAAAATGATGACAAACAGCTTAATGTTTGAGGAAATTTAGCTCTTTTTATGCTTTTTGGGATAGTCAAAAAACAGAGCTTTTGTGCCGTGTTCTTTTAGCTCCTTGAAGCCACTGTTAAATTCGACGCAAAAGATGCCGCAAGTCGGGATATTTCCTATAGCGGCATCGCTTAAAAGCTCGCAAATTTCCGTTATCGCGTCATTGTGCGCGACGATAAATACGCTTTGAAATTTGTCGTCAAACTCTCTTACAAAGGTCAAAAGATCATGCGTCTGCGCTCCGTATAGCTCGTCTTTAAATTTGATTTTCTTCTTAAATTTAACTGCTTCGGCTAGCTTTTGAGCCGTTTTAGCGCAGCGTTTGGCGGGACTGGCAAATATCGCGTCCGTCCTTACCTCGTGTTTTTTTAGTCGTTCGCACATCAGCGCCAGATCCTTTTTGCCTCGTTCGCTCAGATCGCGCTCAAAGTCGCTGCCTTCGCCCTCTTCTACAGCTTTTGCGTGCCTGATAAAGTAGATTTTTTTCATTTATTCCGCCTTTTTGGCTTTTGATAGATTTTTTATGTGCTCGATCTCTGCCTCACTAAAGCCCGATTTTAGACGCGCGCTCACGTTTAGCTCGCGGGACTGCAAAAAGGCTTTAGGGTAGATTTTTTGCACGATTTGCGCATAGATTTCGGGGCTTACGCCCTCTTTTTCGCAGGCAAATTTAAACCAACGATCGCCCTTTGAGACGTGCGAGATCTCCTCGTCTAAGATAACTTGCAAAATTTCGCAAAGACGTGCCTTGCTCCCGTCTTTTTCGCGCTCGGTTTCCAGCTTTTTTAGCATAAAAGCGTTTGCGTCAAGGCCGTTTGCCTCCATGTATCTAGGCAGCACCGCCATGCGCTCAAGCAGCGACGCGGAGGTATTTTGCAAAGCTATAAAAAGCCCGTCATGCACGGTAAAATCGCCGTATTTCACGTCAAATTTAGCCATGTGATCCTCGATCATCTTAAAGTGCCTAATCTCATCCTGCGCGACCTCTAGCCAGTCGTCATAGTAGGCTTTTGGCAGCGCGCGGAAGCGATACGCCGCGTCTAGCGCGATATCTACGGCGCTGTATTCGATATGCGCGATCGAGTGCAGGAAGGCTTTTTGCTTGTCCGCTTGCTTTTTACCGCCTATTTCTCTCATCGCTACTACATCGCAAAATACTGCGTAGCTTGGGCGCTCAATCGGTTTTATCTCGTCAAATTTACCGCCCTCTTCTATTTGCGCGTCAAATTTACCGGCCTTGTATTCGGCGTAAAATCGTTTAAATTTATCAAATTTAAGCTCCTTGTCGCCGCACTCTAAAATTTCCCAAATTTGATCGAAAAATCTCATTTTATCACCTTAAATTTTACCCCGAAATACCCTAGCGCAAAGCCGATGATATGCGCGTACCAGGCGACGTTTACGCCCATGGCTACGGGCGCGAAGCTCATTAGCAAGATGGCGATTATTAGTCCTTTTCTGCTACTCGCGTCCAAAAACGCCAAAACTCCTAGCAGCAAGCTGATCGCGCCGCTAGCTCCGACTAAATTTATAAAAGTTCCGTTAGTTTTAAACATAGCATAAATATAAATAAAACTAAGCAGCGAGGTCAAAACGCCTCCGACGCAGTAAACGACGGCAAATTTTTCGCTTCCGTAGTACCGCTCTAGAAGCGATCCAAACTGATACAAAACCGCCATATTCATCAGCAAATGGGCCAAATTTGCGTGCATAAACATCGAGGTCGCGGGCTGCCAAACGAAAAGCTCGTCTATAAAAAACATATTTAGCCCAAGCGTCACGTTACTACTGCAAATGCCGCAGTAAACGGCAAGATATACTAGACAATTTAACGCGATGAGCGATATCGTGGCTTTCAAAAACGGCTCCTTTTTAAAGGCTTTATCATATAAAATTTAGACATAAATTTAGCTAAAAATTAACCTTGCCAAAGCCGGCGAATCTGTTTGACGTTAGGCAGGTAGCGTCGCCGCCTTTACACGCTACGATGTAGGAGTTTACCTCTTTGCCGCCTATTTTATGGCTATTTTTTTGAAATAGATTTATAAATCCGCTTTTGTTTTTGCCTCTGGTATTATGCATAAATCTTATAGTTCCGTCGTCCTCTATGCGGTCTATGATGCCAAGGTGGGTTATGATTTGCTTGTTTTTGCCTTTGGTTTGACTCGTGGTGTTGTTAAAAAATACCAAATCTCCGAGCTTCGGGCTTGTTTGCGAGATCAAATTTCGCTTTTTGTAAAGATTATAAATGGCTTGAGATTTCGATCCGTTTTCGCCGTAAAATTTGAGTAAATTCGTCTCGGAAAAGTAAACGTTATTTATGTTTTTATTTACGAGCGAAACGAAACCCGAGCAGTCTCCGCCATCTTTTTTGCCTAAAAAGCCTTGCATAAAATTTGAAAGCGCTATGCCGCCCAGATCGTTAAATACGTCTTGCTGCGAGTTTAAAAATCTAGCGTTTAAAATTTGTCCGCTCTGATCGGTCGGGTAAATTTTGGGCGTACTGTTCGCGCAACCGCTAAAAATCAAAGCCGCAATCGGCGCCAGCGGTAAAAAAATGGTAAATTTCATTTAAATCATCCTATTTTATATTTAAAGCGGCGTTTTGCGGTAAATTTAAGCACCGTAAACGAGCCGCCTAAAAGTAAGATTATATAAATAAATCGGTAAATATCGGCATAAATTTAAATTTATAAGCTAAATTTCACTATACTTTGGGTTTTATTTAAGGATTTAAGATGATGCATTATTTAGAAATCGAAGGAAACGCAAAACTAGGCGGCGAGGTCGCCATAAGCGGAGCGAAAAACGCCGCCCTGCCCCTCATAGCAGCGGTTCTAATCATAAAAAACGACGTGACGCTAAAAAACATGCCAAACGTTGCGGATATAAAAACATTGGCGACGCTGCTCGTAAATTTGGGCGCAAAATGCGAATTTGCAGATGATCACACGCTAAAAATCAACTCAAACTACGTCAGTTCCACGAAGGCTAACTACGACATCGTGCGCAAAATGCGCGCCTCTATCCTGGTTCTTGGCCCACTGCTAGCTAGGTTTGGCCACTGCGAGGTGAGCCTGCCCGGCGGCTGCGCGATCGGACAAAGACCGATAGATCTACACCTAAGCGCGCTTGAAAAAATGGGCGCAAACATCGAGATAAAGCAAGGCTACGTCGTAGCTACGGCGCCTGATGGGCTAAAGGGCGCGCAGATCGTGTTTGATAAGATCACGGTAACGGGCAGCGAAAACATCATCATGGCCGCCGCGCTCGCTCACGGTACGACGCATCTAATCAACGTCGCCAAAGAGCCTGAGGTGGTGCAGCTTTGCCAGGTTTTGGCCGCAGGCGGCGTGAAGATCGAGGGTATCGGCACGGACGAGCTCGTGATCGAGGGCACGGATAGGCGCCTGCTGGACGTCGGCGAGATAACGGTCATCCCAGATAGGATCGAGGCGGGCACGTATCTTTGCGCCGGGGCGATCACGAACTCGCAAGTAACTATCACGAACGCTAATGCAGCGCATCTGCGGGCCGTGCTTACTAAATTTAACCAAATGGGCTTTGAAACCGTCGTGGACGGCGACAAAATCACGATAATGCCGGCTAAAAACGTAAATCCCGTCGAGATCGTAACGACGGAGTTTCCGGGATTTCCGACCGATATGCAGGCGCAGTTTATGGCACTCTCGCTCGTAGCAAACGGCGTTAGTACGATAGACGAGAGGCTTTTTGAAAACCGCTTTATGCACGTTAGCGAGCTCACTCGTATGGGTGCGGACATCCGCCTAAACGGCCATATCGCGACGATCTACGGCGGAGGCGAGATAAATGCTGCTGACGTGATGGCTACCGATCTGCGCGCAAGCTCGGCTTTAGTGCTAGCTGCTCTCGCCGCAAACGGAACTAGCCGCGTGCATAGAATTTACCACCTAGATAGAGGCTATGAGGGGCTGGAGCGCAAGCTAGCGGCTCTGGGCGCAAAAATACGCAGGCTGGAGGAGTAAAATGACGCTAGAGCTTGCTCAAAATTTAATCCTAGAAAAAGCCAAATTTGACGGCTGCGGAGAGTTTGCGAGCCTTGAGCGCGCGACGGGCAAAATTTTAGCACAGGACGTCGTTGCCGTTAAAAATTTGCCCTCCTTTGATAACGCCGCAATGGACGGCTACGCGCTCAAATTTGACGATTTTAACGAGCCGTTAAGCGTCGCGGCAACCGTGCTGGCGGGCGATGAGGCTGAAATCACGCTAAAAAAAGGCGAATGCGTAAAGATAATGACCGGCGCAAAAATGCCGACAAATGCCGACACGGTCGTGCCTTTTGAAGACGCTATTTTGCAGGACGGCAAGCTCTCGCAGCAAAGCAAAGTCAAAAAATTTAACGCACTAAGATATAAGGGCGAAGAGGTTAAGGCTGGCGAAATTTTGCTAAAAAAAGGCGAATTTTTAACGCCCGCAAGAGTAATGATGCTGGCCGCTCAGGGCATCTACTGCGTCTGCGTGGAGCGCGAGCTAAGAATCGGTATATTTTCAAGCGGCGACGAAGTGGTCGAGCCGTGGCAAAACGCTAGCGAGGAGCAAATCTACAACGCAAACGGCGCAGGCATCGTATCTTTGCTTCAAAGCTTCGGCTTTGCTAGCTCGTACGCGGGCATCATAAAAGACGACCTAGAAAGCACGACGCTAGCGCTAGAGACGGCCGAATTTGACGTTATAATCACAAGCGGCGGAGCGAGCAAGGGCGAGGCTGATTTTATGAAAACGGCGCTTTTAAATTTGGGCTTTAGTGAGCTTTTTGACGGCGTAAATATCCGACCCGGACGACCGAGCAAAGCTTTTATAAAAGATAAAAAAATCGTATTTATCCTGCCGGGAAATCCGATGGCGGCGTTTTTGATGTGCTTTTTACTAGTCGTTCCTTTTTTGAATGGCGCGCAGCTTGAAAAATTTGACGCCGTATTAAATCAAGACGTAAAAATAAAATCGGGACGTCAAAACATCGTGCTCGGTAGCTTTTTGGGGGGCAAATTTAGCGTGACGGATAATAATAAATTCGGCTCTGGCATGATAACTCCGCTCATCAAAAGTAACGCCGTTTTGGTAACAAGCGAAAGCCTCGGCGAGCTAAAAGCGGGCGAAATCGTAAAAATTTTGAAATTTTCTTGACAAATGAAAACGTTTTTGCTAAAATTGCGACTTCTCAAACGGTGCGGGAATAGCTCAGGGGTAGAGCACAACCTTGCCAAGGTTGGGGTCGCGAGTTCGAATCTCGTTTCCCGCTCCATTTTTTTCTTACTATTTTTTCCCATTTTTTTATTTTCTTTGGATTTAGCGCTTTGGCCGATGTATTGCGTTTCAAACGGCAAAATAACGCTTGCGGACTTGGGCTTTACGGACAAAAACGACGAGATTTTAAATTTAGGCGAAAACAAAGCCGCAAAAATAAATTCGCGAGATTTAGTGGAAATTTTAAAAAAACGCGGCGTAGAGCTTGAGGATAAAAGCGGCGGAGAGACGGTATTTGTAAAAAACTGCGACGCGTTAGCTCTCGTGCAGCGCGCGTTTTTGCAAGAAGTTACGAGCGAGTTTAAGGGACTGCAATTCGTCAAATTTCCGCTTATCGAGCCTCAAAACGAACTTCCTAAAAACTTCCACGAATACAAATTCGATAAAATTTACGTAAATAAAATCAATCCAAAAGGTAGCTTTAGAGCCGGTTTTATCACGCCAAACGGCTCGCAGCCAAGCGTATTTTTTAGATATGAAATAAACGCAAAAATGCCGGTTTTGAGGGCTACTAAGCCGCTTGCGACGCGCCAAATGCTAGGTATCGGCGACTTTGCAAAGGACTGGGTTAAGCTTGACGAGTTTAGCCCCGACATGATGAGCGAAGCGCCAAATGCGAGGCTAGCGACAAAGCAAAATATAAAAAGCGGCGAAGTGTTGCGCTTGCGGCAGTTTACTCTGCTACCGCTCATCAAAAAAGGAGAGCGCGTAAATGCCGTGCTTAGCGACGGGGCACTCAGTATCATCGTCGAGGTCACGGCGCTAGAAAACGGCAATCTAGGTGAGACCATCAAAGTTAAAAATAACGACAAAAAGGTCTTTAGCGCGCAAATCGTCTCAAAAAAACAGGTGATGATAAGATGAAAATTTTTCTAGGTATCAGCGGCGCAAGCGGCGTAAATCTGGGGCTAAAGCTCGCCCGCGAGATAGCAAAAAGAAGCGAGCTACATCTGTGCGTGAGTAAAAACGCGATGAACGTGCTAGAAAAAGAGCTAAATTTTACGGATATTTTTTATAAAAACGGTGCGACGGGTTTAAAATTTAACGCAAACCAAAATAGCGCCAAATTTGACAAAGATCGCGAAGACGCAAAATTTGCAAATTCTAGCTCCGCCCAAGGCGAGCTAGGTTTTCGAGGCGGAGACAAAAGATCGCAAAATCAAAGCAACAAATTTGCGGATAATGCGCAAGATTTTGGCGACAATATTTTAAAATTTACCGCTTTAGATAACTGCGGCTTTAATGATACAAACGGGCAAATTTGTAAATCTAATGGCGGCGAAAAAAACGCAAGCCCTAACGATGAAATAGCAAGCAAATTTGACGATCGTAAATTTCAAAACCAGTGCGTTTTTGATAAAAATCGCGTTCAAAAAGACGCCAAACGAGACGAAATTTATCAAATTTGGCAAGATTTGCAAAATCGCGCCGTTATTTATGGCGACTCCGATCTGGCCGCAGCTCCGAGCTCGGGCTCGTTTGGCATAGATGCTACTATCGTCGCGCCCTGCTCTATCAACACCCTAGCTAAAATCCACGCCGGCTTTGCCGACACGCTGATAACCCGCGCCGCCGCAGTCGCGCTAAAAGAGCGAAAAAGGCTGGTTTTGGGCGTTAGAGAGATGCCGTTTTCTACGCTAGCACTCGAGCACGCAGCCAAGCTATCCGCCCTAGGTGCCGTTATCGCGCCGCCGGTTTTGGGTTATTATTCGGATCAAAATAGCCTTGAAGATATGGAAAATTTCATCATCGGCAAGTGGCTTGATCTGCTCGGACTCGAGCATCAAATTTATAAAAGATGGAGCTAAAACAGCTGCGCTAGCCGCAGGATAAAGTCCTGTTTTAGGCATAAAATAGTAAAATCAACCTTTAAAATTTAAAGGCGAAAAATGAAAGCTTGTATCTATCCCGGCACCTTTGATCCCGTAACAAACGGACACGTCGACGTTATCAGGCGAGCGACTAAAATTTTCGATAAAGTTATCGTCGCAGTTGCGGCTAGCGAGAGCAAGCAGCCCTATTTTAGCTTGGCTAGGCGTGTAGAGATGGTAAAAATCTCGACGACGGATCTAAAAAACGTCGAGGTCGTAGGCTTTAATAACCTGCTCGTCGATTTTGCTAAAAACTGCGGCGTAAACGTCGTGATCCGCGGACTTCGCGCGGTTAGCGACTTTGAGTACGAGCTGCAAATCGGCTATGCAAACGCCGTGCTTTGGGAGGAGCTTGAGACCGTTTATCTGATGCCAAGCCTGCAAAACGCCTTTATCTCAAGCTCGATCGTGCGCTCCGTTCTTAGCCACGACGGCGACGTTAGCAAGCTGGTTCCAAGCGAAATTTTAGAAACTTTGAAAGGCTAAATTTGTATATTTTATTTGAAGGTATCGACGGTGTGGGCAAAAGCACGCAGATAGCGCGGCTGGCGGCTGCTTTCCCGCAAGCCATCGTGACTAAAGAGCCCGGCGGTACGAAGCTCGGCGAAAATTTGCGCGAGATTTTACTAAAAGAAAATGGTCTAGATAAAAGGGCTGAAATTTTGCTATTTTTGGCCGATAGAGCCGAGCATTCGGGTAAGATAATAAAACCCAACTCGGATAAAATAATTTTGAGCGACAGGGGCTTTGTTTCGGGCATGGCCTACGCGCTGGCGGGCGGAAATTTTAGCTTTGAGGAGCTTTTAAATTTAAATAAATTCGCCCTGCAAGGAAATTTTCCGCAAAAAATAGTATTTTTTAAAGCGGACGAAAACACGCTAAGATCGCGCTTAGGCTCGCGCGCGCAGATGGACGGCATAGAGGCTAGAGGATTTAGTTATCTACTAAGAGTGCAGGACGCGATGGAGGAAATTTTGCAAAAACTAGACGTCCGCTACGTCACGATCGACGCCGCCCTGGATGAAGAAAAAATAACGAATTTGATAAAGGAGTTTATAAATGATTAGCGCATTAAGGGGGATGAAGGACGTTTTGCCGCCCCAGTCGGGACTTTACGAGAGGATAATCAAAATCTGCGAAGAGGTCGCGAAAAACTACGGATACGAGTTCGTGCTATCTCCGCACCTGGAGCAAACGGCGCTTTTTCGTCGCAGCGTCGGGGAAAGCAGCGACATCGTGGGTAAGGAGATGTATCAGTTTGAGGACAAAGGCGGCAACGACGTTTGCCTGCGCCCTGAGGGGACGGCGGGAGTCGTGCGCGCATTTATCGAGGCTAAATTTGACCGCGCGGGCGGTGTGAGACGGTACTTTTATCACGGTTCGATGTTTCGCTACGAGCGCCCGCAAAAAGGGCGTTTGCGCGAGTTTCATCAGTTTGGCTGCGAGTGCTTCGGCGAGCCTAGCGTTTATGAGGACGCGAGCGTTATCTTGATGATAAGCGAGATTTTCTCGCGGCTAGGTATCAAAACCAAGCTACTTATAAATTCGCTCGGAGACGCCGCTAGTATGGGTGCATACAGGCAAAAGCTGGTTAAATTTTTAGACGCACACGAAGGGCAAATTTGCGAGGACTGCAAGCGCAGAAAGCTAACAAACCCTATCCGCGTGCTAGACTGCAAGGTCGAAAGCTGCCAAAAAATCTACGAAAACGCGCCGCTGATAATCGGAAGTCTAAACGACGAATGCGCAGGCGAGTTTAAAAAGCTGCAAGAAATTTTAAGCGGCAACGGCGTGGAGTTTGAGATAGATCCAAAGCTTGTGCGCGGACTTGATTACTACTGCAAAACGGCGTTTGAGTTCGTTTCAAACGAGATCGGCGCACAGAGCGCGGTCGCGGGCGGCGGACGCTACGACAGACTGGTCGAGTACCTAGGCGGCAAGGCTAGCTACGGCGTTGGCTTTGCGATGGGTATCGAGCGCATAATGGAAATCCTAGGCGGCCGCGAGAGCGAGAGCAAAAGAAGCGGCGTATATATCGGCGCGATGGATGCCGAGGGGGTGGACGCGGTCTACAAAATAGCGATAAATTTAAGAAAAAGCCTCCCGGTTCTCGTGAGCTACGAGCCAAAAAAACTGCAAAAGCACCTAAATGCAGCCGATAATGCAAATGCGAGGATTTGCCTTTGCGTCGGCGAGGACGAGCTAAAATCGGGCAAAATTTGGCTAAAAGATCTGAGCGAAAAAGCCGAAAAAACGCTTGATTTGGTTGATTTGGAGACGGAGCTTAAAAGGATTTTAAATGTATGATTACGGTTTAAATTTGTGGGGAAATAATAACTTCATCGTCGAAAACGGTAAAATTTGCGTCAATACCGGCTCAAAACCCGCCATCATCGACATCGTAAAAAGCATCAGGAGCGAAGGCTACCGAGGCCCGCTATTGCTGCGCTTCCCTCACCTCATACACAAGCAAATTTCGCAAATTTACAAAAGCTTTGAGAACGCGAAAAACGAATTTGGCTACAAAGGTAGCTTTAACGCCGTTTATCCGCTAAAAGTAAACCAGTATCCGGGCTTTGTAAAAAACCTAGTCCGTCACGGACAAAAATACGGCTACGGACTGGAAGCGGGCTCAAAGGCCGAGCTGCTACTGGTGATGGCGTATAACAACGAAGGCGCGCCGATCACCGTAAACGGCTTTAAAGATAAGGAGATGATCAACATCGGCTTTATCGCGGCCGAAATGGGACACAACATCACGCTAACGATCGAGGGACTAAACGAGCTTGAGGCTATCATCGCCATCGCAAAAGAGCGTTTCGCGCCCAAGCCAAACATCGGTCTGCGCATCAGGCTGCATAGCAGCGGATCCGGCGTCTGGGCTAAAAGCGGCGGCATAAACTCCAAATTCGGCCTAACCGCGACCGAGCTAATCGAAGCGGTAAATTTGCTAAAAGAGGCAAATTTGCTCGATCGCTTTAATATGATCCACTTTCATATTGGTTCGCAAATCACCGAAATCCATCCGCTAAAAAAGGCCCTAATCGAAGCAGGAAACATCTACGCCGAGCTGCGAAAAATGGGCGCGAAAAACCTAAAAGCCATAAATTTGGGCGGCGGTCTGGCCATAGAGTACTCGCAGTTTAAGGAAAACTCGAGCCGAAACTACACGCTTAGCGAATACGCCAACGACGTGGTCTATCTGCTAAAAACGATGGCGACGCAGCGAAACGAGGTGGAGCCCGATATCTTTATCGAGAGCGGCCGCTTCGTCTCGGCTTCGCACGCCGTGCTGGTCGCGCCCGTTTTGGAGCTCTTTAGTCAAGACTACACCGAGGAAAAACTCGTACTAAAAAAGAAAAACCCTCAGCTAATCACCGAGCTAAACGACCTGCTAAGCACGATAAAGCCGTCAAACGCGATAGAGTATCTGCACGACAGCATCGATCATATGGAGAGCATTTTGACTCTTTTTGATCTGGGTTACGTCGATCTACAAGATCGCTCGAATGCTGAAATTTTAACCCACCTAATCATCAAAAAAGCGGCTAAAATCCTCGGCACCAAGCAGCACAACGCCGAGCTTTTAAAGCTGCAAGAGGAGGCGCAGGAGCGCTATCTCGTAAACTTCTCGCTATTTCAGTCGTTGCCTGATTTTTGGGGTTTAAAGCAAAATTTCCCTATCATGCCGCTTGACCGCCTAGACGTGCGCCCTACCCGCTCGGCGTCGCTGTGGGATATCACGTGCGATAGTGACGGCGAGATAGGCTTTGACGACGAGGAAAATCCTCTGTTTTTGCACGACGTAGACGTGGAAAAAGAGGAGTACTTTTTAGGATTTTTCCTAGTCGGAGCGTATCAGGAGGTGCTGGGTATGAAACACAACCTCTTTACTCACCCTACAGAAGCTACCATCGAGATAGACGCCGAGGGATTTAAGGTTTCGCACCTGCTGGAGAGCCAATCGATCCTTGATATCATGGAGGATCTTGACTACGACATCTACGAGATCCAGGATATCCTAAACGAGCGCATCGAAAAGTCAAAGCTCGTAACCGACTCGCAGCGCAAGCAAATTTTAGGCGAAATGTATCTGTTTTTAAACGATAACGGCTATCTAAAAACCATATCTTAAATTTAGAAAAAGGAGTAAAAATGCTATCAAAAAGAGTTCAAGTGCTAGGCGAGAGCCTAACCATCGAAATCAGCACCAAGGCAAAAGAGATGAAAGCCCGCGGCGAGGACGTGATCAGTTTCGGCGCGGGCGAACCGGACTTCGACACGCCCGAGATCATCAAAAACGAAGTAAAAACCGCCCTAGATAAGGGCTGCGGCAAATACACGGCCGTAGCGGGTACGCCAGAGGTAAGAGAGGCTATCGCCGCAAAGCTAAAGCGCGACAACGGCCTAGACTACGCGCCAAATCAAATCATCACCAACGTCGGCGCCAAGCACTCGCTTTTTAACGTATTTCAGGCGCTAATCGACGAGGGCGACGAGGTCATCGTGCCGAGCCCGTACTGGGTGAGCTACCCGGAGATGGTCAAATTTAGCGGCGGCAATCCCGTTTTTATCGAAACTAGCGAAAAGACCGGCTTTAAAATCACTCCCGAACAGCTAAAAGCGGCGATCACTCCTAGAACTAAAATTTTAGTATTAAACAGCCCTTGCAATCCGACGGGCGCGATATATAGCCGCAAAGAGCTGGAGGCGCTGGGCGAAGTGCTAAAAGGCACGAAAATCATCGTAGCTAGCGATGAAATGTACGAAAAGCTAAACTATGAGGGCGAATTTGTCGCGACCGCGGCGGTGAGCGAGGATATGTTTAACCGCACGATCACGATAAACGGCCTAAGCAAATGCGGCGCGATGCCGGGCTGGAGATTTGGCTACATGGCTAGCCCGTTTAAGGAGCTAAATGCTGCGGTAAACAAGCTACAAAGCCAAAGCACGAGCAACATAAACTCCCTAACGCAAGCCGGCGCCATCCCTGCGCTGCTCGGCAAAGCCGACGAGGACATCGCGTATATGAAGGGCGAGTTTAAAAAGCGCCGCGACCTAGGCGTCGAGATGATAAACGCTATACCGGGACTTAGCGTGCTTAAGCCCGACGGCGCGTTTTATCTTTTTATAAACTGCTCCGAGGTTGAGCCCGATAGTATGAAATTTTGCAAAGAGCTGCTAGAAAAGGCCAAGGTCGCCGTGGTGCCTGGCGTGGGATTTGGTATGGACGGATACTTTAGGCTGTCTTTTGCGACCGATTTGGAGAGTATCAGAAAAGGTATCGCAAGGATCGGCGAATTCGTAAAAAGCTATAAAAAATAGCGTAAATTAGGCTCAAATTTGGTAGATATTAAAAATCAAATTTGAGCCCCTTTATATAGACATTATCTCCAAATATAGATATGTGTCCAATTGTAAGATACTTTTTTATTAGTCGAATTATATAAACTTCGTAAGTAATTTCCATTATATCATCTGGTATACGCTTCTCCATATTTATACTTTTATCTATGGGCATATATTCTAGAATATTGTATTTTTCCAGCAATTGCCTAATATTGTACGCATCTACAATATTATCATTACAACAATATATGAGTAATAATTGCAATATATCCGCATCTAAGCAAGCTCTTAAAATGTTGCTATGCCTTTTATATCCACAATTCTGTTCTTTGCTAGTGATTTGATTTGTATTGTAGTCGTTTATAAATTTTAATATTTCATATACAAGAATTGCGATCCTGAAAAAATTTGCAACATACTTTAATTCAGGATTATCATAGTCGCCATGATTTTCTAAAAATCTATCATTATTAGACTTGAAATCTTTTATATCCAAATTTAAGGTCTTTAATAAAGAAAAAAACGTGTTTTCAAATCTCTGCTGTTCAAAAATTTGAGATGATCTCTCTTGCGCTTCAGCACTTTTTGCCAATTCTTCTCTGGTTAGCCTTAATTCCTCTCTTGAATTTTTTAATTCTTCGGATTGAAAAACTATAGTAATCAAAAGTGCTATAAAGGATAAAAGAGCAAATAGCGGGTTTAAATAACCTCCCAAGAAATCTCCAACCTGACCCAAGAATTCGCTATTTATATCGTCTTTTAAAATATAGGCCGCCAATGTACCTACGTAAAAACCTATTCCAAAAATACCAAAAATAATAAGATATTTTTTCATCTAGTTTTTCTTAAAAAATCTCGCGATCTTAGCTTGCAGTTTGAAAAAGTCGGCCAGCTCCATTATCGGATATGCGCCTGCGTATTTTTTACCGCCAGCGATATCCTTTGACACGCCGCCGCGCGCTGCTATCTGGGCAAAGTCGCCGACTTTTAAATGCCCCGCCGAGCCGCTTTGTCCGCCCATCACGACGTTACGCCCAAGCCTCGTCGAGCCTGCGAGTCCTACCTGCGAAACGAGTATCGAGCCGTAGCCTATCTCGCAGTTGTGACCGATTTGCACGAGGTTATCGATCTTGGCGTAGGCTTTTACGACCGTACTTTCAAACACGCCGCGGTCTATCGTCGTGCATGCGCCAATCTCGACGAAATCCTCTAAAACGACGTTGCCGTTGTGGTAAATTTTCACGTGTTCGCCCGTTTTCGTGTGCGCGTAGCCAAAGCCGTCGCTACCGATGACGGCGTTTGCGTTGATGCGGCAACCGTCGCCGATAACGGTGTCGTTGTAGATGACGACGTTTGGGTGAATGACGCAGTTTGCGCCGATTTTTACATTGTCGCCGATGTAGGCGCCCGCCATCACGAGCGTGTTATCGCCGATTGCGGCGCCTGAGCCCACGTAGACGTTTGGCATTATCTTTGCGCTTGGCGAAATTTGCGCCGGCTGCGGCTTGGACGCTAGAAGCTCTCTGGCGAAATACTCGCTCAAAATAGCAAAGGCAAGATGCGGGTTTTCTACCACCACCGCCCTACTTTGCGCACCGACGAGTTCTTTTAAATTTGACGCGACTAAAATCGCGCCCGCCTTTGAGTTCTCGATAAATTTAGCGTTTTTCTCGCTATCGCAGTAGCCTAGCTCGCTAGCTCCAGCTTTTGAGAGCGAATTTAGAGCCGTGATCTCTAGCTCCTCGCCGCTAAATTCCAGTCCTAAAATTTTATAAATTTCGCTTAGTTTCATCATAGATCCATTAGCACAGAGCCGCCGCGCACGACGTCTGTGGGGTTAAATTTTTTGATAGCTTTGAGGAAATTTTCTATCCTGCTCGCGTCGTCGCTGACCATGACGACGATGTAGTTTTCGTTGGTGTTGGCTACGATACCGTTGTAGGCTTTTAGTATCGCGTCCAGCCCGCCGAAATTTTCGCTTAGCGGGATTTTAACGAGCGCCATTTCTTTTTCGACGAATTCGCCGCTTTCGATGACTTTGTAGGTCGGTATTAGCTTGTGTAGTTGCTTTACGATCTGCTCGAGCACGCGCTCGTCGCCGCTAGTGACGATGCTGATACGAGAAAGCTCGGTGCCGGGGATGGGTGCTACCGTGAGCGTGTCGATGTTGTATCCGCGTCCCGCAAAAAGCCCGGAAATGCGCGATAAAACGCCGTGCTCGTTTAGCACGATGACTGAAATCACTCTTCTTATGCTCATTTTTATTCCTTGCTTTTTAAGATCATGTTGTATATCGCCGCGCCAGCAGGAACCATCGGCAGTACGTCCTCAAATCTATCCACGCGTACGTCTAGCACCGCCGTTTTACCGCAGGCCACCGCCTCTTTTAGCGCGGAGCGAAACTCGTCTTTCGTGCGGCACACGAAGCCCGTTCCGCCAAAGCCCTCTGCGATCTTCACAAAATCAGGCTGCAGGCTAAGGTCGGTCGAGGAGTAGCGCTCGCCGTAGAAAAAGGTCTGCCACTGGCGCACCATGCCTAGGAAATTGTTATTTAAGATGATGTTGATGACGGGTTTGTCGATCTCAGTGGCGGTCATCAGCTCTTGGATATTCATGAGGATCGAGCCGTCGCCGGTGAAATTTACGACCGTGCTTCCCGGCATCGCGTTTTTTGCTCCGAGGGCTGCGGGCAAACCAAAGCCCATAGTTCCCTGGCCTCCGCTAGTTATCAGCTGACGCGGTCTGTCAAACGGATAAAACTGCGCGACCCACATCTGGTGCTGGCCGACGTCGGTGGCGATCACGGCGTCTTTGCCAGATTCTTTTAAAATTTTAGCCGTTTCGCGCACGACCCACTGCGGTTTTAGGGCTTCGTCGCTGTCTTTGTAATCTAGCGGATTTAGCGCGTCATACCTGGCCAATATCTCGCGCCACGCAGTCAAATTTTGCTCGTTTACGCTTACTTTTTCCACCATCTCTTCTAGGACGCAGTTTAGATCGCCTACGATCGGGAAGTGCGCGTTTACGATCTTTGAGATCGAGCTAGGGTCGATATCGACGTGGATGATTTTGGCGTGTTTGGCAAATTCGCTTAGCTTGCCGGTCACGCGGTCGTCAAATCGCACGCCAAGCGCGATGATGAGATCAGTCTCGCTCATCGCCATATTTGCCGCGTAGCTGCCGTGCATGCCGACCATAGAGAGTAGATTTTTATCCTCGTGCGCTAGGACGCCAAGCCCCATCAGCGTCTCTACCGCTGGGATACCCGTTTTTGCGCTAAATTTACGCACGAGCTCGCTAGCGTTCGCCGCTACGACTCCGCCTCCTAGATAGAGCAGCGGGCGTTTAGCCTCGGCGATGACTTCGAGCGCCTTTTTGATCTGCTTTGCGTTGCCTTTGTAGGTCGGTTTGTATGTCGGCATCTTTATCTCGGTCGGGTAATCAAAATCCCCAACGGCTGCGGTTATGTCCTTTGGGATATCGACGTGAACGGGTCCCGGGCGTCCCGAGCGAGCGATATAAAAGGCCTCTTTTAGGATGCGCGGTAGCTCCTCGATACTGCGCACGAGGTAGTTGTGCTTCACGCACGGGCGCGAGATACCCACGGCGTCGATCTCCTGAAAGGCGTCTGTGCCGATAAGCGAGGTCGGAACTTGGCCGCTGATTAATATAAGCGGAATACTATCCGAGTATGCAGTGGCTAAACCCGTGACCGCGTTTGTAAAACCGGGGCCGCTGGTTACAAACGCCACTCCGACCTTGCCGCTAGCGCGCGCGTATCCGTCTGCTGCGTGTACGGCGGCTTGCTCGTGACGCGTCAAAACGTGCCTGAAATAACTCTGCTTGTATGTCTCGTCGTAGATGTTTAGCGCTGCGCCGCCCGGGTAACCGAAAACCGTGTCTACGCCCTCTTCGCGCAAGGCTTCCATAACCATGCGCGAGCCAGAAATACCTTTTATCATCTGTATCGCCTTTTGATAAATTTGACCCCGATTATACAGCCTTAAGGTTTAAAAAAGCGTAAAACCGGGCTTGGAATTTGGACTCGGATTTAAAAGGGCTTAAATTTGAGTAAATTTGCCAGCGAAATTTAGAAGATTCAAATTTGGATAGGCTATTAAATTTGACGTGCCGAGACCCGTGCATTTAAGATGCTAAATTTTATTTAGTTAAATTTGGCGTTATAAATTAGATTTTTTTGCATAAATCAATCTTTCTTGTTAAGGGGGAAGGGGCTTGAATTACGAAGTCGCTCCCTTCCCCCTTAACAATCCCCCAACCCCTACGACGTGATGAGTTGCTGCACTGCGTGCAGGTTCAAATTTGCGCTATCGCGCCGTATGTTTTTAAATTTGGGCTTTCAGGGTGCGGGTCTCGGCGAGTAAAATTTGTAAATTTGACTTCAAATTTGAATATAAAAAGATAAGGCGCAGTATTTTGAGATGATTTTTGGGGTTTTGAAGTTAAAATTTGACGAAGATAAGGCATGTAGCCTATCGAGTCAAATTTTAACGTTCTACTTGCAGTTGCGAGCAAAGCGAAGCAAAAATCCGCAAAAAGCACTCAAAAGACAAGCCAGCTAGCTAAGCATAAAAAAGCTTAAAAAGGCCAGATCGCCTCCATAAGCTTCGTCCCCCACGGCTTCCTCGTCGCCCTATCCACGTCGCCTTCGGTTTTATAGAGGATCTTGGCGTCGGCGATGTAGCGCGAGTCGATCTCGTTGGCGTTTGAGATGTCGTACGGGCGGATCACGCCGCTAAGCTGCATGATCTGCTTTTCGCCGTTTATGAGCAGTTCGCGCGAGCCCTCTATAAAGTAGTTGCCGTTTTCTAGCACCTTGATGATGCGCGCTGAAATCGTAGTCGTAAAGGCCTCTGCGCGCACGCTAGATCCCGCACCCGTAAATTCGTTTTTCGTGCCCGCGCTAAAGCCGATGTCGCCGGCTTTGTTTAGCTGAGTGGCTAGCGTAGATAGCGGCGCGGAGCCTGCGGTAAATATCCCTCCGCCAAGGCTTATCGTGCTGTTTTTGCTCGTGTCGTGCTTGCCGCTGGAGCTTTGGTTGGCGCGCTCGCTGATGACGACGGTTACGATGTCGTTTACGTTCATCGCCTTGCGGTCGGCAAAAAGCGGGTTGTCGCCGCGACCAAAAAGGCTGCCCGCGTTTGGTTGGTTATTGACCTGTTTGGCGGGAAGCTGCTCGACGTAAACGGGCGGTTTCATATCTATGCGAGGGTCGGCGCTAGGCAAACACCCGCTCAAAAACGCTGCTGCAAGGGCGCAAAAGTAAATATTTTTTCTCACGCTTTACCTTAAAGTGAAAATTTTACGATAAAATAAGCAAATCAAGTTCCAAAAGGAAAATTATGGCCGATTCTATCCTTGCGCTTGGCGCGAATTTTCAAGAAATTTACGAAATTATATCAACAAAATTTAAAAATGTAGCCGTTTTTGACCCCATCAACGATTTTTACGGACTAGAAAACACCCGGAAAGCTTTTGAAAACGGTAGCGAGCGGGAGTTTTTTAAAAGCGCGGTAGATGAATTTGACCGCCTAGCGGGGAGCGCTGATTTCGTACTGGTTAAGCCTGCAAAAAGCATCGCAAATATCGGCGAAATAGAGCTAAATTTGCAGATCGCTAGAAATTTAAACGTTCCGGTTTTTTGCCGCGAAAATTTGAGCTTTTTTACGCGAAACTCAAGGCTGATCGTAAGCCGAAATTTAGATGAAATTTTAAGCGTAAAGCAAGATATAATCACGCCTTTGAGGTTTGAAAATTCGCTATTTAAACTCGCCGCAAAATATAAAAAAACCGTCGTTTTGCCCGAAAGCGAAGACGAGCGGGTACTAAAAGCCAGCGAAATTTTACTAAAAAGCGGCGCGGTAAATTTGATCCTTTTGGGCGACGAAAACGAAGTCAAATTTGACGCGGAAAAGCTCGGGGTAAATTTAAGCGGCGCTAAATTTATAAATTTAGAAAAAAACGAGTACGCAGATCGCCTAACCGCCGCGCTTTTTGAAGCTCGCAAAAGCAAGGGCGTGAGCCTAGAGCAAGCCCGCGAGCTCGTGCGAGATAGAACGTATTTTGCTACGATGATGGTACAAGAAGGACTAGCCCACGCCATGGTGAGCGGCGCAAACACGACCACGGCGCACACCATCCGCCCCGCGCTTCAGATCATCAAAACCCGCCCTGATAGCCCGCTAGTTTCAAGCTCGTTTATAATGTGCTTTGCGGAGGAGATCCTCATCTACGCCGACTGCGCGATAAATCCAAATCTGGACGCCCGGCAACTAGCCCAAATCGCCCTAGCCTCGGCGGATACGGCGCGTGCGTTCGGACTGGAGCCGCGGGTAGCTATGCTAAGCTACTCTAGCGGAGATAGCGGCAGCGGGGCGGATATAGACCTGGTTAGGAGTGCGGGCGAGATAGCGCGAGGGTTAGACCCAGCCCTAAAAATCGAAGCTCCCGTGCAGTATGACGCGGCCATAGATCCGGCCGTAGCGCGCAAAAAGCTACCAAATAGCGACGTAGCGGGTCGCGCGAACGTTTTTGTATTTCCAAATTTAAACGCGGGCAATATCGGCTATAAAATCGCGCAACGAAGCGCAAACTGCGTCGCCGTCGGACCGATCTTGCAAGGTCTAAAAAAGCCCGTAAACGACCTAAGTCGCGGATGCGGCGTGGGGGACATCGTAAATACGGTCCTAATAAGCGCGATACAAGCCGCAAACGAAGGAGAAAAATAGTGAAAATTTTGGTTTTAAACTCAGGCAGCTCGTCGGTTAAATTTCAGCTTTTCGATATGGGCGATAACCGCGTCATCGCTAGCGGCCTAGTCGAAAAGATCGGCGAAGCAAGCTCCTACGCCAAGCTAAAAGACGTTAGCGCGGATAAAATTTACGAGGAGCGCGCTCCGCTAAAGGACCACCACGAGGGGCTTGAAGCGATGAGGCGGCTGTTTGCTAGCTCAAATATCCTGCATGATTTTAGCGAGCTAGACGGCATCGGACACCGCATCGTGCACGGCGGCGAGAGCTTTAGCGACTCGGCTCTAGTTACGCCTGACGTTATCGCCAAAATCGAGCAAAACTCCGTCCTAGCGCCCCTTCACAACCCGGGCCACCTAGCGGGTATAAAAAATGCTATGCAAGAAACGGACAAAAACGGAAGCGGTAAAAAGGTACCTCACGTCGTCGTTTTTGATACCGTGTTTCATCAAACTATCCCCGAGTACGCCTATCGCTACGCCCTACCCTTTGATCTTTGCAAAAGGCTACACATTCGCAGATACGGCTTTCACGGCACTTCGCACCACTACGTGACCAAAAAGGCCGCCGAGCATCTAGGCGTGCCGTACGAGAAATTTAACGCTATCTCGCTACATCTTGGCAACGGAGCCTCCGCCTGCGCCGTGCAAGGGGGCAAAAGCGTCGATACCTCGATGGGTTTAAGCCCGCTAGAAGGCCTGATAATGGGCACTAGAAGCGGCGATATGGATCCTGCGGTGCTTACATACCTTTTAAATTTAGGCGAGCTCACGGCTGAGGGCATAGACGCGTTTTTAAACAAAAAAAGCGGGCTGCTAGGCATCTGCGGCTCAAACGACATGCGCGAAGTGGTCGCCAAAATGCACGAAGGCGACGAGCGCGCACATCTGGCCTTTGAGATGTTTTGCTACCGTATAAAAAAATATATCGGCGCGTATTACGCTGTTTTGGGCCGAGTGGATGCAGTCGTTTTTACCGGCGGTATCGGCGAAAACGCCCCGTATAGCCGCGAGAAAATCTGCAACGATCTTACGCACATGGGTATCAGGATCGATCACGAGCTAAATTTCGCCGCTAGCGGCGGTATACGCGATCTAAGCGCCTCTGGCGCTACGGTAAAAACTCTCGTCGTGCCTACCAACGAGGAGCTAGAAATCGCGCTAGAAACAAAAAGGGTAATAGAAAATCTCTAAATTTGATCGCTTGAATTTGAGTTTTTTCGGCGCGTTTGCCGCAAAAACAGCTTTGATTTGGCGCTTAAAGCAAATTTGACGAGTCGCTTCTAGGACTCGTCAAATTTGATCTTAAATTTACGCTCGAAAACGGCGGCAAATTTCAAATTTACGCCGAGTCAAATTTGACTCCAAATCTACCGAATTTTAAAAATCCTCGCTCAAATTTACTCACCAGGATTTACTTTATTTTAAGCCGCGCTCGGTCAAAATTTACGTAAATTTTAATCAAAAGCGACCAAATGACCCTTTCGCAAGCATTTTTATTAACCGTAAAAAAACAAAAAGAGTGCCGAGCTAGAGTCGCAGTATCTCCGATAAGCGTTATTTTGAGCGTTGGCGTCATAGCGCTCTTTCTTATCTTCGGAAATAGATTTGATAGCGATCAGCTCTCGTCATTTGGCTTTATGATGGCGTTTTTGCTTGTTATTTCTTGTTATCTTTTTAAAATACTTAATCACATCGAAAAAGTAGAAAAAGTAAAAGAGGAATACAACGAATTTTACAAAGAGGTTTTTATCCCCGCGCTCATCAAAGATATCGACGAGAGCTTTACGTATAGCGCTTACGGCGGTATCTCGCAGAGCGAATTTAACGCGGCGGGGATTTATAGACCGAGCACGTTTTACAGCGAGGATAGCGTGCGCGGCGTATATAAGGGCGTCAAATTTAACTTGTGCGAGATTATTAGCCATGAGCGCGAATACCCTTGGACAAATAACAAATACGTCGCCGCATTTATCCTGTTAAAATATGCGTTTGATAAGTATTCGGACTTTAAAGGCAGCGTGCTAAAGTGCGAGTTTAACAAGAAATTTAACGGCAAAACGGTCGCCGTTAGCAAGGATTTTAATACTAAATTTTTAGGCGAAAAAGAGCTACTCGACGATGTCAAATTTAATGAAAATTTTAGAGTTTTTACGACGGATAAGGTGGAAGCGAGATATCTACTCACGCCTGCGTTTATGGGCAAGCTAAATATACTAAAAGCCTACAAAAACACGCTAAAATCGCCGAGTGCGGCCTTTATGGATAACAAATTTTATCTATTTTGCTTTAGCAGGAGAAATTTTTTCGAGGGGCGGCTTTTTGATAAACTAGACATCGCCGAGGCTCGCCGCGAGCAAAGATACGTGAGACAGATACTTAGCGTCATCGACGAGCTAAATTTGAGCCTAGATATTTATCGGTAAAATTTGCCGTCAAATTTGCGCGGGTTGCCTTAAAATTACTGCAAATTTGACGCCGTCCGCGACAAATTTACGCTACTTTAAATTTACCGCCAAGCGTCAAATTTAACGGCGACCCGGCTAGGCCAGGGCCGCCGCGTTAAATTTAGCCGATTTTACGGATATTTGCAGGTAGCGCCTGTCTAGCGCAGGTGCCCACTAGCCAGTCGTTTAGGCTAAATTTGCCCTTTCGCTTCGGATCTAGCAGGCCTAGTTTGTTGTGATTTACGCCCTTTTCCGCGCTTTCTAGCCAAAAGGCCGGTTTACCGTCGATAAAATGCACTCTAGCACCGAACTCATCGTGTCCAAATCCGTGCTCGAGGCTGATGACGCCGTTAGCAACGCCGTTTGTTACGAAGGCCTCGCCCGTTTGCGAGCCGTACGGCGTCGTGATCTTGACCTTATCGCCCGTTTTGATACCCTGCTCGCTCGCGATATCCTCGGCGATCCTGACGAAATTTTTTGGATGTATCGCGCGCAGCTTTGGACTAACTATCGTATAGTAGTGCTGGATGTTTGATTTTCTCGAGCTTACGAGGTATTTCCACTCTGATTTTGGGAAAAACTTTTCTAGCGGAGTGCCGTCGCTAGCCACCGCAAGAGCTAGAGTCGGAGTGCCCGGCATGTACTTGCCCGTGATAGAGTGTCTGTGTCCGCCAAGGGGCTCGTAGTAGATCGCAGCAGGCGTGGCGGCGGGTACTTTTACCGTCATTTTATCGCCCGCATAAGCGCTCTCGTAATCGTCAAATCTACCGCCCTTTGCCAGCACGTGCGCGACTTTTGCTTTTTCCTCGTCTTTTAAAAACGGCTCTAGCTTTTTCATGGTTTTTGAAATTTTGCTAAGCTTCAAGTCCTCTTTGTCGATGTCCTTCACGCCCGCTCCGTCAAAGGCCAAATTTGCCAGCGCCGCGGCGTAATACTGCTCTTTCGTATCCAGATCCATCGGCTTTCCGTTTTTGTCCTTAAAGGCGCCCTTGCCAAAACCTTTTAGTCCGAGTCTCTTTGCTACCGCGATATAAAAGGCCTCTACGTCGATCACCGTACCGTCTGCGGCGCGGTCTTGCTTGGCGGCGACGGCCGGGTAGCGCACGACGGAGGTTTTAGCTATCGTGCCCCAGAGTGAGTTTGGCAGCGCCCAGTTTTCGAGATTTACGCCGTCGGGTACGATATAGTCGGCGTAGGCGTTGGTCTCGTTCATAAAGGCGTCGATACCGATGAAAAGCGGCAAATTTTTGCTATCTTTTAGCGCGTCAAGCACCGCGACCTCGAGTCCCGCCTGTCCGTACATCACGTTTGTCATGTAGTTTATGAGCGCTTTTACCTTGTACGGGTAGCCTGCGGCGTGGCTAGTGAGCGTTTCGTTTACTAGCGGCATCGAGATAGGATACCACGGCTGCTGCGCAGGATAGCCGCTGCCGCCTGCCGCGACTTTACGCTTAAACTCAGAGCTCGTTTCGTAATACTTGCCCGAGCGGGATAAATTTAACCCGTTTGGCTTGTATGCGCCCTCGAAGCTCTCCAGATCGTATCTGCCCTTTAAAAACTCATGCGTGCCCGCGCTTGCGTTTACGTTGCCGCCCTTGTAGCCGTATGTGCCCATTAGCGTGTTTAGGCAAAATATCGCGTACGTGCTCATCGCCGCTTGCGTATGCATCATGCCGCCGTGGACGTTGGTGCTGACCTGCCTGCCGTTTTTGGTGAAATTTTCGCACAGCCAGAGGATATCGTCTACGCTCACGCCGCAAATTTTAGAGTACTCTTTGAGGCTGTGTTTGTAGGCTGACTCTTTTAGCAGTTGCATCGAGCTTTTGACCTCGACTTTTTTGCCGTTAAGTAAAATTTTGCCCTTGTAGTAGAGCTTGGCGGGTTCGTTTATCTTGTAGCTTTGGATTTTGCCACTTTGCGAGCAGACCTGCCACTCATCGCCCACGAGCGCAAATTTGCCGTAGTCTGGGTGGCCTTTTTGCGTGATGACTAGGTGTGTGGCGTTGCACCAGTGTATCTCGCCCGCTAGCTTTGCTTGCTCTAAATTTGGCTGCATGAGGTAGTTTGCGGCGTATTTTTCGTTTTCGATGATCCAGCGTATCATCGCCATAGCAAGCGCGGTGTCGGTGCCGGGTTTTATACCGATCCAGCGGCCTTTATCGGAGGCGGCGAATTTGACGGCGTTTGTTAGCGTCGGATCTACCACCGCATAGGTGAAGCCGTCGTTTGTACTTCTTGCGTGGGCGACCATTTTAGCTTGCTTTTGGAACGGATTTCCGCCGTTTGCGGGCGAGGTGCCCCAGTAGATGGTAAATTTGGAGTTTTCGTAGTCGGGCTTAGTGTGAGCAAAGCCCTTTGCGTTGTGCGCGATCTTGCCGCCGACTCTAAAGCCGCCGCCGCAGATACCGCCGTGCGAGTAGTGATTTATAGTGCCGAAAGATTTTTTTATAAAGCGATCGACGATATCCGAGCGTCCGTCGTAGAGATAAAAGCTCAAAAGCTGGTTGCGCTTGGTGCCGTATTCGGGATTTGCCTCGTCGATGAGCTCGTCTGAGAGTATAGCCCTAAGCCCGTCCACGTGCCCCTCGCCAAAAAGATCCCCTCCCTCGACGACCTCCTCGATGAGCTGCTCGAAGCTGATCTTTTTCCACTTGCCCTCGCCTCTTTTGCCCACTCGCTTAAGCGGCGATAAAATCCTAATAGGCGAAGCTATCATCTCGGGCAGAGCCGCGCCTCTAGCGCATACGGTGGCGCGCCGATCGTCCTCGCCGCTAGCGGTGGTCGCTAGTAATGCGTCGTTTATCGAGGTATTGTAGCTCGCCCAGCGCACGTTTGATAGCGGATGGTACGGGTTGCCCGTGCATCTTAGCACGCGGTCGGCTTTTTCGTCCACGTGCAGGCGTAGTCCGCACTTTGCCACGCAGCCGTGACACATAGAAAATACCACGCTATGCCCGTCGTTCATCGAAATTTTACCGTCTTTTACGCTAAATTCGGGCTGAAGCGAGCTGCCTTGCGGTTTATAGTCGTCTTTTATTTTTCCCGCGTCGTCCGCTACCGCAGCGGTCGCGCCTACGGCCGAGATCATCGCCGCGTTTTTTAGAAATTCTCGTCTTTGCATTATTTTCTCCTTACAGCGCGATCTCTTCGCTCCAGCTGATCGCTTGTTTGTAGCCTTTTTTAGCCGCCAGTTCTTTATCGTTTTTAGTCAAAATTTCGCTCACGCCGTAGTAAAAAACCTGCGGATGCGTATTTTTCGGACTATCTAGCACCATCGTCTCGTGAGCGGCTAAAAATTTTCTGATATTTGAGTTTTCGTCGTTTAGATCGCCTATTATGCGGCTTCCGCCCACACAGGTCTCCACGCACGCAGGTAGCAATCCCTCGCGCAGTCTGTGATCGCAGAAGGTGCATTTATCGACTTTGTAGGTTTGTAGGCTAAGGTATCTGGCGTGATACGGACAGGCCTCGGCGCAAAGCGCGCAGCCGATGCACTCGGCGCTATCTACTTTGACGATGCCGTTGCTTCTTTGGTGGCTCGCTCCCGTCGGACAAACGTCGATACAGGCGGGGTTTTCGCAGTGATTGCAAAGGCGCGGTAGCGAGGCGATAACGGCGCGGTTGCCGTCTTTGTCGCTAGCTTCGTACTCCGAAACGATCGTCCTAAAGGCGCCTGCTTGGACGTTGTTTTCCATAGCGCAGTTCATCGTGCACGACTGACAGCCGACGCAGCGCGTGAGGTCGATGACCATGCCGTAGCGCGGACCTTTGGTTTTTTCAAAAGTATTCGGAGCGGCCCTGAGCGCGGTCGCCGCTATAAAAACACCCGCCGCAGCGATAAAGCTACGACGCGAACCTAGCGTTGATTGCATTTTTTCTCCTTTGAATCAAAATGGTTTTGCAACTTTATCATAACTTAACTTAAATGATAATATTAATATTTTCATTAAAAGTGTTTTTCAGATTACCCCAAAATTTATTTTTTAGAAGCGTTTGGTTATAATGCTTTTCAAATTTTAATAAATTTAAGGAAAATATCTTGAAATACGTGCTTGATTGCAAGGATAGTTTTGAAAACTCGTTTATATTTTGGCTCACGAGATACGTCAAATTTAAGCTTAGCTCGCTCTCAAACAAAGAGCTTCGCGACCCAAAGGCGCTAGCAAGCGTAAATTTCGCCCTTAGCCGCGAGATAAAAAATATCGACCAGCTCGACGGCCTCGTAAAATCGGCTAGAAACGCGGGACTAACGGGCATAAATACATACTTTAATCCGCTTAAAAAGATATTCGAGACGCTCAAATTTTACGAGCTAGAGAGCCTAAAGCAGATCGACGAAGAGCTGCTAAGCGAGGTGCTAGCTAGCGTCACGGGTGGACTAAGCGACGCGAGCAAGAAAAACTACCGCATAAGCGCGATAAATTTTTTCGCATTTTTGGATAAGCAAAACGAAGAGGACGGCAAGGCGCACGTCTTTGACATCGAGCTAAAAAACTGGGGCGGCGTGGGCGGAGCGCGCGGGCAAAAGCTGCCTGAGTTTATGAGCGAGGATGAGGTCAAGAGATTTTTGGAAGCGATCGAAAACGCCGAGTTTAAAAGCAATGCCAACCGCAACAAGCTCATCATCAAAATTATTATTTTCACCGGTATCCGCGTGAGCGAGGCGCTAAACCTAAAGCGCAAAGATATAGCCGAGGACGGCGAGCTCTACGTCATAAGAATCCGCGGCAAAGGCAACAAATACCGCGTCGTCATGATCAAACGCCGCCTCATCGAAGCCCATCTAGACGCGATCGCGATAAACTATATAAATAAAGAAGGCTATCTTTTTATCAACAAAAAAGGCACGCGCCTAACGCAGGCCTACGTGAGCCGCATCGTCGAGCAGATCCTCTTTAAAGCAGGCATCCGCAAGGAAAAAAACGGCGCTCACATGCTGCGCCACACCTTTGCCACGATGCTTTACAAAAAGCAAAAAGACCTCGTGCTGGTGCAAGAAGCGCTCGGACACGCGAGCCTAAACACCTCGCGAATTTACACGCATTTTGATAGCGAAAAGCTAAAGCTCGCCGCTCAGGTAGCCGAGGAGCTAAGCGGAGAATAGGCGCTAAATTTGAGCGGTTTTGGCAAATTTGACCCGGGCGGCTAACGGCACGCGAGCTTGCTAAATTTGAAATTTAGCTAAATTTGCGAGTCAATATGTAGTTTTCAAATTTGAGTAGTCTATATATAAGATATTTGCGCAGTTAAATTTAAAGAATTTGACGGGAGAATAAAAACGGCCGCGCCTAAAACGCGACCGTAAATTTGGTTTAAATTTTAGAGATCGTTATTTTTTCTTTGTCGCTACCGATTACGATCTCGTCGCCGCTTTCAAGCTCGTCGCGCAGGATCATATCGGCTAGCGGGTCTTCCACTAGCTCGTATAGCGCGCGGCGCAAAGGTCTAGCGCCGTAAACGATGTCAAAGCCGGCACCCGCGATAAATTTCTTCGCCTCTTCGCTTAGGCTCGCCTTGATACCGCGATTTTGCAGCGTTTTTTCAAGCTCTTTAAACATTATATCTACGATTTTTATGAGCCCGTCTTCGTCAAGCGGATTAAAGATTATCGTGTCGTCAAGACGGTTTAAAAACTCGGGTTTAAAGTAGTTTTTAAGCTCGTTTTTGACCGCTTGCTCGCGCTCCTCGCCCTTTAAATCCATGATGAAATTCGACGCGATGTTAGATGTGAGGATGATGATCGTGTTTTTAAAATCGACCGTCACGCCCTTATTATCAGTCGCCCTTCCGTCGTCTAGGATGCCTAAAAGCACGTTAAACACGTCCTTGTGAGCCTTTTCTATCTCGTCAAAAAGTATGACGCTATACGGACGTCTGCGCACGGCTTCGGTTAGCTGTCCGCCCTCGTCGTAACCCACGTATCCAGGAGGCGCTCCGAGCAGGCGAGAGACGCTGTGCTTTTCCATGTATTCGCTCATATCAAAGCGTATGAGCGCGCGCTCGTCGTCAAATAAAAATTTAGCCAAAGCCTTGGCCGACTGCGTTTTACCCACACCTGTAGGCCCTAGAAACAAAAACGATCCGATCGGACGCGCGCCCTCGTTTAGGCCCGCTTTGTTTCGCTTGATAGCTCTTGCTAGCGCGTGCAGAGCGGCATCCTGACCGACGACGCTTTCGCGCAAATGCTCCTCGATCATCAGGTACTTTTGCTTTTCGCTAGTTAGCATTTTGCTGACTGAAATTCCCGTCCATTTGCTTAATATTTCAGCCACCAGCTCCTCATCGACCTGATTTTTGAGCAGCACGCCTGATTTTTTCATCTCGTCCCATTTTTTTTCGAGCTCTTTTTGGCGGTTGGCCGCTTCTAAAATTTTGCCGTATTCTATCTCGGCTGCGCGCTGCAAGTCGCCGTTTCTGCGCGCTATCTCGGCCTCGCTTTTTAGGCTATCTATCTCCTTTTTAGCTTTTGAGATACCGCCGAAAACCGCCTTTTCATTTTCAAATTTACCGTCAAGGGCGTGCTTTTGCTCGTTTAGATCGGCGATCTCTTTTTCTATTTCGGCTAGACGAGCGGCGTTTTTAGCCTCGTCTTCCATTTTTAGCGCCTCTTTTTCGACTTGCAGCGTTACGATCTCGCGCTTGATGCGGGCTAGTTCGTACGGCTCGCTTTCTATCTGCATTTTTAGCTCGGCTGCGGCCTCGTCGATGAGATCGATCGCTTTATCTGGCAAAAAGCGGTTTGAGATGTAGCGGTCGCTTAGCTTTGCCGCCGCTACCAGCGCGCTATCGGTGATCGTCACGCCGTGATGCACCTCGAGGCGCTCTTTTATACCGCGTAAAATTTGAAGCGCTTCGTTTACGCTAGGCTCTTTTACGTCGATAGGCTGAAAGCGGCGTTGCAGTGCGGCGTCTTTTTCGAAATACTTGCGGTACTCTTTTAGCGTCGTAGCGCCCACGGCGTGCAGCTCGCCTCTAGCAAGCGCGGGTTTTAGGATATTTGCCGCGTCCATGCTGCCTTCGCTAGCTCCAGCGCCCACGATAGTATGGATCTCGTCGATAAAGAGGATGATATTTCCGGCGCTTTTTACCTCGTTTATGACGGCTTTTAGCCTGTCTTCAAATTCGCCGCGGTATTTTGCGCCAGCGATTAGCGCGCTCATATCGAGTGCTACTACGCGTTTGTTTGCTAGGCTAGTCGGTACGTCTTTTGCCACGATTTTTTGCGCTAGACCCTCGACGATAGCGGTTTTACCAACGCCCGGCTCGCCTAATAAAATAGGATTATTCTTGCTCTTTCTTATTAAAATTTGCATCATGCGCGTGATCTCTTCGTCGCGCCCGATAACCGGATCAAGCTCCTTGTTTAGTGCCTTTGCGGTTAGATCGATGCCGTATTTTTCGAGACTATCTAGCGTCTCGTCGCTGGTTTGGCTGTCTATCTTGCGCCCTGCTCTTATACTTTCTAAATTTTTACGGATTTCTAAAACGTCGGTAAATTTGCCTAAAATTTGCTTGATCTCAGGTAGCTCAAGCGCCGAGATAATCCACGTATCCACCGCGATATAGCTATCCCCTAGGCTCACCATCAGAGCTTTTGCGCTTTCAAGAGAGTTTATGAGCTCCTTTGAAATTTGCACGTTTTCTTTGGTCACGTTTGAGCTTGTAGGTAACTGCGCGGCTTTGCTTTTTACTTCAAGTTCCACCGCGTCCTTGCCGACGTTCATTTTATTAAAGACTTGGTTGAGTAGCGAGCCGCTATCTGCGACCTGAGCCCAAAGCAAGTGAAGCGGAAACGTTTGCGGATTTTTCGCATGTATCGCTAGCGCGACGCCCTTTTCTACCAGCTCTTGCATTTGTGCGGTTAAATTTTCGCCTAAATTCGCCATTTTTTCTCCTTTAGTTTATATTGAGCGTATTATATAACTTTAGTCGATTATTGTCAAGTTATCTAAGTGATACAATATAAATACTTACGAAATAAAATTAAATTTTATTAAATCTTTTATCCTATTTTTAGGCAAATTTAACTAAAATAGCCCCACTTAAAAAGGCAGGAGATTAACTTTGAATAAAAAAAAGATGTTTTTGTTTTCGAGCGTTGCGGGCGCGATGATTTTCGGAGCGGTTTTTAGCGCAAATTTAAATGCTAAAGCCACCGAGGACGGCTCAAATTCTAAATTACAATCGCTCTCAAAACTTACAAAAACCATTTCTACTATCGAAAAATATTATGTTGATGATTTACAGTTTAAAGAGATCGTGGATAAAGCCATAGAGGGGCTTTTAAACAACCTCGACGCGCATTCCGGATTTTTAAACGAAAAGGCGTTTAAAGATATGCAAGTGCAGACAAACGGGGAATTCGGCGGCCTTGGCATCACGGTCGGTATGAAAGATGGCGCGCTAACCGTCATCTCGCCTATCGAAAATACGCCTGCGGATAAAGCCGGCATAAAAAGCGGCGACATCATCCTTCGCATCGACGGAAACGCGACTCTAGGCACTACCATAGACGAAGCGGTAAATAAAATGCGCGGCAAACCAAAGACGCCTATCACGATAACTATCGTGCGAAAAGGCGAGCAAAAACCGTTTGACGTCAAGCTCGTGCGCGACATCATCTCGGTCGAGTCCGTTTACGCAAAGATGATCGAAAAAGACAACATCCTCTATCTTCGCGTGACGAATTTTGACAAGCACGTAACCGAAAAGGCCGAGGAATTTATCAAAAAATACCCAAAAGCGGAAGGTATCGTACTAGACCTTCGAAATAACCCGGGCGGACTTTTAAACCAAGCGGTCGGACTAACGAATTTGTTTATAGATAGCGGCGTGATCGTATCTCAAAAGGGTAGAAACGAGAGCGAAAATAGCGAATTTAAAGCCGCAAGAGCAAATAAGATCACAAATTTGCCGCTTGCGGTGCTAGTTAACGGCGGAAGCGCGAGCGCGAGCGAGATCGTGAGTGGTTCGCTACAAGACCATAAACGAGCCGTCGTTATCGGCGAAAAGACGTTCGGCAAAGGCAGCGTGCAGATCATCCTTCCAGTCGATGACAAAGAGGCTATTCGTCTAACGATAGCTCGCTACTATCTGCCTAGCGGCCGCACCATACAAGCAACGGGCGTGGAGCCTGATATCATAGTATTTCCGGGCAAAGTGCCTCAGCAGGACGAAAATGCGTTTTCTATAAAGGAGAGCGAACTAAAAAAACATCTAACCAACGAACTAAGTAAAATCGACGGCAACGGCGATAAAAACGCGACCAAAACCGCCGACAACAAAAAGATAATAACCGAGGCTAACGTAAACGACGATATACAGCTAAAATCGGCGATTGACGCGATCAAAATTTTACAGCTAAAATAAGGAGTGCAAAAATGCAAAAAAAAGAGCTGATCTACGAAGGCAAGGGAAAAAAGATGTTCGCAACGGACGATGCGGACTTGCTAATAGCGGAATTTAAAGACGATCTAACCGCCTTTGATGCGCAAAAAAGAGGCAATGAAGCGGGCAAAGGCGCGTTAAATAACAAAATTTCGACGCAACTTTTTCATCTTTTAAAAGAAAAAGGTATCCCGACCCACCTGGTCGAAACCCTAAGCGACACCGAACAGCTCGTGAAAAAATGCGAAATCATCCCGCTTGAAGTGGTCGTGAGAAACATCGCAACCGGCTCGCTAACAAAGCGCCTTGCGATAAAAGAAGGTACGGTTTTGTCGTTTCCATTGGTAGAGTTTTACTACAAAAACGACGACCTGCACGATCCGCTCGTAAACGACGAACACTGCCTAATCATGGGCTTAGTTAAGAGCGAAAACGACCTTGACAGACTAAAACACATGGGCCGCGAGATAAACGCTATCCTCTTTAAATTTTTCGCAGATAGAAACTTAAAATTAGTCGATTTTAAAGTCGAATTCGGCGTCGATAAGGACGGAAATATCCTGCTAGCAGACGAGATCAGTCCGGATAGTTGCCGCTTTTGGGACGCGACTACGAACGAAAAACTCGATAAAGATAGATTCCGTCAGGATCTTGGCAACGTAAAAGTCGCCTACGAAGAAGTTTTAAAAAGAATTTTATCTAAGGTTTAAAATGAAAGCTATCATCAACGTATCCCTAAAAAACGGCGTTTTAGATCCGCAAGGAAAGGCTGTTGAGCACGCGCTCGGATCGCTTGGATTTAACAACGTAAGCGGCGTACGAATAGGCAAACAAATCGTGCTGGATATAAACGCCGCAAGCAAAGACGAAGCGCGCAAGGAGCTCACCAAAATGTGCGAGGAACTACTCGCAAACACCGTCATCGAGGACTACGAGATAAATTTGAACGATAAATGCGAGAGCGCAAAATGAAAGTCGCCATCGTTTTGTTTCCAGGCACGAACTGCGAGCAAGATACAAAGTACGCTTTTGAGCTTTTGGGGTGCCAGACGCAGATAATCTGGCACAAAGAAAGCGAGATAAATGCCGATCTAATCGTACTTCCGGGCGGATTTAGCTACGGCGATTACCTGCGCACGGCGGCTATCGCTAAATTTAGTCCCGCGATGAGCGCAGTCGTAAAACACGCCCAAAAAGGCGGATACGTGCTTGGAATTTGCAACGGCTTTCAGATGCTGTGCGAGCTAAAACTGCTTGCAGGCGCGATGAGACGAAACGAAAATTTGAGCTTTATCTCAAAATACCACTATCTAAAGGTGGTCTCAAACGCAAATAAATTTCTCTCAAATTTGAGCGTCGGCGAGGTCGTAAACATCCCGATCGCTCACGGCGAGGGTAACTTTTACGCCGATGAGGCGACGCTAAAAGGCCTCTACGATAACGATCAGGTGTTGCTAAAATACTGCGACGCAAACGGCGCCACCCTAAATCCAAACGGCTCGGTCGATGCAATAGCGGGAATTTGCGATAAGAGTAAAAAGATATTCGGCCTCATGCCTCACCCCGAGCGCGCCTGCGAGAAGTTTTTGGGCACGGATGATGGACTAAAGATGCTAAAAGGGCTAGTTTGCTAAAGCCCTTTTTAGCCTTTTTTACTATATTTGTTTTAGCTTGCGGAGCCACCGAGCCTAGCGTGTTTGACATGATGGGCGACGAGCAAAGTCAAAAAGTAATCAAGCCCGCTCCGCAAACGCCCGCGCAAAAGCCAAATTTACAAAACAAAGCGCCAAGCGCTCAAAATAGAACTCCGAGCCAGACGCAAAGCACGACCACTCAAAACAGAACTCCCGTAGCTCAAAGCCAAGTCTCAAGCAACCAGGGCGGCACGCATCTGCGCCAGCCTATCCCGCAAAATATCGCGCCAACCAACGAGCCAGAGTTAAATTTAAAAGACAGCCAGCTCTACGAGCGCGTGCAGCCAAACGACATCATAATCAAGGCCTTAAACGCGCCGAAGCAAGTCTACGTCGGACAAATTTTTAGCTTTACGCTCTCGGTCGATATCCAGGATAACATCGCGGTTGATTTGCAAACCATATTGCCCGAAACCGAAAACCTAAAATGGCTAAGCTCAAATTTGCGCTGGGATAACGACGGCAAAGGGGTTTATAAAGCTCAAATTTACGCCGAGGCCTCCGCCGAGGCCGTGAAAAATCCAAAAATCACTGTAAATTTAAAGCGCAACGGCGAGTTTTTCCAGACGGCGAATTTAACGCTTTCGCTACCTAAAATTGTAGCGCTAAAAAGCGGCGAGAAATACAACCACGTCGTCGCCCAAAATCTCGAAGTCAAAAAATACAAAACCAATAAATTCGACGATAAAAATCTCATCATGATCGTCGAAGTAAATGCGCAAAAAGGCAATATTGCGGATTTTTTCATCGAGGATAAGGACATCATCAAGCAAGGCGTGGACTCCACAAGCGGCGAATTTGACGCGCAAAGCGGATATTATTTTGCGATATTTTCGCCTGAAAAAACCTCGATAGATTTTAACTACTTTAGCCTTGCTAAAAAAGATTTCGTGAGCTTTTCGTTCCCGGTAGTCGTAGAAGACGACGAGATCAGCACGCAAATCGGACTAAATCCAAAGCAAAGCAAATTTGAAATTTACAAAAATATCGGAGTTTATGCGCTTTTCGGTATATTTTTGATCACGTTTTTATTTAAGCGCGATACGATATTCCTAGTGGTCGTAGTCGGCCTTGGAGCTTATATCCTTTACAGCTACAACCCGTTTGGCGGCGCGACGCTAAGGCAAAATATAAACGTAAAAATTTTACCTACGCAAAACTCAAGCGTATTTTATACCTCAAAAGCGGAGGAAAAAGTCGAGATCCTCGGCGAACGCGAGGACTACGTCAAAATTTTACTAGACGACGGCAAGATAGGCTGGGTTAAAAAAGATGATATTTTCTAGGATAAAGGCCGCGTATTTCGCGGTCGAGTTTCTGATCAGTATACTTTTGGTCGTGTTTTTTATGTGGCTTTTTAAAAAGCATATCCACGCCGTGAGGAAATTTTGGGGCAGGAGTCAGCGATTTTTCGGTTTTTATTCGCTCGAAGTCGTCGGCAAATTCGACGACCGCGCAAATATGATCATCATGAACCACCAAAGTATGCTAGATATCGTCGTTTTAGAGGAGGTCTATCCTAAAAATCTCTGCTGGATCGCCAAAAAAGAGATTGCCGACCTGCCCGTCATCGGACAGATCATCCACGTGCCGCAAATGATCTCGGTCGAGCGCGAGAACAAACGCTCGCTCATCAAGCTCGTAAAGGACGCGCAAGACCGCGTCGAAAAGGGGCGCGTACTGGCGATTTTCCCCGAGGGAACGCGCTCGCACTCAAAGGAGCTTTTGCCGTTTAAAGGTGGTGCGAAAATCATCGCCGACAAGCTAAATCTAAAAATCCAGCCCATTGTGATCACGGGTTCAGACATCTTGGATGTGAAAAATTTTAGCTTTAAAAACGGCAAAATCAAAATAATCTGCCTAGATCTCATCGACACCGCCGAGCCAGAGTGGTTGGAAAACGCAAGAGCTAAAATGCAAGAAACGCTCGACAACGAGAGGCAAAAAGCGGCGATTTAAAGCGTTGCTTTATCGTAAATTTTGCCGCACGCGTAAATTTGACGAACTTTTCAGCTAAAATTTGAACCAAATTTACCGCGAGCAAATTTAGCCCTTAAATCCGCTAGTCAAATTTGACCGCCCCCGTAAAAGCCGTAAATTTAGGAGGATTTATGAAAAAATACGCCGTTATATTTATGGTTTTAGCTCAAATTTTATTTGCATCAAATTTGCCGGAGCCTCGTTTTGAGATTTTTTATGACGAAAACGCTACGAGCAAGCAAATAGACGCGGGGCTTGATCAAATTTTGGAGTTTTTATCGCAAAACCCGCACCGCGTAAACGAGGAATACGGCGAATTTAACGACCGTCTTTTTTCGCCGTTTATCTATAACGTAAAAATCATGAAAACGGGTAAATTCGACTTTGAACGCATAGAAAAGGCACTCAAATTTAAGCCGGGTCTCAACTATAAATTTATGATTTTCACCCCTCTTGATGCGGTTATAGCGCTTGGTATAAATCCTAACGGCAAATATAAATTCGATCAAAAAGAAGCGATACGCCTCATCGACCTACTCATAGCAAACGGTACTAATATCGGCTCGCCCGAGCTTTTGCGAACGGCTTGCAATGCCGAGGCGTTTGAGATTTTTAGCCACCTTCTTAGCAAAGGCGCGCGCGGCGACAAAGAAACGATGCTTTGCGTGGCCGGCGGGATAGCTATTTTTATGGGTCAAAACGGCGCTTCGCCGATCGCAAACGCTCCGCTTGATCCAAAAATAAGGCAGTTTGCAAAAACCGCAAAATTTGCAGAGTTTTACCGCGATAAAATGCGCTACCTCGAGGAGCTGCTAAAATTTAAACCGCTTAGCGAATTTGAGACTAAAGAGCTGGAAATTTTTGCAAAACTAGCCACGATCCTAGATAGCGAGGATATGGTTAAGTTTCTGCTAAAAAACGGCATTTGCAAAGATGAAAAGCTACAAACCTCGTGCGAAAATCTTAAAAAGCACGCGACCCGCTACGACGCAAAAGAGAGCCTAAAGCTGATAAACGAAGTTAGATAGCATAACGCGGTAAGCAAGCGGCATGAAGCTAAAATTTAAGGACAAATTTAAACAAGACGGCCGAGTTAAATTTGCCGCTTCAAATTTAGACTACTGGATTTGGACTCAAATTTTACCGCGGCGTATGTAAATTTAAGTATAGATGATGAAAATTTCTTTTCGATTTTTGCCGCTCGACCTACTCTTTTTATTTGTGCCGCTTTTTGCGCTAGATCAAGACGAAGCGGTCAAGGTTTGCGAGCAGCCAAAATCCGTGCCTGATTTTAGGGTTTTCTACGACGAAAACGCTACGAGCGAGCAGATAGACGCGGGGCTTGATCAAATTTTGGATTTTTTACGGCAAAACCCGCACCGCGTAAACGACGAGCTGGACGAGTATTGCGACCGCCCTTTTACGCCTTTTATCTTTAATGCCAAGATGCACAATGTCGGCGAAATCGACTTTGGGCGGATAGAAAAAGCGCTCAAATTTAAGCCCGATCTAAACTACAAAACCGTTATTGCCAGCCCTATTTGCAACGCCGCTTTGCTACCGATGCCGCTTCCCTCAGGACAAAAGTCCAAGCTTAGCGAAGCTGACGTCATCCGCCTCGTAAAGCTACTGGTTAGGCATGGAGCGGACTCGAATGACAAATTTGTTTTAGGCTGCATTTACGGCGCGGACGGCTTTGGGATTTTTAAAGAGCTGCTTGGCATGAACGCCGATATGAGCGAGATAGCGCTGCAAATCGCGGTCGATATGCGCTCCTTTGCTCATGAAAACGGCGCTACTTTAAAGTTTGGCGAGGTCGTAAATTTAAAGGCGGCGCGGCTTGGAAAAAGCGCGAAATTTATAGAGTTTTACCGCGAGAAAATGAGATATTTCGAGGAGTTTTTGAAATTTAAAAGCTTAAAAGAGATTAACAAAGGCGGGCTTAGATTTTTTATAGAGACGAATTTGGCGCTTGATAACGCTATGGCGATAGAATTTTTATTAAAAAACGGACTTTGCGAGCTGGCGGGCGAGTGTGAGTTTTTGAGAAAAAAGGCGAAAATTTACGGTGCGACGGAAGTTTTGAAGCTTAAATTTTAGTCGCCTTTAAAAACTCGGCAACAAAATTTAAAAACCCAAATCCTAAATTTGACAGAATTTACCGTCCAAGCAAACGTCAAATTTTAGCCTCAACCGCGAGTCAAATTTGAGAAACAAATTTTAGATTTGTTGATAGTAATCGTATCAAGTTTAAAGATATTCTTAGCACCTTGTGCTATAATCTGCTAAAAATTTTAAAAACAAAGGACGAAAAATGAGTGAAAAATTTGAATTTCAAACCGAGGTAAACGAGCTGTTAAATTTGATGATACACTCGCTTTACTCGAACAAAGAGATATTTTTGCGCGAGCTCATCTCAAACGCAAGCGACGCGCTGGATAAGCTAAACTATCTCTGCCTCACGGATGATGCTTACAAAAGTCTAAGCTACTCCCCGCGAATCGATATTAAAATAGATAAAGAAAAAAAGACGCTAACGATCAGCGATAACGGCATCGGCATGGACAAAAACGAGCTGATAAACAACCTCGGCACCATCGCTAGAAGCGGTACGAAGGGCTTTTTGGACAAGCTAAGCGGCCAAGCTAAAAAAGATAGCGCGCTCATTGGACAGTTTGGCGTCGGGTTTTATTCGGCGTTTATGGTTGCGGATAAGATCGAAGTCGTGAGCAAAAAGGCGCTTGGCGATGAGGCCTTCATGTGGAGCTCGGATGCGAAAACCTACGAAATCTCGCCCGCGCAAAAAGATAGCCACGGCACCTCGATCACGCTTTATCTAAAAGATGACGAGTTTGCCGAGTCCTACCGCATAGAAAACATCGTCAAAAAATACTCTAACCACATCCCGTATCCGATATTTGCGGATAAAGAAGAGTACGTAGCGCCTAAAGATGGCGAAAAAGAGGGCTCGTACGAGACCAAAAACGTGCAGATAAATAAAGCCTCGGCGCTCTGGAAAATGAGTAAAAGCGCGCTAAAAGACGCCGACTATAACGACTTTTACAAACAAATCTCGCACGATAGCGAGGATCCGTTACTTTACGTGCATACCAAAGCCGAGGGCAAGATCGAGTACACTACCTTATTTTTTGTGCCGGCGTCAGAGCCCTTTGATCTATTTCGCGTGGATTATCAAAGCGGCGTGAAACTCTACGTCAAAAGCGTATTTATCAGCGACGACGCCAAAGAGATGCTGCCGCCTTATCTTAGATTCATCCGCGGCATAATCGACGTTGAAGACCTACCGCTAAACGTAAGCCGCGAAATCCTACAAGAAAACAGCATAATGCGTAGCGTAAGGGAGCAAAGCGTCAAGAAAATCCTGGGCGAACTAGCTAAGCTGAAAGAAAAAGATAGAGAAAAATACATCAAATTTTATAAAATATTCGGTAAGGTGATCAAGGAGGGGCTTTACGGATTTAGCAGCGAAAAGGAGCAAATTTTAGACCTTTGCCTCTTTAAATCAAGCAAGCGCGAGGGATTAGTCAGCCTAAAAGAGTACAAAGACGCGATGAAAGACGGTCAAAAATCGATCTACTACATCAGCGGAAATAACGAAACAATGCTAAGAAATTCGCCGCTTTTAGAGAGCTTTAAAGCTGAAGGGATAGAAGTACTTATCATGGACGAGGAGATAGACTCTATCGTCATGCCGATGGTCCAAGACTACGACAAAACGCCGATAAAAGCGGTAAATCACACCGATATCGACGCCGAGATCAAGTCTGAAAAAGACGAAGCCGACGAGGGTAAATTCGCCGCGCTGCTAGCTAAGATGAAAGAGATACTAAAAGACGAGGTCAAGGACGTGAAGCTAAGCTCGCGCCTAAGCCAAAGCCCCGCCGTCATCGTTTACGACAAAAACGATCCGGACTACGCTACGCAGATGATGCTAAAGCAGATGGGGCATAATGCGGGTAAAATTTTGCCGATACTGGAGATAAATCCAAAGCACGAGCTCTTTGAAAAGCTATCTCAAAACGAGGCGATGATCTATGATGCGGCGGAGCTACTTTTGGATATGGCTAAGCTAAACGAAGGCGTCGCGATCGACGATCCGTCGGCATTTAGTAAAAAGCTAACCAAAATCTTGCTAAAAGCGATCTAAATTTAAGCCTTTTTTGGCTTAAATTTTATTTTCGGTTCGGCGGCGGAGTTAAATTTGCCGCCGAGTTTTTTCAAAATCTCACTCAAATCTGCATAGCAAAATCCGCTCGTCATACCCTTAAATTTACGGCGTCAAATTTGACCTAAAAGATGCTTGCCGTGCTCGCCGAATGCCAAATTAAAAAGGCTAGTAAGCTACATTTGCGTAATATTTGGTTATAATTGCCGAAAAATTTAAGGTATAAAGTGAACGAGAATAAAGAATATTTCGTAAAAGAAGAAGATTTTATCGTATCAAAAACCGATCTAAAGGGCAGGATAACCTACTGCAATCAGCCGTTTCTAAAGATCGTCGGCGCGACACAAGAGCAGCTTTTGCACAAGCCGCATAACATCATCAGACACCCCGATATGCCGCGCATCGTGTTTAAGCTGCTTTGGGAGCGTATCAAGGCAAAGCAGGAGATATTTGCATTCGTTAAAAACAAGAGCTTTGACGGCGGCTTTTACTGGGTATTTGCTAACATTACGGCTTCACTAGACGCTAACGGCGAGATCATCGGCTACTACTCCGTTCGCCACAAGCCAAATCCAGATGGCGTCAAATTTATTGAGGGCGTATATAGACAGCTACTTGAGGCCGAAAAAAGCGGCGGCATGGAGGCTTCTGGCAAGCTGCTGGGGCAAATTTTAGCCGGCGCCGGCGTCAGCTACGATGAGTTGGTACATAAACTTCAGCGAGGACAGATATGAGGCAGCATCCTATCTCAGGCGATATAATTAAGCTAAAAAACGAGCTTAACGAGCTTGAAAAAATGGACATCAAACCGCAAGAAGCGATCATGAGCGCCGCGCAGTTTAGCACTATAGCTAATTCGATTAAGGTGCAAGGAGCAAAAGGTAGCGGATATTTTTCGGCCGTTTTTGATGATGAGGAGTATTATGCTAACATTAGCGCCTATCTATCACAAATACTCTCGGCGATATCGCTAAAAAGCGAAAAAAATGGTATCAGTATCAAAGCAAATCTCAAGCTCCAAGTTACCGCGAAAAATATCAAAGATATAACCGAGCTCCTGCAAGCTCAAAGCGCAATTATGCAAAAATACAAAAGACGAAGCTTCTTTAATAATGACGCAACTCGGCTTCGCGCCGTAAAGACGCAGCTCGCGGAACTTCTCAAAGTGCAATCAAGATTGGACAAGATACTAAAAATTCAGGCTAGTATTATTTCAAACGTGATTTTAGGCGAGTTTAAGACAGTATATAAATTTTTGCTCTACGCGGTTTTTGTAGCAAAAAGCAGAGGCGATCAGCTGCTTTTGGCCGAGATAATAAGCGTTTGCGATAAGATTGCAGCAATGATTGGGCCGATATTTAGCGACCAGAGTCTAAAGACTGGCGAGCTCGTGTATCACTATCTGGTTTACGAACTGCGAGAGCTGAAAGATGATTTTATAAACTAATTTTAAAATTTGCAAAATACAAAGATATTTAAATTTAACGCTCTGCCGTAAATTTAAATATCTTTTAAAATTTCATCCACTATTTTTTCCGCGCCGCCGTTATCTATCTGTCCAGAAAGCTTGCTTGAAATTTGCGCTATATCTATCTCGTTTATCAAATTTAGCATCTCATCCGCGTCGATTTCGCCGCCTTTTTGAAAGCAAAATTTGGCCAAATTTTGATCCACGAGAAATTTCGCGTTAAAGACCTGATGGTTGTTTGCGGCGTAAGGATAAGGCACGAATACGCTAGGTAGCGCATTTGCCGTGAGCTCCCACAGCATGCCCGCCCCTGCGCGGCTTATCGCTAGATCGGCACGACTCATCTTAAGCTCTATTTTGGGATCAAAGTCGAAAAGTTCGAGTTCGTCGCTGCTAAAACCAAGCTTTTTATACTCCTCTTGCAAGCTTTCAAGCGCGTTTTTGCCGCATTGATGGATGATTTTTACGCCTTTTTCTTTAAAAACGGGAGCCAGCTTTAAAGCTAACGAATTTATCGCCGCCGCGCCCTGTGAACCGCCTAAAAATATTACCGTTTTTAGCTCGCCGCGAAGCCTAGTCGAGCTAAAAAATCTCTGCGCTACGGGATAGCTAAATGTAGGCTTAAAATAAGAGCTAAAAAAGCCCTTTGCAAGCGGTTTTAGGAGCTTGTTTAGGTTGCCGATCACGGCGTTTTGCTCATGGATAAAAAGCGGCGTGCGAGAGATAATTGCCGCAAATGCCGCAGGCGCCGCGCTGTATCCGCCCACGCTAACGACGGCTTTTACGCCTTGGGTCTTAAAGATTTTTAGGCATTTAAAGGCTAAATTTAGGATATTAAAAAGCGAAAAAAGTTTGCCCAGCCCCTTTTTGTTTACGACTCCGCTGCTAGGCAGGAAAAATTTCTCACTAAATGCGGCGTCGTTTTCAAACCACATCTTGTCCTGCCCGCTGCTTGAGCCTACAAATATCGTCCTACATCCGTGCGAAACTAGCTCCTCGTTTAGAGCTTTTGCGACGGCTAGATGTCCGCCCGTGCCGCCGCCACATATAACGATAGCGCCGCTTTCGGTTTTGTTTCGAGCTTCGCCGCTAGCTAAATTTGACGGCAAAATTTCAGCAGCATTTCGCTCTTTGTCTTGTACATTTTCAGGCGTCAAATTTTACTCCTTGTCGTCCAATTTTGGACATTTAAATTTGACTTTAAATTTGCGTCGAAAGTCAAATTTGAGCCTAATCTTTTACTTTTTTACTCACCATCAGCACCATACCGACCCCTATGCAAAGCGCTAGGATCGAGCTACCGCCGTAGCTTAGAAACGGCACGGCGATGCCTTTGATAGGCGTGATCGAGGTGATGCCGTATGAGTTCATGATAAACGAAAACGATATGAGAAGTCCGACGCCGAGCGTAAAGAGGTGATAGACTTTGTTTTCGCTCCTTGACGAGACGCGAAAGATGCGGAAAAGTAAAATCAAAAGAAGCGACGTGATGATAAGTATCCCCAGCACCCCGACCTCCTCGGCGATACCGGCAAGCACGAAGTCCGTGTGCACTTCGCTCAAAAATCCGAGCTTAAATACGCCGGCTCCCAGCCCCTCGCCGAAAAACCCGCCGTGCTTTATGGCATTTAGCGAGTGCGAGATCTGATAGGGCTCCGGCACGCCCTCGACGCGAAACATATTTGCCATATTTTCTGGCATAAGCGAAAGGACCATATTTTGCACCGTGCCCCACCATGACTTTATGCGTAAAATGCGGTGTTCCGACGTAAAAATAGCCACGATAGCAAGCACCGAAGCGCCCGCCATGCCGATGACGAAAAGCCGCTTGCTAGTGCCGGCAAAAAGCATCATAACGATGAGCGTAAGCGCCAAAACGACGACTTGGCCGAGGTCGTTTTGAAGGATGGCGATGAGATAAACGGCTATCAAAAACAAAAACATATAAGGCAAAATGAGCTTAAATTCCTGCTTTAGGCTCTTTTTGCTGCCATCGATCTTGCGCGCAAAACTCCATGCCAAAAAGTAAACGAAACCGATCTTAAAAAACTCCACCGGCGCTAGAGAAAAGCCCGGCAAACGTATCCAGCGCTTAGCTCCGCCTGCATCGGTGACTAGCGAGCTAGGCAGCGCATGCATAGCTCCCATCGCGATAGCGCAAAAGCCGAATAGACAAAAGCCGATCCAGACCATGGATTTATCAGGGTCAAGCCGCGAGATACCCCACATCAAAAATATCCCGATCGCCCCTACGACAAGTTGTCTGATGAAAAAATGATAAGGCTCGTAGTTAAAGAAAAGCACGGTAAAAACGGGCAAGGAGAGCGAAAAAACGATACCGATAGTAATGAGCGCGACGCAAGAGTAAAATATCCACTTATCCGCCTGCATTTTTCCCTTTCCCGAGTTAAATTTAATGGGCGATTTTACTTAAATATGACTTACAAAGATGTTAATCGGGCATTTATATATTTCAAAATTTAGCTCAAAAAATCGTCTAAAAAATTAAAAATATAATAGTACAAATTATATCAATATATAATTTTAATTTAGTATTAAGTAAATAGTTTGTAACATACGCGCGTTATAAAAACGTAACGAAAAATTAAAAGGAGTCTAAATGAGAGTTAAATTTTCAGTTGCCGCATGTGCGGTTTTAGCGCTATTTACGGCGCAGGCGAACGCCGCCGATACGGTTAAGCTAGAAGGCGTCGAGATAAACAGCGTCGGCGATAACATCAGCGAGAGCGGTATCAGCGAAGGCATCCTAGCCAAAAACGTGCAAAACGGCATCCTAGCCGGTAAAAAGGTACTAGATACGCCGTATCAGATAAGCACAATCACGAAAGAAACGATGAATCACCAGGGCGTGACCGGCTTTGAGGAGGCGGTGAAGTACTTCCCGTCCGCGCAAGTTCAGATGAGAGGCGGCACCACGGTCGGTCGTCCGCAAACTCGCGGCTTTGAAGGCAGCGTCGTAGGCAACGTTTTTTGGGACGGTTTTTACGCTATCTCGACTACCGCGATCCCGATGGCGATGTTTGAGAGTTTGCAGATACAAAACGGTCTTGCCGGCTCGCTTTACGGCCCGCAAAACCCGGTCGGCGTCTTTAACTACACGAGAAAACGCCCTGTAGATAACGAGCACAGTATCTGGGCGGACTACGCTTCGCGCGAGCACTTCGGCGTAGGCGTGGATAGTTCGATGAAATTTGACAAGGTGGGCTACCGCGCAGTCGTATACGGCTCAGACGGCGCAAAACAAGTAAAAGACAGCAACTACCAGCGCCGCCTAGCCAGCCTCACGCTCGAGTTTTATCCGACCGAGTCGCTTACGTTTGAGACCGCGGCTAGCTACTACGAGCACAACACTCACGGATTTGCGGGACTTTTTGCGCTTTACGTAAAAGACGGCATGATCAGAAACGACCTAAAGCTACCAGATCCGGTCGATAACAAAACTCCGGGCCTTGGTCAGCCATACGGCGGTATGAATCTAAAAACGACGACGGCTAGCGTTAAATTTAAATACGCTCCGAGCGAGGATTGGTATTTCGAGGGCGGATATCAGTTCCAGCGAGCCGATCGCCACATACACAGCGTCGTAAATAGGATCACGGATAAAAACGGCAACTACGATACCTATCACAGCGGCGGAGCGACGGCGGCGTATAGATTTGACCTGCCTAGCGGCTATCTAAAGGCAGTCACGGACTTTGATACTTGGGGGCTAAACCATAACTTTAGCTTGCAGGCAAACGGATACAGATACGTGCAGTATCGTTACTCAAATTTAAGCACGACTACAAAAGCGGGCTCGGCAAATATCAACGATCCTAAAATTTTCCCGCATCCAAACTCTAAAAAAGGCTCAAATTTATATAAACTCAGCACGACCGATATGAAAAATATCTCCGTGCTAGACGATATCACGATAAATGATAACTTTAGCTTGCTACTAAGCCTCTCAAACAGCTGGATAAAAGAGCGCACTCGTCCGGCCATAACCGCTACGCAAAGACAGCTAAAACCTATCGTAACCAAATACGACGAATCAGGCCTTAGCTACGGCGCGAGCTTGGTTTATAAGCCGGTCGAAAACGTCAGCACGTATTTTACCTTTGCCGATAGCTTGCAACAAGGCGGCACCGGCACGAACGCCGACGGCACGACCAGCACGCTAAAACCGTATCGCTCGAAACAATACGAAATAGGCGCCAAAGCTCGCATAAACGAGATCGACTTTAGCACGGCGGTATTTAGGATACAGCGCCCTATCGCCTATGTTGGCGGTAACGGCAAATACGACGTCCAAGGCGAGCAGGTAAACACTGGATTTGAGTTTATGAGCGGCGGTAAAATCACCTCAAATTTAAGCGTTCTAGGCGGCTTTACGCTGATAAACTCTAAATTTAAAGATCCGCTACTAAAAGGCGCAAACGGCAAAGTCGTAAACGGCGTGCCTAAACTAAACTCGAATTTGCTATTTGACTACGTCGTTCCAAATACCGAAAAGCTCGCATTTAGCGCAAATTTCCACTACACGAGCAAGATGTATATCGACGATCTAAACACGCAGGCCACGCCTAGCTTTTTCGTCACCGATCTTGGCGTGAGATACGTTAGCCGCGCGATGCTAGGCAAGCAAACCACTTTGCGCTTTAACGTAAATAACGTATTTAACAAAAAATACTGGGCGGGTATGTATCCTGCTAGCGCCGACGGCGCAGGTACCAGCGCTAGCGTTCTTGGCGTAGCTAACGGGCTAAGCCTGGGCGAGAGTAGGATGTTTATGCTGTCAGCCGAAGTCAAATTTTAATTTGATTTAAGGCTTGTCTCGCGAGCGTCTTTAACGGAGCTTGAAATTTCCCTTGATGAACTACGTGTTCTATCTTCGGTAGAAAATTTTCTTCGCAATCATCAAAGCCGTCTCGCGATACTTTACTTTATTGCCTTACATTCAAATTTGCAACGCTTCTTGATATAAAATTTATCTTACAACACTACTTTCAAACGCACGTCCTTATTTTCTCAAATTTTCACAAAAATAAATTTAACCAAACGCATCCGTAAAAAGTAAACATAAATTCATTAAATTTAAAAAATATATTATAGATAAATTGTATATTAAGGTAACAATATGTAACATCGGCTTATTTAAATATAAAAATAAATATTTTAATACTTTACAAAGGGGTATAAATGAAAGTTAAAATTTCAGTTGCTGCATGTGCGGTTTTAGCGCTACTTTCGGTGCAAGCAAACGCAGCCGAGACGATCAAGCTAGAAGGCGTCGAGGTAAATAGCGTCGGCGATAACATAAGTGAAAGCGGCATCAGCGAAGGCATACTAAACAAAGGCGTCGCCAGCGGTCCGCTAGCGG
>NZ_JBQNAN010000015.1:0-52589 GCF_052170435.1 Campylobacter sp.
CTTTCGTTAGCGGACTTACGCTTACGCCTATTTTGGGACGCACTTTTGCGATGCCGGGAGGCGCTGCGATAGTAGCTCAGGCCTTTACGCTTACGACTGTTGCATTTGGCGGACTTAGCGTGTTTGCGATGAATACCAAACGAGACTTTACCGCGATGGGTAAGATGCTTTTCATCACGCTTATCGTCTTGCTCGTGGCTGCGATCATAAATATATTTTTCCACAGCCCGATTTTGCAGCTTGCGATTGCTAGCGTGGGCGCGGTTTTATTTAGCGCATATATCCTTTACGATACGCAAAATATCATCCGCGGCAACTACGAAACTCCGATCGAGGGCGCAGTCGCTCTTTATCTTGATTTTGTGAATTTGTTCGTTTCTTTACTTCAAATTTTAGGCATTTTTAGTAGAGATGACTAACGAGGAGCGGCTCTACCGCGTAATAGACGCAAATTTAAACCGCTTAAAAGAAGGGCTTAGAGTCGTCGAGGACGTCAGACGTTACGGCTTTGACGACCTGGCCCTCGCTAAAAAAATCAAAAATCTCCGCCACAAAGCAAAAATCCCGCAAAAAGAATTCTTAAAATTTCGCGATGCCGCAAACGACGTGCTAAAACCGAGCCTAAAAGACGAGCAAATCCGCCTAAATTTGGACGATTTGCAAACCGCCAATATCAAACGCGCGCAAGAAAGCGCAAGGGTTTTAGAGGAGTGTTTTAAGCTCATCGACGTTAAAATTTCCGAGATTTTTAAAACCGTGCGCTACGAACTTTATGAGATAGAAAAAGAAATTTAACCCAAATTCAAAACTTTTTTAGTATAATCGCGACTAATTTCGAAAATTTAAAAGGATTTTTATGGATTCGCTTTTTTTAGTATTGCAGTTTATTTTCGCGGTAGTTTTGACGATCGCCGTTTTGCTTCAGAAAAGCTCCTCTATCGGACTAGGCGCGTATAGCGGCAGCAACGAAAGCCTATTTGGCGCAAAAGGACCGGCCGGATTTTTGGCTAAATTTACCTTCGTCGTGGGCGTTTTATTTATTCTGAATACCCTAGCGCTAAGCTATGTTTACAACACGCAAAGCAGCAAATCTCTCATAGATAGCGTCGATACTTCGTCGCTACCTGCGGCTCCAGAGGCTGTCATCCCGCAAGCTCCTAGTGCTCCAGCAGCCCCTGCGGCTCCGTCAAGCGAGCAAAAATAAGGCGCATCTGGTGAAAAAAATAGTTTCCGCCCTCGCATTTTTTGCGGCGGCGCAGTTTGCGCTTGCGGACGCCCACATCTTTAACTATCACAGATTTGACGACGATAGACACCCGAGCACTAACATCTCTAGTAAAAATTTACGCGAACAGTTTGATTATTTTAAAGAAAAAGGCTACGAGGTCATCCCGCTTTCAAAGCTCGTCGATGCGATCAAAAACGGCGAGCCGGTATCTGACAACTGGGTTGTTTTAACCGTAGACGACGGTTACAAGAGCTTTTATGAGAAGGGTTTGCCGATATTTTTAGAGTACGGATATCCGTTTGCGCTGATGATTTACGTCGAGGCTACCGCACGAAAATACGGCGATTTTATGACCTTTGAGCAGATCAAAGAGATCGAAAAATACGGCGAAGTCGGCTATCACTCCTATGGCCACTTGCACATGGTCGGTCTTAACGAGGAAAAATTAAAAAACGACTTTGAGGACGGCATAGGCAAATTTGAAAAAAATATGGGCTACAAGCCGCGATATTTTGCATATCCTTTCGGCGAATATAACGACAGGGTACGCGACGTCGCGATAGAACACGGCATCGAGGTGATACTTAGCCAAAACTCGGGCGCAGTCGCGGCAGATAGCGATCTGCACGAACTAGATAGGATCCCTGCGATGAACGGCACGCACCTACCGTCCGCGCTTGCGAGCAAATTTCTAAAAGCCGAATGGATACTTCCGCAAGACTATCCGAAGGATAATAAGATTAGCGAACTTATCATCAAAACCGACGAGAATGCGACGCACGGATACTTCTCAATGACGGGGCAGCAGACAAAAAAGGTCAAGCTTGAAAACGGACAGATGACGCTTAAATTTAACAAGCCGATCGACCGATATAAAGTGAGAATGAGCCTTAAAGTAAACGGAAAAACGACGACAAAAATTTTAGTAAAGGATATAAATGCTGAATGAAATTTATAAAAAACAAAAAGAGCATAGCGACAAGTGCATCGAGGGCCTAAAACGCGACTTTAGCACGCTTCGCACGGGCAAGGTAAATATAAGCATAGTCGATAATATTTACGTGGATTATTACGGTAGCCAAACCCCGCTAAACCAAGTTGCCACCGTGCTAACGAGCGATGCTAGCACTATAAGCATTACGCCCTGGGAAAAACCGATGCTAAAAACTATCACTGCAGCGATCTCTGCGGCAAATATCGGCGTAAATCCTAACAACGACGGCGAGAGCGTGAAGCTATTTTTCCCTCCGATGACAGTCGAGCAACGCCAAGAAAACGCAAAGCACGCTAAGGCATTTGGCGAAAAAGCCAAAGTCAGCATCAGAAATATCAGAAAAGACGCTAACGACGAGGTAAAAAAGCTAGAAAAAGATAAAGCTATCACCGAGGACGAGAGCAAAAAAGGACAAGACGAAGTCCAAAAGATCACCGACAGCTACACGTCAAAGATCGACTCGCTCGTAAAAGAAAAAGAGAGCGAACTTTTAAAAGTTTAAAATTTGCATACGGCTCGTTAAATTTGACGAGCCGTTTCTTTAATAAAAACCTTCCGCTATTTCGCATTTAGCATAAATTTTAGTCCGCTTTTGCTACACCCAAAAGTACGTTTATCTATTTCGTACAAATTTTAAATTTATCACGCCATACTTATTTTTACCAAAATTTATATCCAAATTTAAAACTGCTAGCCGTTTTTGGCTCGGTGGAGATTTACAATAACGCAAAACCGCAACCCGTCAAAAGCTCAAAAAATAGTAGCTTAAGCGCCCTTAGGGTAAAATTCACTCAAATTTTACAAAGGAAAAACGATGGATTTAGAGAAAATTTACAAGGATGCGGGCGCGTTTTTGCAGGGACATTTTTTGCTTAGCAGCGGCAACCACTCGCAGTTTTATCTGCAAAGTGCCAAAGTACTCGAGGATCCGCAGCTAGCAGGCGCTTTAGCTGACGAGCTAGCCGCCGTCATCGAAAAATCGGGCGTAGAGTTTGATAGCGTCTGTTCGCCCGCTCTAGGCGGCATTTTGGCCGGCTACGAGCTAGCTCGCGCAGCGAAAAAGCGCTTTATCTTTACCGAGCGAGTCGAGCGCGTGATGAGCCTACGACGCGGCTTTGAGGTAGGGGAAGGCGAGCGATTCGTCGTCTGCGAAGACATCATCACCACGGGCGGCTCGGCGCTGGAGGCCGCGCGCGTGATCGAGAGCCTAGGCGGCAAGGTCGTGGCGTTTGCCGCACTTGCCAATCGTGGCTTTTGCAAGGTCGCAAATTTAGCGGGCAGCGTCGCTAAAGCTAGCGCCAAACTACCCGCCGACAAGCCGTTTTTCGCGCTTGGAAACTTTGAGTTTGAGATTTATGAGCCCGCAAACTGCCCTCTTTGCGCCGACGGAAGCAAGGCGATAAAGCCCGGCAGCAGAGGCAACTAAATTTATTAAATTTGGCGGCTACGTTTGATTTAGCCCCGCAAATTTAGACGGATTTTGCGGGCGCAAACGAATACAAACCGATCGCAAATCAAATTTGACTCTGTCATGATGCACTCTGCGATATCTTGAGCGATAAATTTGACGATAAATTTAAGCCCACCGTTGCGTTTTTTGCAAGTCGCGATCGGAGCAAAATTAAATTTACGCTGCCGTTTTCTGCATTTAGCGGCGACCGTCAAATTTGGATTTGAGTAAATTTTGCGCCCGCAAAAGCGCGTCCTAAAATTTATGTTTTTAAAACCGACGCATAGCTTTTGCATAAGATAAATGCCGGTTTTGCTTACGGCTTGATAAACGATGCGGGGCGGACGATAAATCAAGCGCAGGCAAGCTTGACGAAAAACATGAGAGACGAAAATTATCGATCATCGCAAACGGGTGCGCAACCAAAAACAAACAAAGACGGCGGTACCCATAAAGATTGCGCCGCACCGAGAAAATAAATTAATTCGCCCGCAACCAAAGCGCCATTTACGAGCTGAGCAAAGTCGGCCGGATAAAACGGCGCAAGCGGCGGGCGCGAGGAAACGAGCCGTAAATTTACCGCATCGAAGCGAGGGCGCGTAAAAGTAGGCCATAAATCGCTGCGACAAAGTAGATACGCATAAATTTGGGCGCTAGCGAGCGAATTTGACGCTCAAAAATCCAAAACGAGCGCACAAAACAAATCGAAAAAAGGAGTAAATTTGGCAAAACAAAAAGCGCGGCTAGCCACTATCGGCGCGCGAGTAAAGGCCTTTATCACCGATCTTTTTTTGATCGGCATGCCGATATATTACCTCACGACCTATGTTTTTTTGGGCGGCAAGGACGACTTTTTGCACAACCAAACCGCGATATTCGGGGCAAATCTCGCAGTCGCTCTCATCTGCTGCGCCTTTTTTGCGATCAAAGCCCAGACGCCCGGCTACCGCTCGCAAAACATCTACCTCATCGACCTGCACAGCGGCCGCAAGCTCGGCTTCGCACGCGTTTTGCTCCGCTACGCCTGCTTTTTACTCGCGGGAGTGAGCATCGTCGGACTTTGTCTCTGTTTTTTCCGCAAGGACGCTCTAAATTTGCACGATCTACTCACGCACTCGGCCGCCGTCTGCAAAAAAGCCGAGTAAATTTAGCCTGCTTTTCGGCAAATTTGAGCTAAATTTGCCGCGATTATTTTTAGCGAGTCCGCGCTCGTTTTTATTAGTTCAAATTTGACGCCGGATTTACGTCTAGCATTTTTGCGGTGCGGGTTTTGCAGACTAGCTTCGCATCCCGTCCCCGCGGCAAATTTAACCCGCTCCCCGCCCCGTCAAATTTAAATCTTTAAACCAAATTTCGTTACAATCGCCCCCGACAAGGAAAAATATGCAAAAAATAATGGGATTTACGAGAACGCGGGAAAACGCGGAGAAAAAAGGCGCGCTGATACCTAGCGACTTCACGCACGCAGCCATCATCGGAGAGACGGGCAGCGGCAAGACGACGGCGATGATATATCCAAATCTGCTTGACCGCATGCAAAACGGCTACGCGGTGTTTGCAGTGGATTATAAAGGCGGCGAGAGCGCCAAGATCAAGGCTCTAGCACGCAGAGCGGGCCGCCTAAAAGACGTCGTGAGCGTGGGCGCGAGACTAGACGCGCCGATAAATCTCATCGCCTCGATGAAGCCGCGGGACTTTAAAAACTGCGTGAAAAAGCCGATGGAATCGAGGGAGAAGTTTTGGGAGGAGTTTGGCTCGAGCATCGCGACGGAGTTTTTTAAGGTGTTAAAGGCGCTTAAAATTTTCGCTAAAAAAATCACGCCGCTAAACGACTGCTACACGGACGCCTTTTACGCCGACGTGCGCACGCTCGCGCGGGATTTTACCTTTGACGTCGCTACGATCCTGCGCCTCTCGCAAGACCTAGAAAAGATGCTCGAGTTTAAAGACGCGCTGAGCCTAATCTGCGACAATCTCGACTCCTCGACGCTAAATTTCACCCGCGAGACGATAATGATAAACCGCGCGTTTTTGGCCACCGCGGACGAGTTTTTGGACGCGACGAGCCGCTACAAGGATATCGGCGACGAACGCACGAGAGACGATTTTCGCAACTACTCGATGATGATGTCGCCCTTTCTTGGCCTCATGAACGACGACTCGCTAAACGGCGACGGAGACGGCGCTGCGGGCGACGCGAGTATCGCAGGGCTGCTAAATAGCGGCAAGATCGTGATATTTAACGCCGCTAGCTGCGACAAAAGCGCGCTGAGCTTCCTGCTAAATAGCTTTCTGCCCGAGCTTTTAAAGCGCGTAACGATGAAGCAAAAAAGGCCCATTAGCCTATTTCTCGACGAGTCGGCGAAGCTACTAAGCGAGAACACCGAGCTAAACGAAGAGATCCTGCGCGAGTGCGAGGTGGAGCTGGTGCTGGCGTTTCAAAACGAATTTTTGCTTAAGCGCGCGATCGGCGGCACGGCATACGAGGCGCTGATGGGCAACCTCACCAACCGCTACTTCATGCGCAACAAGGACGTCGTGAGGCTGGGCGGCAGCGAGGTGGACTGCTCTACGCTGGAGAAATTCGAGTGCGTGCTAGAGGGCGACAAGATCGCGCTGGAGCCTATTTTCATAGACGAGGCGGAGTGCTTGCAAGCGCAACTGGAGTTTGAGCGCGAAAACCGCCTACACGAGCGACTGCTGGGTAAAATTTACGAAAACCGCGTGATAGAGTTTGACGAAGAGATCGTGGACGACGGCAAAATCTGGGTGCGCGACGTGGATACGGGCGAGCGCGAATGCGTGTTTTTCAGCGACGAGGTGCTGGATATCCGCCCGCAAGATATCTATAAACGCCCGCCAAATACCGGCGGCTACAATATCTTGCTAGAAGACGGCACTGACGACGCGCAGATAAGCTTTAGGTAAATTTGGCTACAACTAGCAGGAGACTTGGGGTTAAATTTGACCGCAAATTTAGGTCAAATTTGAAGGTCGGCGTAAATTTAAACGGCAGCGCAACTTGACGATTTTAACCGCTCGCCGTTTGCATAAAACTAGGTTAGAAAAATTTATAAATTTGACTTTAGGCGAAGAATATGAACGAAAGTATAGGCAAAGAAAATAAAGAGCCGGAGCTACTTTACAGACTAGACAAACGAAATCCGCCCATGGTAATGTTTGATTTTATCAAGTATAGCTTTTTCCTGCTCGTGCCCGCCTTACCTACCGCGATATATTATAGAGGCTGGATGCAGGCATGGGCATCCTAGGTTCTTTATTTTTAGGCAGGCTTTTGTACAAGCTTATATTTTTTAACTACATTGAAATTTACAGAGACAGGATCGTCATAAACAGATATATTTTCGGAGATACGGTTATAAAAAGCGAGGATTTGGCTTTTTGCCGTACCTATTATTTTCCATTTGCCCCCAATCAAGTATGGATAGCAAAAAAGAGAAAATATTTTTTATATAGAGTTTATGCGGTGGAAAGTTTAACGCAAGATCAAGCCGACGAGCTAAGAAGCCAAATAGCTCGTATAATACCGTGGGATGCAATTGATTAATAGCAATCAGCATAAACAGTCAAATTTACCGCCGTTATCCGTATCCAAATTTAACGAGTAGGCCGAGAAAACCGCCCGCAAATTTATCTCTCCTTGTTTAGGACCAAATTTAGCCGCCAAACCAAACCTAAATTTAAAGCGTAAATCTTAAAATTTAGATTTTTATCTACGTTTTATATTTTTGCCGTCTTTGCTTACGCACATAAAATCAACGGTAGCCCCGCCGCCATAAATCAAAGCTACGCCGTCTGAATGAAATCTATCGTCGCAGCCCGCCTCTTTGTCACCTCGCAGTATCTCGTCCGAAGCGTCGTCAAAAATCTCGTAATAAGCGCCCCCAAAGCTATCACTCCGATAATAAATCGTCGTCTTGCGCTCGCCTCCAAACGCCTCGTTGCCCCAGATTCTTACGCCTATGACGTTTGCGCTTTTTAGTTTGTTTTTTAGTTCGCCGAAAGTCTGCTCGTCCCAGCCCAGTATCCGCAGAGGCTCCTGCACGCTCGTTCGCTCATCTACGCGGATAAAGCTCGCGGTTTGATTTTTATCGGCATTCACGGCGCTAAACGTCTCAACCCGGGTTCCGTCCAAGCGCAGGTCAAACCAAACTCCTTGAGGCCTAATCTCGCGCGCAAAATCGCGCAATGCTAAAATCTCGATACGATTTTTTTCGTAGTTTCGCGCCAGCTCCCGTCCATCGTATAAATTTAAGTAGACGGCCGTCGCCGCGATTAGAAAAATAATAATAAAAGACGCTTTGTGGCTTATACTCATAAATCCTCGCAAATTCTTTTGTTCTTACTCTAATTTACGGCGTCATGCACGCCAAATTTAAAATTTAACCCCGTGATTCAGCAGTTTTCTTACGCCTAGATTCGTGTCGATGCCGGTGATTATGGCGTTATAGATGTACTCTTTGCCTTGTTGGATGGCGCCCTCTAGGCTCTCGCCGCGCGCGAGTAGGCAGGCTAGCGAGCTAGAAAACGTGCATCCGGCACCTATGATAACCAGCGGGTCGGCTAGCGGCGTCTCAAAGTTTTGCACGCTGCCGTCCTTGCGGTAGAGCGTGTCGATGCTTTTGCCCGCGACGATGTGCTTTTTCACGATCACGTCGCACGGCAAATTCGTAAAATCATCGCCGAAAAGCACGTCCGCTTCGCGCAGGTTCGGCGTCGCGACGGCGGCAAATTTCATTAGTTCTTTTAGTCGCTCGATGGCGCTATCTTTGATGAGTTTATGCCCCATTTTCGAGACGCAGACGGGATCTAGCACCACGGGAGCGGAGTTTTTTTCTAAAAAGCTCTGCACGACGTCCATGATAGGCTCGTTAAAGAGCATGCCGATTTTAACGGCATCGAAGCTAAACTCCGCCGAGAGCATCTCGAGCTGATCGGCGATAAAGGACGGATCAAGCGAGACGATATTTTTGATCTTGTCCGTATTTTCGGCCGTTAGCGCCGTGACCGCAGTCGCGCTATAGCAGCCAAAGTGCGCGCATGCCTTGATATCGGCTTGCAGTCCCGCGCCGCCGTTGCTGCATGAGCCTGCGATGATGAGGATTTTTTTCATTTTTTGCCTTTTTTCGTTTTTAAAAGCCGTATTATAAACGACATTGCATTAACGGCGAGTTAAACGCTAAATTTTATAAAATTTTAAAGCCGTTTGCACTACAATTTCTATAAAGATTATCAAAATAAAAAGGAAAAACTAGATGGAAAAGATCGCGTTTAAGGATATCGTCTCAGAAACGCTACTTATAAATTTATACTTTAGAAGCAAGGAAAACGAAAAAGCCCACCCCATACTAAAAGACGAATTTTCAGGCGACGTCGTGAGCAGGATAGATTATGATTTCGCCAAATTTGACCGCTCGACGCTAAGCAGGATCGGTACGGTGATACGCGCGAGGTTTTTTGACGACTGCATACTTAAATTTACGCGCGAGCATCCGGCCGCCGTCATCGTTCAGGTCGGTGCCGGGCTTGATACCAGGCCTCTTAGACTAGCTCCACTCTGCCCAGAGGCAACCTTTTACGACCTTGATTTGCCGGACGTCATAGCCCTTCGCGACAAACTCGTACCCAAAGCGCCGCGAAACTACAGCCTAGCGTGCTCGATGCTAGAAACCGCGTGGATGGACGAGTTAGCCAAAAAACACGCGGGCGCGAAGTTCATTTTCGTGCTAGAGGGCGTGGCGATGTATTTTGAAAAGGCGGTATTTCGCGAGTTCGTGTTAAATTTGAGCGAGCGGTTCGAGGGACTTTTGCTCACCGATTTGATAAACAAATTTGCCGCAAGGTCAAACGCGCGCAAGCACGACGTGCTTAAATTTATGAAAGGAGACGTTAAATTTAAGATGAGCGTAGAGGGCGCGGACGAGGTCGAAGCGTGGGATAAAGACCGCATAAAGTGCCTAGAAATCGGCACTATGACAGATATGTACAAGGATCGCTGGGGGTTTATCGCGCGTATGCTGAGCTATATAAAACCGTTTCGCGAGGCGTGCAGGATGTTTGTTTTTGCTCTAGGTAAACGCGGGTAAATTTGCTCATATTTCAGCTAAATTTGGCGGCGAATTTGACTGTTTTGCGTCCTAACCCGCACCTTTATGACGCTAAAACGCTATGCGCGCTAAATTTGACGCCGTCGTAAAGCGCGATCGAGCTCAAATATAAGTTTGCGCTTATTAAATTTTAGCTATAATCCAGGCCTCATAGATGGGTGTCCGAGCGGTTGAAGGAGCACGCCTGGAACGCGTGTAAAGTGCAAGCTTTCGAGGGTTCGAATCCCTTCCCATCTGCCATAATCTTATAAAACTTAACCCAAAAATTTTCCGCAAATTTAAAAATCAAGAACAAAAAATGATAAAGATAAAACATATAAACGAAGATGATTACGCGCGGATTTTCGTATTCGGCGATCTGCACGGCAGTCTCGGGCTTTTTAACCTGATGCTTAAAAAGATAAATTTGAGCAAAAAAGATCTGATAATCATCCTGGGCGACAGCTGCGACCGCGGCGAGGATACGATCGGACTTTATAAAAAGTACGCCGAGCTAGTTAGAAACGGATACGCGCTGATCCACGTACTGGGAAATCACGAGAAAATGATGATGGACGGGTATTTCGGCGGCGACGCGCTAGATCATCAAATTTGGCTTAGAAACGGCGGCGATAAAACAAAAAGATCGATCTACAAGCGAAATTTAAACAGTTTCGCGCTCTCGTGGCTCAAGGATTTTATAAGCGATATGCCCCACGTAGTAAGCTCTGAAAAAAGCATATTCGTCCATGCAGCTTTTGACGGCGGCAAAAGCGAAGAGGAGCAGGACGAGGACTACGTGCTATGGAGTATCGAGCCCTTTTGGGAGGGCAATAATACGGGCAAGAGGATATTTCACGGGCATGTCGCTAGCGAAGAAAATAGGATAACCAGGCGCGAAAATAACGTATTTTCTATGGACGTAGGAGCCGTGTTTTTCAAGCGCCTAGTTATCATGGAAATAAAAAGCGGCGAGAAATTTGAAGCGGATTTAAGGGAGCAAAAATGATTTATTTTACCTCCGATTTGCATTTCGGACATAGCAACATCATGAAATTTCATCCGTGCTTTAGGCCTTTTTCTAGCGTAGAGGAGATGGATAGGGCGCTCATTCGCCTCTGGAACGAGAGAGTAAATCCCTGCGACACGGTCTATAATATAGGCGATCTAAGCTTTCACAAGGATATGCAGACCAGTATATCAATCTTTAGCAAGCTAAACGGCAAGCACGTCATAGTGCTAGGCAATCACGACGAAGCGATAAAAAAGCACAAAGACGAGCTACTAGCTATGAAAAAACAAGACAGCAACGCGCTGTTTGAGGAAATTTGCGAATACAAAGAGATCACCGTACAGCACGGACAGGATAAATTTCGACTCGTACTCTTTCACTATCCGCTAGCCGAGTGGAACGCAGGTCACCACGGCTCTATCCAGCTCTACGGCCACATCCACGCAAATATCGCAAACATAAAAGGCAAGGCGCTAAACGTCGGCTACGACCTGCACGGCAAGATTTTAAGCTTTGAGGAAATTTATGATTTCGTTAAAGACCTGCCGCCTTTTGAACATAGCAAACACAGGATGTTTAGCGAGGAAGATAGCATGGAAAGTAGAAACAAAAGGATAAGAGAGGTTTTATAAAAGCTAAATTTTGATCCGTCTTAGTAAAATTTGCGTTTAAATTTATAAAGCAAATTTGGGTCGCAAACCTCAAATTGAGCCCAAATTTGGCTGTCTTTATAAAAACATCGCAAACAAAAACACGCCCAAAATCATACGGTAAATCACAAACGGCAGCATGCTCGCGCGCGCGATCAGCGCCATAAACAGCCGCACGCACAGATACGCGCTAAGGCCGCTAACCGCCGCGCCGATAGCAAGGTCGCTCCAAGGCAGCGCGTCTGGGGTTTTTATTAGTTTCACCGCCTCGAGCCCGCCTGCTAGCACGATCACAGGGATCGAGAGCAAAAACGAGAAATTCGCGCTTGCTTTGTGGCTAAAGCCAAGCATCAGCGCCGCCGTCATCGTCACTCCTGAGCGCGAAACGCCGGGTATCAGCGCGATCGCCTGCGCTAAACCCACGATAAGAGCGAGCTTAATCGTCATTTCGTATTCGGTTTTTAGGCCTGTTTTTTTGTCCGCGACGTAGAGCGCGATACCGAAAATTATCGTCATCGCCGCGATCACGAGCCCGTTTCTAGCGTACTGCTCGATGGCGTCGTTAAACGCTAGGCCAAAAAGCCCCACCGGCACGGTCGCAAAGCCGACCGACCACACGAGCGTGCTGTCGCCGACCTTCTCGCGCCGCGCGATAGACGCGAAAAAATCGCGCACGAGCCCTGCAAGCCTGTCCTTGAAATAAAAAAGTATCGCCGCGAGCGTGCCTACGTGAACGGCCACGTCAAAGGCAAGCCCCTGATCTGCCCAGCCAAGCAGCTTTGGTACCAGCACGAGATGCGCCGAGCTAGAGATCGGCAAAAACTCGCTAATGCCCTGAACTAGGGCTAAAACGATGATATGCGAAAGCTCCATCACGCGGCCTTTGGATTAAATTTGAGCTGATTTTGCGCGCTAAATTTGATTTTATCTTGAGCGTAAATTTGCTCATTTTCACCTTTTTGCGCGTCAAATTTAACCGCACCGCGAGCCAAATTTAAGATAGAATTTTCGTCGGCGAATCGCCCTGACTTTTGCCTATATTTTTGCAATCTTTCCCTTTTTATAATTTTGATTTTACCGCGAGCAAACCGCGTAAATTTGATGCGGGCCTCGCCCGTCAAGAGTCATTAAATTTGCGCCCGAAACAGCCGTCTTGCCCTCAAATTTGACGCCTCCAGCCTAAGCCAAAACCGTCAAATTCAAGAGGCTAAATTTACTTCGCCGTTTCCTGCGCAAATTCCACGATCTTTTCAGGCGTGAAGCCGAAGTATTCGAACAATGCGCCCGCCTTACCGCTCTCGCCAAAGCTCTTCATCGAGTAAATTTCACCCGCGAATTTATACCACTCTAGCGCGCTTGCGGCTTCGACGGCGATGATTTTGGTTTGCGGATCTAAAATTTTATCCACGTACTCGCGCGGCTGCTCGCAAAGCAGGTCAAAGCACGGCGCGGATACGACGTTTGCGCCGATACCGCGAGCGGCTAAAATTTCAGCCGCTTTAACGCAAAGTTCCACTTCGCTGCCGCTAGCTATTAGCGTGATTTTGGCGTTTTGCGCGTGTTTTAGCAGATACGCGCCGTTTTCTACGCCGCCAAATTCGCCTTTTTCAAGCGGAGCTAGGCCTTGGCGACTTAGCACGAAGGCGCTTGGAGCGCGTAAATTTAACGCCGCCTTCCAGCAAAGCGCGTTTTCGTTGCCGTCGGCCGGGCGGAAAGTGTAAAAGTTCGGCATCGCGCGAAGCGTGCTAAGCTGCTCGATAGGCTGATGCGTCGGGCCGTCCTCGCCCACGCCGATGCTGTCGTGCGTAAAGATAAAAAAGTGCCTAACGCTCATCAGCGAAGCAATGCGCGCAGCCGGTTTGAGGTAGTCGCTAAATATAAAAAACGTCGCGCTAAACGGCAGGAAAAGGCCATATCTGGCGATTGCGTTATTTATCGCGGCCATAGCGTGCTCGCGGATGCCGTAGTGGATGTTGCGTCCGTTAGGGAAGTCGCCCATACCTTTTAGCTCGGTTTTGTTTGACGGCGCCAGATCCGCGCTACCGCCGATAAAGCCCGGTAGTGCGCGCGCGATCTCGTTCATGATGATGCCGTTGCTATCGCGCGTGGCTAGCTTTTTGCCGCTAAAATCAGGGAAATTTATCTTGCTAAAATCCGGATTTAGCAGTGCGTTTAGCATATTTTTGCTTTCACCGCTTAGATTTTCTACCTTTTTGTTCCACTGAGCTTCGGCTAGGTCGCCCTTTTCTATCGCGGCACGGAAGCGAATCAGCACGTCCTCGCCAATAGCAAATTTGCGCTCTGGGTCAAAGCCCGCCGCGATTTTAGCGGCCTTTATGATCTCCTCGCCAAGCGGCGCGCCGTGGCTGTGGTGGCTGCCCTCTAGCTCGCCCGCGCCCTTTGCGATGCGAGTGTTTGCGATGATGAGATACGGGCGCTCCTTTTCGGCGGCTTGCTCGAGCGCAAACTCGATCTGATCGTAGTCGTGGCCGTCGATGCGAGCGACGTCCCAGCCCTGCGCCTCAAACCTCGCCTTCACGTCCTCGCTCCAAGCTATGCTCGTATCACCCTCGATCGTGATGTTGTTGGAGTCGTAGATCAGCACGAGGTTGTCTAGGCGCAGGTTGCCCGCGACCGCACAGGCCTCGTAGCTGATGCCCTCCTGCAAGTCTCCATCGCCGCAAAGGCAGTAAATTTTATGATCGATGATGGCGTTTTCAGGTTCATTTAGCAGATTAGCCGCGTATTTTGCCGCCATAGCAAAGCCCACCGCGTTTGCTACGCCCTGCCCTAGAGGTCCGGTCGCGACCTCGACGCCTTTAGTGTGGATCTCCGGATGGCCCGGGGTTTTAGAGCCTAGCTGGCGGAATTTTTTTAGATCATCAAGACTAAGATCATAGCCGCTAAGATGCAAAAAGCTATACACGAGCGAGCTTGCGTGACCGCCGCTAAACACGAGCCTATCGCGGTTTAGCCAGTTTGGATTTTTAGGATTGTGATTTAGAAATTTAGCCAGCACGACCATGACGTCCGCTAGCCCCATCGGCGCGCCAGGATGCCCGCTGTTTGCCTGCTGCACCATATCCGCGCATAAAAACCTTATCGTATCCGCCATCTTTTTTAGCATTTTTTCTCCTTAGTTTTTATGCGATTATACGAAAATTCGGCTTAAATTTTACGCTTTTAACGCCGCTGTAAATTTTAAAAACTCGGCGAAATTTTCCTTTTTATTTTTTAGCTCAAAAGGTATCTTATGCTCTTTTTCGCCGATTATTACGGCATCCTCTTTTACTTCGATTTGTGCGCCCCTGATCTCGTCCCACGAGCTAAAAACGGGCTCTTCCATCAGTTCGCGGCTAATTAGTCCGCGCTCGTCTAGTATCACGCCGTAAGGCTTACCAAAAAGCGAGCGATCAAGGCTGTGAAGCATCGGCGAGACGGGCTTAAAGACGCTAAGGGATTTTGATAGCAGCTTCGTCTCGTCAAGCGGCGTTTTTAGCGCTTCGCCAAGGCCGAGCTCTAAAAGTTTATCCGAAATTTTAGCCTCGTCGTTTTGAACTCTGCTCTCGAAAATAGCGTTTAAAACGGCTTTTAGCGCCTTTTTCATAGCTGATTTCACTTCGCCGTCGATTTCAAATTCGCATTTTTGTAGCTCTTGCCACGCGAGATTTTCTAGCTCGTTTTGCAGATACTTACCGAGCCTAAACGCAGTCGCCACCTCATCGGCATTTGTAACCGACGCGTCAAATTTAACCAAAAGATGCCGACTCGTGAGCAAAAACCCTATGCTTTTTCGCCCGATCATCTGCGCATGCACGCCGATAAACGCAAGCGGCTCGGCGCAATAAAATTTAGGCGTTTTGCTATAGTCCACACCCTTTTGCAGACCTAGGCTTTTATCTAAAATTTGCTCCACTGCCTTTGCAAAAACCTCGTCCGCATCGTCCCAAACCGGGTGTTTTGCGCATCCTAAAACCAAAACCTTTTGCGCGCTCTCGTCTAGCGACGCTAAAATTTGCTCTAAATTTCGCATATTTCTCCTAAATTTTATTTAAAAACCATCATCCGCCACACGTCAAATTTAGACGCCGAAGTCCGCTCGCATCCTATCTTTGCCCTTAGGCGTAAAATAGTAAACGACGTAGCAGAGCATTTGATCTTTACAGCCGTATTTGGTTTCGAGACTTTCGGTAATGCTCGCAAGCTCCTGCGGAGACTTGTCCGAAAAGGCGCCTCGCAACTCCTCTGCGGCGGTGTGTTTCGGGCTAAGGAGCAGATACGCCGCTCCGCCTCCGCGTCCTCGCTCATTACGCGTAAAATTTCATCGCTCGCGCGAATGCCCCTTGCCGTCCCACTCGCGCAGGCTTAAAAACGTCGTGCCACCATCAGCGTCCAAAGCCTTTTCGTTTGGAATTTGAGCGCGTAAGGCATCTTCATTTAAGCTCTCCTCGCTCGCAGCCTCGATAAAAACGTCGGTGCCCAGCAAATAGCAGACCCGCTCAAACTCGCTTTCGTACTCCAGGCCGTCAAATTTAGCGGCAAATTCGCGCACTCGCTCGTCCGCCTCGCAGCCAAACATCATCGATCGTCGCGCGAAATTTGAACGATACACGGCTCACTCGCGAGACGGCTCGCACTTGCCGTAAAACCACTCGAGCGTCTCGCTTAACTTAAACTCGTCGCCGTCTAAAAAGTACTGCTTGCTGCTTTTGATCGCGTTTTCGCCTGCGGCTACGTAGTCGCCGATGAAGCCGCGATCCATGACGTCGCGCGCTAAGATATCCCGCTCAAAGGCGTTTATCGTCTTTTGCGTTTCGCGCCATTTGCCGCTCTCATCTGGCTCGCGAAGCGCTGAGGATACGTTATTTCCCACTTCGTCATAGACGTAGACGTACTCGCGCCGTTCGCCGTCTGACGTCTCGCGATTTTTTATCAAGTTACCGCGCGCGTCGTAGCTAAGCTCGTTTTCAAACACTATCTCCCAGTGCTGCGACTCCCCCCTGCCAAAACGATGATGCGGAGTACTTTTGCCGACCTTGCTCGGTCTCCTCGCGCACGTTTTTATAGCAACCGTTCCACTCGCTCTTTGCGGCGTCCCAGCGACATCTAAGATCGGTAAAGCGCCTAAATTCGGGCTCTATTTTTTGCACCGTCCTCTCCTGTGGCCGCCACGCATCCTCTTTCCACGTAAAATTTATCTCGGTGCGCGCTCCGTCCGCAGCCGTAAAGGCCGCGTGCTTTGTCTGCGGCACCCATTTGCCGCGCCATTTAAAGCCTTCGGAGCTCGCGTAAACGTCGCCGTTATAGCGGTATATAGATTTTTCGTACGGAGTCCATTTTTTGGCTTTGGCGCTCCACTCAAAGGTCGCTATAAGCGCGGTTTTGTGGTTTTCGTCATAAAGTCTTTTGGTTAGATAATTTGGCGTCCATTTACCGTTTTTTAGGGTGAAATTTTGAGAGATTTCCGTCGCGCCCGTTCGCTTTTCGACGATTTTTTGACCTTGGTTTAGTTTGCCGTTTTGACCCTGGACACTGACGTAAACAAACGCGCCGTCCTTTGTTCTTTCGATTCTTGAGAGCCCCACTTTGCGCCATTTGTCGGCGCCAAAGTCCCACTCGTATTCGGTTCTGCCGATTTCTCGTTCGCCTCTTTCGTCAAATTTGACCGCGCTTTTCGTCCTGCGCCTGCCGTCGTCGTTGATTTCGTCGTAGATTTTTTCTAGCACGCGAGTCTTCGCGTCGTAAATTTGACTAGATTCGTATTCGTAGCGCGGCACGGCGTCGCCCTGCGTTTTATAGCTCGTCTTTTTTAGGCAAATTTCGCCCGCCGCAGATAACGGCACCGTCCAAATCGCCGCAAAAATCGCTACCGTCCAAAAACGCCTCATGGACGCTCCTTTTAAATTTGACCGCGAGCAGTGCGTAAATTTAGCCGCCAAACGGCATCAAATTTGACGCGAAAGCAAAATTTGACGAGCTAAATTTATGTTTGGACGCCCGTCAAATTTAGCGGCGTAAACCGAAAACAAGATCGACTCGCCGCGTCAAATTTACCGCAGTTAGGCCGCTCGCGGTCGCTAACAAAATATCATTTGACCTTTTTATACTTCCACGTCTGCTCTGAAGCGAGTTTAAATTTACCGTCTGTTGCGACGAATTGCTTAAAGCTCTTCACCGCGTATCTGCTAGGCATCTCAAAGGACATCAGCGAGCCGCCGTGTCCGACGTCGTCGGCTAGTATATGCGGATCAAAGGTCGTCTCCAGGCGCTTATTTTGCACCCATCTTTTGCCGTTTTCGTCGCTAGCTAGCTCGTAGACATCCACGCTCACGTTATCGCCGCGCTCGTTGTAGCCGTAGACGAACTTCTCGCTGCCGTCCATCGTGTCGTATCGCTGCGTTAGCAGACGCTCGCCGCTCTTGTCGTAGATGCTGCGGTTGGAGTATTCTTGCGTCCACTCTTTGCGCTCTTTATCCCACAAAAACGCCGCCGTCTCAAAGTCCGCGCCCTCTACGACCGAGACGCTTTTGCTGTTGTTTTCCCATGCGTTTTGTTCGGCGTTCCAGATGAGGTTTATCGTCACGTCTTTGCCGCTAGAAGCGTCATAATCGTGCTTAGACATCTCGGCGTAGCGCCACGCTCCGCCCTCAAATACGCTTCTTACCTGCTCGTATTTGCCCTTCACGTCGCCCGCAACCATGCCTCTTTCGCGGTTTTGCCATGCGCCGTTTTCGTAATCCCAGCTCTCATAGCCGCGCGCCTGTCCGTCCGCTCCGTAGAGTAGCTGCGTTTTTGACTTAGGCTGCCATCTTTTGCCGTCCCAGACGCTAAGCACGATGAGCTCGTTCTCGCCGTATGCGTTCTCGACGGTTTTGGTTAGCGCGGTTTTTCGCCATTTGCCTTTTACCAGCTCGTATCTGATCTCCTCGCTAGCGTTTTTTAGGTACTTTATGATAGTTTTGCTAGCATTTTCAGGCATACCGCGGATAAACGAACTAGACTCCTGCGTGAGGACGCCTTTTTTATAATCGGCTTTGTATTCGGTTACTTTGATCCATTTTTTCGCGGTAAAATCATAGCTAAAGGCTTCATATTTCGTCATCTTGCCGGCTTTGTTATAGTAGCTGATCTCTTTGTGTTTGCCCTTTAGCCCGTCTGCGAGCTCGGAGCTGCTAATTAGCTCTAGGCGGCGAGCCTTGGCGTCGTAGCTTTGCTTGGTCTCGTAGCTAGAAGTCGGCTCCTCAAAAGTCTTTTGCGCGGTGCTAGCTAGCATGTAGTCGTACTCTTTGGCAAACGCCGCCGCACACAAAAGCGCAAGCGATAAGGCTATTTTTTTCATTATCTCTCCTTTTGATAAATTTAAAAGATTATAGCATAAAAAGGACGCCGAATTTTGCCGAATTTACGGCGACATCGGCACGGTTTGCGAGATGGTTTATTTATACCGAGCGGATATAGTTTTGTAGTTATGGATAAAATTTGCGAAATTTGACGGCAAATTTAACGGCTCAAATTTAACCGACTCAAACGCAAATTTAAGCCGAATTTACCGCAAATGCTTGTCTATGAGGCCCGTCACGATAGCGCGGATACCCGCATGCACGCCGCCTAGCTCGCGCTCTATCTTTGCGATGAGTTCGTTTTTAGCCTGCACCGCGCCCTCAACGCCAAGCAGGTTGGTAAAGGAGTTTTTCGCGCCGTCGTTATGCGTCGGCTTGCCCGCCGTTTCTGCGCTTTGCGTCGCATCAATGATGTCGTCTGCGATCTGAAACGCTAGCCCCAGATCAAGCCCGATATCGTATATGCGCGCAGCCTCCGCCTCGTCTAGTCCAGCCACGACGCAACCTGCCTGCAAGCTCGCCGCGATGAGGCGCGCGGTCTTGTGGATGTGCAGAAATTTTAGCTCCTCAAGCCCTAGCTTTTGATTTTCGAAATAGCAATCCACCGCCTGCCCCAGCGCCATGCCGTAGATGCCTGCGTTGCGGCTTAGGATCTCGACGCATTTTATGCGCGCGTCCGCGTCTAGCGGAGCCCTTGCTATCTGATAAAAGGCGTGGGTGTTTAGCGCGTCGCCCGCTAAAATCGCCGTTACTTCGTCAAATTTGACGTGCAGGCTAGGCTGTCCGCGGCGCAGATCCGAGTCGTCCATCGCGGGCAGATCGTCGTGGATGAGCGAGTAGCTGTGCATCGTCTCAAATGCCAGCGCGACGTGAAACGCCGCCTCTTTGCGCTCGGGACACACTGCCGCTACGACGCCCGCGACCAGCATAGCGCGAAAATGCTTGCCGCCCGATTTTAGCGTATATGAAAGCGCCTCGTCAAAGCACGGATGAAAGCTAGGGTTGCTTGGCAAATTCGCACTCAAAAATGCCTTAAACTCGGCTAAAAGCGCGTCCTGATCGGCGGCGCTGGGCGCTGTTTGTTGCAAATTTGAGCCGGAGGTAAACGATGAGCTCTTGGCCGCGTTTAACGAGATCAAATTTGCTCTATTTTTCGGGCTTTGCGTCGGATTTTCGGAGCTAGTTTTGGCTTTGTTCGCGTTTAAAATTTGAGACCGATTTTGGGACGAGCTCGCGCGCGAACTACGAGCTAAAATTTGATCCTTTGGCAGCGCCCGCGACTCGCTCAAATTTAACACTCTCGCCGCATTTTGAACGCAAATTTGACCGTTGCTAGTAGATTTTGATTTTACCGCTAAATTTTGATTTTGCATCTATTCTCCGTTTTATTTTTGCCGACTGGCCGGGAGCAGGCTAAATTTCTCAAATTTAACCTGCAAAGGCGTCAAATTTGCCGCCTGCGACTACCGCGCGTTGTAAAAAAAGTCAAAGCCGTTACGTCTAAAAAGCAAATTTTGACCGCCGCCTTTAGCAAGCAGGCCTAGCGCTTCTTTGCGACTTGAGACCGTTTTTTGCCCTACCTGTATCAGCTTGTCGCCGACTCTGACGCCGAATTTCGCCGCACCCGAGCCTGCATCGACGCTTTTTACCGTTAGCTTCTCGTCAAATGTCATGCCGTAGAGCTTTTGCACGCTCGCGGCATCGCTGCTTTGCGGTATGGACTGAGGTTTTGCGTCGCTAGAGGCGGTCTTTTTATCCGTTTTCGTCGGCACTTTTTGCTCTTTTTTGGCCGCGTCGTCCGAGACTGCTACGCCAAATCTCAAAACCTCGTCGCCGCGCTTGATCTCAAATTTGAGCCGCTCGCCCTTTTTGGCGAACAAAATCCTCTCGTTTAGCTCGCGCAAGCTCTCAAATTTCTCGCCGTTTACGCTCAAAATTTCGTCCCCTGTCATCAGCGCCGCGCCGCGTCCGAGCGGATCGACGCTTTTTACGTAGAGTTTGCCGTCTCGCCCCTCAAAAACCGCGCCCACGTCGCCGTAGTACACGTCTTTATACGCCGCAAAGTGCCTTAGATAGCGGCTCGGGACGAATTTATCCCCGCCCACGGCGATACCGCGTAGCTTGCAGCATGGATTTAATACGGCGCCCGTGCCGTTTACGTCAAACGTGAGCACGTCCAGCTCGCCTAGAGCCTGCGCCTGCGCCTTTACATGGCCGTAGACGGTCGCGTTTAGATCGTGCGTGACGCTGACCCAGTCGCTTTTTTTCGTCGCGTTATCGTCGGCCATCTTTACAGGCTCGAGTTTGGCGTCCGAGGCGACCAGATAGAGGCCCAGATACGGGTCAAATTTGACGTAGTTTTTCACGGGAGTTTCGCCTTTTGGCACGGCGATTAAATTTGGCGTGATCGCTATACCGCCGTTGCCCGCGACGTTTACCATGGCGGGCAGATTTTTCTCAAAGCAAGCGTTAAAATCGTCCTGCGTCTGGCGCGGCTCGGCTCTAAGCGACGCGGTAAATGCGCAAATCATAAAAACCGCAAAAACGGGAGAGCAAAATTTGCGGGCTAAATTTGAGTTCAAATTTATGCTTAAACGTGCGGTCGTATCGCTCTTTTGCGAAACGCTCTGTAAGCCGCCGAAATTTAACCGCGCGAGCCCCAAAACCGCGTCCAAACGGCGCGAGAAAGTTGCGCGTTTCATTGCCCTAGCCCCATGCCGGCAAACCCGCCTAGCATCCTTGACGCGGCGTTTTTACGGTCGTCCTCGATCATCTTTAGCACGTCGTTTACGGCACTGATGAGCAAGATCTGCAAGCTCTCCTTGTCCTCTAGCAAGCTGTCGTCAATGCTGATATCGAGCACCTCGCCCTTGCCGTTTGCTCTGACGCTAATGAGCCCGCCGCCGCTTTTTACGCTAAATTCGCGTTTTTGGCTCTCCTGCTCGATTTCTTGCACCTTTTTTTGCGCCTCCTCGAGCATCTGTCCCATTTTTGAAAAATCGATCCCCTCAAACATAAACATCCTTTCAAATTTCGCGTTATTTTAGCCAATTTAAGCTAAATTTACTTTATTTAAAGCCTGCAATGCAAGTTTCGTTCCCGCCTTGAAATTTGCGGCGGATACGAGCATGGACATGTAAATTTAAGCCCCGAAAAGCCGTCAAATTTGAGGGTAAAATTTTATTTTAATAATCTGCGCGCGTTTTGATCTATTTTAGTTTAGCGCATACGCGTTTGCGGGGTTTTTAGCGCGGATTTTCTGTAAATTTGAGAAATTTGCCCGAAATAATAGGCGAAGTAAAGCGGAACTGAAAGAGCATTTAAGGTAGCGCTAGCTAAATTTGAAGTCTTTTGACGAGCTTAAAAGCGATAAAATAAGCTAAATCAAGATCGCCCGCGTGAACGCGCGTCAGACATCTTTAAACTCCGCCGCGACCGATTTTTCCAGATTTTCCGCCTTGCCGAGGATCGTTATCGCTTTTTGCCTGCATTTGTTTACGCATCTGTAGCAAAGCGTGCAGCGCTCGCCAAATCTCGCCTTGCCGTGCGTGATTTTTATATTTTGCATCGGGCAGGATCTCGCGCACTCTCCGCACCCGTTACAGCGCGCCGTATCAAGGCTCGGTTTGCGCCTGGCAAACGGCGTTTTGTCCCAAATTTTCATCCAGAGCCGCTGCCTCAAAAGCCCGGCGATGCGGCATAGCACGCCTAGCCCCTCTTGCGGCGGCTTACCCGCGGCAAATGCCTCCAAGGCGCGCTCTAGCTTGGCGTTTGCCCCCCCCCTTGATCACGCGCTAGTTTTTCTGCGCCGAATAGCTAAAAATCGCCACGTCGAGGATAAATGCCGGCATTTTCACGTGCACGCCGCCCGTTATCTTCGCTCCCGCTCGCTTAGTATCCTGGCCGCACAGCCCGTTCCGTCGCCGCTAAAAATCTCCATCGTAGCGATGATAAAGACGTTTTTGCCGCGAAAATTCGCGCTGTTTTCGCAAATAAACTCGCGCACGATCTGCGGCAGGTCGCTAAAGTAAACGGGATAGGCAAGGATGATGTCGCCATGGCACTTTAGCAGCTCGCCGCAGGCCTCATCCTCGATCGAAACCGCCGGGATATCGCCGCCCAGACGCTCTATAAATCTCTCCACGCAATGCTTCGTATTGCCCGTGGAGCTGAAATAAATCGCTATCATTTTGCGAATCCTTTTAAATTCAGGCGCAAAATTTTGCCCATTTTCGCCAAATTTTACCGACCGCGTAAAATTTAACGCCAAACGGCGGAAAATTTAAATAAATTGATACTTGGCGCGTTCGCCCTTCGCCCGTTCGCAAATGACCGTTGCGCTCGCTTGTTTAGATTTTACCCCAAATTTGACTCGTCGCCACAAAACGTAAATTTAAACGCTCCGCCGCAAAAACGGCAAATTTGGGCGTAAATTATTTGACGATCTCGTTTCGCTCGTTTACCTGCACGATTTTTGGTTCGAAATCTCTTGCTTTTTTGGCGCTAAGAAGCGCGTAAGCAACGATGATGACGACGTCGCCGACGCAGACTTTGCGCGCGGCCGCGCCGTTTAGGCATATCTCGCCCTTTTTCTCGCCGCGGATCACGTAAGTAGCGAAGCGCTCGCCGTTATTGACGTTTAGGATCTCGACTTTTTGGTACTCGCAAAGCCCCGCAGCCTCGATGAGCTCGGGTCCGATCGTGACTGAGCCTACGTAGTTTAGGTTGGCATCCGTCACGCGCGCGCGGTGGATTTTGCTTGATAAAATTTCGATTTTCATCGGTCGTCCTTTGTGTTTTTTTGAGAAAATTATACTATAAATTTAGCCGCAAAAAGCAACTTTATATAGCCGCGGCGATTCGTTTTTGCTTGCTTGCCGCGATAAAATTCGGAGTTAAATTTGTGATTAAATTTGATTTTAGAGGCATTTGCGCGAGCGATAAAAGCTGCGATAAATTTGACGCCGTTTGGTGGTAAAAATAAAAATTTAGGCGCAAACAAAGGCAAATTTTACTCAAATTTACCCTTGCTTCGTCGCCGTTTTGTCCGTAAATTTAGGCGCGTCCGTCCAAAAGTTCGCGCACGACCTCTTTGTCACTAAACGGATATTTTACGCCCTTGATCTCCTGATATGTTTCGTCGCCCTTGCCTAAAATCACCAAAATTTCATCCCGTGCGAGGCTTTCAAGCGCGTATTTTATCGCCTCTTTGCGGTTTGATATGCATTTTACGCGCTCGTTCATCTCTAGGCCGTCGCAGATCTCGGCGATGATGCTTTCAGGCTCTTCGCTGCGGGGGTTGTCGCTGGTGACGACGAGTCTGTGCGCATATTTTTGCGCTATCGCGCCCATTTTTGGGCGTTTGGTGCGGTCTCTATCGCCGCCTGCGCCAAAAACTGCGACGATCTTGCGATGACGCAGCGCGTTTAGCACCTTTTCGATGCCGTCAGGCGTATGCGCAAAGTCCACGATCACAAGCGGTTCGCGACTCACAACCTCCATACGCCCCTCGACGCCGTCAAATTTCGACGCCGCGAGCGCGATCTGCTCTAGCGGCCTATCCGTCAGCGTCGCAACGCAAGAGACGGCCGCGATGAGGTTATAGAGGTTAAATTCGCCGTGCAAATTTGAGCTTAGCTCCATCTGGCCGCGCGGAGTCTTTAGCGTCCCGCGGATGCCGCCTTCTAGCGAATACTCGCCTGGCACAAAGTCCGCGTCCGCATGAAGCGCGTAAGTTAGGGCGTTTGCTGGATTAAATTTGATCCCGCCGCGGTCGTCGGCGTTTATGAGCTTTGGTGCGTCATCTGCGAAAAACTCGCTCTTTACGCGCGCGTACTCTTCAAACGTGCCGTGGTAGTCGAGGTGGTCCTGGGTCAAATTCGTAAAAACTTTCATCGCGAAATCCAGGCTCTCGATACGTTTTTGAGAGATGGCATGCGAGCTAACCTCCATAACGAAATACTCGCAGCCGCTCTCACTAGCGGCCTTTAGGTAGCTAAGCGTGCGTAAAATTTCGCTCGTCGTTAGTGCCTTATCATCTATGCGTTCGCCATTTATAAAGGCGCCGCGAGTGCCGCACAGGCCGCATCCGTAGCCTAAATTTAGCAACGTGGCGTAGATCGCCGCCGCGGTCGTAGTCTTGCCGTTAGTGCCAGTGATGCCGATGATTTTGATGTTCTCGTCGACGCCTAGCAGCCGCTTGCACTCGGCTAAATTTATAATTTTTGCGCCCTTTGCTTCGGCGGCGGCTTCAAATTTGGCGTTCGTCGCCGTTTTTACGAAACAGCAACCCGCTTCGCATTCGTTCGAGTTGTCGGTGACGAAGCCCTCTTTAACGTAAATTTTCACTTTCGGCCTTTTTGTTGATTTCGCGAGCCAGTGCGCTTAGCCGTTCGTCGCCGGCAAACATCACGGCCGCGGTCTCGATGTAGTTTAGCCCCATTTCGATGAAGTCGTTTTTGATAAGATTTTGCAAAAACTCGAGAAAATCGTCACGGTTGTCGATCATCACGCGCGTGGAAAACATGATATCCTCGAAGGTGCTTTTAAATCCGCCTCGCCTAACCGCATCCATAAAGTCGGCATAGCTGATGGCGTTTTGCTCCTCAAGGCTCTCGTCGTCGTTAAATTTCGCCTCGAGCGCGCCCAAAATTTCCTCTAGCTCGTCCGGGCTCATACCGAGCTTGTCTTTTAGCTTAAATATCTCAAAAAGCGTCATCGCCTCATCGCGGCGAGTTTTGGCGAGCGAGCAAAGCATAATGAGAAAAAGCAGCTTTTTGTCCGGTTTTTTGTCGTAGGCGAGCGAGAAATAACTCGCGGCAGCGTCAAATTCGCCCTTATTAAACGCTTTTATGCCCACCTTTTTGTAATCAATCAAATTTAATTTCCTCGCCGATAGGGATGTTTACAACCTCTAGCTCGGGGTGGATATCCATGCGAAGCTGGCGCTCGATGCCGTATTTTAGGGTGGTCGAGCTAGCTGCGCAGCCGTGGCAGTGGCCGGTAAGGCGGACGTAAATTTTGCCGTTTTTGATGCCTAATAGCTCCATGCCTCCGCCGTCGTTTTCAAGCATCGGCAAAACCTTTTGCAGGCTGGCTTTTACGGGCTTTAGAAGCTCTTCGTCGGTAAATGGGATCATTTTTAACCTTTTAAATTTTTGAGATATTATAGCAGATAAAATTTTAAATACGCTATGAGTTTGGCGTTTTGGCCGCTATTTTTGACCTAGATAAATTTGGAGCTTTAAGCGATTCTGCGTGCGAATGGGGCAAATTTAAAAAACACTAGTAATGGTTGAGGGTAAAAAACGGCGATAATAAAAAGAATACAGCGTGCAATATAAAGCTCAAAATAGTTATACGCGGTCGTTGTGTATTCTCAAACTACTTTCAGATACTACAAATTCGGTACATTAGGCTTGTCGTGCAATCAAATCTTTTAGAAGGTAAATTTATGCGTAGAATTGCATAAAATTTAGAATAAAAGTCGCCACAAATTTTAGCATCTTCTGCCCGTATTCAAAATTGCAAACAATGCAGCAGGCGAGCAAATAAATTTAATTAAGATGAAAAACTAGAGAAAGTTTCAAGATAATTGAAGTGGATAAATTTAAGAGGAAAAAGAGAGCCGAAGCTCTCTAAAAATTATTCTTTGATTAGCTCGATATAAGCCATCTCAGCAGCATCGCCTCGGCGAACGCGAGTCTTAACGATGCGCGTATATCCGCCGTTTTTGCCTACGAATTTTGGAGCAAGTTCAGTTACTAGCTTGTTCGTAGTTTCTTTATCCTGCAAGCTAGCAAAAACCGCTCTGTGAGCGTTGCTGTCGCCTTTTCTCGCTCTAGTGATTAGCTTTTCGATATAGCTTCTTAACTCTTTTGCCTTAGGCAAGGTCGTCTCTATCTTTTCGCTTTTGATGATAGCGATAGCTAAGTTTTTAAGTAGAGCCGAGCGGTGAGCCGACGTCCTACCTAGTTTTCTGTATCCGTGACCGTGTCTCATTTATCTTCCTTTTACTCTTTTGCACTCATTTGTGATTTTAGGTCGGCGATTTTTTTCTTAAGTTGCTCTTTGCCGCCGCCTAGGTCGCCGCCGACCGGATATCCGATCTCTTGCATAACAGCCTTAATCTCTTCGAGAGATTTTTTACCTAAATTTTTAAGCTCTTTTAGCTCATTTTCATCCATCAAAGCAAGCTCACCGATAAATCTAATCTCGGCTTTATCAAGGCAGTTAAAGCTTCTGGCGCTCAAATTTAACTCTTCTACGCTTTGAAGTAGTTTCGCATGCTCGCTGCCAGAAGTTTGAGCGTTTAGGCCTGCCGAAACGTCGATATTTAAAACGCCTTTAAACACCGACATCTGCTGATACATCGCCTCGATCGCGTGTTTAAACGCCTCGATCGCGCCCACTTGTCCGTCCGTCGTAACCGTGAAAATAATCTTCTCATAGTCGGGATTGTCCTCGACTAGAACATTTACTAGCTCGTAAACGGCTTTTTTAACGGGCGTAAAGAACGCGTCAAGAGCTATATAGCCCTCTTCGGTGTTATCTCTTATCTCTTCGCTTGGTACGTATCCGATACCTTTTTGGATGATTACGGAAAATTTAAGCTCCGCGTCCTCGTTTATGGTCGCAAGATAGGCGTCCGGATTTACGATATCTACGACATCGCTTTTTAGATCACCGGCTTTTATCTCTTTTGGACCTTTAAACGAATACTCGACCACCTCGCGCTCAGACTCGTTTTTTAGCTTAAAGCGGATGTTTTTTAAATTTATAATAAACTGCGCTACGTCCTCGAGCATGCCTCTCATCGAATCAAATTCGTGAGATACGCCCTCTATCTTGACGCCCGTAGCCGCAAATCCAACCGTGCTGCTATATAAAAGTCGTCTTAGCGGATGAGCCAAAGTGACCGCATAGCCCGTCTCAAACGGATACGCGGTTATTCTGGCGACATTCTCGCTTATACTCTCTACTGAAATTTCGGTAGGCATATAAGCTGATGTGGTAATTTTTCTCATCGTTATACCCCTTATTATTTCGAATAAAGCTCTACTATGAATCTTTCCTCGACAGGAATGACGACTTCTTCCCTTTCCGGAGTTCTTGTGAAAATTCCGAATTTTTTATCTTTTTCTACGTCAACCCAAGCTACTATGCCGGTTTGTGCCGTAAGATCGATCGCGCGAACAATTTGCGGATTGTTTTTAGATTTTTCGATAACCTCTACTTTAGCGCCAGCTTGAACTCTATAAGAAGGAATATCTACTCTCTTGCCGTTTACTAAAATATGTCCGTGAGTAACTAGCTGACGAGCGAAGCGGCGAGTTGTCGCAAAGCCCATTCTGTAAACTACGTTATCTAGTCTTTGCTCCAAAAGCTGCACCAAAAGCGCACCGGTATTTCCTTCGCGGCGAGCAGCCTCTTGGAATAAGCGGCGGAATTGCTTCTCGCTAATGCCGTACATAAATTTAGCTTTTTGTTTTTCGCGAAGCTGCAAGCCGTATTCGCTTATCTTGCTTCTTCTTTGTCCGTGTTGTCCCGGAGCGTAAGGTCTTTTGTCAAGCGCGCTCTTACCTGCCAAGCGACGCTCGCCCTTTAGCGCCAAACTAACGCCGAGTCTTCTTTCTAATTTTTCAACGGGTCCTCTATATCTAGCCATAATAATTCTCCTAAATTTCTAATTATACGCGGCGGCGTTTCGGCGGTCTGCAACCATTATGCGGAAGCGGAGTTATATCTTTTAAAAACGTTACTTTTATACCCTCTACCGCGCCTACGCTCTTGACTGCGGTCTCTCTACCACTGCCAGGACCTTGTACTTTGATGCCTACTTCTTTTATACCGTGCTCTTTTGCTTTTGTTAGAGCATCTTCTACCGCTTGTTGGGCTGCATAAGGAGTTGACTTTTTACTTCCTTTAAAGCCTAGTCCGCCAGCACTGCTCCAAGCGATAGCATTTCCCATCTCATCGGTAACCGTTACCATAGTGTTGTTAAAAGTTGCGCTTATATAAACGATACCTTTAGCGATACTTTTTCTTACAATTTTCTTTTTAACTACTTTTCTTTTTGCCATCGCTTATCCTTATTTCGTTGCAGCGCCGACTGTTTTGCGCTTGCCTTTTCTAGTTCTAGCGTTTGTTTTAGTCTTTTGACCGCGCACCGGAAGACCTTTTCTATGTCTTAGACCGCGGTAGCTTCCTAGGTCCATAAGAGCCTTGATGTCCATAGCGACGCTTTTTCTAAGGTCGCCTTCCACCACGTGGTTCTCTTGGATCTCTTTGCGGATAGCCGCAGCTTCGTCTTCGGTTAGATCGTTTACTCTTTTATCGTAAGAAATTTTGGTAGCATCCAAAATTTGACGAGATTTGTGAAGACCGATACCGTAAATATAGGTCAAACCGTATTCGATTCTCTTTTTCTTTGGTAAATCCACACCTGCGATACGTGCCATGCTTTATCCTTGTCTTTGTTTATGTTTTGGATTTTCGCAGATTATGCGAACAACGCCTTGGCGCTTGACAATTTTGCACTTGTCACACATCTTCTTTACAGAAGGACGAACTTTCATTCTAGTCTCCTAAAAATTTATTCCACTTTTAGGCTGCATCAGGTTTAACGAAATTTTAAACCAACTATTTTCAAAACAAGTGGTGGGCTTTGAAAACAATTCTTCATACAGCAATTTGTCGCAAAGGGCTGAGTATAGCCAAATTTAGCTTTTAATTTACTTATGTCGGTAAATTATCCTACCCTTATCCAGACTGTAAGGCGTTAGTTCCACCTTTACGCGGTCTCCAGGCATTATTTTTATATAATGCATCCTCATCTTGCCCGCAATATGACACAAAATCACGTGTTTGTTGTCGAGCTCAACCTTAAACGTCGCGTTTGGCAGCGCCTCGATGACGTTGCCGTCGATCTCTATGACGTCGTCTTTTGCCACTTAACTCCTTTTTGTTAAATTTACTTTCGCCGCTCGGCGGAAGTTTGAAATTAAAATTTTAACTCACCACAAATTAAAATTTTAAAATTTACAAGTCGCGCGAACGATTTGTAAATTTTAAAATTTTACGCTAGGCTTAAAATCTCCGCACGTCCGTTAATGACTGCCATGCAGTGCTCATAGTGGCTGGTTCTTAGCCCGTCTTTGCTAGTTACTTTCCATTTGTCGTGACCAATCACTGGAGTGCCGTCTTTTTGGCATATCATCGGCTCCACGCAAAACACCATTCCGTTCTTGATTTTTGGCCCAGATTTTGGACTGCCGCCCTCTAAATAATTTAAAATTTGCGGATCTTCGTGCGGGCGTCTACCGATGCCGTGACCGCAAAATCCAGTTAACGGAACGAATCCGCGAGCTCTTATAAATTTCTCGATTTCAAAACTAAGCTCTTTAAAGTGCATTCCCGCTTTTACGGTATCTATCGCAAAATATAACGCGTCTTTGGCGCAAGCGATCAGTTTTTCGTCCTCACGCGAAATTTGACCAACACCCCAAGTCCTAGCCGAGTCGCCAAAATATCCGCTCAAATTTGAGCCGATATCGACGCTTACAATGTCGCCTTCTTGCAGTTTGTATTCGTTTGGGATGCCGTGGATGACTACTTCGTTTACGCTGATGCAAGCGGCGTTTGGAAAGCCGTAAAGCCCCTTAAACGCGGGCTTTGCACCTGCAGCTCTTATCATATCGTCGCAAATTTTATCTATTTCGAGTAGCGAAATGCCGGGCTTGATCACGCTTTCTACGTAGTCGAGGGTTTGAGCGACGATTTTATTCGCCGCTCGCATCTTCTCTATGTCGTTTGGCTGCATAATGGTTATAGCCATTACAAGCCTACCGCGCTTAGAGTTTGATATTTATTCATATAAATTTGAGCTTCTATCCTTCGCATCGTATCAAGCGCGACGGAAACCACGATCAGTACCGACGTACCGCCGAAATAAAACGGAACGCCCATAAATTTAACGAGCACCCAAGGCAGCGTCGAGATAAGCCCGAGATAGATCGCGCCGCTAAAAGTTAGCCTCGATGCGACTTCGTTTAGATACCCGGCCGTACCCTCGCCCGGTCTAATACCCGGGATAAATCCGCCCTGCCTTTTTAAATTTTCGCTGATATCTTTTGCGTTAAACGCGATCGAGGCGTAAAAATACGCAAAAAATACGACCAGCAAGAATGTTAAAAAGTTGAAAAAATAGCTATTTGGATTTAAAAAATCGTGAATAGCTTGGATGTAAGGATTTGTGCTGGCCTGCAAAATGGTGCTTGGGAACATCAAAATCGCACTGGCGAAAATCGGAGGAATAACGCCGCTTAAATTTACCTTGATAGGTATATAGTTCATAATGCGTTTGTTTTGATTTTCCATCACTACCTTACGCGAATAGCTCACCGGTACGCGTCTCTCGCCCATCTCGACGTAGATAACTACGCCTACCGTGACCAAGATAACAAGCAAAATTCCGATAACCACGAGGAAGTTCATCTCGCCCGTATTTACCAAATTTACCGTTCCGCCGATAGCTGAAGGTATGCCGCTAACGATACCAGCGAAGATAATAAGGCTGATGCCGTTGCCGATACCGCGCTGAGTGATCTGCTCGCCTATCCACATCAAAAGCATAGTTCCCGTTAGCATCGAAGCCGCTGCGATGGCGATAAATAAATTCATATCTATCATTATTGCGTCCTCTCCGCCTCTACCGTGAAGACTCTGAAGCCCCATACTGACGCCCACTGCTTGAACAAGCGTGATACCGATAGTGGCATAACGGATAATCTGCATATATTTTTGCATGCCGTCGCGGTCTTTTTTCATCTTGCCCAAATTTGGGAAAGTAGCCGCTAAAAGCTCCATGATGATAGATGCTGTGATGTATGGCATAATGCCTAGAGAGATGATGCTGAGGCGCTCTGCGGCCTTACCGCTGAACATATTAAATAGTCCAAGCGCATTTGCGGAATTTGAATCGAAAAACTCTTTAATAACATTGACGTTTACGCCAGGAACCGGCACGTATGCCAGTATCCTGTAAGCAAATAAAAATGCCAACGTGATTAAAATCTTGTTGGTCAATGTCTTATTCATTACGCACGTCCGCTAACGGTTACGTTCTCGTCTTTGATTTTCGAAGCCAAATCTTTCGCGCTCACTCCGATCAATTTGATTTTCTTGACGCTGCTTGAAATTTTGTGTACGGTAGCGATAGTAGCGATAGTGATCTCGCTTAGCTCTTTTACCGCAACGATTTTTTCTACGTTGATTACGTAAGGTTTTTCAAATTTAGAAGCGAAGCCTACTTTCGGAAGGCGTCTTTGAAGCGGCTGCTGACCGCCCTCGAAGCCTCTTTTCTCATTGTAGCCTTTTCTAGCTCTTTGACCTTTGTGTCCTTTACCAGCAGTTTTACCTTGACCGCTACCTTGACCGCGACCTAGTCTTTTGATTTGTCTAGTCGAGCCCTCGGCAGGTTTTAAATTTTCTAGTCCCATATCTTCTCCTTAGCCTTTAAGCATACTTAGCGCTTTTAAAGTAGCGCGAACGACGTTTGCCGAATTGTTTGAGCCAAGCGATTTTGTTAGGATGTCCTTGATGCCCGCAAGCTCTAGAATAGGACGAGCACTACCGCCCGCGATCACGCCCGTACCTTCGCTAGCAGGGCGAAGCAAAACGCGGCTAGCGTTAAATTTAACCTCTACGTCGTGAGGTATAGTCGAGCCTTTTCTTTTTACCTCGATGATGTTTTTAAACGCATCGTCTACGGCTTTTCTCATAGCGTCCGGCACCTCTTTTGCTTTACCGAAGCCAAAGCCCACTAGGCCGTTTCTGTTTCCTACTACGACAAGAGCCGTAAATCTAAATCTACGACCGCCTTTTACGACCTTTGTAACGCGGCCGATATCAACCATTACTTCTTCGAATTCTTCTCTGTTATATTTTTCCATAGCGATTTTCCTTATAGTTTGATACCGTTTTCACGTAATGCGTCTGCAAAAGCCGCTATAACTCCGTGATACAAATAGCCGTTTCTGTCGAATAATGCCGTTTCTATTTTTTTAGCTTTTAGAGTTTTTGCAAATTCTTTAGCCAAAGTTACGGCGCCTTCTTTGTTTGCTTTTACGCCTAGTTTTCTACCGTCTGCCGCCGCTAGAGTTACGGCTGCTACGTCGTCGATAGCTTGGACGTAAAGAGTTCTGTTTGATTTGAAGATAGAAATTCTAGGCAATACCGCAGTGCCGGAAATTTTGGCTCTGATTCTTCTTTTTCTCTTGATTCTAAGAGCGAGTTTTCTTTTTAATACATTTGCTGTCATTATCTATCCCTTACTTCTTAGATGTCTTACCGGCTTTGCGGATGATGCGCTCTTCTACGTATTTAACGCCTTTGCCCTTATACGGTTCAGGCGGTCTATACGCCCTGACTTGAGCCGCGATCTGACCGACCACTTGCTTATCGTCGCCTTTAATAGTGATGATGTTTTTCTCTACGCTGATTTCGACGCCTTTTGGCACTTCGTGATTTATCGGGTGAGAAAATCCTAAAGTAAGCTCAAGCACTTGGCCTTTAGCAGCGGCTTTGTAACCGACGCCGTTGATCTCAAGCTGGCGAACAAAACCTTTTGTGATGCCGATGACGATATTGTTTGCAAGCGCTCTATAAGTGCCCCAGTAGGCTCTATCTTGTCTCTCGTCGCTTTTTGGAGAAAATACTATGTGAGCATCTTCGACTTTGACGTCTACGTGCCCTTTTGTGTCAAGCTCTTTTAAATGAGCGCCTTTTTTAAATTTAAGGACGTTGCCTTCTACGCTGACCTCTACTCCGCTTGGAATAGCTATCGGCTGTTTTCCTATACGTGACATTTTTTTCCTTTTTTACTTGTCTAGGGTATGTCTACTTTTACGAATGGATACCGCAATACCATAAAAATAGAAATGAATCGAAGCGATAAAAACCGCTTCAAACACTTTAATTTTCTCGTCAAATTTGACTTGTTTCTTGGAGTTACTTTCCAAAAAATTTAACGTTAAATTTGACATCGTCGTTTTTAAATTTAGCTTTGGCAAATTTGGATAAATTTGCAAGCCGAGCTAAATTTGGGAAGCTTTTTAAATTTAAACTTCCGATTTTAAATTTTATAAATTTGACGGCGGAAGTTTTTCGTAAATTTTATAAACTACGAAAACATACCGAGTCAAATTTCGTTTCAAAAATGCAAAAACGATGTCGCAGTTGCAAATACAACAAGCCTATCGTTTAAGCTTTATTTCAAGGTAATCCAAAAACGCTACCCCGTAGCGTTTTAGACAATTACCACACAGAGCAGAGGATTTCGCCGCCTACGCCAGCTTTATGAGCGTCTTCGTTACTCAAAACGCCTTTGCTGGTGCTAACGATGATCGTTCCGTAGCCGTTTTTAAATCTCTTGATCTCGTCTTTTCCCTTATAAACGCGGCGACCCGGGCTTGATACGCGCTTAAGCTCGTTAATCACGCTTCTGCCGTGCTCGTCGTATTTTAAAACTACGTTTATAAATTTCTTTTTATCTTCTTCTACGACGTTGTAGCTCTCGATATAGCCTTTAGCCGCAAGGATAGATAAAGTAGCCTCGACGACGTTTGAATGAAGAAGCTTCGTAGTTTCGAGTCTTCTCATTGCGGCGTTTCTAATGCGAGTTAGTCCGTCTGAAATTAAGTCGTTTAACATTTCTCTTCCTTACCAGCTTGCTTTTTTTAGACCCGGGATTAGTCCCTCGTTAGCCATTTTTCTTAGGCATACGCGGCAAATTCCAAAATCTTTATAAACCGAATGCGGACGTCCGCAAATTTGGCATCTCGTATAGCCGCGAACCGTAAATTTAGGCTTTCTGGCAGCCTTTGCTATCATTGATTTTTTTGCCATATTACTTTCCTTTCGCAAACGGCAAACCAAATAGCTCAAGCAATTTGAATGCCTCTTTGTCGCTGTTTGTCGTCGTGACTATAACTATATTCATACCGTGAGTGCGTAAAATCTTATCGTACTCGACCTCCGGGAACATTAGCTGCTCGTTAAGACCGAAGTTGTAGTTTCCGCGTCCGTCAAAGCCGTCTTTTGGAAGACCTCTAAAGTCCTTAACTCTCGGTAGCGCGATAGAGATTAGTTTATCTAAAAATGCAAACATATTCTCTTTTCTAAGCGTTACTTTTACGCCGACGGGAAATCCCTCGCGCACTTTAAAGCCCGCAACCGATTTTTTAGCATCGGTAACTACGGCTTTTTGTCCTGCGATTAGCGAGATAGTATCGGCGATGTTTTGAAGTTGCTTTTGATCTTTAGCCGATTCGCCAGCACCTACGCTTATCACGATCTTTTCGATCGCAGGGATTAGCATAGGATTTTTGATGTCGAATTCTTTAGCCAAAGCAGGCTTTACGACCTCGTTATATTTAGCTTTTAATCTATTCATTTTCAGCCCTCAACTTTTGCAACGTTTGAGATATCAATAGGCATCTCTTTATTGATAAAGCCGCCGTTTGGGGTTTTTTCGCTAGGTTTTATAGCTTTTTTAGCTACCTTGCAGCCCTCGACGATGACTTGTCCTTTTTTGGCTAGGACGGATAAAATTTTACCTGTTTTACCCTTGTCGTCGCCTGCGATGATCTTAACGGTATCGCCTTTTCTTACTTTAAATTTAACGTTAGCCATTATAACACCTCCGGAGCAAGCGAAACGATTTTCATAAAGTTAGCGTATCTAACCTCACGGCCGACCGGTCCAAAGATACGAGTACCGATAGGCTCGCGTTTGTTATCTAGGATGACGGCTGCGTTTTCGTCGAAGCGGATTAGCGAGCCGTTATCTCTTTGAACCTCTTTTTTAGTTCTAACGACGACTGCTTTTACCACTTGACCTTTTTTGATCTTACCGTTTGGAAGCGCCTTTTTAACCGAGCAGATGATAACGTCGCCAAGCGTCGCGTATCTTCTCTTGCTGCCGCCCAAAACTTTAATGCACATTAGCTCTTTCGCACCGCTATTATCGGCGACCGTAAGCCTCGTAAAAGATTGTATCATTACTCAACCCCCGTCGCTAAAATAGTCTTTAAGCGGAAAGATTTTCTCGCGCTTAGCGGTCTGCATTCGATAGCTACGACAGTATCGCCCGCTTTAGTTTCGTTCTTTTCGTCGTGAATCATATATTTTTTAAAGCGTTTTACGAATTTGTGGTATCTTGGGTGCATAACGCGTCTCTCAACCAAAATCGTAGCCGTCTTATCGCCGGCCTTTTGTAAAACGACACCTTGAATTTCTCTTTTTAATGCCATTTCTCACCCCTTACTTTGAAGCGCTAATTGCAGTGTTGATTTGCGCTATTTCCTTGCGGACGGCGCGAATCTCGTTAGGGTTGCTTAGCTGCATGGTTTTTAGCTTTTGTCTTAAAGTAAATAAAAGCACCTTTTTCTCTTTCAATAACGCGTTAAGTTCTGCAACGCTTTTGTCTTTAATATCAGTATATTTCATTTTCACTCTCTCGCGTTACGATTTTAGTCTTAAACGGAAGTTTGTGGATGGCTAGAGTTAGAGCTTCGCGCGCTAATTCCTCATCTACACCCGCCATTTCGACTATTATACGACCTGGTTTTATATTCATAACCCACTCTTCGACTCCGGCTTTACCTTTACCCATACGAGTTTGTAGAGGTTTTTTGGTTAGCGGCTTATCTGGAAAAACTCTGATCCAAGTTTTAGCCTGGCGTTTTACGTGGCGGGTTAGAGCCACACGAGCCGCTTCGATCTGGCGCGAATTTACGCGGCCTGCTTCTATGGCTTTGATTCCGATCTCGCCCATAGCAAGATCAGCGCCGCGAGTAGCTTTACCGCGGTTTCTGCCTTTCATCTGTTTGCGAAATTTAGTTCGTTTTGGCATCAACATGATTATTTACCTCTTCTTGCTCTGCGCGGTTTTTTATCGGCTTTTTCTTCTTCGTTCTTTTCAGGTTGAACGCCTTTTTGAAGAACCTCGCCTTTAAATATCCACACTTTTATACCTATGTTTCCATAAGTCGTATGCGCTTCGGCAACGCCGTAATCGATCTTAGCTCTTAGAGTATGAAGCGGAACGCGACCCTCTAAGTACCACTCGGTTCTAGCGATCTCAGCGCCGCCAAGACGTCCTGCAACTGAAATTTTGATACCTTTAGCGCCTGATTTTTGAGCGCCTTGGATAACTTTTTTCATCGCGCGTCTAAAAGCAACGCGTTTTTCAAGCTGCATTGCTACGTTTTCCGCAGCTAGCTGAGCCGAAGCTTGAGCTTTTCTTTCTTCTTTGATATTTACGTTTACTTCTTTGTTGATCAGCTTTTGGATATCCTCTTTAAGCTTCTCTACGTCAGAGCCCTTTTTACCGATGATAATACCGGGGCGAGCTGCTACGACGGTTACGCGAATTTTCTTAGCGGTTCTCTCGATCAAAATTTGAGAAACGCCCGCGTAGTAAAGTTTCTTTTTCAAGAAAGCGCGAATTTTGTAGTCTTCGCCGATATTTTCAGCCAAAGTTCCTTTAGCAGGAAACCATCTTGACTCCCAGTTGCGGTTTATTCCTAGTCTTAGACCTATCGGATTTACTTTCTGACCCATATTACGCTTCCTTCTTTTCAGGTTTAGATACTTCTACTAAGATATGAGAAGTCGGTTTGCGGATTCTGCTTGCGCTTCCTCTCGCTCGCGGTCTAAATCTTTTTAATACTGGGCCCGCATCCACGCGGCAGCTTGTTACGATAACCTCTTCAGGCTCGAATCCGCCGTTAGCTACCGCAGAGCTGATAGCCGTAGCGATAAATTTTGCGCCGCGGTTTGGCATAAAACTAAGGCTGGCTAGCGCAAATTCTGCGTTCATGCCTTGTACTTCTCTTGCGATTAGTCTGGCTTTAGTCGGAGATAATCTTACGAATTTAATAATTGATTTGCTCATCTTATCCCCTTACTTACCGATTTTCTTTTGCACTGAGCCTTTGTGACCCTTAAATGTGCGCGTAGGAGCAAATTCGCCTAGTTTATATCCGATGTGGTTTTCCGTAACGTATACTGGAATGAAGCTCTTGCCGTTATGAACGTTAAACGTTAGGCCTATCATTTCAGGCACTATCGTGCTGCGTCTAGACCATGTTTTTATCGGCTTGTTGTCATTAGCTTTTTTAGCGGCAACGACTTTTTTCATTACATGCTCATCGACAAAAGGTCCTTTTTTGAGTGATCTTGCCATCTCTATTTACCTTTCCTTCTTGAAATTATAAGCTTATCGCTAGCCTTTTTGCGGCGAGTCTTAGCACCTTTGGTCGGTTTACCCCATGGAGTAACAGGATGACGGCCTGAGTTTTTCTTGCCCTCACCACCGCCGTGCGGGTGATCTACCGGGTTCATCGCAGAACCGCGAGTTTGAGGACGGATACCTCTGTGGCGGTTACGTCCGGCTTTACCGATAGTTACGTTCGCCCAATCTTCGTTACCTACTACGCCGATACTAGCCATGCACTCTGCAAGCACTTGTCTCATCTCGCCGCTTGGCAAGCGAAGCATTACGTATTTTTCCTCTTTACCCATTAGCTGAGCGTAACCGCCGGCTGAACGAGCCATCTGAGCGCCCTTACCCGGCTTTAGCTCCACGTTGTGCACGATAGTGCCCACCGGGATGTTTCTTAGTTTCATCGCATTGCCGGGTTTTATGTCTAGGCCCGCCTCGGCTGCCGCTACGACATCGCCGACGTTTAGTCCGTTTGGTCTGATGATATAGCGTTTTTCGCCGTCTTTATAAGCGATAAGCGCGATGCGGCAGTTTCTGTTCGGATCGTACTCGATAGCTTCGACCTTACCTTCGATACCGAATTTGCGGCGTTTAAAGTCGATGATTCTATAAAGTTTCTTCGCTCCGCCTTCTTTATGTCTGGAAGTTATTCTTCCGTTGCTATTTCTACCGCCACTTACAGGGATCTTTACAAGCAAGCTTCTCACGCTAGGTTTAGCGGTGATATCCTCGCTCGATAAGCCCGTCATAAATCTGCGGCTAGGTGTATAAGGTTTATAGGTTTTTATCGCCATCTTACGCCTCCACATTTTCTAGGCTTGAGCCTTCAGGCAACTTAACGTAAAATTTCTTTATCTCGCTTCGTTGTCCTTCTCTTCCTTTGAAACGCTTAACTTTTCCGTCGATTCTAAGCGAATTTACGCGAAGCGGCGTCACTCCAAAATACTCTTTCAAAATTTCTTTCAGCCTGTTTTTAGTCATCTTAGGCGAAGTTTGTATAACGACCACGCCTTGCTCTTGAAGACCGAGAGTTTTTTCCGTATATAAAATCGTTTTGATATCAGTTATATCTGCCATTTCAGCCCTCTTTTATTATAGTTTCAAGTGCGGCCTTCTCGATAACGACGGCACCGTAAGTCGCCACTAAATAAGCGTTTATCTCGCTCGCATCGATTAGATAGCAGTTTGATAGATTTCTAAACGCCAATAGCGTGTTGTCGTCAAGCAGATCTTTTACGACCAAAGCGTCTCTCAAATTTAACGCGCTGATTACTTTAGCAGCGTCTTTAGTCTTACCGCTTGCGATCTCTATGCTATCTACCGCGAAAATTTTACCCGCGTTAGCTTTTTCGTTTAGCGCGAACTCAAGCGCCAATCTTTTTTGCTTTTTATTGACCTTTTGGAAATAGTTTCGCTCGTTGCTCGGACCAAACGCCACTGCGCCGCCTACCCAGACGTTAGTTCTGGTTGAGCCCGCTCTAGCGCCGCCGCGACCTTTTTGTCTCCACGGTTTTTTACCGCCGCCGCTTACGAAAGCTCTGGTTTTGGTGTGAGCCGAATTTGAACGCATACCGGACAAATAAGACTTAACGTAAAGATATAGGTTGTGCGGGTTGATCTGGGCGTAATTAGCCGGTAGATCAAGCTCGCTAGCTTTTTCAAATTTTTCGTTTAATACGCAAACTTTACTCATTTTACTATCCTTATTCTGCCCATTGCGCCGTTATAGCCAGCGACGCTGCCTTTTAAAACCAAAATTCCGTTTTCGGCGTCAAAGCTTACGATCTCGTTTTTAACGGTAACTTTTTCGTTTCCGGTGTGTCCGGCCATTTTCATACCAGGCTGAACGCGTCCCGGCCACTCGCGGTTACCGATAGAGCCGTGTCTTTTGTGGAAGCGAGAACCGTGACTTTTCGGACCGCCGCCAAAGCCGTGTCTTTTCACGACGCCTTGATAGCCTTTACCTTTTGAGCTGAAGCTAACTTTTAAAATTTTAGCCGAGCTAAGCGGACTAAAATCAAGATCGCCTGCCTCTTTATTGGCGACTTCTAGGGTTGCGAATTTATTAAATTCCGCCGTTAGGCTATATTTTTTTTGCTGACCCTCTATGGCTTTATTTTTTGCTTTACCTTTAGCATAAGCTACTATCGCGCTGCCGCATTCGCTCACTTCGCAAACTTTAGCGTTTACAACCTTTAGAAGCGTAACGGGGATGCTTGGGTTGTTTACCGTTCTGCTCATGCCTATTTTTTCTACGATATATTCCATCTTTCACCTCGCCTTTATTTGCCCATCGCGCGGACTTCGACGTTAACCTCAGGGGCTAAGTCAAGCTTTGTTAGCGAGTCGACGGTATCGGGCGTAGCCGCTACGATATCTAGCATTCTAGCGTGAATTCTCATTTCAAACTGCTCGCGTGAGTCTTTGTTGATGTGTGGTGATTTTAAGACCGTGTAGCGTTTGATCTTCGTAGGCATCGGCACCGGACCTCTGACGTCGGCGCCCGTTCGTTTGACAGCTTCTACTATGGCTGCAACTGTGCGGTCGAGAACTCTATGGTCATAAGCTTTAAGCTTAAGCCTGATTCTTTCCATATTTCTTTCCTTTGAATAGAACTTGTCGCAAACATACGACACTTCTTACTTATGTAAGAGACTCGGATTTTATCCAAATGGCTTTTTAATGTCAATATTTTGAGCGAATTTAATGAAATTTAATAGATTTATTTCCTTTTTATAAGGAAGTTTTTGTAAATTTGGCTGGAAATTTCAAGCGAAATATTTAAATTTGATTTTGGATAAATTTGAGCGGGTTTATTTGGGCGCAAATTTGGTTAGGATAAAATTTGCCCGCTTTTTTCTAGCTCAAATTTAACGGATTTTCTTTTAAATTTGACAAATTTTGATCGTTTTTTGACGTTAAATTTTAATTAGCTTCCTCTTTACAAGGAAACTTCGCTATAATTTTCCAAATTTTAAAGGCTAAAAATGCAAACTCTAAACGCGCTATACCAAAGCCCGCCAAAAAACGTCAAATTTATAAATAGAAAATTTGAGATCTCCGCACCCAAAACGCTGATAAAAGGCGGTGTAGGAAGTGGCAAAACCTCGCTGATCGCGGGCTTTTTGTCGGCATTTGAGAGCAAAGAGTTTTTGTACGTAAATTTAGGCGACCTTCGCATAGATGCGGATGAGATTTTGTCAAATTTGCCCGAGTTTTTACGCCAAAATCCGCAGATAAAAATTCTAGCGATCGATGATTTCGAGCAGAGATTTCAGGATAAATTTGAGCCGATTTTAGAGCTAAATTTGCAAAATTTTGTCGTCGCCTCTGGGTTTAAAGACGCAAATTTAAACGGCTTTAGCGAGCTAAATTTGGATTTTTTAGACTACGAGGAATTTATCGCATTTTTTTCGAAAAAGATCGATCCCCATACGCTTTTTAGCCACTTTTTGCTTCACGGCAGGAGTCCCGCTTCGGCCTTTTACGACGCCGAAAACGTCGCGGCAAATCTACAAACCGCGCTAAAATCCTCACTCTCCGCCACGCAACTAGCCGTGCTAAAAGAGTGCGCGAAAGCTCAGGCGCAAAACGTGAGCGTTTTTGAGATTTTTAGCACGCTAAAATCCGTCCGAAAAATCTCAAAAGATAGCGTTTACGGCGCGCTTAGCGAGCTGGAAAACATGAGCGCGGTTAGCCTAGTGGAAAAATTTAACGAGCCAAACGCCGCAAAAAGGCTTTATTTTAGCGACTTTGCGTTTAAAAGCGCGCTAAGCCTAAAAAAGGACTTCGCTAAAAATTTTAATAACACGGTTTTTTGCGAGCTGGCCAAATTTAACGAGCAGATTTTTTATACCAAAGAGCTTGATTTTTTCCTGCCAAAAAGGAAACTTGCTATCATTTGCTCGCCGTTTAGCGATGCGGATTTGGTCTTTTTAAAATTTAAAAAACTGCACGCAAATTTAAAAAATTTAGGTATAAATAGGCTACAAGCAATCAGCGTGGCGAACTCCGGCGAGACGAGCATAGAGGGCATAAAATGCGAGGTCGCGTCGTTTTCGCGCTGGGCGCTGGGCATATAAGGAGCGGTTATGAGAGCGGTTGCGGCGCTATTTTTAGCCTGCGTTTTGGCGCTAGGCTACGAGATCAGACACGAAAACGAGGGCAAAATTTATAAATTTGCAGGCGAGGCGGACGGGAGTAAATTTGAGCTCTACATCAGCGAGCTTGAGGCCGAGTTTGAAAATTTTAGCGATAAGGGCGTCGTTTTGCCGCCTAAATTTCAAGGGCACGCCTTTTTCGAGGGCGCCAGATACGACTTCAGTAAAGGCGGCATCGAGAGATCGGGCGCCGCTATAACGGCCGTAAGCGCGGTCACCGAGTGGCTAAATCTAAGCGTAAAAGCGGACAACGGCGAACTGACGGGCAAGCTAGCGATCAGAGGCAAGGCGCGAAAAGCTGTGATAAAACAGGTCGCGAGCTATGATTTTGCCGCACTCGGGCTGCAAGAGACCAGGCAAGACGGGGCGCGATTTGAAGCCGTCGCGAGCGACTTTTACGCACCTAAATTTGCGCAAAATAACAAAAAATCTCTCGCCGCAAAACTTGAAAATTTTAAAACGCTATGGCTCAAAGACCCCTCAAAAAACGCCGCAAACGCGCTAAATAACCTCGAGTATCAAAACGGCAAAATAAGAAGCGTCTGCGAACTCGGCGCGAGCGGAAAAATCTGCAAAACCGTCTGGCTAAAAAACCTAAAAAAGATAAATTTGAGCGACGTTTTTAAGGATTTAGACGACGCAAATTTGACCGCGATTTTCGCAAAAGAAAAGATAGCTCCGAGCGAAAATTTTACGCTCTCGCCAAGCGGGATTACGTTTTTTGACGGTACGACCGGCGGCAAAAACAGCGAAATTTCGCTACCGCTTGAGCCCATCAAAGAACATTTAAAGCAAAATTTCGGGTTGTTTTAGCCGAAATTTTCCGTCAGAACAAGGAAATTTTAAAAATGGAAGGCAAAATCTGATACGAAACAAGCTAAAATTTGACAAAACAAAGACGCAAGCGAAAAATAAATTTTCAAATACCGTAGAGATAAAAAATCAAAAATCAAATCAAACCAAGGCAAAATCTGACGGCTTAAATTTTGCAAATTTTACGCTCGGCAGGATGGAACCTTCAAGCACAAAAATCTCATTACGCCGATAAATTTTGTACTTGAAAAAGTAAAATTTAATAAGAAAGCACACCGATGAAAAACAAATCTGACGCCCAAATCTGCGGCATCGACGAGGCGGGACGCGGCGCGCTGGCTGGGCCTTTGACGGTAGCCGCATGCGTGCTAAAGCGCGAGATAGCGGGGCTAAACGACTCAAAAAAGCTGACGGCGAAGCGGCGCGAGGAGCTGTTTAAAGAGATCGCGGGAAACTCGGAATTTCTCATCGCGTATTTTTCAAACGAGCAGATCGACGAGCTGGGGCTTAGCGAGTGTCTTAGGCGCGCGCTGCGGCTGTTTAAGTCGCATTTTGCGGACTGCGAGTTGCTCTACGACGGCAACGCAAACTACGGCACGGGCGTAAAAACCATGGTCGGAGCCGACGGCAAAGTGGCACAAGTAAGCGCGGCCAGCATCCTAGCCAAAGTAAGCCGCGACGCGCTGATGACGGCGTGGGACGGCGTGCATGCGGGCTACGGATACGCCGCGCACAAAGGCTACGGTACGAAGGCGCACATGGACGCGGTAGCAAAACTGGGCGACTCGCCGCTGCAAAGACGTAGCTTTCGCGTGAAAAGCTTTGAGCGCGGACTGTTTGACGAATGATTTTTGGATATAAAATGAGTTTTTAAGTTTTAGGCGATAAGCGGTTTATCGCGGTCGCGCATCTAACTTCAAGAAATCGCAATTTACAATCATCTATCGTGCGTTCTATTTAAACTTTTTAATCAAATTTGAGCAAATCAGCTGCTCGCAAGTAGTTTTTCTAGCTTGCGATTTTTAAAGAATTTTACGACATCAAACGCGATTTTGGCAGCCAAAAGCGCCAAAAAAACATGTCTAAAAGCATAAAATTTGCCTAGATATTTATGTTTTTTCATGAGTTTTAGCGCGAGCGATTTTATCGCTTCTATCGGCTTTTTGATTGCTTCGCCGATCATTTTGTCCTTTATCTCATGGACGACGAGAGCGGTGACGGTTTTTAGGTATTTTTTCGCTTTGGGCGCGGGCAAATTTTGCGTCTTTGTTTCGCCGTAAACGTCGCCGATCCAAGCTTCAAAATTTTGTCTAGCGTTTTTGTTTTTTAGGAGTTTTTCGCCGGCTTTGCTTATCTCGTAAATCCCGCGCGAAGTCTTTAAAACGATCCTTTTTTCTTGCGGCAAAGCTTGAATTTTAGGGCTATTTGCTATGACGCTTAAAAGCGCGTCCGCTTTGCTTTGACTCGCACCCGTTTTGTGCGATAAAAACTCGGCTATCTCCTTACGGCTCGCCTTTTTTCTCTCGTTTAAAAACTGCGCCAATAAAAATAATCCTTGATAATCCATCGCAAAAACTCTCATTATTATATTAAAATGAGAATTATACTTAAAATATATCAAAATAAAATAAAAGCCAAAATCATTTTGATTTTACTGCGTCGCAAGGTAAATTAAATTTGCCGAGTTAAAACAAAGGGTTTGTGTCGTAAATTTGAAATTTATCCGTGCGTGGGCTCTAAAATTTGCGGTAAATTTAATGAAAGACGGCAAAAACTTAAGCGCTTCGAGCCGTTTAAATTTGCCCTTTTTCGAAAATCAGGCAAATTTAAAGCTCCCAAATTTAACTAACGAAAAACTCCTGCGCAGGCTCTTTACTCTCAAAAGGCTTCACGCAAATTTCGCGCTCGCCGATCCTAGCTCGCACCGCCGTATCTTTATCGGCTCTGGTGTAGGCAAGCGCCAGCCGCACGGCAAACTCGAGGTCGGCCTCGTTAAATTTAGCGTCCACGAAGCTCACCGCGCCCACGATATCGCCGTCAAATTTGATCTGCGTAAATTTCGGATTATTTAGGGCTAGCAGCTTGGCGTTATCGTTTTCGTCGCGCCCGATGACCATTTTAGTACCGTTTGTTAGGCGCAGATGCCGCCCGAGGCGTAGCAGCTGCATATCCGCGCTCGTCATGTTAGGGTCAAATTTGATGAAATCTTTGATTTTATTCGCAAAGCTCTCGATCGTGAGCAAGCACCCGCCGCCTGGCGTCTCAAATTCGCTAAAGCCGAATTCCTTGGCAAGCGCGAGCTGTCTTTTGCGGTCGCGTCCGCCGATGGCGAGCAGTTTGCTGCGATCGACCCAGCCTTCGCGCTCGGGCTTTGTCGGCTTCATCAGCCGCGCAGACATCGGTCGCAGGATGAGATCATCCTCGTCGCCCGCAGCATTTTTGACACGCGCCATTGCGTCGCGCCTCTGACTCATCGTGCGCTGGCCGACCACCTCGCCCGTCGCGATGAAGCTAGCGCCCTCCGAGCGCATCATCGCAAGCGCCGTTTTAAACATATATCCGTGGCAGTCGATGCAGGGGTTAAAGTGCTTGCCGTAGCCGTATTTAGGCGTAAAAAGCACGTCGCGTAGGTATTCGTTTCTGATATCTACGATCTTAAACTCGGCTCCGGCTTCATTCGCGCGGCGGCGTAAAATTTCCATCTTTTCCTCGTCGCCGCTAAAGCCGATGTCGATATGGATCGCCGTAACTTCGATGCCTTGGCTGGTTAGAAGCTTGATGGCGATCATGCTGTCAAGCCCGCCGCTAAATAAAACTAACGCTTTCATTTTTTAAGTTCCTCGATAATTTTTTTTATTTTTGATAGTATTTGTTTCTTTTCCTCTAAAGGAATTTGTTTTGCCGAATATTCTTTGTGCAAATTCTCGTAAAATCTCACTTTCAAAATAACTATATTTTTTAAAATTTCGTCCTCGTCGGTAAAGGCGTCGTAATTTTCAAACATCAGCTCGCGTACGGCGGGATCGTCTGCATCGACCCCCTGCGCGACGGCTTCGAAAATATCTCTGTGGCGGACGAAATATTCAGGCTTTAAATTTTCCAAAACAATTCTTTTAAAATTTGGATTTTCGATCATCGTTTTTAAAAACCGAATTTCAAGTATATCCTTACGCCCACGCTGATTTTTACCGAAATTTTGCATTTCGTAGGCTTGCATGCGCTCCTGAGCGGCTTGCGTATTTGCGCCTCTAGTTAGCCGAAACGACCCCTCGGCTATCTTTAAAATTTTAGCCACGAGCGGCGCGTAGGAGTTTGCGACGACGGGTTTTAGACTCGCGGTAAAGGCCTGGATCGCTTCTAGCGCCTTTTGCTTTTGCACGGGGCGCGAGAGGTCAAAGCCGCTAGCTAGATGCCTGATGTAAAATTCTCCTATCTCCGTGCCGCTTTCAAAAATTTGACGAAGATACTCTATCTTACCCGCGACGACCATATCGGCGGGATCTGCGCCGCCCTCAATAATGACGACGCTGCCGTCGATTTCGTTTTGCGCGAGCAGCAGGGCGGACTTCGTCGCGGCGTTTATGCCCGCGTCGTCGCCGTCAAAGCACAAGATGACGCTAATCTCGCCGCGTTTTAAAAGCGGCAGGTGCTTGGTCGTGAGCGCGGTTCCAAGCACGGCTACGACGTTATTAAAGCCCGCCTTGTGCAGCATGATGACGTCCATGTAGCCTTCGGTGATGATGATCTGATTTTTGGTGAAAATTTCGCGCTTTGCCAGGTGGTACCCGTAAAAAAGCGTGGACTTGTCAAAGACCGCGGACTGGGGCGAATTTACGTATTTAGCGGGGTTGCCGCTGATCGTACGTCCGCCAAAACCCACGAGCCGTCCCGCGTGCGTGTAGATGGGAAAGGTGATGCGATTTATGAAGCTAGCGTAGATGCCGTTTTCGTTTTGCTTTACGATACCGACTTCTAGGGCTTCTTTGGGTTCGATTTGCTCGTTTTGCAGTAGCCTTATCGTTTGCGCGCTTTCAGGCGCGAAACCTAGTTCAAATTTATCGATCAGCTCGTCTGTGATACCGCGCGAGTAGAGATACTCCACGGCTGCTGGCGTTTTATAAAGCAGCGAGCGGTAAAAGGCGTTTGCGTTTTCTAGGATGTGCTTGTTTTCCTTCGCCGGTTCGCCGCCGCGCACGTAGTTTAGCGTGAAATTTTGCAGTCCGGCGATCTTTTCGACGGCTTCGGGGTAGCTTAGCTTTTCGTAGTCCATCACGAATTTGATCGCGTCGCCGCCGGCTTTGCACGAAAAGCAGTGAAATATCCCGCGCGACGGGCTCACGCTCATGCTCGGGTTTTTATCGTCGTGAAACGGGCAGACGCACACAAAGTTCGCTCCGCTTTTTTTCAGCGGCAGATAGTGTCCGACGATATCGACGATATCGGTTTGCGCTTTTAGTCTTTCTATTGATTTTGGATCGATCATAAGCGAGATTATACAATCGTTTTGCTATAATCGGCGTTAAATTTGACTTTAGAAAGCGGCATTTTGGATATATTTTTTATCGAATTTAGAGACCCGATTTTCGGCCTCGTGGTGCTAGTCGCCGCGGTGCTCGTGATCGCCGTTTTTAGCTACGCGTGGGGCGTTTTTAAGAGCAAGGACGAAAAGGCGGAGATCGCGGGATTTTTGAAAAAATTCGGCAAATCTCAAGGCCTGAGCGACGAAAACAAGCAGCTTTTGATAAACTCGGGCGCAGATACGGCTACGATGTGCTTTTTGGCGGGGACGTTTTCAAAAAGCGGGTATTTTGAAAAGGCTATCAACGTCTATGCCGTGGCTTTAGAGCGGGCTAAAAACCGCGCGGCAAAGGAGCAAATTTTTACCGATCTGGGTCAGACTTATTTTAAGGCGGGCTTTCTAGAGCGCGCAAAAAGCGTCTTTTTAGAGGCGCTAAAAATTTCTCCGCGAAATCAAATCGCGCTAAAATCGCTAACGATAATTTTCGAAAAACTAAAAGACTACGAGGGCGCGCTGCAGGCCTTGGACGCGCTGCAAGAGCTCGGTAGCGACGTAAGAGCGCAGACGGCGTATATAAAGGCGCTGCAAATTTTAGCCGATAAAAGCAAAGACGAAGCAGGCAAAATCAGCGAAATTTTAGCGCTAAAAGATGAATTTGCGCTCGTGCGGCGTATGGCGATGGAGAGGCTAAATTTAAATGGTTCGGGACTTAAGGATTTTAGCGATTTTCCGCCGCTAGGGGACGTTTTGGATTTGGTTTATTATCAAAACTCGCCCGTAAATTTAACCGATCCCGAGTACAAGAGCCTGTTTTTCATCAAAGGCATGAGCGACGAGGACGGCGCGGCGCTTGGCTTTGAGCTAGAGGTTTTAAAGAAACTAAAAGCGGCAAACTACGACAAGGCCGCGCTTAGCTTTAACTACGTTTGCAAGAGCTGCAAAAACGCCTTTCCGATGCATTTTTACCGCTGTCCGATGTGTAGCGAACTAGGCAGCGTGCAAATTTTGCCTCACATCACGGAAAAATCTGATGAAAACAGTATGCCTTTTTAGCGACGGTTCGTGCCTGGATAACCCGGGACCCGGCGGCTGGGCGTACATCCTAGAGTACGGCGAGCACAAAAAAACGGCAAGCGGCGGCGAGGCGCACACGACGAATAATCAAATGGAACTACGCGCTGCGATCGAGGGGCTAAAAGCGCTAAAGCAGCCCTGCCGCGTGAAGCTCTACACCGATAGCTCATACGTCGCAAACGCCGTAAATGCGTGGCTGGACGGCTGGGTGAAGAAAAACTTTAAAAACGTAAAAAACGTCCCGCTGTGGCAGGAGTATCTAAGCGCAAGCGGACCGCACGAGGTCGAGGCGATCTGGGTCAAAGGTCACGCCGGACACCCGCAAAACGAGCTTTGCGACGAGATGGCGCGCGAGCAAGCCGTAAAGATAAAAAATAGCTTAAAAGGCGAATAATGCGAAATTTGGAAGAGAAATTAGGATATAAATTTAAAGACGAAAAGCTGCTAAAAACCGCGCTCACGCACAAAAGCGTAAAAGGCGGCGCAAACAACGAAAGGCTCGAGTTTTTGGGCGATGCGGTGATGGATCTGGTGATCGGGGATTATCTTTTTCACAAATTTTCGCGCCTAAGCGAAGGCGATCTAAGCAAACTACGCGCTGCGCTCGTAAATGAAAAAAGCTTTGCCGAGCTGGCCAAATATCTAAATTTAGGCCAACTCATCAACATCTCGCCGGCCGAGGAGCACAACGGCGGACGTCTAAAAGCCTCGATCCTATCGGACGCCTTTGAGGCGCTGATGGGTGCGATCTACCTAGAAAGCGGCTTTGACGCCGTGCGTGCGGCTAGCTTAAAAGCCTTTGAGAGATGCTACCCGGATATAAATTTCGACCGCATGGTCAAGGACTACAAAACCGCGCTGCAAGAGCTCACCCAGGCGCGCTTTGCGGAGATACCAAAATACGTGCTGGTCGGCTCAAAAGGCCCCGATCACAAGAAGGAATTTGAGATCGCGCTAATGCTAAACGAGCGCGAGATCTCGCGAGCCGCGGGCAAGAGCAAAAAAGAAGCCGAGCAAAAAGCGGCCAAAACCGCACTTGAGATTTTAGGGGATGGCAAGTGAATACCTTCGGACGCAAACTAACGCTAACGACGTTCGGCGAGAGTCACGCAGCGGCGATCGGCGGCGTGTTAGACGGGTTTCCAGCAGGCGTGCGCATTGATCTAAATTTTATCCAAAGCGAGCTTGACAAACGAAAACCCGGCGGCTCGAAATTTGCCACGGCAAGGAGCGAAGGCGACCGCGTGGAGATTTTAAGCGGCGTGTTTGAAGGCGTCAGCACGGGCACTCCGATCGGCTTTATCATCCGAAACGAAAATCAAAAATCGGGCGATTATGAAAATTTGCGCGAGCTCTTTCGACCAGGGCACGCAGACTACGCCTACTACCGAAAATACGGCATCCGCGACCACCGAGGCGGCGGACGCAGCTCGGCTAGAGAGACAGCCGTACGCGTGGCGGGCGGCGCGATAGCTCAAATTCTGCTGGACGAATTTGGCATCAGCGTGCAAAGCGGCGTAGCTAGCGTGGGCGAAATTTCGTGCGGCGAGCGGTTAGACTTTGATCTCGCGGCGCGCTCGGAGATATTTTCGCTAGGCAATGAAGAAGCGATGAAAGAAGAAATCCTAAAAGCTAAGCAGGAGCATGACAGCGTCGGAGCTAGCGTCGTCACGGTTATCCGCGGCGCGCCGGCCGGGCTTGGCGAGGGGCTATACTATAAATTTGACGCGGCAATCGCGGCTGCGATGATGGGCATAAACGGCGTCAAGGCTGTAGAGATCGGCGAGGGCGTGAATGCAAGCAAGATGCGCGGCAGCCAAAATAACGACTCGATGAGGGCGGCGTATGCGGGCGTAAATTTGAGTAGCTCTGACGACTCTACTCTTGACGGCGCGGGCAAGCCGGTAAATTTAAACGGCGGCAAATTTGACGAATGCAAAAACGAGGCGGACGGCGCGGCTTGTCGCGGCTCAAATTCGGACGAAAAATTCGGCTTTGCCTCAAATCACGCGGGCGGAACGCTAGGCGGTATGACTAGCGGGCAGGAGATCGTGATAAAGACGCATTTTAAGCCGACCCCGTCGATATTTTTATCTCAACCGACGCAAAACGTGCGCGGAGAGGATACCCTCTGCGAACTGCGCGGGCGGCACGATCCGTGTATCGGAGTACGCGGCAGCGTCGTAGCCACCGCGATGGCAAGGCTCGTAACGGCCGATATGCCACTTTTAAATTTGAGCGCAAATCTTGCGAATTTAAAGAAAATTTACGGCTAACTCCAAGATAAACCGCACTCCAAACGAAGCGGAGTAAAACGGATGCTGCGCGCGACAAAGATGTTTGCCAAATTTATATTTATAATACAAACGGCAAAAAACGGCGTAACGGACACATTTGATATAAAAATATCTCACACGGCGGCTTAGAAAATTTGCTCGCAGGCGCCATAAAATATCTAAAATTTATGTAATAAATCATAGAAAAACAGAGCGTGGCAAGGAGCCAGGAGCGCGTAAATTTAGACTCTTTAACCCTAACGGCAAGAAAAATATATCCAAAAAACTAGCCATACAGCGCGCTCCAAACGGACTACGAAGCGCTAAAATCTAAGCCTTGGCACGATATCCGGACGAGTCAGTCTATAGCGTTTACGAGGAGTTTTGTAGCTTTCTTAAAATATCTCGCGCAAGATAGGTTAAATTTGCTTCATTTTTACGTTTAAATTTAAAGGCTTTTGAATCAAAATAAATAATTGATTTTGTCGCCGCTCCAATCAAAAACCGCCGTCAAAATAGCCGTTTTTGAGCAGGTCGGCATTTTGTGCAAATTTGCTTTTTTGTTCATACGATTTACAAATTTATCCCAAGACCATTAAGTAACAAAAAAACAAAATTCGCTAAAATATCCGCAAAAATCACGCAAGGAGAGCAAATGAAATACGATTTTGACGCGCCAGTGGAGCGAGGCGGGACGTATTCGTCAAAGTGGAAAACAAGCGGCGACGAGCTGCCGATGTGGGTAGCGGATATGGATTTTAAGGTCGCGCCAGAAATTTTAGAAGCGCTGCAAAAGCGCCTAGACAACGGAGTTTTTGGCTATTCATACGTGCCGCGGGAGTGGAGCGAAGCCGTTTGCTCGTGGTGGAGCAGGCGTCACGACGTCAAATTTGACCCGAGCTGGCTGATTTTTTGCACGGGCGTAATCCCGATCATTAGCTCTGCGGTGCGCAAATTTACGAGCGTAGGCGATAAAATCGTGATCCAAAGTCCCGTTTATCACGTCTTTTATCGCAGCATCGAAAACAACGGCAGGATCGCGCTTACAAACGAGCTAGCATACGACGGACGCGGCTACGATATCAACTTTGCCGACCTCGAAGAAAAACTCGCCGACCCGCTAACGACGATGTTTATCCTTTGCAACCCGCACAATCCAGTCGGTAAAATTTGGAGCAAGGAAAAGCTAGCCAAAATCGGCGAACTATGCGCTAAACACGGCGTTTTGGTGATCTCTGACGAGATCCACTGCGACATCACAAGCCCCGGCAAAAGCTACGTACCGTTTATCCGCGCGAGCGAGACTTGCAAAAACATCTCGATCACCTGCATTTCGCCGACTAAAGCCTTTAACATCGCCGGCTTGCAAAGCTCCGCCGCCGTAGTGCCAAACCCAAAACTGCGCGCCAAAATGGCAAAAGCCATCAACGACGACGAGGTCGGCGAGGGCAACGCGTTTTCTTGTATCGCGGCGATCGCGGCGTTTGAGCAAGGCGAAGCGTGGCTCGAGCAGATGCGCGAATACGTAGAGCAAAACCGCAAAATCGTGAGCGAGTTTTTACAAAACGAACTGCCGCAGATTAGGCTCGTGGAGCAGGACGCCACGTATCTGCTATGGCTTGACTGCCGCGAAATTTGCGACGACGCGAGCGATTTTCATAAATTTTTACGCCAAAAAG
>NZ_JBQNAN010000016.1:0-49783 GCF_052170435.1 Campylobacter sp.
TACAATAGTTTTTAGCCGAAAATTTAACGAATTTCACGCAAATTTGACAAAAAATGGCGAATTTTAGACGATTTGCACCAAAAACTCGCTTTTTAACCCCGTTTTTTTGACGTCTATGAGGCGAAAATTTTCTATATCCATTTTGTAAAGCTCGCCGAAATTTTTCACTCCGTTTTGCGCAACCTGCCTCAAAACTATCCCGCGGTAAGCTTTGGCGTAGTGACTGACGACTTTACCGTTTTTTAGAAATTTAAAGGTCGCAAACGGTTTTCGTATGCGGTAAAATTTCTCGTAAAACTCAGCCCTAAGGTCTAAAATATCGTCATCCCCCAGCCACTCATCTATCTCGTCACTAAAATTTTGCCTATAAAATTCCTCCAAATTTAGCCCGTTTATGCGCTCGCCTTGCTTTAGTTTGTATTCGGGCAGCATATCCGCTGCAGTCACGGGGCCGAATAAATTTGAAAAAATTAGCGTATTTTTATCTATAAACTCCTGCGGCGCGCTATCAAGGCTGCCGTAGTCAAGGTGCTTGTATGCTACTCCGTCGTAGCGCAGGATGGCTTTTACCGCGCCTTTTTTAAAAAGACTTTCGCGCAAGCTCGGCTCGTCGGTCAAATTTTTTACGCCGAAAAGTTTTGAGATTTTCTCAACGGTAGCCGTTTGTAAAAAATCATCGTAAGTTTTTAAAATTTCGCACCGCTTTTCATATAAATTAGGAAAAACAAAGTCCTTCCTATCTATAAATTTATTTGGACTTACGGCGGTTTTGGCTTCGCTCGGCGAAAAGAGGATTTTCATTTATACTCCTTAAATTTGGCAAAATCATATCTAAAACTAAATAAATTTTGAAATTTGACGATATAGCGAGTGGAACTTTATTTGCTTGTAAGAGCTTGATTAAATTTAAGGAAAAACTCAATGAGAATGACGAATCAGTTGATGAAATTTATGAACAACTACGACTATCAGACTAATATGAAAGCGCTTTACAAGCTAAATAACCAAATGTCAACCGGTTTAAAAATCCAAAATTCTTTCGAGGACAGCAGCGTCTATAACGACGGCATGAGGCTTGATTACGAGGTTGCGACGCTTGAGCAGGTGCAAACGGCGACTTCAAAAGCGCAGCACTTTTCAAAAAATACCGACAAGGCTTTGGGCGAATTTAAGCAGCAGCTTGAGAGTTTTAAAACAAAGCTGGTTCAAGGCGCCAATGAAATCCACTCCAAAACATCGCGCGAAGCCATCGCAAACGACCTTCAAGGCATTAAAAATCACCTAGTAAATATCGCAAACACCTCGATCAACGGGCAGTTTTTATTTTCTGGAAGCGCGATAAATACAAAGCCTATAAACGGCGATACGAACGAGTATTATGGTAATGCGCAAGCGATGAAAACGGTAGGCGGAGCTCAGGTAAATTTGACCTACAACCAAAACGGGCAGGAGCTGTTTTTGGGTAAGGACGGCGATTATAATAAAAAAGTTACATCCAATACGATGCTAAAAGCGCAAAATTTAGACGATAGAAACAAGACCGTTTATATCGATAGCGAGCATAAAATGCGCGATTTAATCGGTTTTAAATACGTAAAAGACGAAAAAACTCTAACCAATCAAGATTTCACGGGTACGGGCGTGAGGCGGTTTCAGGACACGACGTTTTTCTTGCAGGGTAAAAAGCCAAACGGCACTAGCTTTACGAGTAAATTTAAGATGACGTCGGACGCCTCGATAAACGACTTGCTAGAAAAAATCGGCACCGAATACGGCAACACTCCGACCAATAAAGTCGTCGAAGTAACGATAAACAACCAAGGTCAAATCAACGTAAAAGATCTAAGTAAAGGCAATCAGGTTATTGATTTTCACATGATAGCGGCGACGAAAAAGGTGGCAAATGCAGGAGATTTGACTTCGGCAAATATAAATGCAGCCTCAAATGCATTTAATAACATTACGAATCTCACGGGCGGCAATCCTGCAAATTCGCTCGAAGCTAAGGTGCGGTTAAACCCTGATGACTATGAAATCACGGAATTTGTTAAAAGCAAATACGAAGACCTAGGCGGAGCTACCACAAATGCCTACGACTACGACAAGATTAACTTTAAGCAAGAGGGTAGAAATTTAATAGGTACAGTATCGCAAGTAGAACGCGGTAGCGGTAAATTTGCCGACGATAACACGACGTTAAGTCAAGTCGTCGGAGCCAAAAATTTATATGAGGGCGAACGAGAAAAATATAATATAAACGGCCAAGAGCTACAAATGCAAATAAAATCAAAAAGCGGATCTACCTATGATGTGTTCATTAAATTTGGTGCACCTACGCCTCCGGCCACATCGGGAAATGCCACGGTTAATATAGCGCAAGTAACTGATAACAACGGCAATCCAATCGCACCCGTAACTCATTATAACGGACCGGTTTGGGATAGTTTTTATAACGACACCACAAACCCGCCGACGACCGAGGGCAGAGAAACGCAGTCAAAAGATATGACCTTTAGGCAGTTAAACGATATCATCGGTATGGTTGCTAGCGATAGTATGCCCGCCGGTAATACATTTAACGCCTATAAACAAGCCATCGCAAATTCGCAAGGCAGCGTCGAGGCAAATATGGACCATAGGGGCCGAATAAAAGTAACCGACAAACAAAACGCCGTCACTCCGATAAAAGTCGGAATTTACGACAACAGAAATGTCGATAAATTTGCGGGCGACAGCACCGGTACGACTCCTGCAACAAAGCAAGGAGAAGGTTCGCTGTGGAGCTTTTCTGCAAACAACGGTATCGAGATAGATAGCCCGAGCGTGGATATTTTTGATGACTTAGATAGGATGATAGAGGCCGTTAGGAGCGGTCAGTACCGCGCCGATAGCGAGGGCGAGCATCCGCGTAACTCAGGCATCCAAGGCGCGATCGAGAGGATAGATCACATCGCCGATCACGTGAGCAAAATCCACACCAAGGTAGGCGCTCAAAGCGCGGCGCTAGCGGACACCAACACTCGCGCTAGTATCATGGAGGTAAACGTAAAAACCGTCAAAGCCGACATCACAAATGCCGACTACGGCGAGACCTATATGAATCTCATGCAAAAAATGATGTCGTATCAGGCGATGTTGCAGTCCGTGGCGAAGATAAATCAGCTCTCGTTATTAAACTATATGTAAAAACTCGCTATAATCTACCGTTTTATTAAAGTTTCGTTATCAAAGCGTACGGAGCGAAAATGGAGTCAAATTTGATAAATTCGGCTCTAAAATTCGCTCTACCGCAAATTTAAATTTACTAAATTTAAAAGGACGCGCCATTTTAAGAGAATCGGTTTTAGTCGTAGTCGTTTGTTTTTTGATATTTTTCGGGATCGCTACCATAGCGCCTGCGGCAAATTTCGTCGGCAGCTTCGGCAATGCGATCGGGCTTTGGAACTTCAAGCTTTTCGGCTTTATCGCTTATGTTTATCCATTCATTTTCATATTTTTTGCGTATTATATTTACAAATACTTTAACGGCTTTAATGCCGAATTTGCCCAGACGACGCTTGGTGCGACGCTACTGTTTTTGGCGTTTTTGATGTTTCAATCAGGCGCGGACGTTAATTACGGCGGACTGATTGCAAATAGCGCAAACGAGGCGCTAAAAGACGTCGCGGGCGTAATAGGCATGTGGGTCTTTATCGTGATGCTTTTCGTGCTGAGCTTTGGCCTCATCGCGCAGGATAACATCCTAGCTATCCTAAAAAAGGCCTTCGTCGAGCCTAGCGCCAACGAAGATAGGTTTCAAAACGCGGGCGAGATTAAGCCTAAAACGCAAAAAAAGCCTAGGCAAATCAAAAAGCCTAAAGCTCAAAGCGAGTCAAATTTGAGCGAGGAAAACGGTGAAGAGCTAGAGGACGAAGATAGCCAAGACGATGAAGACGAAGCGCAGGATGAGGTCGGGTTAAATTTAGAAGAAAAAAGTACGGTCACGATAAACGGCGTCGAGATCCTAAACGAAGTCGCCGAAAACAAAAAACTACTCGAACAAATGGAAAAAGGCAAGGTCGAAAAGCCTAAGGATTTTGCGTTGCCGCCGCTTAAATTTTTAGCCGATCCGCCTAAAAGATCAAACAGCGTAAACGAAGCCGAGATCGATCAAAAGATCTCCGATCTGCTCGATAAACTGCGCAAATTTAAAATAGACGGCGACGTCGTGCGAACATATACGGGTCCGATCGTTACGACGTTTGAGTTTCGTCAGGCGCCGCATATCAAGGTGAGTAAAATTTTAACCCTGCAAGACGACCTCGCGATGGCTCTGCGCGCTCAGACTATCCGCATCCAGGCGCCGATACCGGGCAAAGACGTCGTAGGTATCGAGGTTCCGAACAAAAACATCGAGACCGTATACCTAAAAGAAATTTTAGATAGCGAAGTTTTTAAAAACTCGAGCAGTCCGCTAACTATCGCGCTAGGCAAGGACATCGTCGGCGCGCCCTTTGTCACCGATTTAAAAAAGCTGCCTCACTTGCTAATCGCGGGCACGACGGGCTCGGGTAAGAGCGTAGGTATAAACGCGATGCTACTAAGCCTGCTATATCGCAACAGCCCGCAGACGCTGCGCCTGATGATGATAGATCCAAAGATGCTTGAGTTTAGCATCTATAACGACATCCCGCATCTACTCACGCCCGTTATCACGCAGGCTAAGCAGGCCATCACGGCGTTATCAAACATGGTCGCCGAGATGGAGCGCCGCTACAAAATCATGAGCCACACGCGTACCAAAAACATCGAAAGCTACAACGAAAAGATGAAAGAAGAAGGCGGCGAGCAGTTTCCCTACATCGTCGTGATCATCGACGAGCTAGCCGATCTCATGATGACTAGCGGCAAGGACGTGGAGCTATACATCGGGCGTCTAGCTCAGATGGCCAGAGCTAGCGGCATACATCTCATCGTAGCCACCCAGCGCCCGAGCGTGGACGTCGTGACGGGGCTAATCAAGGCAAATTTACCTAGCCGCATCAGCTACCGCGTCGGTCAGCGCATCGATAGCAAGGTAATCCTAGATCAAATGGGCGCAGAGAGTCTGCTAGGACGCGGCGATATGCTATTTACGCCTCCGGGAAGCCCCGGCGTCATCAGACTGCACGCGCCGTTTGCTAGCGAAAAAGAGATCGACACGATAGTAAATTTCCTAAAAGCGCAGCAAGAGGTGGTCTATGACGAGAGATTTCTAGCCGAGGATGGTGCTAGCGGAGGTGCTGGCACAGGCTCCGGCGCCGTAGCGGGCGAGCTAGACGAGCTCTATGAAGAGGCCAAAGAGATCGTTTTAAGCGAGCAAAAAACCTCGATCAGCTATCTACAACGTCGTCTAAAAATCGGCTATAACCGCGCTGCTACGATCATCGAACAGATGGAGCAAATGGGCGTACTAAGCCCGATGAACGCAAAAGGACAAAGGGATATTTTGTAATTTGCTCAAATTTACGAGCGAATGCCGGCTGTATTTATTTTTAGGTTAGCGCCGTTAAATTTGAAAATAGGCTTCGCTACGAGCGACCGGCTTTGTGCGGTGCTGTGAAGTTTTGCGCGTTTAGCTAAAATCTATGTTTAAATTTACCGACTGAATTTATGGTTAAATTTTAAGCCCATAGTTAGCTAAATTTACTGCCGAAGCAAAATTATTTATAAACGTCAAGGCTCAAATTTAACTCGTCTATGACGCGTAACAGCCGCAATATCTCGTCTTTTATGGCCTGCGCGTCAGAAAGGCTTAGCGGCGGGTCCAATAGCGAACTTTCAAAACGGTCCTTTGCACCGTTTAAAAAGAGGTAAAATTTATCGTCCATAAATGCCGCGCTTAGCGATACGGCACTGTCAAAACCCTGCTTAACCTCGCGTAGGCGTTGCATAAAACCGGGGCTTAAAAGATAGCGCGCTTCTATTTTGTCGTCGGTAAATACGCGAAATTCGTTGTTAAACTCCGTATCATCAAGTATCTCTTTTTCGCCAGATATTTTCGTATTTAGCACCTTTTTGTCGGCTAGTATCGTTTGTCCTTTGAAATTTTTATAAAACTCGCAGACTAGTACTGTACCGTTAAAGTCCATGTATTCGTCGTATATGACTTTGCTTACTCTCAAAAGCGCCAGATAAGGGTTTTTTGAGCCGTTTGAGTCATATGTTTTTTCTACTTTTATAGCCTCGCTTAATTGAAATTTGACATTAGCGTAAGTACCGCTTATTTGGTCTTCGCCGTAAAAATTTACGCGCCTGTATATTCCGCTTTTATAAAATTCGTTTGCGCTGATGCCTTTTTGAGGCTCGTATGTAAAATTGCTATCTATATCGGCAATTACCGTGCTAACAAAAACATTTTTGTAGAAGCTTCTATACTCTTCCAGCGTTTTTTCTACTTTTGGAATCCTCGGCGTGACGTATATTGGGATGACTGCAAATAAAAGAAAGAATATTTCAAAGCGTCGCTCCATAATAATAAAAATTAGTATTGGTGCGACAAATGTCGTTATAGTCATAAATGTAGCGTATTTTTTGACTATTTTTTTACACTCATTTTGCTTTTGCGTTACGGCGACGATGGCTTCTTCGATTTTTGGATTTCTCATTAGTAAAAAACTCGGTTTAGATAAAGACCGTTTGGCGGCGCGGGGATACGCGTGAGCGGCTTTTGCTCGTAGATAGCCTGGCGCAAAAGCTCTTTTGCTTTTAGGAAATTTTCGTCGCGGCAGTTGTTTGCGACTCCGTTTAAATTTGAGTTTTTGGCGTCAAATTTTGAAGCGACGCACTCGGCTTGTTCGGCGGCCAAATTTACGCTTTCGTGGCTTTTCGTTAGGATATTATCGCGGCTGTTTTTGTTTAAATTTGCGTCCAAATTTACCGCCTCTGTGCACTCAAATTTAAACTCCTGCACCTGCCTTTGTCTAAATTTACCGCTTTTGGCAAGCTCAAGCGCCTTTAAAACGCTAGCGACCATGAGGCGAACCTGGGCGCGCAAAAAGCCGTTTGCTTTAAAAACGATGATTGTTCGCTCGCCGCGCGCGTAACAAAACGCTTTTTTGATGCGCCGCACGGGGCTTTTGACGTCGCTGCCAAGCTTCATAAACGCGCTAAAATCATGCTCTCCGACAAAAAGCGCAAGCAGTTCGTTTGCTAAATTTAGGTCAAATCTCGGCAAAAAAGTCTCGTAGGGCGCCAAAAAAGGCGAAAACTCGCCGTGATTTATGACGTAGCGGTAGGCTCTAGCCGTAGCGTCGTAGCGCGGGTGAAAGCAGTCCTGCGCGCGGCTTATAAATTTAACGTGAACGGCTGGGTGGGCGTGGCGATTGATGAGAGCTTTTAGGCGCGTAAAGTCGCTAAAATGCTCGCCGCACTCGACGCAGGCTACTTGGTTGTTTGCATGCACGCCCTTATCGGTACGCGAGCTAGAGATTATTTTGCTAAAAATGCCCACATGCGCTAGAGCCGCGCCCAGAGCGTCCTCGACGCCGTTTTCGTGTGGCTGAGTCTGCGAGCCTTGAAATTTAGACCCGTCGTAGCTAAAAACGAGTTTAAGGCGCACTTAGTATCTTTTTAAAATTTTAGCCCTAAAGCTAAAAATCGAGGCGATAAAAAATAGCGAAAATATCGCTGCAATCGCGACAAAAACACGCGAGCTAAAGAGCATAATGAGCGTAAAATAGCCAAAAAGTACGCCAAATATCCCAAAATACACAAAGCCCTTTTCGTAGCGGTAGGTCACGATGCCCAGGCTCAAAGCAAAAAGCGTCGTTGCTAGCGGAAAAAGCGCGATGAGAACGTAGGTTGCAAAGTCTTTGGCGCGCTTTTTATCCTCGCTCATCATTTGCCAATACTGCACAAAGGACTTCGTCTGCGCTACGCTGTCCTCTTGGGCGGTACTGATTTTCATGGTACCAAAGTCCGTTTTGTGCCACGAGGCATCCCTGATATCGTAAATTTTGCCGTCTGATAGCGTGAACTCAAGCACGGCGTTGCTGTTTGTTAGGCGAGCGTTTTTAGCTAGAACGAATCTGTGTGCGCCTTCTTTTGGCGAATAAAGCGTCACGCCCTCGTAAAGAGTGCCGTTTTCGTCACTCTTTTCGTTTTGGATAAAGACCATCCAGTCGGAAAATTTTTGTCCGAATTCGGTCGTCTTTAAATTTAGCTTGGCGACGGTTTTTTTGTATGAGACGAAATTCGCGTTTAGCTCCGCAGCCGTAGGGATCAGTACTATCGCGGTAACAATGAGAAAGGCTGAAACGGCGCCGCTAACGATGAGGAAAAAATTAGCGATCCTAACGGGCGAATATCCGAGCGTAAAAAGCACGATACTCTCGTTTTCGCGTGAAAGCCTGAAAAACATAAGCGCAAGCGATGCAAAAAATGCGATCGGCACGGTAAAAAGCAGTACTCTAGGCAGCATAAACATATAGAGTTTAAAAAGCTCTATAAAGGTAATCTCGATGTATGAGGTGATACGCGCGATCTGAATAAAAAACACGATCGACATGATGAGAAAAAGCGTCGCAAATAGCGATGCAAACGTACCTAGGAAGTTTGAAAAAAGATAGCGCGCCGTCCTATCCATAAATCAGCCCCAAGATGTAGATAAACTGCTCCTTAAACGCGTAAACGATGAGTGTAGCAAGGCTCAAAAACGGCACGAAAGGCAGCTCGTATCCTCGTTTTCGCACGATGACGTATGCCGGCAGCGTCAGCAGCGCCGAAACATAGATCGCCATGAGGCCAAGCTTGATACCCAAAATCGCGCCCATAACGCCCGCGATAAAGATGTCCGCAGAGCCCATAGCTTCGCGCTTAAGGGCTAGGCTAACGACCGCGCGCAGTAGCCAAAAGGCAAGCATAAAAATCGCAGCGTTTATAAACGAATCAAAGGCGCGCAAAAGCTCATCAGAGTCAAAAGAGGCGGGAAGATTAAATCCGTAAAGCAGCGAAAATGCGACGCTGGCAAAAAGCAGCGGATCGGGAACGGCTTTGTAGCGAAAATCAATGAGGCTAAGCGCTAGCAGCAAGATAAAGCAGACACCAAGCATCGCCGCCTTAAAAATCGCGGCGTAAAAGCCGTCTGTAAAAGGCTCTAGTCCGTGCGTCTCAATGCAATACGCAAGCACGCAAAGTAGGGCGCTAGCAAGCTCAACGAGCGGATACTGAAAGCTGATTTTTTCGCCGCAAAACGCGCATTTACCGCGCAAAAACAACCACGCGAAAATCGGGACGTTGTGATACGGCTTTAGCGGAGTTTTGCAGCTTTGGCAGTGCGAGGCGGGGAAATTTATGCTCTCGCCGCGCGGCATGCGGTAGATTAAGACGTTGCTAAAGCTGCCGATTGCGGCGCCCAATATAAAAAATAAAATGGCGAAAATCATAACTCTCCTACTTAAATTTATTCTGTTTTTGCGTGTTTATCTAAAATTCTCGGCTTTTTAAACCAAATCGCGACGTTTCAAAAGATAATCTTTTCGTAAAATTGCCGATTTATCGCGTTAATTTAATCTAAAATTTGCCTTGTCATTTGCGCCGCAAAAATATAAAAATGTAAAAATTTAAAGGCGATTTTAGCGAAATATTGCCTTGAATGCTTTTAAATTTAAAGATTTGGGTTAAAAACTTATGCAAAACGGCGCTGCGACAAGGCTTTTGGCTCGTAAAATTTAAAAGCCTTTTTTGCGAGCGGGTAAAATAAAAAGACGTAAATTTAAAAGATGGAGGCAGTCAAAAGCTCAATTAAAGTCCGCCAAACCTTCTATCTTTTTTCTTAAATTTGGCCGCTATCTGAGCTAACTCCTCGCGCGTAAAATCAGGCCAAAGCGTGGGCGTAAAGGCAAACTCGGCGTAGCTAGCCTGCCAAAGCATAAAATTTGACAGCCTCTGCTCGCCGCCCGTGCGCACGAGAAGGTCGATGGGCGCGGGCTCATCGAGGCAGGCTTGCAGGCTACCTTCATTTAAATTTAGAGCTAGATTTTGGGCGTCAAATTCGCCGCCGTTTTTTTCGCAAAATCTTTTAAAAGCTCTTAAAATTTCATCTTTAGCGCCGTAGTTTAGCGCCAAATTTAGCTTTAGCCTAGAGTTTTGCGCGGTTGCGTTTTTGATCTCATTTATCTCGTTTTTTAGCTTGTCACTTAGCGGACTTTCGTCGCCGATAACGTTAAATTTGATGCCGTTTTTGATAAAACTCTCGCGTTTTGAGAGCAAAAATTTATGCAAAAGCTCCATCAAAAACGCCACTTCGCTCTTTGGGCGCTTCCAGTTTTCGGTGCTAAATGCGTATAGGCTCAGTACCGCCACGCCCTCGTCGATGCAAAACTCGCACATCTGCTCCACGACGTTCGCGCCCGTTTCGTGCCCTTTGGTGCGTAGCAAACCGCGGCGCTTGGCCCATCTGCCGTTGCCATCCATTATGATCGCGAGGTGATTTAGCTCGTTCATTTTAGCCCTTAAAATCAATTATTTTGCCGCTAGGATCAAAAAAAGCGGCGATGTTTTGCGTCGTTTGAGTTTCGCAGTCAAATTCATTTCGCAAGAGCCTAGCTACCTTGTCAAACGGCGTCTGCGCGCTGATTATTCTGGTGCCTTTTAGCGTAAAAATAATCGGAGCGAAATTTGAAAAAATAAGGTAAATTTGACTCATCCGGGCTCCGTCAAATTTCATCTGAAAAACGCCTTTTGCGCCGTTATAAACAAACGAAATATTAATGATATTTTTTTGTAGTGCAAGCAGCATTTGAGCTAGATTTTCAAATGATTCCCGCGAGTCCGCCGCGCTAAGACCGTTAAATATATATTCATAAAACCAGTTTAGATCGGGCTCACTTATTAGCCTTTCTATTAGCGCGAGCCCGTCAGGTGCGGCGTAGGCTAAATTTGGCTTTTTAAAGAGATTTCTTATTACGACATTTTCGGTGCCGCTTGCGATCTCGCCCCAGTATTCGCAGTCCACGTCGAGGCTTTTCATGCTTTTCGTGCTTAGAATTTTGTTGCCCATTTTGAGATTGTAGCGATTATAGCCCGTCTTTTCGGCGACTTTGATACTGATGGGCAGGCTCGCGTTTAGAGCCGTGCCGGCGCCGCCGCTTGCGATTTTTTGCACTCGTGAGACGGGATTTATCATAGCTTGGTTGCTAAATTTACGATTTGCCGCGCCGCGTCCTCTTTGGACGTTAGCGCGATATTTTGCGCGCCGCGATGCGTTATAAAGGTGATTTGCGTGCTATCCGAGCCGAAATTTATATCGCCGCCCAGCACGTTTAGGCAAACGGCGTCGAGGCTCTTTTTTTCAAGCATATTTTTTGCATTTTGCATGGCGTTTGAGGCGTCAGTTTCCATTTTAAAGCCGATTTTTTTGACGTTTTTGAAATCCGTCAAAGAGCCTAAAACGTCGTCATTTTGCGCTAGCTCTAGCGTCCAAATTTCGCCCAAGCTTTGCTTTTTTAGCTTGCCTTCAAATTTGGTTTTTGGAGCGTAGTCGCTAACCGCAGCCGCCATCGCGAGCAAATTTGCGTCCGTCAAATTTGCGCGTAGCAGCTCTTTTAGCTCCGCCGAGCTTTGAAATTTGAGCGTTTTATAGGGCGCGTTCGCCGTTTCAAAGCTAGCTATCAGCGTCACGTCCGCACCCGCGTAGTAAAAGGCGTCCGCCAGCGCTTTTGCCATCTTGCCGCTAGATAGATTCGTCACGGCTCTTACGTCGTCGATCTTTTCGCTCGTGGCGCCGCCCGTTACGACCACCTTTTGTCCTTTAAATTTTGGCTCCGTTAGCATTCTTTTGGTTTCGTAGATGATCGTAGAAACGTCTGCCAGTGCGCCTTTGCCCGTATCGCCGCAGGCTAGGGTTTTTTCTACCGGTTCGATAAATCTCGCGCCGTTTGCCGCTAAAAACTCGAAATTTTTGCGCGTGGCAAAGTGATTTATCATTTTGTCGTTGGCTGCGGGCGCGATGAGTAGGGGAGCCGGGCTAGCGATCAGAGTCTGCATGAAGACGTTATCGCAAATGCCGCTTGCAAGCTTGTTTATCGTATTTACGCTCGCGGGTGCGATCAAGATAAGATCGGTTTTGGCGTAGGCGATGTGATTTAGTCCGTCCTGCCAACTCTCCGTGCGCGAGGTTAAAATTTTATGCTCGCACAGCGCCTCAAAGCCCGCTTCCGAGCAAAATTTAAGCGCCCCTTCGCTAAGCATAACGCGCACGTCCGCGCCCTCTTTTTTTAGCGCGGATAAAATTTCATAAGCCTTATAAAACGCGATACTGCCGCAAACCGCGAGCAAAATTTTTTTATTTTTTAGCATTTTCTTCGCTTTTCGCGTCGTTAAAAAATTTATAGAAAAAGCCTTCTTTGTTTACCTGCTTCGTGCGGCTGATGGCTAGCGCGCCGCTTGGTACGTCGCTAGTTACGGTGCTGCCCGCGGCGATTAGCACGTCGTCGCCGACTTTTACGGGTGCGACCAGTTGCGTATCGGAGCCGATAAAGACGTTTTTGCCGATGATCGTTTTGTGCTTGGCTTTGCCGTCGTAGTTGCACGTGATCGTGCCGCAGCCTACGTTTGTGCCGCTACCTATCTCGCAGTCGCCTAGATAGCTTAAGTGGCCTGCTTTGACGCCGTTTAGCCTGGCTGCCTTTAGCTCAACGAAATTTCCGATGTGAGTGTTTTTGATTTCGCATTTTGGGCGCAGGTGCGCTAGAGGGCCGACGTCCGAGTCCTCTATGGCGGAGCTTTCTATGACCGAGCCGCTTTTGATGACGGAGTTTTTGATGAGGCACTCTCCGATGATGCTTACGTTTTCTTCGATGACGCATTCGCCTTCAAATTTTGCTCTAGAGTCGATATAAACGCTGTTTGGTAGCCGCATTAGCACGCCGCTTTTCATCAAATTTTTCTTGATTTCGTCCTGCATCAAATTTTCTGCTATGCTGAGCTGAAATTTATCGTTTATACCCATGAAATTTTGCTCTTCGACGCTGATGGCCCAGCACTTTAGACCGCGCTCGTTTGCGATTTTTATCGCGTCGGTTAGGTAGAATTCTTTCTGCGAGTTTTCGTTGCCGATGAGTGGCAAAATCTCGCGCAAAACTTCGCTTTTAAAGCAGTAGCAGCCGGCGTTTGCGCTTTTTATCATTTTTTGCGTTTCGGTCGCGTCTTTTTGCTCGACGATGGCCTCTACTTTGCCGTTATTTATGATGACGCGGCCATATCCGTAGGGGTCTGCCGCCTCAAAAACGCTTAACGCAACGTCTGAGTTTCCCGCGCTTAGACGGATTAGGTCGTTGGTTTTGATAAGTGGCATATCTCCGCACAAAATCAGCGTTTTTTCGCTATTTAACGGTATGTTTTTTAGCGCGCCCGCAGTGCCCGGGAACTCTTTTAAATTTTGTTCGTAAATTTTAGTTTGAGGGAAAATTTCTTTGATTTTGGCTCCCACTAGCTCTTTTTGATAGCTCAAAACCACGCTCACGTCGCTACTGATCTCATAAGCCTTGCGCAAAATATGGATAATCATCGGCTCTCCGCAAAGCTCGAAAAGCACCTTTGGCCTGCTTGATTTCATCCTCGTGCCAAGCCCCGCGGCAAGCACCACTACGCCGATATCGCTCATCTTTTTTCCTTGTTTAAAATTTGAGCGATTTTATCTCAAATTTGCTAAATGCGGGATTAAGGTTTTTTGGACTTAACAATTTCTTAAGCATTAACTTATATAATCACGGCCTTTGAATATAATCAAAATCAAATTTAAAGGATGCAACTTGCTTTTATTTTTAAAAAAGGCTTTAAGAAGAAATCAGTTTTTGTTTAATCTCCACCTGATTTTATCGATTATTTTTGCCGTTCCGCTACTCGTTATCGGCGTTACGGGCGCGATTTTGTCGTATCAGCATGAGCTTGATGATCTCATAAATTTAAACGCTCCCAAGGTAGAAAAAACGGGCGAAGTGCTAAGTGCGGAAAAAATCCTGCAAAGCTTTAGCGAGCAAACGGGCGTTAAACAGCCGGCAAGGCTCGTGCTACCCAAAAGCGAAAACGAAGCGGTCAAAATTTATGCTAGCGGTAGCGATGCCTATCTGGTCGATCCGTATACCGCGCAGATCATCGGCAAGGACTACGGAGTCGCCTTCATACGTACCGTAATGTCGCTGCACCGAAATTTAGGCTTTGCGCTAACGGGCAACAAAACCGCTGGCGAGGTCGGTAAGCAGATCGTAGGCGCTAGTACGGTCGTGATGATAGTGCTCGTGATAAGCGGCGTTTGGCTGCATTTCCCAAGGATAAAACGCAAATTTGCCGAGGCGATAAAGCCGAATTTTAAACTCAAAAAATACGCCCTTTTTCACAACCTACACACGAGTTTAGGCGCCTTAAGCGCGGTGATTTATCTCGTCGTCTGTCTAACCGGACTCATGTGGTCGTACCGCTGGTATAACGGTGCGGTGACTGAGCTTTTCGTTAGCGCGCAAAATTTGCCTAAAGAGACCGAGCGCAAAGAGGGCGCGCCCGCAAAAGCAGAGGGCAAAAAGAGCGCCGAGTATAAATTTAGCGATGTGCAGAGGGCTTACGAGATATTTAAATCAAGCGGCATAGAGTATAAAGAATTTAGCCTGATGCTCGCGGCCGGAGATAAGATAAACGTCAGATACTACGAACCGGACGCGCCTAGCACCGCTCGTCCGAAAATGACCTCCGTAAACGTAAAAGAGGGCAAGATGGCGGAGCAAAAGCAAACCGAGGGCATAACCGTAGGTATGGTAAAGAGTACGAACTATCAGCTGCATACGGGGTACTTTTTCGGGATTGTTGGTAAAATTTTGTGGTCGGTAGTTTCGCTTTTGATGGCGCTTTTTATCTTTAGCGGCTTTTATATGACGGCAAAAAGGGCGTTTAAGCCAAAAAGACCTTAGCTAAATTTGCCTTTTGCTAAGCATTGATAGCGTGCGAGCGATAAATTCGTCAAATTTACGCTCGCGGCAAAACGCTATCTCTTGCTCTCGTTTAAAATTTTGATTCGTTTTTAAATCAAATTTTGACAAAAATATAAAATTTTGAAAAAATTTTATGCCGCTTTGGAACGGCTTTTGCAAAAAAGCTAACCTAAATTTAACTGTATTTTCAACTAAAAAAAACTAAAATACAAACCAAATTTACAATATAGAAAGTTGCAAGATGGATTTAGGTAGCCTCGTCGGTTGGATAGTTATTATGGTGCTTTTGCTTGGTTCCATGCAGATGGGCGTCGGAATCGGAGCTTACATCGATATTCCCTCGGTTTTGATCGTTTTCGGCGGTACGATTTGCGCGCTGATGATCGGCTTTAAGATGGAGCAGATAAAAAAGCTAGGAACGTTTTACGGCATCGCGGTAAAGCCAAAAACCTACAATCTCCCAGAAATCGTAAAAAAAATGGTCGAATACTCTACAAAAGCTCGTCGCGACGGTATCTTGGCGCTTGAGAGCGATGCAAATAACGAAACAGATCCGTTTCTAAAAAAGGGCCTATCTATGGCTGTTGACGGCAACGAGCCAGACGCCATCAGAACGCTGCTTGAGATAGATATGGAGCAGGCTAGCTCGCGTCACGGCGATAATATCAAAATTTTCGAACAAATCGCGGGCTTTGCGGGCTCGATGGGTATGATCGGTACGCTAATCGGTCTGGTCGCGATGCTTATGAACATGTCTGATCCTTCGGCTATCGGTCCTTCGATGGCGGTCGCGCTTATCACGACGCTTTACGGCGCGATGATAGGAAACATCCTGGGCTCGCCCGTGGCAAACATCCTAAGCATCCGCGATAAGGACGAAGGCACGGCAAAGGTGCTGATGCTAGAGGGCATAATGGCGATCCAAGCGGGCGACAACCCTAGGACGCTCGAGATGAAGCTACTATCGTTTTTGCCGCCTAAAGACCGCGTTAGTCAGTTTGATAAGTAGAAAAAATGGCTAAAAAGTTAATCGATCCGGGTGACTGCCCCAAATGCTTACCCGAGTGGCTCGCGGCGTTTGGCGACTTGATGTCGCTTCTGCTTTGCTTTTTCGTACTGCTTCTTTCTATGAGTACGATGGACGCAAAGAAGCTAGAAGCGGCGATCGGCTCGCTAAGCGGGGCTTTGGGCGTGCTTGAGGGCGGCGCGAAACCCGACGTCAGCGCCGAGCAAAACCAAGACGATCACGCCACCTCAAACAAAGAGCGCACGGGAGTGAAGTCGAATTTCGAGCAGACTCTGCGCTCTATCAACGAACTTTTGCACGCTAGCGGCTCGCCTGAGGTTACGTTTGAGGAGAGCGAGAGCGGATTTGTGATTAGATTGCCGGCAAATTTACTCTTTGCTAAAGACAGCGCCCAGCTGCAAAACGACGATGCTTTGCTGTTTTTAAAACGTATAGCGATGGTGATAGCCAAGCTACCGCCCGACGTCGTAGCAAACGTGATCGGACATACCGACAGCGAGCAGCCGGGCTCTGCCGAGTTTAAAGACAACTGGCAGCTATCGTCGGCTAGAGCTATCAGCGTGGTTAGCGAACTCATCAAAGACGGCGTCGATCCTAAAAAGCTAACCGCGTCTGCAAAGGCCGAATTTGAGCCCTTTGCGACGAATTTTACCGAGCAGGGCAGGGAGAAAAACCGCAGAGTCGAGATACATTTCGTTTCGTTAAATTTAGACGACAAAGCCAAAACGCAAAAAAGCATACTGGACGCGCAGGAGTAAATTTGAAAAAACTGACGTTTTTGCTGTTTTTTATCTTTGCGGCGGTCGCGATCGGCGAGGATAACGTCACTATCCCGACCGTAAATCTCAGCCTAAGCGCGCCCACTACGCCAACCCAGCTAGTTAGCTCTCTAAACGTCCTACTCGTCCTTACCGTCCTCACGCTCGCCCCTTCGCTAGTTTTTATGATGACGAGCTTTTTGCGGCTCATTATCGTTTTTTCGTTTTTGCGACAGGCGATGGGCACGCAGCAGATGCCGCCGTCTACGGTGCTTATTAGCCTTGCGATGGTGCTTACGTTTTTTATCATGGAGCCTGTAGGCAAGCAAGCCTACGAAGCGGGCGTGCAGCCCTATCTAAGCGAGCAAATCGGCTATCAAGAGGCCTTTGAGCGCGGCGTGAAGCCGTTTCGCGAGTTTATGATAAAAAATACGCGCGAAAAGGATCTGGCGCTGTTTTTGCGTATCAGAAACATGCCAAACCCGCAAAGCTTCGACGATATCCCGCTCACGGTCGTGATGAGCGCATTTATGATCAGCGAGATGAAAACGGCGTTTGAGATAGCCTTTTTGCTCTATCTGCCGTTTTTGGTCATAGATATGGTCGTTAGCTCCGTGCTCATGGCGATGGGTATGATGATGCTGCCGCCGACGATGATTTCACTGCCGTTTAAGCTGCTTATTTTCGTGCTCGTCGACGGGTGGAATTTGCTCGTCATGAACCTCGTTAAAAGCTTTCATTAGGTTTTTTATCGCTATAATCTTAAAAAAGCTCCGCGCGCCGCTTAAATTTTCATTTTATTTTACCTACGGCGCCAGACTTCAGACGGCGCAAACCTGCTCAAATTTAGCCCGCGCCGCCCAGAGCTAACAGAGAAGGGTTTAGATGAAAAAAATTTATATTTTTTTGAGTTTTTGCGTTTTTTTAGTCGCTTCGGAGGTTAAATTTGACGGAAATTTGCCCGAGCTGATTTTAGCCGCACAGAGCTCAAATTTGGCTCAAATTTCAAACTACGAACCGCAAAAAGCGCAGCTACAAAAGGACGCAGTGAAAAGTGCGTATATGCCAAGCCTTACGATCGACGGCGGATACAGCTTTTTAAGCGGCGATATAAACGTCCTGCGCCCGCAAAGAGCCGCCACGGCAAGGGCGATTTTGGAGCTTGCCGTTTATGACGGCGGCAAGCGCGAGGCTCTGCTAAGTTCGCTTTCGCACCTTAGCGCGGCTGAAATTTTAAAAAACGAGGAGTATCAAAACCTGCTTGCGTTTAACGCGACCAAGCTTTATTTTGGCTTTTTGTCGCTGGGCGAGCTCGCGCTGGCAAAAGAGGGCGAGATAAACTACCTAAAAAACGCGCTAAATAGACTGGAAAAATACTACCGCGCTGGGCTTAGCGACGAGAGCGAGTATGAAGCGGTAAACGCTAGATACGCCATGGCGCTAGCCGAACGCCTAGAGATCTCGCAAAATCAAAACGAGATAAAAAATCAAATTTACGCGCTAACGGGTAGGGATATCGAGCCTGTGGCGGGCTCTAGGATCGCGCTTGCTGATGAGGACTTCGCGCCGCAAAAAGGCGAAAAGCCCGAGCTTGAGGCGCTTAGGCTAAATTTCGCCGCGGCTTTGGAGGACGAAAAGATAACCGCGTCCGAGACGAACCCGCAAATTTTCATCAAAAACACCTACACTTTTATGCGCACGCATTACGATAGAAATTTACTGCCCGCACAGTATAGAAGCGTGCTGGAGCCCTATTTTGACGACTTTTTTAAGCCGAATTTAAACACCAACGAGCTGATTTTGGGCTTTAGCTGGAAGGCGTTTGATTTTGGCGCAAACAAAAAGCAGCGCGAGATAAAGCGCATAAGCGCGCTGCAAGCGAAGCTAAATTTAGATCAAAAGCGCTTGCAAAACGAGCTAAATTTGACGAATATCAAAAACGACCTAAAGACGCTCGAGCAAAAGATCGCCGCCGGCGAAAGCGCGCTAAACTCGGCGCAAACCTCGCTAAATGCCGTTAGTAAAAAGTATGAGGCGGGGCTGCTTGGGTACGTAGAGTTTTTAAACGCGACCGCGCAGAGCTTTAGCGCAGGCAGCGCGCTGGAGCTAAGCAAGAGTAAATTTGAGATCAAAAAGGCGGAGTATCTATACGAGCGCGGCGGCAAAATCGCCGAAAATATCGAAAAAACGGAGCGCAAATGAATAAAATTTTACTTTTTTTACTGAGCGCGGCGGTTGCGCTTTGTGCACAGGAGAGGATCTACGCGAGCTTTGACGTCGCGCCCGCAAAAGACGCGCAGCTCGCGCTAAAAGCCGTCGGTATCGTAAAGACCGTAAATGTAGAAATCGGCTCTGCGGTAAAGCGCGGCGACGTGCTGCTCGAGCTTGAAAACGAGAGCGAAAAGCTAGCAGTAAAGCTCGCGCAAAACGACCTAGAAAGCGCGCAGACGGCAAAAGCCCACGCAAAAAGCGTGCTGGATAAATTTAAGCTCGTTCAAAGCGTGAGCTCGAAGCAGGCTTTTGAAAATGCGGAATTTGATTTTAAAAACGCGGCGCTAGCCGAAAACAGAGCGCATCTGGCGCTAAATTTGGCGCAAAAGAGGCTCGAGGATACGAGGCTGCTAGCGCCTTTTAGCGGGACGATATCTGGCAAGAGTATCGAGGTCGGCGAGGGCGTTGGCGGCGTAGCGCAAAAGCTGATGTCGATTTTTTCGTACCCAGACGTGAAGCTCAAGCTTAGCTTTGATGAAAAATTTAAAGACCGCGTGAAAATCGGCAGCGAATTTATCTATAAACTAGACGGCCAAAACGAGGAAAGACGCGGCGAGATTAGCCTCATCTATCCGACTATCGATACGAAAAACGGCAAAATTTACGCCGAAGTACGGGCGCAAAATTTGACGCCGGGGCTTTTTGGCGAGGGATATATCGTTTCCGTCGCGCAGGACGGGGATGCAACGAGCGATGAAAATGCCGCCGAGCCTAAAAACAAGGACGAAAATAAAACATTTGGGCTTAAATTTGAAGGCTTGAAAAACGGCGGGCATGCCGCTGCGGGCGCGAAATTTGACGATGAAAAAGCTAGCTTCGGCGCGGCTAGGTTTTTAAATTTGAGGGCGCAAACAAAAAGCGGCGCAAATTTGAACTCAATTTCTGCGTGCGGTGTTAAATTTGACTCCGCCGCGAAAAATGCAAATTTGACGAGCATGTCAAATTTATCGCATAAACAAGGCGGCATAAATTTAAACGCCGAATTTGACGCGGCGCAAATTTTACTAGCCGCTAAACGCCAAATGCTTTTTGCGGGGCTGGGAGGCCGGGCAAATTCGCCGCAAAAGCTCGTTTTAGCGAAGGCGCGAAATGTATAAACTAGCCATAAATCGCCCGATTACGACGCTGATGTTTTTCGTCGCGCTCGTATTTTTCGGCGCGATGTCGCTTTTTAGGATGCCGGTAAATCTCTTTCCCGAGGTCGTCATCCCGCTGGTTAAGATCACGACCTACGCGCCGGGCGATATGAGCCTCATCGAGAGCAGGGTCACTAAAAAGATCGAGGACGAGGTCTCGACGATAGACGGTATCAAAAAGATCAGGTCATATACATTTAACAACCTCAGCATCGTTTTGGTCGAGTTTAATCTCAAGAAAAACATCGACATCGCCGCAAACGACGTGCGCGATAAGGTCGCAAAGGCAAAGCTGGACGCCCAGCCCGAGATAGAGAAAATCAACAGCGATAGCGGCAAGGTGGCGAGCTTTTTCGTTAGCCGCAAGGACGAAAATTTAACCGCGCTCATGCAAGCGGTCAAAGACGAGGCAAAGCCGTTTTTGCAGCGGGTAAAAGGCGTGGGCAAGGTCGATGACAAGGGCTTTTTGGAGCCCGAGATTAAAATTTACCTTGATCCGTTTAAACTCGATAAATACGCCCTAACCGCAGCCTCTGTCATAAATATAATCAAATCGCAAAATTTAAAAGCGCCGCTTGGCAAGCTGGAAAACAGCGAATTCGAGATATTTTTAAAGAGTGAATTCGACGCTAAAAGCGTGCGCGAGCTAGAGGAGATCCGCCTGCAAAAAGACGTGTTTTTAAAGGACGTCGCGCGCGTGGAGCTATCTCATCACGACACCGACGCCGTAGCGATGTATAACGGCAAGCGCGGAGTGTTGCTTGACGCTATAAAAGTAAGCGGCGCAAACACGATCGAGACGATAGACGCGCTCAAGGCTAAAACGGGCGAACTAGCGGCGAGGCTGGGCGAGAACTACGAAGTAGAGAGGGTTTACGAAAAGAGCGAAAGCATCCTAAAGCACATAAATCAGGTCAAATTCGACATGATGCTGGGCGTCGCGCTCACCGTCGTCATCGTCTTTTTCTTTTTGCGAAGCTTTAGCGCGACTATCATCGCCGCGCTTGCGATACCTGCTAGTATCGTGGGGACGTTTTTTATCATCGACGTTTTGGGCTTTGATCTAAACCGCCTGACGCTACTGGCTCTAACGCTTGGTATCGGTATATTTATTGACGATGCGATCGTGGTCGTAGAAAATATCTCCAAAAAGATGCAAGAAGGCGAGAGCAATCCGCTAAAAGCGAGCTTTGAGGGCGTGCGCGAGATAGCCTTTAGCGTGCTTAGCATTAGCGCGGTGCTGCTTTGCGTGTTTGTGCCGATTGCTTTTATGGAGGGCATCGTCGGGCAGTATTTCAACTCCTTCGGTATGAGCGTGAGCGGCGGTATCGTGGTGTCGTTTTTGGTTTGCATTATGCTGATACCTAGCCTGGCGGCAAGGTTTTTGAGTGAGGGCGAGAGTAAATTTTACCGCGTGACGGAGCCTGTATTTGAGGCGCTTGAGAGCGGTTACGAGCGGCTTTTGAAGCTTATTTTGAGGTTTAAAACCGCGTTTGTTATACTTACTTTGGGCGTGCTGGCTCTTTGCATGAGCCTAGCGGGCAAGGTCGGTATGGACTTTTTGCCCGTCGAGGACGAGGGGCAGTTTGAGATATTTTTAAAGGCAAACCCCGGCATCTCGGTCGAGGCTATGAGCGCTAAAGCCGGCGAGGTCGTACGCGCCGTAGATAGCGATCCGCGCGTCGAGTACTCCTATATGATCGCGGGCTACACGGACTCAAAAGACGCATACAAGGCTAAAATTTACGTCCGCCTAAAAGGCTTTGAGTCGCGAAAAGAGCGCCAAACGCAGATAATGGACGAGTATAGAAAGAAGCTTAAATTTGAAGGTCTCAGCGTCAAAGTCCTGCAGATACCATACGTCGATACGGGCAGCGACAGCGAGCCGGTGCAGCTAACGATCACGGGCGATAGTTTAGAAAAGCTAGATGAAATTTTGCCTAAAGCCATAGCGATGGTGCGCGCTATCGAGGGCACGACGGATGTGGGCAGCGATAACGAGGACAAGATAAACGAGCTGCAAATCAGCGTAAATAAAGACAAAGCCAAACGCCTAAACGTCGATCCTAGCGCGGTCGCGCAGGTGATATATGCGTCGTTTGGGCAAAATAGGCTAGGTAGCTTTGATAACGGCGACGCGCAGTACGATATGATACTGAGGTTTGACGACGAGTACCGCAAGGACACGCAGGCGCTGCAAAAGCTAAAGATCAAAAACGCGCAGGGCGAGAGTATAAGCCTAAGCGCGGTGGCGGAGTTTAAGACGAGCAAGACATTTTCCGTGATAAACCGCTTTAACAAACAGCGCCAGATCAGGATCGTGGCAAACGTGGATAACGTCCCGCTAGGCGCCGTGCAAAAAGGTATCGACGAAAATATCGGTCAAATTTTGCCCGCGGGCTATGATTACGTGATGACGGGCTTTATCGAGATGATGAACGACACGAACGCGGCCTTTGTGTTTACGATCAGCCTTAGCGTCGTGCTCATCTATATGATCCTGGCCGCGCTTTACGAGAGTTTTATTTTGCCGATCATCATCATGATCTCGATGCCGCTGGCGTTTGGCGGCGTGGCGGTCGGGCTGTATCTTAGCGGCAACTCCTTTAGCTTGTTCGTCATGGTCGGCGCGATATTGCTTTTCGGTATGGTGGGTAAAAATGCGATTTTGGTCGTGGATTTCGCCAATCGCTACGCAAACGAGGGCACGCCGCTAAACGAAGCCATCGTACGCGCTGGCGTTAAGAGGCTGCGAGCGATACTGATGACTACTTTTGCGATGATATTTGCTATGCTGCCGCTTGCTCTTAGCAGGGGTGCTGGATACGAGGGCAACTCTCCCATGGCGATCTCGGTGATCTCGGGACTCATTAGCTCGACGCTGCTAACGCTACTAGTCGTGCCCGCACTCTTTGGCGCGGTGTATAAGATAGATAAATTTGTGAGTAAAATTTATAAAAGAGAGGAAATTTAGGGCTTAAATTTAAGCTTGCTTTAGGCGAGACCTGCATCAAATTTGCGCTTGACGTTTGCTCTACCGTTGGGCGCTGATTTTGTTTAAACTAAAAAGCCGATTTTGCTTTGAGACCACATTAAATTGATTTCCGTAATTTAACGTAACAAATTTGCCGTTTTGCATTCGTCTGCCTCTGCTAAACCCTGTTTTTAAATATTCAGCACAAAATATAGATTACTTATTTATCTGATAACGGTTTTAGAAATTATTAATTTTTAAAATGCTAAAATCCGCGCCGATTTAAAGCAAATTTTAAAAGGGCAAATTTTAAACGTGAATATATTTAGCAAAAAGATTATGTATAAGATTCACACTTACGCTTCGCTTATATTTTGCATTCCTTTAGTTATCGCGTGTTTTACGGGTTCGATTTTGGTTTATAAAGACGAGATAAATAATTTATTAATGCCGGGTGTCATATACGTTGCAAAAAATAGCGACGAAAACGAGCAAAAAGGTAGATTAAAATTTGACGAGCTAAGAGAAAAAATAGAAAAAAAGTATCCAAGGCACGAGATCGTAGGTTGGAATATCGACGTAGATCCCCAAAAAACGGACAAAATTTGGCTACTGCCTCACGGTGCGGGCCAAAAAGAGTGGGCGTGCGTGTATTTAGATGCATTTAGCGGAGAGATAAAAAGCGACCTCGTGCCGCATGATAGCGGATTTATCGGGGTTATCACCGAGCTTCACGAAAATTTACTCCTTAAAAAAAGCGGTCAAATTTTACTCGGTCTGACGGCTATTTTTGCCTTTATTATTTCGATTAGCGGCTTTATCGTTTACCGAAATTTTTGGACGAATTTACTGCGCCTTCGGTTTGCGAGAATGGCGGTTTTTATGAGCGATTCGCACAAATTTATCGGCGTTTTTTCGACGCCCGTTATCTTTGCGGTCGCGCTTAGCGGTGCTTGGTGGGAGCTTAGGTTTATGTTTATGCCGCCTTTTGATAACTCTAAATTCGTAATCGGTCCGCAAATTTACGATAAAAATATCTCAATCGACGCCCTCGTGCAAAGAGCGGCCGCCCATATGCCGGGATTTGAGACGCATTACGTTAGCTTTCCGTTTTTTGATGGCGCAAATATCACGCTTTACGGACAAAAACCGCAGCAAAGCTTCCTGCATAGCCAGTACTCAAGCACCGTTTCTTACGATAAAAACAGCGCAAATTTAATCGATGTAAAAGATATCGAGCTAGCAAGCAAAACGGATAAATTTTTATCGACGTTTAGGCGCGCTCACTACGGCGATTATAACCCTGCGACTAGATTTTTTTGGTTTTTGTGCGGGCTAGCTCCGCTTGCGCTTAGCGTTTCGGGCATTTATTTATGGATAAAAAGATCAAATTTTAAAAGGAGAAAGAGATGAAAAATAAAATTTTGTTTTCGGTTGCGGCGATAAATTTGCTAGCATCCGTTCAAATTTTAGCCGCCCAAAACGGCGAGAACGCAGCGGGCAAAGAGACGCTGCAGGCCGTCGAGGTCACTAGCGAGCAAAGGCGCGACGACGTCAAATACAACGCCAAAGAGCTTGTAAAAAGCACCACGAGGCTAGACCTTACCTCGCGCCAAACGCCTCAATCACTTACCGTCATCACCGAAGCTAGGTTAAAGGATCAAAATATCAACGACTATCAGGTGCTTTTGCGAAATATTCCCGGCGTCACGCTTAGCAAGTGGGATGAGCGCGTATATCCTACGGCTAGAGGCTTTAAGATAGATTATTATTTACTTGATTCGATGCCAAGCTTTGGCGGATTTAGCCTGGGCGCAAACGATATGAGCATGTTGCCGTATGAACGCGTCGAAGTCGTAAAGGGCGCAAACGGCCTGCTAGCCGGTGCCGGCAATCCGGCTGCTAGCTTAAATTTCATCCGAAAAAGAGCAAATTCAAAAGAATTGACGGGAAATTTTAAACTAAGCGCGGGCTCGTACGATAGATACGGGGTATCTGGCGACGTGCAGACTCCTGTGACTGCTGACGGCAGCGTGCGGGCTAGAGCGTCTTTTATGCACGAGAAGTCTCGCTCGTATATGGACTACTATAACCGTAAAAACACCGCTATCTACGGCGTAGTGGACGCTGATATCATGGATAGTTCGTGGCTTAGCCTGGGCGCATTTTATCAGGAGCTAAAGCGTCACGGCGTACGCTGGGGAGGGATGCCCGCGTTTTACAAAAACGACGTTAGGCGCGAGTTTGGTAAAAACGAAATTTTTTCGCAGCCGTGGACTAGGTGGGATATCAAGACTTTTGACGTTTATACCGATTTTAGGCACTACTTTGAAAACGAAGCCGGCCTAAATCTCTCCTACTCCTTCCGCCGAGCAAACACGGACTCAAATCTACTCTACTATGGCGGTAAGGTAAATTTAGACGGCACGGGCGACATCGGCGGACTTAGCGTCTACGCAAATAAACGCGAAGAAAATATTCACAACGTAGACGCCTACGTAAACGTGCCGTACGAAGCGTTTGACTTGTCTCACGAGGCGGTTTTCGGCGCTATGTATAACAACTATAAAAAAAGCTCCGACAACGTCAGTAGCTACTGGAATAGCCGCACGACTCCGGCGGGCCTAGCCTATGCGGCGCGTACTAGGATAGACTTTAAAAACCTGCACCTAGACGATCCAAATCTACCTTACGCCGATCAAAACAACGCCGATAAGACGGTGCAAAAGGCCGTATATTTGGCTAACAAATTCTCAATCACGGACGAGCTAAAGTTTTTGCTGGGAGCTAGGATGAGCTACTATAAGTACCGCATCGCGGGCGGCAACGGCAATAGAAACTTTACGCAAGAAATCACGCCGTATCTAGGTATAACGTACGATATCGGCGAAAATCACACTCTTTATGCTAGCTACACGAGTATCTTTAAACCTCAAACCGTAAAGGATATCAACGGCAAATACTTAGATCCGATCCAAGGCAAAGACTATGAGCTGGGTATAAAGGGCGATTATTTTGACGGAGCGCTTTCGGCCTCTTTTGGCGTATTTAAGGTCGTGCAAGATAAGCTAGGCGCAAAAACCGGACAAAAGATCCCCGGCACTACGACTGACGCATACGAAGCTAAAAAAGGCGTAACGAGCAAGGGCTTTGAGGTGGACGTAAACGGCGAGATAAATCAAAATTTAAGCCTAGGTCTTGGGCTTACTCACTTTAACGCCAAGGACGCCGACGGCAAGAAATTTGATACCGAAAGCTCGCGCACTACGGCAAATCTCTTTGCCAAATACTCTATAGCGGACTTTAGAGCGGGTGCGGGAGTGCAGTATAAAAGCAAAATTTACGTCGGTAGCGGCGCAAACGAAATCACGCAAAAGGCCTACACGCTGGCAAATTTGATGTTTGGCTATAAGATAAGCAAAAATTTCGACATTCAGCTAAATATCGACAACGTGTTTAATAAAAAATACTTCGAGGGCATCGGCAACAACAAGATGGTTTACGGCGACCCGCGAACGTTTAATCTAGGCTTTACGTATAGTTTTTAAGCCCTTTAGATTTTTTGCCGCGTAGCTTTGTTTGCTAGTGCGGTTATCTAGATTATAAATTCGGCGCTTTTTGTCGGTATTAAATTTGTAAATTTACGAATGACGATAGGCGCCAAATTTAGATATAAAATTAAGCGTAAATTTGTCTTAACGTGCTAGAAATACTCTTTTAATGAGCAATAAATTTGTTACAAACTCGGCTATGTTTGATTGTAATTGAGTTTTTAAAGTTTATTTTAAGCATTATTTTGGCGAACGTAAGGTAAGATTAAGGCAAATTTTTCTTAAGGCTAAATTTTGAAACGCGCTCTTGTTCAAGCTATCTCGCACGTTGTCGTTTTTGCGCTGGTTGCGGCGTTTGCTAGCGGTTGCGCCGCTCAAAAAAAGGCGACTCCCGCACCCCCAAAGCCGGTTACGCAAGCTGAAGTTAAGCACATCTGCGACGATAAAACCCCAAAAGAATGTAACAACACGGGCGTGAAATTTGAAAACGACAAAGACTACGAGCGCGCAAAGCTCTGCTATCAAAAGGCCTGCGACGATAATGAGGGTATCGCCTGCTCAAATCTAGGCTCGCTACACCAAAAGCTAAAAAGTAAGGATGAGAGCGAGATCTTGACGATATTTGCAAAGTCCTGCACGCTTGGCAACAAATACGGCTGTTATAACGCAGCTAACTTTTACCGCCTCGGGCGCGGTACGGAGCATGATTTTGCCGCGGCGCGTAGACTGTACGAAAAGTCATGCTTGCAGCTAGAACATGCGCAAAGCTGCTCAAATCTAGGCGGTATGCATCAGTTTTCGCTAGGCGTTAAAACCGCAGACTTGGAAGCGGCAAAGAAATTTTATAAAATGGGCTGTGAGATGGGCGATGAGATCGGCTGTAGAAATCTCTCACTGATAAACAACGAGTAAAATTTACTTTTATGTTTGCCTCGCACCGCTAGCTCTGACTTCTAAAATCTACTTAAGTTACCGCTAAATACGGGCTATTTTCGACATATGGATTTTGAGCGTTAAATTTGATGAAACGACAAAGCCGTGTCTAAATTTACCTCAAATTTGTCACGTATAAAAGCTAAATTTGTAAATTTAAGTATATAAAATGCTGCGAGCCGTAGCTCGCAAGAGTCAAATTTAAAGACCTAGCATAGTCTTAAGAAGCATGTAGATTAGCGCTGCCGAGCCGCCTGCGATCGGTAGGGTGATGACCCATGCAAGTACGATAGGTTTGACCATTTTCCAGTTGGCGTCGCGGTTTAGGATACCGATGCCGAGCACCGCGCCGATAAGGATGTGCGTCGAGGAGACCGGTATGCCGAGCTTTGTAGCTAGCAGGATAACGGTACTAGCGGCTAGTTCGGCGCTAAATCCTGTCGTAGGTAGGATCTCGGCTAGCTTGCTGCCTATCGTGGTGATGACTTCTTTACCTAAAAACCAAAGCCCCACCACGAGCGAGATGCCAAATGTCACCATCGCAATGCCCGGCACCGGAGCGGTGGCGTTTATCGAGCCTGTTTTTAGCACGTCTAGGATCGCGGCAAATGGACCTACTGCGTTTGCTATGTCGTTGGCGCCGTGAGAGAATGCAAACGAGGAGGCGGTAAATATCTGAAACCACGAGAAAATGCGGTTCGTGCTCTTTTCTGCGTTATCTTTTTTCATGACGTTTATCATCGCAAGCGTGGCGAGATATGTGACGATACCGATGACGCAGATGATCCAGATCGTGCCAATGAATCCGATGTCGAGATTTAGGTGTGCTAGGCCTTTAAATAGCATCATTGAGGAGATGATGATCGCGCCGATGCCGGCCACCATCGGGATGTGTTTGCGCATAGCTTTTGACGTATCTAACTCTTTTTCGCGCTCTTTCATGGCTTTGATGGCGAGTTTGTATTCGCTGCGTTCACCGCTTTCGACGTCGTCCTCGTCAAGGACCGCGATCTTGCTTAGTATCCTTATTTGTTCGCTTTCCGGTTTTGTTTTTAGCTCTTGCAGATAGCGCTCTTTGTAGGCTTTACGCTCGCGTTTTAGTACCTTTAGCTCTAGGGTAAATTTGCGAGTCGGGATCAAAATTTTAGATTTTATGTAGCCGTAAATGAAGTAAGAAAGGATGCCTCCTAGCAGCGGCGAGATCACCCAGCTGACAGCAATCCTGCCTATCTCGCTCCAGGAAACCATGGCTAGCGCTTTATCTCCGCCCATCGTCGTAAAGCCCATCGTAAGCCCGGCGCCAACGATGCCGCCTACGATCGAGTGCGTCGTGGAGATGGGTAGACCCTTTTTAGACGCGATAAATAGCCAAATGCCCGAGCTTAAAAGCGCCGACATCATAATCAGCACGAAAAGCATCGGCTCCGTACCCTCCTGCGGGAAGCTAACGATGCCTTCGCGGATGGTTTTGGTCACCTCACCGCCGGCGAATATCGCGCCGCTAAGCTCGAAAATAGCGGCTATAACTAGGGCTTGCTTTATCGTGACGGTCTTGGCGCCTACGCTCGTGCCAAAGGAGTTTGCGACGTCGTTGCCGCCGATGTTAAACGCCATAAAGATACCGAAAATACTAGCGATACTGAAAAGCAAAAAGTGATGAGTCGGGATGTACTGATAGCCCCAAACGAAAAATCCAAACGCGGTAATGGCGAAGATCGCAAAGGCAAAAAGATTGTCGCTTCTCAAGCAAGTCCTTTTAAAAATGAATGGTTAATTATAGCTATATTTTTCTTAAGCAAGCCAAATTTAGGCGGTTTTATTAGCTTTAAATTTTAGCTTCGTTATAATTTGCCCACTTAAATTTAAAGGAGAAAAAGTGACTATCAGGGAGAAAATTTTAGACGATATCAAGACTGCGATGAAAGAAAAAGATAACTTTCGCCGCGACACGCTAAGGCTCATAAACTCGGTAATCAAACAAGTCGAAGTCGATGAGCGCGCCGAAATGACCGACGAAAAGGTGCTACCTATCCTACAAACCCAGATCAAACGCCGCATGGACTCTATCGAGCAGTATAAAAACGGCGGCAGGGACGATCTGGCGCAAAACGAGCAAAAAGAGATCGACATCATAAACGGCTATCTACCTAAACAACTAAGCGCAGACGAACTAGAGGCCCAGATAAAAGCGATAATCGCCGGACTAGGCGAGGGCGCAAATATCGGCGCCGTAATGAAAGCAGCCAAAGAAAAAATCGGCGCTAGAAGCGACGGCAAGAGCATAAGCGAGTGCGCAAAGAGGTTACTGGGCTAAATTTGTATTTAAATTTGACCGAATTTGTTTTGGAATTTGGTCAAATTTGAGAGAAGGCAAGCTTGCTTTAGACAAGGTTGCCTTTTATGAAATTTAAAGCGATACGGAGAGTGACTGGTGCGCTTTTTGGTTAAATTTGTTGAATTTGCGACATGCGGTTTTTGATTGTCGCGGAACAAATTTGCTAATTTTGAAATTTACAAGGATGTTTTACGCCTCTTGCAAAAGAGTGTAAATTTATGCCTACAAGTTTTAAACAAACCCTAGATATTTTTTATTGCTCTCAGGCATGGTTTGTACTATTTTGATGCGGCTATGCATTCTAAGATTTTTGCTTTTGTAGACTTGCTTTAGATTGATTTTTTGAGGTAGCATGAGAGGGTTCAAATTTGAGCCAAATGTTTTAAATTTGGCTCAAATTTTCATATAACATTACTTTACGCTTTCTTCGATCGTTGCGTCTATTATCTTAAATATCTCGCCGCTTGCTTGTTTGACTTTAGCAAATCTGTCGACGAATTTTTGGATATCGTTCATATTGTAACCATTTTTTGAGTCGTCTAGGTTAGCTTTTACTAGATCGCTTATTTGTTTTGCGGGAGCGCTTGCTTTCTCGAAGCTTTTTGAATTTGCAAAATACGCCGCCGCGCTCTCATACCATGCATTTAAATTTTGCATTTGTTTTTGCATATTTTCGTCGTCGCCTCTTTCGTTGATAACGTTTCCGTATGCGGTCTGCAGATACGTCACTCGGTTAATCTTACCGATGATGCCGATTGTTTTGTTTTCGACGTATTTTGAGATTTTTGCGCTTTGTGTCGCACCCTGGCTAAATACGTTCACGGCATCCCTAAATTTAGACACGCTTACGTTTGCGACTTGCGCTATTTGCGTAATTTTATTGGAATTATCGTTTAGATCGTTTGTTTGTTGTTGTAAAGTTTGGATATTTATACCGATTTCGCTTGTAGCTTTTTGCGTATTTTCGGCTAGCTTCCGTACTTCGTCCGCGACTACGGCAAAGCCTCGTCCATGCTCGCCGGCGCGTGCCGCTTCTATGGCTGCGTTAAGAGCGAGCAGGTTTGTTTGCTCGGCGATATCTTTGATTAAATTTACTACCGATGAGATTTCTTCGGTTCTGTGAGTTAAATTTTTAATGGCTTCGGTCGACTCTGTGATCAGGTGTTCTAGGTTGCCCATATTTTGGCTGAGTTCGCTTACGGCCGACATGCTTTCGCTAGCCTTTACTGAAGTGTCTTGCGCCATGGTTGAAATTTGAGTTAAATTTTTAATGCTCTGATTGAGGTCGTTTTGTACTTCTAAAATACCGTCGTTTCCGTTGCCAAGCTCGCTAAATTTTTCGGAGAGTATGCCTCTGGTTTTACCTTTTTGCCCGGCTTTTATACCCTCGACACCCTCGCTCATGGATATGGCGTTGGTTCTAAAAAGACCGCGAAAGCCCTCTGTGAAGATATTTCTATAAGTTATCCCGCTTTCGGCAGATTTTACGCAAGTATTCATCTCTCTTTGCAGGGCCTCGACTTGATCGAGTAAGTCGTTGATGCCAAGTGCTATTTTACCGATTTGCGAATTTGGATCGATTTGTAAAATCCTAGGTTCCAAAAAACCGTTTCTAGCCTGTTCGACTACATTTAAAATTTCATCATAACTTACTTTTTCTTTTTTAAAAAACATAATTTTCCTTTTATAATCTTTGCAAATCGTTCATTAGCTCGTCATAGCTTTTGTTTTTTTCTTTTAAAATACTTTCAAGCAGCTTTGACGATGCCTCTATACCGCCGCTTTTTTCGATCTCCAGTAGTTGCTTGTAAAGCGGAATAATGATTTCTAAAGCTTTTGGATTTGGTTTGCGTCTGACGGAATAGTAACCGATAATATTACCGTTTTGATCAAGTGAAGCCGTCACGTTTGCAAATACCCAGTAAAATGAACCGTCAAAGCTTTTGTTTTTAACGTAGGCAAAAACCTCTTTTTTATTTTTTACGTGCTCCCATAAAATTTTAAAAACAATGCGTGGCATATCGGGATGCCTTACGATATTGTGCGGCTTTCCGATAAGCTCATTGCCTTTTGCTCCGACTATTTGGGTAAAAGGGATATTACAATAGGTTATTTTGCCCTTTGTGTCTGTTTTTGAAACCAAAAACGCATCGGCGCTAACTTGACGCTCAACTAAACTGTTTTGCATTTATTTCCTTAAATTCCTATTTATTGTCGCCCTTGAACGGCATTTCCAAGATCCCACATAGGCATAAAAATACCAAGCGCTAAAAGTATAACCATACCAGCCATAAATAAAAGCATGATTGGTTCGACATAACTTGAGATGTTATCGACTAGATCGCTAAATTTAGCTTTGTAATAATCGGTTATCTTTTCAAGCATCGCATCTATCGCGCCACCCTTTTCGCCAGCGCTTAGCATCTGTATAAGCATGCTTTCGTAAAGCTGAGTATCTCTGAAAGCCTCAGTTAAAGATACGCCTCTTGAAACCGCGATCTTGATCGTAGCTAGCTTGTCGTGTATATCTTGGTTTTCTACCGTTAAAGTCGCTGTTTCAAGAGCGTCGGCGATAGGGATACCTGCCCTTACAAGCTCTGTAAAAATAAGATTAAATCTGCTCATGGTTGAGTAAAATATAACCTTATTGATTAAATAAACTTTTAGCATAAATTTATCAAATTTGTATTTAAAATCATCATTGCTTTTGTATAAGTGCTTGATGGCATATATTGTGGCTATAAAACCGGCTAAGATATATAGGCCGTAATTACTTAATGCGCTCTCTATGGAAAGAAGAATTATTGTAGGAAGAGGCAGTCTTGCTCCAAGCTGTTCAAATATCTCCCTAAACTGGGGGACAACAAATAACATCAAAATAACAAAAGCTATAGCCATAGCAGACATTACTATAATCGGATATCTGAGGGCTTTTTTAAATTTTCTCTGGTTTTCCCAAACTTCTTGTAAAATTTCAGACAGTTTATGTAGCGACTCAGACATATTGCCTGTGCTTTCGCCAAGTTTTACCATAGCTACAACTACATCACCAAGCTCGTTCTTAAATTTAGTTATAGCATCGGTTAGACTTTGGCCTTGGTTAAGGTCGTCGTTTAAGGTTGCAAATATAGCCTTAAGTCTCTTGTCTTCCGTAGATTTTGAAACTTCTTTGATGCTATCATGGATTGAAATTCCGGCATTGGTCATAACGCTTAGCTGCCTAAAAGCAGCAATTAGGTTATTGATTTTTATTTTTGAACCACCGAGAAAAGTTGATACTTTACTAATTAGATCGGCGAATTGTTCTTCTATAGGAACATTTTTTGTTTCACCGACTTTTACTATTATGCCAGCATTTTTATTTTTTGCTATAGCCTGCGCTTCGCTTCTATTGTTTGCTTTTAAGGTCATCTTTTGGCGACGACCATTAGCCATATATTCAACTTCAAAAAATTTCATACCTTAGCCACCCTAAATACTTCATCTATTGTTGTAATGCCTCTTGCAGCTCTTATAACGCCATCCTTAAACATGTCTATAAAATGCTCTTCGAGCGCCACTTTTTTTATTTCTTCTTTTGTGGTTCCGTTTGCTATCATTGCCGCGATCTTATCGCTTATCGGTAAAACTTCACTTATCATCTCTCGTCCTACATAGCCTGTTTGCGAACACTGATCGCATCCAACGTGCTTATAGAATTGATGGTCTTGAGGTAAGAAATCCTTAAACTGTTCTTGTAAATTTGACGGTAAAACTGTTTTTTGTTTGCAGTTTGGACATAGTTTTCTAACAAGTCTTTGAGCTTCTATCGCCACCAATGCGCCGCTAATTAAATACGGCTCGATCCCCATATCGGCGATTCTTGTTACTGCGCTTATTGCGTCATTTGTGTGAAGTGTTGAAAACACTAGGTGACCGGTAAGTGCGGCTTGAACAGCTATGCGTAGAGTTTCTTGGTCTCTGATCTCACCTATCATTATGATATCTGGGTCTTGTCTTAAAATAGAGCGAAGAGCTGAAGCAAAAGTGAGTCCAACCTTTTCATTTACGTGAACTTGCTGGATCATATTTAGCTGATACTCTACAGGATCTTCAACTGTTATTATTTTTGTCTCAACGCTTTTTATATCGTTTAATGCAGCGTAAAGAGTGGTTGTTTTGCCGGAGCCGGTCGGTCCGGTAACTAATATAATGCCATAAGGGGCTTTCATTGCTTTATTAAATTTATCAAAGGTGTTTGGATGCATGCCTAAATTTTCAAGGCTAATTAGGACCTTTGATTTATCTAAAATACGCAAAACTATGCTCTCGCCGTGAAGTATCGGCAAAGTAGAAATACGAAAATCGTACTCTTTGCCGGCTACTTGAGCAGAAAAGCGCCCGTCTTGAGGTTTTCTGCGTTCAGCTATATCCATATTTGATAGCAGCTTCATGCGCGATACCAAAGGCGGAAAAAGGTCTTTGTCAAAAATAAAAAGCTCAGCTAGCATACCGTCAATCCTGCCTCGCACTACACAGTTTGTTGCTGTAGCTTCAATGTGTATATCGCTTGCGCGGCTTACTATAGAAGTTCGTAAAATAACTTCGATCAATTTTAATATGCCGGAGCTATTTTCGTTAGCGTTACCGCCTATCACCGTTGTTGATGAGAGCTCTTTTCTAATTTCGGCAACTATACCTTTGACACTGTCGTTTAATTCAACTTTGCTTAGATACTTGTCAATCTTTGACGGATCTGCAATAACGGGCTTTAGTAGCTTCCTATTAAATACAGCCTGAAGTCTATCTTGCCCAGACATATCAAAAGGATTTTTAAATGCAACATATACGGCGATCTCATCTTCTTTTATGGGTAGCGCCTGGTATGTTTTTAGTTGATTTAGCGGGACTTTTTCGCAAAGCTTGTAATCTATATCAATACCATCTAAATCGATATATTCAAGTTTAAATTTGCTTGCTACTGATTTTAAAAAATCTTTTAAATTTACGGCAAAATTTTCTACGATATCATCGATCGTGATGCGTTGTCTTTTGTAGAGTTCGCCTAGTGTATCATAAATAGAGTCATTTTGTAAATTTGGCGCTTCCTTGTGAAAAACTGATTCAAAATCTTTTTTTTCTTTTAGGGCAGTCTCGATATTGATATATTGTGTTTGTGTTATTAGGTTGTTTTTCAAAATGTCAGTTAAAAATATTTCATAAATTTTCTTCACTAGGATACCTTTTTAAAATTTTTAGGAGGATAAGACATGAGAGCACAATTGGTTAAAACTGTTCTCTAAATATTTAACATAGCTCCCATGCTTGATAAAATGATACTTATTATAAAGCAGTATCGTCCTCTATTTGTCTCATAAGGTCTTCAATATTTGCAGAATTTGCTTTATCGTTGTATATTCTAAGAACGCTTATTGCATCATCTTTTTGTTTTAGATTATACTTCGACTTTGCAAATATTATCCAGCTCTCTTCATTGTTGCTATCAAGCTCATTTGCTATTAGCGCCCATTTTTCACTATTTTTATAATCTTTGATGTCATAGTATCTTCTTGCAATCAGCACTGCAATATCAGAACTATTTGACTTTTCAAATTTAGCGGTTAGCTCATCGACTGAAACATCTGAGCCGGAAGATTGAATTTGGAATTTACTTAGATTTTGAGAACTGCTCATGCCTTTTGCGACAATAGGCTTTTCAGAATCAAAATTTATCATTTCTTCTGTTGGTGTTTTTACTGCAACTTGTCTGCCGCCAATGCTTTTACGCATATTGTCTACCGGTGCCGGCTGTATATCTTGTGGTATATCGTTTGCGTTTACCCAGCCGTGCTGCTGAATTTCAGTATTGATATTGTCTGATGCATCTTCGTTTGCGATACTGTTGTTTTGAGAATTTGATATATTGTCGGTTCCGCCAAAATTATCAGAATTTAACAAAGTATTATTACTTGGATCAATTTTTTGCTCAGGCTCAATATTTTCAGACTGTCTTATAGTATCTTTATTGCTTTCCTTGATATCTTTACTAATTGTTGTGCTACTAACATTATTTACTAGCGAGTCCTTTAGTAGGTAAAAAGTAAGCGAAGATACGGAAACCGATATAGCCAAAACAGCTGAAATGGCGTATATGTAGTTCTTTTTATCTGAAAACTTAAACTCTTTTCTCTTTTTGTCGTAGGCTCTCCATCGCCTTTCTAGCTCCAATATCTCATATGTTTCAAGCATCTATAAGCTCCGATTTGATGGCTGCCATCTCTAAAATTTTCGTTACCATTTTGTCACCGCCTATTATGGTTGGTTGATTTGCATCAAAATATTCGTAGAGCTCAAAAATATTAAACATAAGCTTGTTTAACATCCTTAAATTTCCACGACTCAATTCGTTTAAAAGCCTAAATTGCTCTTCAGTAAATTTTAAAAATATATAGAAAAATTGACTATTCTGAAGTTTATTTTCTAGATAGACTTTCATCTCCTCTGTGTCAACAGAGCCCATTTCTATACTTTCCCATACTCTTGATTTAAAATAATCCCTTGATAGTACATCTTTATCAACGTTTTCATGCGTAGCAAATAAAAATTTAAAAAGACCGCTATCGGACATTATGCGAATTTTCTCCAGTAAAATCTCAGGATAAAGTTGTGATTCGTCAAGAATAACTATTATTGGCTTTTTATCTTGACTATTTTCAATTTTAGCTTCATATATTTTTATAAACTGCTCATAAGTTTCGATTTTTTCTTGAGACTCTTTTTTAAAAATCCCTTCATATAATGATTTTACAAATTCCGATTCATTAAAAAATGGGTACGGAAAAAATAAAATATCGTCGCGATCTTTGAGATCGCTGACGATTTTTTTTAGCAAAAATGTTTTTCCACAACCAGGCTTGCCATAAAATAAAATCAACTTTGCCGGTTTTTGAAACAAATCCAAAATCTTTTTATACGCGATAATGGATTTATCTAAATTTATATAGTCATTTTCTTGTGCAATATCAATAAATATATTTTTAAGAGTAGTATATTTATTGCTCATATATTGACCTCGAAAAACCCAAATCTTTAAGAGATTGATTGATTGGGGCAGCATTTGATACATCCACTATTCTTGGCGTTATTATAAACACAAGCTCTGTTGTCCTAATATTATCCTTTGTGCTTTTGAATGCATGTCCAAGCACAGGAATGTCTCCTAAAAGAGGAACCTTGGTATTCTCCTTGCCTTTGGACTGAGCTATCAGTCCGCCCAGAACTATCGTGTCGCCACTATTTACTTGAACAACTGTAGAAAGTTTCTTTTGAATAGTGTCGGGCGCTATTTCTCTTATTGTCGTGCTTTGCCTTACATCATCTTCATTATACTTAAAACTACTAAGAGATGGGTTGATGCGCAACATAATCTTATTATCGTCTGAAACTTCCGGTAAAATATTGAGTAATATTCCTATAAAAACGGAATATTGTTTATAAGTTATAGTGGTTTTACCATTTAGCGCATTATTGTTTTGACTTTCTTCCTGAACGCGGTAATTTACGTTATCACCTACTGAAATTAGAGCTTGCTGGTTATTTAATGTTGTGATTTTGGGGCTTGAGATAACCTTTGTTTTTCCGTTTGTTTCAAGAAAATTTAAAACACCATCTAAATTAAAGTTAAATCCAGCAATTAGATTCATACTTTGAGAAAAACCTCCTCCAAGACCATTTCCTCTATTTGACCAAAACAAATCATTTGCAGGGATTAGACTGTATGTGTTGGTTCTAGTTGTTATAGGATTGCCGTTAGCGTCTTGCGAGATTGATTCTGTTATGCCGCTTACTATCGGCCTACTGTACAAACCAGTTTTAAAACCGATATTAAATTTGCTCCAGTCAACACCCTTTGTGTAACTATTGGCAAGCTCTACTGATATTATGGATACATCTATAACAACTTGTTTTTTAAGTCTTTCTTGGATATCTTTAATATATTCGGAAACTCTTTTTAGCTGAGTTGCTGTACCGGTTACCGTAACCAATCCGGCATTGGCGTTAATGATAGGATCTGGCGCAACGATACTTTCTGTGGTATTGTTTAGTATCGCCTTAATTTCGGTATCTAGTTTTTCCCAAAAATCAAATTTTTCAACAGTTCTTATAATATTATCAAGCTTGCCACCACCTTTGGTGATATCTTTTTCGCCACCATCTTCTTTTTCATCACCAACTTCGATAGGAGCTGAGTCAACGGAGGCTTTTGTAATAGCAGTTCCTTCTCTAACAGATGTTATATAGTCAATTTTAAAAGTTTTAGTTTGGAGGGATGAAATTTTTAATATATCTTGAGAAAAGGTATAACTCATGTCTTTTTCAGATAGTAAAAGGCTAAAAATTTCATTTAGCGTTTTGTCTTTTATGTTGATTCCAAAAAGCGGTTCACTTATAGCGTCTTTAGCGAATTGATCTTTTGTGACAACACTAAAATGACACATATCTGACAGTTGCGTTAAAATCTCTTGAACGGAAACTTGCTCATTAATTTTAAGGTTAAAAACTCTTTTTTCGCAACTATTGGCATTTGCTGTAGTTAGCGACAAAGCAGTTATAATGGATATGGTAAAAATTCTATTTAATTTTGATAACGACATTTTTATTTGCCCCTTTTGTTAAATTTAAATCGATTTTTTCATCTTTATTTATTAATGTAACACTCTTGGATTTAATGCTTGCAAGCTCATACTCGCCAACATTATCCTTTGCTTGATACCACTTACCATTTATTTTAGCTTTGTTGTTAAAAATAGCTTGCAGATCAAATGTTTCATCCAGAGACCCATTGTTGTCATGATTTGTAGTTTTAATTTTTAAAAAAGGATCAGAGAGGCTTTTTAGCTCTGATTCGCTTAAGCCCTTTCGTTGTTCATTGATTGCACTAAAAAGTTGATCATAGTGCTCCATTTCTGCTTGAGAATTGTTAGCCAAAGATACAGAGCAAAGTATTAATATAAAAAATAAGACTCTATTTTTCATTGATATTTCATCCCCCATATATAAATTCCCATATTTCCTTTTAATTTGCCATCAGTAGAATTTATATCTATTCCATTGACGTCTACTACTAGTTTTGATTCTTCAATAGCATTGATGTAGCCTATGATATCTTTATAATTACCATCGACTGAAACGTTAATATCAAGTATTTGCTCTATTTTTTGTGCATTAGGCTCTTTAAAGGTATTTACGATTTTTGTTATTTTTACATTATTTTTATTTGCTAAAAGAGCCAAACTATCTAAGAAATCAGCCCAGCTTTGCTCATTAAAAATTAGATATGACAATTCTCGAAGCTTATTGTCAAAATATTGATTCATATTTTTGGCATCAGCAAGTTCGTTTTGCCTTTGTTTTAGCTTATTTTGCTTTTGATTTATTTTAAAATTTCTATCATTGTTTCTGTCATTATTTTGACTTACGCTATCTAGATAAGCATTTACCTTATTTAATTGGTCTGTTGTTTGACTGTTGGTTGACATTGAATTATCGTAATAGTCTTGCGCATATTGTATAACAGCATAATATGCAATAACGCCAGACAACACAAGCGCCATAATTAACATCAATGTAACTTCGCTTGGCTTTTTCCCGTCAAAATAGTTATCGATTTTTACAAGTGTATTATCTTTTTTCATTATTTAATCTTTATAGTGACATTTGTTTCATATGATGGTGCTCCATAATTTTTATCGAGTAAAATTTCTCTAGTTAATATGGAGTATCTTTCAGAATTGCTTACGTTTTGTATAAGCTCCGTTAATTTCTTTTCATCTTTGCTGACGAGTGTAACTGTCATATTTCTGTCTGAGTTATTAATTTTTGCAGTCTGTATGTCTTTATTGTTTATCAGATTACTAAGCTCAAACAACACGATGCCTTTCATAGGATAATTAACTTTTTTGTCATAAATTTCATTGATGGTATTTTTTCTAAAATTAATTCTTTCTTGTTCGGCCTCAATTAACTTTGAAGTATCTAAAATTTGTTGATCGGCAGCCGCCAAGGCCGACTCTATTCTTATTTTGTCTGCATTGTTGATTTCATATTCACTCTTTTTATCTGCAGTGTCTATATCGGTTATGATTCCTGATACATAAAGATATAATGGATGTAATAAGCCGAGTGATAAGCCAACTAGCACATACATAATAAGCTTACCGCTGTTGCGTTGAAATAGCGGCAACGGGCGCAAGAAATTTGAGAAGTTAAAATCATTTTCATGAGTTTCTTTGTAGTATTGTGCATTAACCACCATAATATTATGGATGTTGCTTATCTCTATTTCTTTTGAATTTATTGCGATATTTAGCTCAAGATTTTTGGTTGGTATATTTAGTTTTTCTTGCATAAATTCTGCAAAATCACCCATTATTGCATCAGCTACTATATATATGCTTGAAATACTTGACCCATTAAACCTGCTAAGACTGTTTACGATATCGCCTATATAATAGGCTATCTCATCAAAAATTTCCGTTATGAAATTTTTATTTTTATCATCGGGCGTATTTGTTCCGTGTTTAAGTATATTTAAAAACGCGCTATCGTTTAATTTATCTCCGCTTAAAGTAGCAAATTTTTCGCTAATATTTTTTATAGAATACCTAAGCGGTCGTGACTGAATATACTCTCCATTGTAGTAAACTGCTATAAAAGCGTCATCCTCTTGTATTACTATAAAGGCTTCTGTATCTTGAGTAGAAAGTATGTTCTTTTTGTATAACGCATCAAACGCCAATGGAGCAGGAACTACGTAGTCTATAAATGGAATCTTCTTTATTGCTAAAGAGTACAATTTATCTGTAGACAAAACGTCAGATATGAATACATTAAAAATTTTAGTTTCGGACGAGATATTTGGAACCTCATTATATACGATCTTGTATTCAGTTGCCGGATCTAGGTTAAACTGCTCATAAGCTTTTATGGTTATTAGGTTTGATGTATCGTCTTCTTCGGTAGATATCGGAATTTCCACGCTTCCTACCGTGATATCTTTATATTTGACATACGATATGAAAAAGCTATTTTTATTAGCTTTGCTTAATTCCGTTGGAAAAATTTTATTATTAGAAAAAGCATAAGAGGTTTGCAGATACGGATCGTATGTTACTATGCTTCCTGTATCGCCTTTGTTTTTTGCCATAGTTTAAATTTCCTCCAAACAAATAATCAATTGTATGATTGCAAAAAATAATAGAACCCACAACCAATAGCGTTATTATAGCACAAAAATTAGGCAACTTAATAATTATTTATAAAATATTCAAGCTTTTTATAGTTTTTTCGTCTTTGCGCCAGTCTTTTTTAACGACTACAACGAGCTTTACGAGGATTTTTTGTCCGGTAAAATTTGATATTAACTTTCTTGAATTTATCCCGATTCTTTTGATGGTTTGCCCGTTTTTTCCGATAATCATAGATTTATGTATCTCGCGTTCGGTGATTATGGTGGCATAAATTTCAGTTATATCTGGTTTTTCTTTGACTTTGTCTATGAGCACGTCGGTAGAGTAGGGGATCTCGTCGCTTAGATTATCGTATAGTGCCTCAAGAATAAATTCACGAAAAATTTCCTTTTCATTTGTTGGCGTTAAGAATTCCGGATCGTAAAAATACTCGTGTTCTGGCAAAAGCTTGCAAATTTCATCCAAAAGCGGCTTTTTGTAGGTTTGCTTTTTGACGCTAAAAGGCAAAAGCGCTGTAAATTTATCTTGGAATTTTTGATATTGTGCGATTTTTTCCAACACCTTAGCGTTTGAGACTTCGTCAACCTTGGTGAGCACCAAGATATGTGGTTTTTGTGGATTTAAATTTAGAAATTTGACGTAGTCGTCTACGTCGTCGTGAATAGGCGCCAAAAACACGATTGCATCGCAGTCGCCCATTGATTTTATTGCTTCGTTTATCATGAGCTTATTTAGCGTCTTGTTGCTTTCGTGAAGCCCCGGCGTATCGGTAAAAACGATCTGATCTTCACCATTCATCACGATGCCGCTGATTTTTCGCCTCGTAGCGTTTTGCTTGTGCGAGACGATGGTGATCTTCGCATCAAGCAAAAAATTTAAAAGCGAGCTTTTGCCTGCATTCGTACGGCCTATGATGCTAACAAAGCCTGATTTCATAAGATATATCTCGCCAGATCTTGATCCTCGACGACGTCTGAGAGGCGCTTTTCTACGAGGGCTTTGTCCACTTCTACCGTCTCGCCGCCGTGCTCGTTAGCTTCAAAGCTGATATCTTCGATCACGCGCTCGATCACGGTATGCAGGCGTCTAGCTCCGATATCTTCCATTTTTTCGTTGGCGTTTTGAGCGATTTTTGCGATAGCTTTTATAGCGTCATCCGTAAATTTAAGCTCCACGTTTTCGGTTTTTAAAAGCGCTTCGTACTGTTTGAGTAGCGAATTTTTAGGCTGAGTTAAAATTTGATACAGCGCGTTTTCATCTAGGCTATCAAGCTCTACTCGCAGCGGAAAACGCCCTTGAAGCTCCGGAATTAGATCGCTTGGTTTGCTGATGTGAAAGGCGCCGGCGGCGATAAAAAGTATATGGTCGGTCTTTATGGCGCCAAATTTGGTCGTCACCGTCGAGCCCTCCACGATAGGTAGCAAGTCACGCTGTACGCCTTCTTTACTCGGATCTTGTCTGCCTGAGTTTCCGGAGCTCACCGCGACTTTATCGATCTCGTCGATAAAGATTATGCCCTCGTTTTCGGCTCTTCGCACGGCTTCTGTTTTGATGCTCTCCATATCTAAAATTTTATCGCTAGCTTCGTTTTTGAGCGCCTCTTTGGCGTCTTTTACCTTCATCTCTTTTTTGACGGTTTTGTTGCTTAGGCCGATGATTTTGACGAAGCTCTCTTGCATTTGCGCCATATCGGGCGGCACGTTCGCACCCGCGTCAAAGCTATTTTGCACGACTTCTATCTCGATGCTTAGATCATCCAGATCGCCGTTTTCGAGCCTACTCATCATCTTTTCGTAGCTTTTTTCGTAGTCGGCTTTTTTCTCTTCGCTCGCACCTGTCGGTAGAGGCGGTAGGAGCTTTTTTATTATCTTATCTTTTACGTATTCGTCGATTTTTTCGCGATTTTTCTCGCGCTGCTCGGCTTTGACCAAATTTACCGACGCAGCCGCCAGGTCGCGCACCATGCTTTCTACGTCGCGTCCGACGAAGCCCACTTCGGTGTATTTGCTAGCTTCTACTTTGATAAACGGCAATCCCATCATCTTTGACAAGCGCCTTGCGATCTCGGTTTTACCCACGCCCGTCGAGCCTATCATCAGGATGTTTTTTGGCATTATGTCGTCTTGCATCGTTTTATCTAGTTTCATCCTACGGTAGCGGTTTCGTAGCGCGATGGCGATGATCTTTTTGGCGTCCTTTTGCCCGATGACGTAATCGTCTAAAAATTTCACTATCTCTTTTGGGGTTAAATTCATCTTTTCTCTATTCTAAAACGTAGGTTTTTATGTTCGTGTTCGTGTAAATGCAAATTTCGCCCGCGATCTTTAGGCTCTCTTTTACGAGCTCTTCTTCGTCGATCTGGGCAAATTTATCCAGAGCTCTGGCTGCTGATAGGGCGTAGTTGCCGCCGCTTCCGATGGCGGCTATCTTGCCGTCTTCTGGTTCTACGACGTCGCCCGTTCCGCTTAAAAGGAAAATTTTCTCTCGGTCAAGCACCAGCATCATAGCTTCTAGCTTGCGCAGATATTTATCCTTGCGCCACTCTTTGCTAAATTCGATCACCGCTTTTAGCAGGTCGCCTTTGGCGTGCTCGAGGTTGTTTTCAAACATATCAAAGAGATTAAACGCATCGGCGGTGCTGCCGGCAAAGCCCGCTAGGACCTTGCCGCCGTGGATTTTGCGGATTTTTACCGCGTTGCCTTTTAGCACCGTGTTGCCAAAGCTCACTTGTCCGTCGCCGCCGATGACTGATTTGTTCTTGCCTTTGTAGGCTAAAATGGTAGTCGCGTGAAACACTTATTCGCCCTCGACGTCTAGTTTTAGCGTGGCGCGCACGGCGTGGCCGAGCTTGACGTCTACTTCATAGATACCTGTCGCTTTTATCGTATGCGCGAAGTCGAACGCCTTTTTATCTACGACTAGATGATGGTTTTTTTCTAAAGCTTCTGAAATTTCATCCTTCGTTACCGCGCCAAATAGCGCACCGTTTGCTCCGAGCGGCTTTTTAACCTTGAGCGTGATTTTTTCGATTTCGGATTTTAGCTTTTCTATATTTGCGATCTCGTATTTTAGCTCCTCGGCCTTGCGTTTTTGCTCGGCTTCGTACTGGCGCAAAACATCGGGGGTCGCAGCTCTAGCAAAGCCTTTGCCGATTAGGAAGTTATTTCCGTAGCCTTCTTTTACCTCTTTGATTTCGCCGGCTTTTCCGAGCGATTTTACGTCTTTTATTAGTAGTACTTTCATTTTTATCCTTTATTTAGTTAAATTTGCGTCCGTTTTTGCGTCCGATGATAAATCTTAGCGCGTTTAGCTTGATAAATCCATTCGCGTCTTTTTGATCAAACACGCTATCCTCTTCAAACGTGCAAAATGCCTCGCTAAAGAGATTGTCCGTCTTGCTGTCGCGTCCTAGCACGATGACGTTGCCTTTGTAGAGCTCGACTTTGACCGTGCCATTTACGTTCTCTTGGCTCTTATCGATGAGCGCTTGTAGCATGATACGCTCAGGCGACCACCAGTAGCCGTTATAGATGAGCTCTGCGTAGCGAGGCATTAGCTCGTCTTTTAGGTGCGCTGCGCCGCGGTCTAGCGTGATGCTCTCGATCGCGCGGTGAGCTTTTAGCATTATTGTGCCGCCAGGGGTTTCGTAGCAGCCGCGGCTTTTCATGCCTACGGAGCGGTTTTCTACGAGGTCGAGTCTGCCGATACCGTGTTTTGCGCCTAGGCGGTTTAGCTCGGCTAGCAGCGCCGCCGGGCTCATTTTTTTGCCGTTTATGCTAACCGGATCGCCTTTTTCGTAGCCGATTTCTATTATCTCGCTTTCGTTTGGCGCGTCTTTTGGGCTTACCGTCCAGCGCCACATATCGGCTTCCGGAGCGTGAGCAGGGTTTTCAAGTACTAAGCCCTCGTAGCTGATATGGAGTAAATTTGCGTCCATAGAGTAGGGGCTTTTGCCCGGTTTTTTTTCTATTTTGATACCGTTTTTTTCGGCGTATTTTAGTAGCTTTTCGCGGCTGTTTAGATCCCACTCGCGCCAAGGAGCGATGATGGTTAGGTTATCTCCCAGCGCATAGTAGCCTAGCTCAAAGCGCACTTGGTCGTTGCCTTTGCCGGTCGCTCCGTGGCTCACGCCGTCGGCGCCTACTTTGGCGGCGATTTCGGCTTGCTTTTTAGCTATTAGCGGGCGAGCTATCGAGGTGCCCAGTAGATATTCGCCCTCGTAAACGGCGTTTGCTCTAAACATCGGAAATACGAAATCTCGCGCAAATTCTTCTTTTAAATCCTCTATAAATATATTTTCGGGTTTTATACCGAGCTCCAGCGCTTTTTGGCGTGCGGGTTCTAGCTCCTCGCCCTGACCGATATCGGCGGTAAAGGTCACCACTTCGCATTTATACTCGTCTTGCAGCCATTTTAAAATAATGCTCGTATCAAGTCCGCCCGAATAGGCGAGAACGACTTTTTTCACGTCTTTTTTCATTCTCTATCCTTTATATTGAGATGACGCGTATTTTAGCCAAATTTGATTAATTTGTTATAAATATTTCCGCTAAAATCGCGTGTGCTAAACGTCAAATTTACATTAAATTTAATATGTAGCGGCGAGGAATTAAAAATTTAAGCCAAATTTGGCTAAAATCGCCGCCATGAGAGTAGATAAGTTTTTAAATACCGTAAATATAACAAAAAGGCGCGCAGTCAGCGAAGACATGTGCAAAAGCGGCGTCGTGAGCGTAAACGGCGTCATAGCCAAACCAGCCAAAGAGGTTAAAATCGGCGACGTGATAACGATCAAATTTCTAGCCAAAGAGGCGCGCTACGAGGTGCTAGCGATCCCAGAGACCAAAAGTATCCCAAAATCAGCCCAAGCGCTATACGTAAAAGAGCTATGATAGAGCTAAATTTGGGGCTTGGCGAGCTTGGCGAGGTGGTAAAAATTTTACCCCAAAGCGGCGTCGTTATCTTGCAGGGAAATTTGGCTAGCGGCAAAACGACGCTAGTTAAAGCCATCGTAAAAGCTCGCGGCATCGATGCGGAGGTTACTTCGCCCACGTTTTCGGTCATGCAAAACTACGGAGATAAAATTTATCACTACGATATCTATCAAAACGGACTTGACGCGATTTTACAAAACGGACTTTTTGAAAATTTGCTAGAGGAGGGGCTTCATCTAGTAGAGTGGGGCGACGAGCGACTGGAAAAGGCGCTAGAAAATTTGGGCGAAAAATGCGTCAAGGTAGTCATCTCGCCTAGCCAAAAAGGGCGAAAATACGAGGTTTACGGTGCATAAATTAGAAGTTAAAGATTTACAAAAAACGATCAAAAAAACAAACATTATAAAAGGCATCTCGCTAGAGGTCAAAAGCGGCGAGGTAGTAGGGCTGCTGGGCCCAAACGGCGCGGGCAAAACGACGACGTTTTATATGATCTGCGGGCTCATCTCGCCAACTAGTGGCAGCGTGTTTTTAGACGGTGCAGACGTGACGAAGGTGCCTCTGCATAAGCGCGCGCATATGGGTATCGGCTATCTGCCGCAAGAATCAAGTATATTTAAAGACCTCTCCGTTGAGGAAAATTTACTACTCGGCGCCGAGATCCTATATAAAGACGAGGCCGTCCGCGAGAAAAAAGTAAACGAGATGCTAAATTTGCTAAATATCGAGCCGATACGCCTGCGAAAGGGCGTGAGCCTAAGCGGCGGCGAGCGCAGACGCTGCGAGATCGCTAGAAGCCTCATCATTACGCCTAAATTTTTGCTTCTGGATGAGCCCTTTGCCGGCGTCGATCCGATCGCCGTTAGCGATATACAAAGCATCGTCCGAGATCTAAAAAAGCTCGGCATCGGCGTGCTCATCACCGACCACAACGTCCGCGAGACGCTAGCTATCTGCGACCGCGCCTACGTGATCAAGGACGGTAGCCTGCTAGCTAGCGGCAGCGCGAACGAAGTCGCGAACAACAAACTCGTGCGCACCCACTATCTGGGCGAAGAGTTTAAATTTGTAGAATAATGCTAAAGCAAGCTCAAGCTCCCAAAAATAAGCTCTCGCACACGTTGCGTTCGTGGCTGCCGATACTAAGCAGCAGCGTCGAGGAGCTAAAGGAGACGCTTGAGCCGTTTTTAGCGGATAATCCGTTTGCTAGCGTGCAGCAGCGAAATTTAAGCGAGCTACCCAGCGCCGAACCATCCAAAAAAGATAAAAATTTCTTCAAAGAAATATCAAAAAACAGCGTAACAGACAATATCGAAAGCTTTAGCGTGGCTAAAACAGGGCTTTACGACAAGCTAATCGAGCAGATAGATAAGCCTCTTTTTCCGACCGAAAAGTCCCAAAAAATCGCGATGAAAATCATCGAGTACATAAACGAGGAGGGCTACTACGAGCCTGAAGTCTTTGACGAATTTAGCGAGGCGGAGATCGAGTCGGTGCGAAAGCGCTTTGCCTACCTTGAGCCTGCAGGCATCGGCGCAAAGGACTACAAAGAGAGCTTTTTGTTTCAGCTTGAGGAGCTAAATTTGGACGAAAAGCTCTTTGAAAGCGCTAAAAAGCTTGCGTTAAATTTCGAAAATCTCTCCCAAATGCGTAAAATCCCGCTCTACAACGAAGCGCTCGCCGTCATCAAGAGACTAAAAAATCCGCCCGCTATCGAGTATATGAGCGAGGCTGCGGCGATCATCCCCGACATCGTCATAGACACGAGTTCGGGCGGTATCGAGGTGCGCATCAACGACGACTTTTATCCCGAGATCGTCATCGACGTCGAGGGGCTGGACGAAAAAGAGAGCTTCGTCGCCTCGCGCGTAAAAGAGGCAAAAGACCTCATAGACGCGCTTGATATGCGAAAAGCCACGCTGAGAAAGATCGCCCTAATGCTAGTGGAGTATCAGTATGATTATTTTTTTGGCGGCGACATCAAGCCTATGCGCCTAAAGGACATCGCCGAGGATCTGGGGCGAAACCCGTCGACCATCTCGCGCGGCATCTCAAACAAATACCTAGAGTGCTCGCGCGGGCTCGTGCCTATAAAGAGCTTTTTCTCCGCCGCGATCGACGAGGACGTCTCAAACAAGGCCATCAAGGACTTCGTGGCAAATCTCGTCCGAAACGAAAACCCCGCCAAGCCGCTTAGCGATCTAAAAATTTTGGAGTTTATAAAGAAGGAATTTAACGTCGAGGTCGTCCGCCGCACGATAACCAAATATCGCCTCGCGCTAAATATCGGCAGCTCTAGCGAACGCAAAAAGACCTATCTGCTGCAATCCGGTAAGTAAAATTTGAATTTATAAATTTTAATATGATTTTTGTGCATCTTCAACTAACTCATATAGTTCTTTAATGGTTTTGATATTGGAAAATCTTTCATCGTTTAGCAAAACCCTAATAGCGGCTTTTATCATATTGTTAAATTCTTTATAGCTATCATTTGTTTCTCTGCTGCCACCATGAACCAAAGTGGATCTTAATCCATAAAATTTCTTTATTGCTTTTTTAGTTTTTAGTCTATGTTCCTTGTTTTTGCAAACTAAAAAAACTGCGATATCCGATATTTTGTCTGCTATACTTTTTTGAAAAAGACCAGCCTCATCAAATGAAAACAATGTTTCTAAAGCCATACAAGTATAAATAATCGAGCTTTTGATGTCTTGACTAGATAAAGATTCACCTATGCATAATGCTGCATTTATTATTCTTTGCTCCATCTCATTGAGTGTATCTGAGGCATATAAGTCCCATAGTTTATTGAAATCCGGATTATTACAAAAAAAGTCTTCGTCTATAACGATTTTATGTGCAGTATTATATATGTCACCATATGCGGAAAGTTGCTTTTCAGGCTCATTTTGTTCATTTAATATTACGTATGAATATGTTTTGATGTGTATTTCGTCTTGTCCATAATCTTCATATACGGGTAACCCAATTTTGATATGCACATCCCCATAAAAGTTACCATCCAAAAATGTTATTAGTCTTACAAAATCTAAAAACATATTTTCTGCTTTTTCTACGGCAAATGAGTTATCGTAAATATTTTTTATTTTAACGCCAATATAGTATTTACATTTATCTATCGGCATTGACTTTATGAGTTGAGCTAACCCTATTTTAAAATTTCCTATTTCAATTTCAAAATTATTTTTTAAAGTTATCCCTGATATTGGTACTGCTATAAAACCATTATATGGGTTTATTTCTTTTTTTAATTTGTAATTAAATGGGCTTATTTCTCCTTTTGATATTTTCTCAAAAAACATATTTATATCAGAATCAAAAACTTTATCAGTTATTTTATATTCTAGCACTAGGTCTTTTATTAGACGGTATATTGTTTTTCTTGAAAACATTGTATTTAGTTTTTTGTTTTTGTATATATCATCAATTATTTCTTCAAAAATTCTATCATCTGCACACGATAGCCAAATTTTTCTATTTTTAATAAAAAACGTTTTATAGGCATTATTGTTGTCACCTTCTTGCAGCAAAGATAAAAGTTTATTTAATAAATCTTTTAAACACATTTTTTACTCCGCTCCCGACTCAAGCCCCTTAAAATACGGCTTCAAGCTCTCGTAGGCGTTTTGGATACGCTGAAACTGCGTTTTGCACTCGTCCAAAAGCTCGGGGC
>NZ_JBQNAN010000017.1:0-48747 GCF_052170435.1 Campylobacter sp.
ATAAGGATATAAAGCGCGAATTTTTCGAGAATTTCCTAAAAGCCGAACAAGAAAAGGGGATGGATATAATGGAGCTTTTAAGAAAACTAGGTAAAATAGGACTTGATCTAAAAGCCTAAGGAAATACCGTGAAAATACGAATCTACTACGAAGATACCGATGCGGGCGGTATAGTCTATCACGCAAACTATATAAAATACTGCGAAAGGGCGCGCAGCCAGATGTTTTTTGACTCGGAGGTTAAGCCTTTTAGCAAGGACGGGCATTTCGTGGTGAGCGAGATTTGGGCGAAATTTAAAAAACCGGCCGTCCTGGGCGATCTGCTCGAGGTAAAAACGAGCGTGGCAAGCCTAAAAAAAGCCTCCGCGCTCATAAATCAAAAAATTTATAAAATCGCAAATTTAAGCGGAGAATGCCAGCCCGAGCTTGTCTTTGAAGCGGACGTCGAAGTTGCGTTTGTTAGCAACCTGAAGCCTGCTAAGATGAGCGAGGAGATAGTGGATTTTCTCTCCTCTTACTGCTCGTAAAAGCCGTATTCGCCGGCTTTTAAAACTTTCGTATCATAAATGATCTGCGAGTCTTCGACGCTCTCGCTAAAAAGCCTCTGCGCGCCGCGGTTTAGGTAGGTCGCGTAGATGTAGTCAAGCCCGGCGCTAGCGGAGTAACCCACCCAGTTAAAGTTCAAATTTTGCCCCAAAATTTCGTTGTTTGAGTCTAGCGCGCCGTCGGTTTTAGAAATCGAGTTGGCTATATAGAGCTTTTCTCTATCTTGCGGTTGCGTGAGCTTAAAGATGCTTGGCGCGTAGTTTATCTGCGTGCTTAAAAGGGCGTTAAATTTGACGTCGTAAAGGCGCATCTGAGAGCTCACCATCGAGGCTTTCACGAGCGGAACGTTTAGAAAAACGGTCGCGCCGCTTAGCCTTGAGTTACCGGATAGCATCGGCTTTAGGTCAGTGACGCCGCTTGCGATCTCGTCTTCGTAGGCTAGCCCGCCGCTAAGCTCGTCAGCGTAGCGATTTAGCGCCGCTCCTAGCGCGCTGCCGTCTGAAAACGCCGCAACTTGGCCGTTTGAGAAATTTAGCAGCTTCTCGACTTGCCCTTTGTAGTCTATACCGCCGAATATCAAATTATCCTGCGGCGAATCGACGCTAGAGATGTGCAGAGTCGGCACAAAAGCAGTCATAGATGGATCTAGAACCTCGTTTAGGTATTTTGCGCCAACTGGCGTAAACGGCGCGATGATATAGGCGATATTTTCGCTTTTAGCGCGTGCTAGGGCGCCGTCGATAGCGCTTGGAGCCTCGTTGCCGATGTTGTAAAATTTAACGTCGATGGCAGCGTTTTGCCTGACGACGTAGGCGATAACCGCGTTTGAGACGACGCCGGCGTAGCTTTTTATGCTATCCTGCGGGATGATGACGGCGATCTTAAACTCGGCGTTTGAGCTTGGCGTCAGGCTCTCGGTACCGGCGTTTACGTATGAGCCGTTTAGTGCGTTAAAAGCTTGTAAAATTTCTTGATTCGAGCTACCTTCGTAGCGAGCCAAAAAGCTGTGCAAAAGACCTTCTCTAACGAGTTCTAGCAAACATATGTCGTTACATTTGACGGGTTCTAAATTTATATAAATTTCGCTTGCCGGCGGGATGTCCGATGGCTTGTCGCTCCTGGCAAACAGCGCCGAACAGATCAGTAATGCGGCTAAAATTTTTCTCATAGGTACTCTTTTATCTTTTTTAAATCGCTGAAAAACAGCTCTTTTTTGCTTGGATTTTTCGCTACGACGCTTGGCGAATAGGTCGCCAGTAATGCCGAGTGTTTAAATTTCATTATATTTCCCCTTATTGCCTCAAAGCTTTGCGCGCTTTGTTTTATCATTTTGTAAAAAACCTCTTCGCCAAGCGCTACGATGAGTTTTGGCGCGACTAAACGAGCTTCCGCGCTAAAATACGGCTCGCAAAGCTCGTAGGAGCTTGCCGCGGCTTTAGCGGCGGGCTTGCATTTTAGCAGGCTCGTGACGTAAATTTCTTCCTTTTTTAGCCCCGCTAGCTCGTTTAAATTTTGCAAAAATTTATCATCGCCAGCCAAAAACTCTCCGCTCGCGTCCTCGGCTGCGTTTGGCGCGTCAAATACGAAAACTACTTTGGCGCTTTTATCTCCAAGGCCCGTTAGTGCGTTGTTTGCGCTCTTGCAAAGCTCGCATAGATTACACTCTTTGATGCTTGCGCTTAGCTCGGCAAGGCTGCTTGGCAAGGCCGTGGACGAAGGGGAAAAATCGGCAAATTTATACCCGAACGCCCTCAGATAGTAAAGCTCTCTTAAAATTTCGTTTGCGTAACTCATCGCGCGATGATATCCAAAAGGGCGTTAAAAACAGATAAATCAAAGCGCTAGTTTGCTTAAATTTTCGCCCTCCAAGCGGTAGTTTCGCCACTGCTTGGACTGGTTTTTCGCACCCATTTTTTCGTAAAATTTGATGCCGGGCTCATTCCAGTGTAGGCACGCCCACTCGAGGCGTTGGAGGTTTTCGTCCTTGCAAATTTGAGCTAGATGCCTAAAAAACTCTTTTCCTATGCTTTTGTTGCGATGCTCTTTTTGGACGTACAAATCCTCCAAATACATCCCGCCAAGCCCTAAAAACGTGGAAAAAGTGTAAAAATATATCGCGTAAGCTATGATTTTACCCTCTGTTTCGCAGACTAAAATCTCGGCGTAGTTTTTCTCAAAAACAGACTCGGCAAAAATTTCGGGCGTAAATTTGACATCATCGCTCATTTTTTCGTACGCAGCCAGCTCTTTAACCAGCTCGCAAACGGCCGTGACGTCGACTCTGGATGCTTTTCTAATAACGTAAGGCAAAATTTTCTCCTAAATTTTAATGAGCGATTATATTTTTATTATTTTAAAACGAAGTTTAAAAATTTATTAAAAGGATTTTAAGCGATTTGTTGATAAAATCACCGACTTATATCAAAATCACCATAAGGAAAAATTTATGAAAAGAACATACCAACCTCATAAAACCCCTAGAAAACGCACTCACGGGTTTCGCGTCCGCATGAAAACTAAAAACGGTCGCAAAGTGCTAAACGCAAGACGCGCAAAAGGCAGAGCAAGATTGGCCGTTTAAGCAAATTTAGCTCTATAAGCAGCCAAAAGGAGTTTTCAAGCGTCTACAAAGAGGCCGTCAAATGGCACTGCGAGGAGGCGATAGTCTTTTTTAAGCCTTGCAATGAAAACAAATTAGCCGTCGTAGCCAGCAAAAAGGTGGGCAAAGCCGTCGTTCGCAACCGATGTAAAAGGCTTTTGCGAGCGGTCGTAGTCGAGATTTCAAATGAGCTTGCGGACGGCATTTACGTGATAGTCGTTAAAAACGGGCTAGAGAAAAGCTCGTTTTTAAAGCTCAAAAAAAATATCTCTTGGGCTATGAAAAAACTCGGATGTATAAAATCAGGCATATGAAAATGATAAAACAAGCTATTTTATTTTTGATAAAAGCGTATCAAGATTATATCTCCAAATTTACTCCGAAGTCATGCAGATACTATCCCTCGTGTTCGGAATTTGCCGTTTGGCAGTTTAAATTTAACGGCTTTTTTTCGGCGCTTTTTGCGGTTATTTTTAGAATTTTACGCTGTAATCAACTCTTTAAGGGCGGTATCGACTACCCCGTCATCAGTAAAAATTTCGACTCTTTTTTTATATCCAATCAAAATTTAAAATCACACATCGCATTTTGGTTTGTCCCGTATAAAAAAAATAAATTCTACGTTATTAAAAATTTAGACTTTCAAAAGGAAAAATAGTGTTAGACAATATGTCAGTTCAAAAACGCGTGATATTAGCGACCGTTTTATCTTTTATCTTTTTTATCGCTTACGATTATTTTTTTATTCCTAAAAATTTACCGTTAGATCAAAACCAAACCGTAGCTGCGCAGCAAGCTAGCCAAGCAAACGCCGCTCCGAGCGCAAATACCGCATCAGGAGCTAGCGCTCCGCAAGCCGTAGCGACGCAAAGCCGCGAGATCGCCGTAATAAAGGGCGAACACTTTGAGGCGCGCATCGACGAGCTTGGCAGGATTTCTAAATTTTATCTAAACGACGAAAAATATAAAAACGCCGATGGCGAGCGTATCGAGCTAGCCGGCACCCAGCCGCTACCGCTTGAAGTTCGCTTTAGCGACAAGGCTTTAAACGAGCAGGCCTTTAAGGTAGCCTATGCGAGCGACGTTAGCGAGATAAATTTAACTAGCGAGCCAAAAACTATAGTTTTAACGCAAAATTTGGAAGGCTCTAGCGTAACTAAAAAGATCACGTTTTATCCAAACGGAAGCTATGATCTAGATCTTAGCGTAAGTGCCGGCGAATACTACGTGACTCCGGGCTTTCGTCCAAACGTCGCTATCGACAGCTACACGGTTCACGGCGCGTTACTTAAGCATAACGACGGCAAGCTAACTATAATCGAGGACGGCGACGTAGACGCGACCGAGAGCTTTAATAACGTAAACATAGCCGCGGCTAGCGACAGATACTACACGGCTTTGTTTTTCAAATTTGACGGACTTTTAAATCCTGTAGTTTCAAAAGACGGCGCGGGCAATGCAGTGATATTCGTAAAAGGCGAGCAAAATTTTAAAGCTAAAGGCTACATCGGCGCCAAAGACCACGCTACTTTAAGCCAGATAAACGAGGAGTTAGTCGATGTCATCGAGTACGGCTGGTTTACCTTTATCGCAAAACCGATGTTCGCGTTTTTAAATTGGCTTTACGGCTATATCGGAAACTGGGGCTGGGCGATCGTCGTGCTAACGCTAGTTATTAGGATTGTGCTTTTCCCTCTTACCTACAAAGGCATGCTATCGATGAATAAGCTAAAAGATCTGGCGCCAAAAGTAAAAGAGCTGCAAGCCAAATACAAAGGCGATCCGCAAAAGTTAAATATGCACATGATGGAGCTATATAAGAAAAATGGCGCCAACCCGATGGGCGGCTGCTTGCCGATACTTATGCAGATTCCGATTTTCTTTGCGATTTACCGCGTTTTGCTAAATGCGATCGAGCTAAAAGCTGCGCCGTGGATACTCTGGATACACGACCTTTCGGTGATGGATCCGTATTTCGTGCTGCCTATATTGATGGGTGCGACTATGTTCCTTCAGCAAAAGCTCACGCCGACCACGTTTAGCGACCCGATGCAAGAAAAGATAATGAAATTTTTACCGCTTATCTTTACGTTTTTCTTCGTGACCTTCCCTGCGGGACTTACGCTTTACTGGTTTGTAAACAACGTCTGCTCGGTCATCCAGCAAGTTTTTGTAAACAAGCTCTTTGAAAAGCATAAAAAAGCGGAGGGAAAGGCCTGATGCGAATAGAAGCCGCAAATTTACAAGAGGCCTTTCAAAAGGCCGCGCAGGAGCTAAACTGCTCCGTTACCGAGCTTGATATCAAGATTTTGCAAAATCCAAGCGCGGGTTTTTTGGGATTTTTCAAAAAAACGGCGATCATCGAAGCCGTAAAAGAGGGTGCGCACAAAGAAGCAAAAAAAGCCCCTCAAGCCGCTCGCGAAAACGGTCATAAAGAAAACGGCGGCGAAAAAAAGAAGGAATTTAAGAAAAAAGAGAACTCTGGCGAAGAGCAAAATCACCGAAACGAAAAGAAAAAAAATTATAAAAATCGCCACGAACATCACAAAAATCATGCGGCAAAGCAAAACGAAACGAGCGTGGCAAACGAGCCTAAAGTCGAAGAAGCACAACTGCAAAAAGAGCCTCAAATAAAAGAAAAAGAGCAGCACAAAAAAGAACAATCTAAAAAAGATAGCAGCAAAAACATCCTTGATCACTCGATCATCGATACCTTTAACAAAAACGACTTTTACGAGGGCGAGGAAAAAGCGGGAAGCGGCGAAAATTTAGGCTCGCAAGCTTCCACTGGTGATGCAAATTTGACACAGCCTGCGCAAAATTTAGCTAAAAAAGAAAAACAAGACTCTCGCGCCGACCGCACTTCGGCTCAAAAACAAAAAGAGCAAAAAACAAAAGCCGACATCGATAAAGTACTGCCCGAGATAAAGCATGGCGTAGAAAAGCTCTTTGGCGGAAATTTCTTTACGATAGACAAGATAGACGTGCGCAAATTTGACGACGAAACCGTAATAATCGAGCTTGACGGCGAAGATGCGGCGCTACTCATCGGCAAAGAGGGCTACCGATACAAGGCGATCTCATATCTGCTCTATAACTGGATTAGCTCGAAATACGGCCTTGCGGTGCGCCTTGAGATCGCCCAGTTTTTGCAAAATCAAGAAGCCGCGATCGATCAGTATCTAAAAGGTATAATCGAGCGAGTGGAGGAGACGGGCAAAGCCAAAACCAAGTCTTTAGACGGCGTTTTGGTTAAGATCGCTCTTGAAAAACTGCGCGAAAAATTCCCCGACAAATACGTAAGCGTAAAGTCAAATAGCGACGGGCAGTTCGTAGTCGTGAACGACTTTATTAAAAAATGAACGAGACCATAGCCGCCGTTGCCACCGCGCACGGCGTAGGCTCGATCTCCATCATCAGACTAAGCGGCGCGGACGCCCTTAGTCTAGCTCTAAAACTCACCAAAATCACCTCTCTTGTCCCGCGTTATGCGACTCTAACTAAAATTTACGCCGAAGGCGAGCTTATCGACGAAGCATTGCTTATTTATTTTAAGGCCCCGCATAGCTTCACGGGCGAGGATGTGGTGGAGTTTCAGCTACACGGCGGACTAGTGGTGGCAAATTTGATCCTGGGCGAGCTCATCAAAAACGGCGCCAGACTCGCGCGCGCCGGAGAGTTTAGCAAGCGAGCGCTCATAAACGGCAAGATGGATTTTAGCAAGATCGAGGCGATAAATTCGCTCATAAACGCAAAAAGCGAAGATAGCGTCAAAATCATCGCCCGCACGATGAGAGGCGACCTGGCTAAATTTGCGGATGAAATCCGCTCCGAGCTCGTAAAAACTCTGGCATTCGTGGAGACTAGCATCGACTATGCCGACGACGATCTGCCCGCTGATCTGCTGGAAAGTATCAGCCAAATGCTAAAACAAAACAGCGCTAAACTAGATAAAATCGTCGCCATAAGTCAGAGCAGAAAAGGGCTGCTTGAGGGCTTTAAAATCGCGATAGTCGGCAAGCCAAACGTCGGCAAAAGCTCGATCTTAAACTCGCTTTTGTCCTATGAGCGCGCGATCATCAGCGACGAAGCCGGCACGACTAGAGACAGCATCGAAGAAGCCCTAAAAATCGGCACTCATCTAGTGCGCATCATAGACACGGCAGGCATCCGCAAAAACGCGGGTAAGATCGAGCAGATCGGCATTTCGTATTCGCTGCGGGCTATCGAGGAGGCCGACGTCATCCTGGCCGTTTTTGACGCGTCGCAGGAGGCTGACGAGCAGGATAACGAGATCCTGGAGCTTTTAAAAAACTTGCAAAAAAAGATTTTTTACGTTCTAAACAAATGCGACCTCGGCGTTAAATTTATAAGCCCCGAAAATCCGATACAAATTTGCGCAAAGCAAGGAACGGACGAGATAATAAGCAATCTAAAAACCTATCTCGACGCTCAGGAGACGAGCGAGATACTACTAAACTCCGCTCGTCAAATTTCAAGCTGCGAAGCGGCGAGCGAAGCGATAAAAAGGGCGTTAAATTTGCTCGCCGAGCTCGAGCTCGAGCTTTTTGCTTATGAGCTAAATACGGCGATAGAGCAAATCTCGTCGATCACGAAGCCGTTTGAGAGAAGCGAAATTTTAGACGAGATGTTTAGCAACTTTTGTCTGGGCAAATGATCAAATTTTACTCTCTAAAAAGGAAAAATAATGAAAAAATCTTATCTATAGCCGCCCTAGCTGCGTTGCTGGGCGGTTGCATGCCTTCGCAGGATCATCTAGCAAGTAGCGTAGTATCACCTGCGCCAGACTGGATTAAATATCTAGAAAATGATGGCACCGTCGGTAATATAGCATTTTTCTCGGAAAATTTGAGCGCAACCTACGCGCAAAAAAACGGCGATATTATCGGTATGGCGCTCATAAAAAGAGACGGTCAAAACTTGAAGCTTGGCGACATGTACGCGCAAAACGGAACTTCGTTTATAGTTTTGGAGCTTAGCGATAAAGAACAATTCGGCTACCGATACATAAATATGCGCGATAAAGCCGAGCACGAAGCCCTAAAAAAGGCAAAAAAGATCAAATTTTATCAGTTTGGCGGCGGTATGCTAGAGAGCGTGGTTTTTAGCTCGGACTCGGGCGCCGTGTGCGAGAGTTTTGCAGCGGGCAAGACGGTAAAAGCTCGTGCGGTGACTAATTATTACGATAAAGAAAGCGCGAACAATAGCGAGTTTTTCGCAACCGTGATGGATATCGGAGTGAAAAAAGGTAAAAGCGCCGATATCAAAAATCTAGACTTTAAATTTTTCGTCAGCGACGGTAAGCTAGCTAGCACGCAGACGCGGGCTCGATCTGCGGAATTTAGGAGCAAAGTCATAGACGCCGACGCTAAAAAACAGGAGCAAATCCTATCAAACATCGTTTGCGCCGCGCCTAAAAACTGATCGCTTTTATCAAATTTAAACGCGAGCGCGAGATGAAAAGTTTATTTCTAGCAGCCGTCGCAGCCTTGGCATTTAGCGGTTGTGCGGGTATTACTAGCAGCGCAAACAGAGCCGAGCGCGACGTCTCAAATATCGACGTCCCGGAGGATAACTGGACGAGATATCTGGGTACGGACGGCGCCGTTAGGGATGTCGCCTTTTTGACGGCGTTTTTCTCGCGCGATTTTCGCGTGCAGCTGGCTGACGGCGAGACTACGGGCTTTGCGCTTACTAAAAAAGAGGGTGGCAGGCTGCCTTTTAGGCTCGGCGCCGTCTATAAAAGCAGCGATAGAGCGTTTATGCTAAAGGATGCCGATACCGAGGCGGAGTTTGATCTAAAAGACGAAGCAAGCGCGACCGAGCTTCGGGACGCTCGGCGGATCAAATTTTACGAATTTAGCTCAAATTTGACGACGGTAGCGGTTTTTGAGGCGCCGATTTCGGTTTGCGAGGCGTTTAAAAAAGGCGGCGGCGTGAGCGTGAAGTCCGTATCTAGCTACTACGACGCGCAAAATTTAGAAAAGCGTCATTTCACGGCCGTGATAACGCAGGCAAAAATTTCGTCCAAAAGCGGCGCGCTACTTTTAAAATCTCAGATAAAAAATTTTACAAATTCTGACGGCTTGCGAGAAGTCGCCGAAAAAACGCCTAAATTTGAGGAAAAAATCCAAAACGAGTTGCGCGGGTATGGGCCGAGGCTTAGTCAAATTTGCTCTTTGAGCGAGAAGTAAAGAGGATAAAATGAAAAATACGATGATTTTTAAGACGGTAGCGGCGGCTGTCGCGGCCTTGGCTTTTAGCGGTTGCGCGGGCATTACCGGCGATATGGGCGGCGAGAGAGCGTGGCGTACGTATATGGAAAACGACGCTAGCATACAAGAAATTGGATTTATAACCGAAACCACGGTCTACGAAACTGGCGGCGGCAAAACCGTGGAAAAATTCGGCGACTACATGGGTAGAGCCGAGGTAAAGGCGCCAGGCGAGAGCGACTCGGCGAGTAGGCAACTAGGCGCGGTTTATGCGAGCGGCGATGGCGTAAAAACCTTGATAGTGATTGATCTAGATAGCGGTAAAAATGTGGATTTGAGCGATAAAGACGAGATAAAAAAGCTACAAAACTCAAAGAAATCTAAGTTTTACGAATTTGGCGGCGGGATCCTTGAGAGCGTGATTTATAGCGCGCAAAAATCTCCCGTTTGCAAGGCGTTTTTTAGCGGCGAACCTATAAACGCTAGAAGCGTGACGAACTACTACGTGGACGAGTCTGACGAGTTTTTCGCTACCGTGATCGACGCAAAGATAGTCGGAAACAAAGGCTTTGAGATAAAAAATTTGGACTTTAAATTTAACCTGCCTAGCAGCAAGCTGGCCGAAGCTAAAGAGCAGGCGACCTCTGAGAAATTTAGACAAGACGTCATCGAACAAGACGTCAAAAAGCAAGGACGCATCCTGCTAAACATACTTTGCTACTATAGTATGCCGAGCAAGTAGGCGTTTGCGGCGGGTAATCGCTCACCGATTTTACATAGCGTAGAACTGACGATATAAAAAAGAAAAACATGAATCCGTTTAAAATTTTGATTTTTGCGGTTGTCGTAAATTTGGCTTTTGCCGGCGACGCGTCAGAGGATGTAAATTTGACCGCAGATGCCGCTCGCAACCAAAAAGAAGTAAAAATGCTAGAGGCGTTTTGCGGATCGATTTTGCCCTTTAGCATGGCTTCATGTATGCAACTAGCGGACAAGCGTTTGGACGAAAATAGCGCATTTTACGACAGACAAAAGGGACTAGCGGCGCTGCAAAAAGTCTGCGACTCGAAGGACGAGCGCGACTCAAAGCTTGCCTGCACGAAGCTAGCGTGCGAGTCCGGCGAGAGCCGCGAATGCCTAAACGCCGCTAAGTATTATCAGATATTGCTCGTCGGTGGCGTGGCGGCGTCGGTGTTTTTTCAAAAGAGCTGCGACGAGCGCGGCGGGATGGACTGCTTGTATGCTAAATTTTTTGATAAGGCTCGGGACAGGATGACTGACGAGTATGTGCAAAAGATGAAAAAATATCTCAAAAAGGCGTGCGATGCGGGCGAAAAAGAGGGCTGCAAGGAGTTTGAAAAACTGCGCGAGCTTTGAGTTGTGAAATAAAATTTAATGCAAAATGCGGTTTTTGCTTAAAATTTGAGCCGCTTGCCGAGACCAGTACCCCAAAAATTATAATTTTTATTTGGCTAAATTTAGAACCGAATTTATTCTTAATTAAGGGTTAGGTGCTTTTAAATCGTTTAGTTTTGTAGCGCGGAATAAATATTATAAAAAGGCGGTAGTATAAATTTGTGTGCGGCGTCAAATTTTGCCTCGTTTTTGTCCCTTTGGTTTATCAAGTTTTTATGCGAATTTAAGTAAAATCAACCAAAATTTTTTAAAGGCTAAAAATGGACAAAGCTACCGTAAAAGCGCACAAAATCAGCGATCAAGAGTATGAGGAGATCTTAAAGATCCTAGGCAGAGAGCCCAATTTGCTCGAGCTTGGGATATTTTCCGCGATGTGGAGCGAGCACTGCAGCTACAAGTCGAGTAAAAAGTACCTAAACGGCTTCCCGACCAAGGCGCCGTGGGTGATCCAGGGTCCGGGCGAGAACGCGGGCGTCATCGACGTCGGAGGCGGCGTCGCGGCGGTGTTTAAGATGGAGAGCCACAACCACCCGAGCTTCATCGAGCCTTTTCAGGGCGCAGCGACGGGCGTGGGCGGGATACTGCGCGACGTATTTACGATGGGCGCGAGAGTCGTGGCGAATATGAACTCGCTGCGATTCGGCGAGGTGCGCGGCGAGAGCGAAAACGCGAAAAAACAGCGCTACCTGCTAAAAGGCGCGGTCGCGGGCATCGCTCACTACGGCAACTGCATGGGCATACCTACTATCGGGGGCGAGACGACGTTTGATCCTAGCTTTAACGGCAACATCCTAGTAAACGCATTTGCGCTTGGGCTTTGCAAGAGCGACGAGATATTTTACGGAAGGGCCGAAGGCATCGGCAATCCCGTGATCTACGTCGGCTCAAAGACCGGCCGCGACGGACTTGGAGGCGCGGTGATGGCGAGCGATAGCTTTAACGACGCGAACAAATCCCTGCGTCCGACCGTGCAGGTGGGCGATCCGTTTGCCGAAAAGCTGCTGATGGAGGCGTGCTTGGAGCTATTTAAAACCGACTACGTCGTAGGCATCCAGGATATGGGCGCGGCGGGGCTAACGTCTAGTAGCTTTGAGATGGCCGGACGCAGCGGCAGCGGTATGAAGATGTATCTAGACCGCGTGCCTATGCGCGAGACGGGCATGACGCCTTATGAGCTAATGCTGAGCGAATCTCAGGAGCGTATGCTCATCTGCGCCAAAAAAGGCTGCGAGCAAAAGATACTCGAGATATTTAAAAAATGGGATCTAGATGCCGAAATCATCGGCGAGGTTACTGATAGCGGCGTGATGGAGCTTTATTGGCACGGCGAGCTAGCGGGCGAGATACCGATAGCGCCGCTTAGCGAAGCCTCTCCGGTGCTTGACCGACCGACTGCGCGCCCAAAATACCTAGACGAAATCAAAAATTTACAAATCCCCGAGAATGTGGACAATAAAACCGCGTTTTGGAAGCTGCTTAGCGAGCCCGAGGTGCTAAACAAGTCGCTAATCTACGATCAATACGACGCAAATATCCAAACAAACACCATCAAGCAACCGGGGCTTCTGGGAGCTGCGGTTATCCGCGTGAAAGAAACAGGCAGGGCGATCGCGATGGCGGCACAGTGCGACCCGCGGGCGAATTTCGTTGATCCCAAAAACGGCGCGGCTAGAGCGGTCGCGGCGGCTGGACGAAAGGTCGCGATGAGCGGAGCGACGCCTCTAGCCATCACCGACTGCCTAAACTACGGCAACCCGCAAAATCCCGAGGTCATGTGGCAGTTCGCGCAGGGCTGCGAGGGTATCAAAGAGGCTTGCCGCGAACTAAATACGCCGGTCGTCAGTGGCAACGTGAGCCTATATAACGACACCGAGGGCGTGAGCGTCTATCCGACGCCCGCGATCGTGACGGTGGGCGTGAACGAGGACGCAAACGCGAGCCTTCCGAGCGTCTTTACGTGCGCCGGCACGGCGATATACGTGCTTGGCGAGACGAAGGGCGAATTTGCCGCGTCGCTTTACGCTAAGGCGCTATTTGACGCGGTGGGCGGCGAGCTAGCTGCGGTGGACTATAAAAAAGAGCGCGCGCTGTGGGATCTGGTCATCGAGGCAAATAAATCGGGCGCGCTCGAGTTTGCAAACAGCGTAGGCGTGGGCGGCGTAGCCATAACGCTAGCAAAAATGGCGTGCCTAAGCGGGCTTGGCGCGGAGTGCAAATTTGACGTTAAAAAGCCGAGTTTCATCTTTGACGAGAGCTTTTCGCGCGCGATCGTCGGCGTGAAAGACGAGGCTAAATTTGAATCTCTAGCCGCTAAACACGGCGTCAAATTTGAAAAAATCGGTAGCGTAGGCGGAGATAAATTTAAACTAAACGATATCGAGGAAAAGCTAAGCGACGTGAGCGAGGTTTATTTTAATAAATTTGCCGCAATCATCCGCCAAGAGGACTAAAATTTGACGCCCAATTTTGGCAAGGCGGGTTTGGCCGAGCTAAATTTGAGCGGCGTAAATTTGACGCTTGCTAAATTTAGCTTGCCTTGGCGATATTTATCCGCGAGCTTTGGCGTCAAATTTGATCAAATTTAAGTAGCTCGCGATGATGATCTGATATCTCGCCGAGCTTGCAGGCGACCGTAAAAGTAAAATTTAACACGAATTTGAAAGGAAAGTAGATGTCTTGGAAAGACTTTTTAAACAACAAAGAGGAAGAACAGCCGCAAAAGGAGGGCAGAGGAATGGATCAAAAAAGCGTAGCTAAACCGCCGGTGCTATTTAGCGAGACTCAGCAGGTACTAAAGGCGGTCGAGGCCAAACTGGGCGGCACGCTCATCACCTACTACAACTCAAACGCGGGCAGCGTCTGCGGTAACGACGCGAGCGCGATGTATGAAATTTTAAAGGGTAAAAAGATAGAAAACGCGTTTTTGTTTATCAAAAGCGACGGCGGCAGCGGTATCGCAGCGCTTCGCATCATCAGTACTCTTAGAAACTACTGCAAAAACATAACCGCGCTTATCCCCGCTAACTGCGCGTCGGCAGCGACGATGATGGCGCTTGGCGCAAACGAGATCGTGATGGGCCCGCTAGCGTATCTAACGGCGGTCGATACCTCGCTAAAACACGCGATGAGCCCGATAGATAACGGCAACGAGCGCGTTAGCGTGTCAATGGATGAGCTAAACCGAGTGATAAAACTGTGGAAAATGCACGAAAAAGACAACGACGAAAACCCGTATAAATCGCTATACAACTACATCCATCCGCTAGTTTTTGGCGCCGTAGACCGCGCTAGCTCGCTCTCGTTAAAGATTTGCTGCGAGCTTTTGCGCTATCACATGAACGACGAGGCAAAGATCCAAAACATCTCCGAGCGCCTAAACAGCGACTATCCGGCGCATGATTATCCGATACTTTTCCGCGAGGCCGAGGAGATCGGACTGCACGTGCAAAAGATGGACAACGAGCTAAACGAGATGCTTCAGGAGCTTACGCTTCTTTACTCCGAGATGGGACAGCGCGCGTTTACCGATTACGACGAGAACAGCTACCACGACAACAACATCGCAAACATCATCGAGGCAAACGGCAAGCAGATTTATTATCAGATCGATAAAGACTGGTTCTACCGCCCCGACGAGCGCCGCTGGAACGTGATGAACGACGAGAGCTCGTGGCGTAAAAACGAGCTAGTAGGCGGCAAACTCAAAAATACGATTTATCATTTATGGTGATATTTTGAGTTTCATTTTTTGGTTTTTGATATTTTACGGGATTTATTATCTGGTTTCAAATTTTAGCCAAAATCCCGCAAATTTAGGCGGCTCGCGAAAAAGAGCGATGTTTGAGGAGGCGAAATTTTTAGTTAGCCTGCTCGCAAAAGTCGCCAAAAGCGACGGCAGGGTAAATGAGCTAGAGGCTCGCCTCATCAGCGAGACGCTAGATGATATCACGCTAAGGCTCGGTAACGACGCAGCGATGAGAGCGGAGCTAAAACAGATCTATAACCGCGAAAAAGAGACGGTTCATAACGCCTATTTTATCGCGCGGCAGTACAAAGATCGCTTCCGTCTTAGCCAAGACGCCGCGGCTGCGAAGATATCGTTTTTGTTAAATTTAGCCTACATAGACGGCGAATTTAGCAAAAGCGAGCGTAATATCATCGAGCAGATCGCCTCGGGATTTGGGCTTGACGAGGGTATTTTTGAAGCGATACTGGCGAGGTTTGAGGCGTTTTACGATCAAAGGCAGACGCGGCGAAATCCTTACGAAATGCGCACAAAAAGCCCGTATGCCGTGCTTGGGCTAAAAGAGGACGCGCCGTTTTATGAAGTAAAAAAGCGCTACCGCGAACTCGTGAAAAAATATCATCCCGATATCCTTATGGGGTGCGGCGAGAGCGAGGAGATGATAGAGAAAAGTACCAGAAAACTGCAAGAGATAAATGAGGCGTATGAAACCATAAAACAAAAAAGCTAGCCTTTTGAGCGTCTTTAAATGAGTTTGAAAATTTGGGACTGCGGCAGACTATCTGTCTAGCCTTGCCCAAATTTTCTGCACAACATTTAAATCCATCTCAAAATTCTATGCTTTTGGGTTCTTAAAATTTAATCAAATTTCGGCGCGGTATTTTGAGATGATTTTTTGAGTTTTGAAGCAAAATTGAGCATATAGCCTGCGGAGCGAAAATTTTGCAAAATCTCGAAAAAGCACTCAAAAGACAAACCGATAAAGAAAGGAATATAAATGAGAGCGTTAATCAGCATCAGCGATAAAGAGGGGGTTGTAGAGTTTGCAAAAGGACTCGAGCGACTCGGTTTTGAGATATTAAGCACGGGCGGCACGCACAAACTGCTAAAAGAGCAGGGCGTAAAAGCGGTCGAAGTGAGCGAATACACGGGCTCGCCCGAGATGTTTGAGGGGCGCGTGAAAACCTTGCACCCAAAGATTCACGGCGGGATATTGCATAAGCGAAACGACGCAAACCACGTAAGCCAAGCTGCGCAGTACGGCATCGGCGGCATTGATCTAGTCTGCGTAAATTTATATCCGTTTAAGCAAACCACTATCCGCACAGATGATTTTGACGAGATCATCGAAAACATCGACATCGGCGGCCCTGCTATGGTGCGATCGGCGGCTAAAAACTTCGCTAGCGTTTACATCGTCACTAGCCCGCTTGATTATGGCGAGGTTCTGCGCGTCATAGGAGGCGCGGACGAGAGCGAGAAGGCTACTTTTAGGCGAAATTTGATGATAAAAGCCTACGAGCACACCGCGGCATACGACTCGATGATCGCAAACTACATGAACGAGCGCTTTAACGACGGCTTTGGCGAGATGAAATTTATCGCCGGTAGCAAGGTTTTTGACGCGCGCTACGGCGAAAACCCGCATCAAAAGGGTGCGCTATACGAGTTTGATTATTTTTTTAGCAACAACTTCACCGCGCTAAAAGGCGAAGCTAGTTTCAACAACATCACTGATATAAACGCCGCTTTAGCGCTAGCAAGTAGCTTTGACGCCGCGCCTGCGGTCGCCATCGTCAAGCACGCCAACGCTTGCGGTTTTGCTGTAAAATCAAATCTACTAGAAAGCTATATCGAAGCGCTAAAATGTGATCCCGTGAGCGCATACGGCGGCGTCGTGGCGATAAACGGCACGCTAGACCGCGCTTTGGCCGAGAAAATCAACGAAATTTACGTCGAGGTCATCATCGCCGCAAACGTGGACGAGGACGCGCTTGCGGTATTTGAAGCCAAAAAGCGCATCAAAATTTTCACCCAGGGCAATAAATTTTTACAGCGCGCAAACGACAAATACGACTTCAAACACGTTGACGGCGGCTTTGTCTATCAGCAAAGCGACGAGGTGAAAGCGGACGAACTGCAAAATATGAAACTGCAAACCGAGCGCGCAGCCAGCGAGGCCGAGTTAAAAGACCTCGAGATCGCGTGGAAGGTCGCGGCGCTTACTAAAAGCAACTGCGTCGTCTACGTGAAAAATAGCGCCGTAGTCGCCATCGGTATGGGTATGACTAGTCGTGTGGACGCCGCGCGTGCGGCCGTAGCCAAGGCGCGCGATATGGGGCTTGATTTACGCGGTTGCGCGCTTGCTAGCGAGGCGTTTTTCCCGTTCCGCGACAGCATAGATATCGCAAACGAGGCGGGCGTGAAGGCCGTGATACAGCCTGGCGGCAGTATCCGCGACGACGAGGTCGTGCAGGCGGCAAACGAGCACGGCATGGCGATGTATTTTACCGGCGTGCGCCACTTTTTACACTAAAATTTGATCTTTTTTGCGGCGAGGCGGCGTAAATTTGACTGCGTCGTTTCGCCGCTTTAGAATATTTAGCCCGCATATCGGACGGCAGCTTTACTCGTATTTGCCGATCTTACGCGAACGATATTTTTTCAAATTTGACGTGTCTGCTTTTAAATTTGGACTGCGATTTGCTTGCGCTTTGGAGATTAAATTTAATTGAAAGCGATTTATGAAGCAAATTTTGATTTTCTTGGCATTTCTGGCGGGGCTTTATGCGGCCAATATCTACGTAAACGGCGAAAAGGTCGGCGGCAGCGACCAAAACTCGACCTATAACGGCGAGAGCAAAAACGAAATCCTAAAACAAGAGGGCAAAAAACAGCTCTGTAAAAAAGGCTACAAGCAGTATTGTTAGGCGTTTTGCCGTAAATTTTACGCCATTTAAAGACGTAAAATTTGCCTTTCGGCGGTCAAATTTACGCCGTCAAATTTATCTTGTCTTAAAATTTCACATCTTCGACGCTCGGGTTTCGCCACTCAAATTTGACTCCGCGACCACCGAATTTAAAATTTAACCCCTTAAGCAAGGTCAAGACGCCCGCGCGCAAAATAAGAGTATAATTATCCAAATTTAAAACAAGGATAAAAAATGAGCGATTTTTTCAAAGACGCAGAGCAATTTAACGCCGAAGGCGCGACGGTTCCGTTTTATAAATATAGCGAAGGCGGCGTGGATTTCGTCGGTTTTGATAGCCGTCCGTGCGTGCCGCCAGAGCCTATGGTAAATGCGCTGGTAGCGATCAAATTTGCAAACCAAAACACCAAAATCGTGATGGTAAATCATAAATTCCCCGCCGGACTAATCCCTAAAATTGCGGAGCAGTTTGACATCGAGCGCGAGGATTTAGAGGGCGGAGCGGTCAAGATGACCTTTAGCCTAAAACAAGGCGCGGACGTCAAAAACGTAGACACAAGCCTTTGTCACTGAGATAGGCCATGCTTTTAAACACCTTTGCGCCGCCTTTTAAGCTGGTGGGCGGTTATTTTATCGCGGGCATTTGCTTTTTGATCGCGAGTATTCCCGCCTTTTTCGCGGCGGATTTTGAGACGATCGCGGGGCTTGAGACGGCGGGATTTTTACACGTGTTTTTCGTCGGCTTTGTTATGAGCATCATCATCGGTGCGCTTTATCAGCTCACTTCGGTGATTTTAGAAAAGCCGTTTTCGACGATCAAGGGCGCGGTGGCAAATTTAGCCCTTTACTGCGTGGGCGTAGCGTCGATGAGCTACGGGATGATCAGCGGCAAAACGGGCTTCATGCACGGCGGCGGCATGGCGCTTTTTCTTGCGCTGCTGTTTTTTGGCACGACCTATATCGTTAGCTTTATGGATAATGAAAAAAAGAGCTTCGCGGCCTTTATGCTTTTTGTTTCGGCGATATTTTTACTCGCCGGCATCTCGCTTGGATTTTGCCTTTTGATGATACTTTCGGGCACTTTGCCGATGGATTTTATGTTCGCGCTTAAATTTCACGTCTATTTCGTGCTCGGGTTTGTTTTTTTCATTATCGTTGGAGTAGCGACCGTGCTGTTACCGATGTTTGCCTTGGCGCACGATCTAAAATTTACGCTTAGCAAATTTGCCTTCGGGTTTTATATTTTGGCAGGAGTTTTGCTCTTTTTTGGCGACATTTACGCGTATTTTGCTTTTGGGGCGGCGATCGTATGCTTTGTCGCGGAGGCGCTACATATCCTAAAAAAGCGCGTTCGCAAAGCGTATGACTACTGGAACGTCAATATCGCTCTTTCGCTCGCGGCCTTTGTGCTGTTTTGCGCATTTATCGCGGCGGGTAGATACGATATGGCGGTATTTATGCTGATTTACGGCTTTTTGTTTGCATTTATCGCGGCCCATCTTTACAAGATCGCGCCATTTCTCATCTGGTACCACTACGTAGCGCCCTTTGTGGGCAAGACAAAAGTGCCGCTACTAGATCAGATGATCCTCAAAAAGCCCGCATATATCGGCATCGTCTTTAACGCCATTGGGCTTGTGCTCTACGAACTTGGCGTCTGGCTAGAGATAAAATCGCTCGCGCACTGCGGCGTGGCTAGCCTGCTCGTTAGCATCGTTTTGGTCGCGATAAATATGATAAATGTTTTTAAATTTACGAAATTTGGAGTAAAGGAAGAAAAATGAAAGAAAAAATCTACGGCGCGCTCTCAAACATCGTTGATCCCGAGGTTGGCTTTGATATCGTGTCTCTGGGGCTGATTTACGACGCGGTTTGCGACGAGAACGGCAAGGCGAAGGTCACGATGACGCTATCTACGCGCTCATGCCCGCTGCATGAGATGATACTAGGCTGGGTGGAGACGGCGGTGCTGAATGTCGACGGCGTAAAAGAGTGTGAGATAGACCTCGTGTGGGAGCCTGCGTGGAGTATCGAGATGGCGAGCGACGAGGTGAGGGCGGCGCTGGGGGCGTGATTTTGGCGCTAGGCGTGGTCAAATTTTGCCGAGTTGCCGACTAAATTTGACCTCGGTTTTTATTTATTTATAAGCTTGTCTAGGGTGCGTACTGTTTTATCCGGACGAGCTCGTATTTGCTCCTCGATATGACGTCGTTTTCGCATCCGATCTGCTGCTGGGCGGTATAGATACGTCAATGGCAAAACTGACTAGCTGCGAGGGTTTGGCGTCAATCGCCTAAAGCGCGCAAATTTTAAATATTTTATTCTTTTTGTTTTATCGGATTACTCGCTTTGCTTAGCAAATAGCGCAAAAGCTCCAATGCTCAGATACAAGTTTAAATTAATAACTACTCATTCCTAAGCGTCTCAAGCACGTTTATCTGAGCGGCTTTTTTGGCCGGGTAAAACGACGAAAACGCCACGATAACGACCGCTCCGACTAAAATCATAACAAGATCGATCAAAGATAGCTCCATAGGAAGTTTCGTGCTGCCGTAGACGTCGGCCGGCAAATTTATGATATCAAAGCTACCGAGTAGCCACACGCCAAAGAGCCCGAGCACGAGCCCAAACACTATCCCGCCCCCGCCTATCGTGGCGCCGAGAGCAAAAAAGCTCTTTTTGATCTCGGCCTTGCTAGCGCCCAGCGAGAGCAGTAGCGCGATCTCTTGGCGGCGGTTCATGACGGTCATGAGCAGCGAGCTTATGATATTTAGCGAAGCAACCAGGATGATGAGCATCAAAACAATGAAAAGTGCGCGCTTTTCGAGCGCCAAGGCGGAGAAAAAGTTGCCGTTTTGCTGCCACCAGCCGATAGCTTTTTGCCCTAGACGTAGCTCGCGCGAGATCTTTTCGATATCGGCGAACGGATCGTTTGAAAACACGTGTATACCGTCAAATTTGCCCTCGTCGTACTCGAGTATCTTGCGCAGCGCCTCCACGCTCGTGTAGAGGTAGCTTTTGTCATAGGCTACGAGCCCCGAGCTAAACGAGCTCACGACGTCAAAGCGCTTCATTTTAGGCGTTAGCGCAAAGCCGCTCGGGTCGTTTTTGGTAAAGATGAGCGTGAGTTTGTCGTTTTCGTTTATCATCATCTCGTTTTTGACGCCTTGACCTACGAGCAGGCCGTATCCGTCAAGCTCGCGGTCCTCAAGGCCTGCCGCCACGACCGAGTTTATCTGTTTTTCGTCGGTTGAATTTACGCCAAAAAGCAGTCCGCCCTCGAAGCTATTTGCTCCCTTTATGATAACTTGACTCATGATATATGGGCTAAATTTGAGATTTGGAAACTTCTGTTTTAGTTCGCTAACGTCGCTCTCGTCGATATTGCCGCGTATGGCGGAGAGGATCGTGATCGGGTAGTTCATGGTAAAAAGTTTGCGCTCAAATTCCTTGTCAAAGCCGTTCATGATCGCCATCGCGACGATGAGCACCATGAGCCCGACGCCGACGCCCAGAAAAGCCAAAAGCGCTGAAAGCATGATAAATGGCTGGGTTTTATCAAACCGTAGATATTTAAAAAGTAGATATTTGGTTAGGCTCATTTGATTTTCCGTTGTTTAAATTTGGGCTTTGGTTTGCTCGCTACTTTTGCGTCGCTCTGTCTTGTTTAAATATTTGCGCTAAGGCAAGTTTAAAATTTAAATCGTCTATCTGCGCAAATTTGACGTCAAATTTTAAACCGCTTGCAAAAACTAGGAGCTTTAAATTTACGTTAAGACTTCGCGCCGCTATAAAAACGGCGGCTAACTTAAATGTTAAATTTAGCAAGCCGCCGCCAAAACGCCAAAGCTAAATTTTATCCCAATCCTCCGCAAAAGCTCCTTTTTTAGGGCCGCTTTTGCCGTGGCAGTCTTTGTATTTTTTACCGCTTCCGCACGGGCACGGGTCGTTTCTGGATACTTTTTTGCCGGGCTTTTCTTCGCTCTCGGGCGTGCTAGCAGCCTCAGTATCTTGCGCTTCTTGCGGTGCAGACTCGGTAGGCTCGGAGAAGCTTAGACGTACGGCCGTTAGCAGCTTGATGCTTTCAAATTTGATGCGGCTAACGAGCTCCATAAAGAGATTAAAGCTCTCTTTTTTATACTCGGTGAGCGGATCTTTTTGGTTGTAGCCGCGCAGTCCGATGCCGGTTTTTAGGATGTCCATCTGGTATAGATGCTCGCGCCACGCGGTGTCTAGTACTTGCAGGCAGAGCACCTTTTCTAGGTATTTGCGCTGACCCTCGCCTATGACGCCCATTTTTTCTTCGTAGTCGGCTTCAAATTTGGCCGTTATCTTCTCGGCAAGCTCGGCGTAGTCGAGATCTTTTAGATCATCTGGCTGCATAAACGCACCGTTTGAGATTATCACGGAGCTTAGTTTTTCGAGATTGTATTCGCTTTTTGGCTCGCCTGCGTAAATTTCAGCCTGAGCTAGTAGGTGCTCAACAAATTCGGCGCGATTTTGTTTGATCTTTTCGCCGACTTCAAAATTCGGATCAAGTAGCTCGTTTCTAAATTTATACACCGTTTTTCTCTGCTCGTTTGCGACGTCGTCGTACTCGAGGATATGCTTTCGCGCTTCAAAGTGCAGGCTCTCGACCTTTTTTTGCGCATTTTCGACGGCTCTAGTGACCATTTTCGAGTCGATGCTTTCGCCCTCTTCGATACCTAGACGCGTCATTATCGCCTTGATGCGGTCGCTGCCGAATATTCGAAGCAAATTATCCTCGAGGCTTAGATAAAAGCGGCTCACTCCAGGATCGCCCTGACGTCCAGAGCGGCCTCGAAGCTGGTTGTCGATACGGCGGCTTTCGTGCCTTTCGGTGCCGATGATGTATAGACCGCCTAGGTTTCGCACCTCGTCGTCGATACGGATATCTACGCCGCGTCCGGCCATATTCGTAGCGATCGTAACTGCACCGCGAGCGCCGGCTTGAGCGATGATCTCGGCCTCTTTTTCGTGATTTTTAGCGTTTAGCACGGAGTGCGGGATCTTTTCTTTTACTAGCAGGTTATGCAGCTTTTCGCTCTTTTCGATCGAGGCGGTACCCACAAGTACGGGCTGACCGCGGTCGTGAGCCTTTTTGATCTCGTCGATCACGGCTTTAAATTTCTCGTTTTCGGTTTTATAGATGAGATCGTTGTTGTCTTTTCTTATTACCGGCACGTTTGTCGGGATCGAAACGACATCAAGCTTGTAAATTTGCGAAAACTCGGTTGCCTCCGTCTGCGCCGTACCCGTCATGCCCGATAGTTTTTTGTAAAGCCTAAAGTAGTTTTGAAATGTAATATCTGCTAGAGTTTGGCTCTCCTCTTGGATCTTTACGCCCTCTTTAGCCTCGAGCGCTTGGTGCAAGCCCTCGCTAAATCTTCGTCCTTCGCTTAGTCTGCCCGTAAATTCGTCAACAATTACGACTTGGCCTTCGCGAACGACGTAGTGCACGTCTTTTTCAAAGAGATTGTGCGCTTTTAGAGCTTGGTCTAGGTGGTGGCTCAAAATCGCGTTTTCCATATCGTAAAGATTTGCCACACCAAAGAGCTTTTCGGCCTTTGAGATGCCCTCTTCGGTGATAGCTATCGTGCGGTTTTTCTCATCGACGGTAAAGTCGCCCGTAGCCTTTTCTTGCGGAGTCGTAGGCGGTTCGCCTCGCTTCATCTGGCGAGCGACTTCGTTTGCTTTGATGTAGCCGTCTAGCGTGCGATTCGTAGGACCCGAGATGATGAGCGGAGTCCTGGCCTCGTCGATGAGGATACTATCGACCTCATCCACTATGACGAAGTTATGCTCTCTTTGCACCTTGTCTTTGAAATCCATTTTCATATTATCGCGCAGGTAGTCAAAGCCGAATTCGTTATTCGTACCGTACGTGATATCGCTGGCATATGCGGCTTTTCGCGCTTCGTCGTCGTATTCGCCGCCTAGTATCACGCCCACGCTAAGGCCTAGAAATTTATAAATTTCACCCATTTGCGTCGCGTCGCGTTTGGCGAGGTAGTCGTTTACCGTCACGACATGCACGCCCTTGCCGCTCATCGCGTTTAGCACGACGGGCAGGCTTGCTACGAGGGTTTTGCCTTCGCCCGTTTTCATTTCGGCGATTTTGCCGTCGTTTAGCACCATGCCGCCGATTAGCTGAACGTCGAAATGGCGCATATTTAGCGTCCTTTTACCGACCTCGCGCACGATGGCGAACACATCGTCTAGCAGCTCGTCCTGACTCTTTTCGCCGTTTTGCACCTGCGCTTTAAACTCGTTAAATTTAGCCTTCAGTTCATCATCGCTCATCGCTTGATACTTACTCTCGAGCGAGTTTATGTAGGCGACTCGTTTGAAATATTTTTTTACTTCCCTGTCGTTTTTCGTACCGAATATTTTTTGCATAAACGCCGTTATCATTTCTAGCCTTTAAATTTTATTAAAGTTTGGATTTTAACATTTTATTATTTAAACTTAGCTAGAATTTTGCCCGGTAAAGGAAAATATATGAAGAAAATTTTAGCATTTTTACTATTTTGCGCCTCGGCTTTTGCGGCTACGTTAAATTTCGTCACGCTTCAAAGCGACTTCGTGCAAACCATCACGAGCGAGAGCGAAACGGTCGATTACTACGGTAAATTTTACGCAAAAAGCAACAACCGCGCCTACTGGATCTACGAGCGCCCGACGCCTAAAAAAATCTACTTTGATAAAAACCGCGTCGTCGTGATCGAGGATACGCTAGAGCAAGCGATCATCTCAAAATTTGAAAAGGCGCCCAATCTAATCGACGTCGTTAGAAACGCGGTCAAGATTACAGACACGCTCTATAAGGCCAAATATGACGGCGTGGAGTATCTAATCACCGTCAAAAACTACATCCCGACAAGAATCGACTACGAGGACAAGCTCGGCAATAAAATCAAAATCACGTTAAGCAACACGAAAAAGGATTTTAAGATAAGCGATGATTTGCTGACGCCGGTGATACCGTCGTATTATGACGTCATAAACCAATAAATTCTTTGCAAGAAGCAGCTTGTCTTTTTCCTTCATACTTCGTTGGATTTAAATTTTACTCGGTCACTACCGACGAGGTAGCTCCCGTCGTAAAATTTAAATCCGCCTCGTATAAAGAAAAAATACTGCGCCTTATCGCCTTTCGTTCAAATTTGAAGTCAAATTTGTAAATTTCGACTTCAAATTTTACGCACTAAGACCAGTATCTTGAAAATATGAAATTTGTCTCCCCTAAAATTTATAAAACTAGCGACGCTTTGCGCCAGCAAAGCTATGTCGCCACATCTCACATCGTAGGGGTTGGGGGATTTTTAAGGGGGAAGGGAGCGACTTCGTAATTCAAGCCCCTTCCCCCTTAACAATAAAGACTAAAATCCAAATTTTACCAAACAAAATTTAGCACCTTAAAGGTGCGGGTCTCGGTGCGTAAAATTTATAAATTTAATCCCAAATTTTTACTGCTCTCCAAAGTCTTTGCCAAAATCATCTATCTGATTTAAATCCATCGGTTTTAGCTGATTTTTATTTCCTCTAAGTATATCCTCGACTTGGTCTTTTTGCGATCTTTTAGAGCCCGTGGTTTTGACGTTTTTTAGCGCTTCAAGTAGCTCTTCGATATTTGGTTCGCGCACGGTTTTTAGCGAGATGATGAGCACCTCGTCGATATCTACCGAGTGCTTCTTGGCGGTGTATTTCACCAGCGTGTCTTTAAATTTTTCCTTGCCGAGCGAGGTTAGCAGATCCTCGACGTAAAAGCTACCTATAACGACGTTTAGCGCGTCAAGCACGTATGCTTCGTTATCCGCGACGTCGCGCCCCTCTAGACGCAGGCTCATGCTTACTTTTTTGATCGAGCTTTTAGCGTCTCTGGAGTATAGATCGGTTTCAAAATTATCGATATTTAACGTCTCGGCAAAGGCCATAACCGCGGCAAAAGCCAGCGCAAAAATCTTTTTCATACGTCTTCCTTAATGTTTTCAAATTTGTTTTCAAGATAGAATTTCTCGACCTCTTCGTCTATTTTAACGACGCTTTGCAAATACTCTCTAAACGGCCGACTTTTGCCGTAAAATATTCTCAGCTTTTTCGGATCTATCGCCCGCGATAGCGCGACGTAGAGCTGCCCGTTGGCAAAGATATGATTTAGGTCGCAGACTAAATTTTCGATGCTCATACCTTGGGATTTATGGATCGTGATCGCGTAGGCTAGCTTTAGCGGAAACTGCGTCAAAGACGCCCTTGCGCGCTCTTCAAGATGCTCGCCCGCCATCATGAACTCGCTCATATCAAATCTCGCTCGCTCTACCTCGACGATCTCGCCGTCAGCTTTTTGCACGATGACGCTTTTTATCTCGCCGCCTTCTTTTAAAATTTGCATTATCTGCCCGCGCTCGCCGTTATAGTACTCGCCCCATTTATTTACGGTAAATATAACTTTCGCGCCGATTTTTATGTTTAAAATTTCAGGCGCGTAGAGATTTGCGATCCAGCGATCTAGCGCGTTTTCGTTTAAATTTTCATCGTAAATTTCCACTAGCGCCTCGGCTCTTTCAAGCGGCGCGGGCAGTTTGGAAAGCATCTTGTTATTTAGCTCGTCCGCTTCGTAGTTTCGCCCAAAAAGCACGCTCGTATCGTCATCTACCTGCACGCTTGGCACGCGTAAATTTTCGATATAGGCAAACACCCCTTCGCTCAGCCGTCCGACGCGAAGCATAGATAAGATATCGTAAAATTTCTTATCCTTCGTGCGTTTTGATACGACTAGCTCGATATTTTTAAACTCAAATTCATGCCACGAGCTAGAGTTAAAAGCATAAAGAAATTTAAACAGCGAGCTACCGTCATCGCCGTTTTTTCGCACGGGCGGCAGCTGATAAAAGTCGCCCACGAGCATCACGCGCCCGACGAATCGCGAGCTCATCAAGCGGTAATAAATCATATCCATCAGCCCCGCGCTGATCATCGAGATCTCGTCTATCACGATGAGATCGCATGCGTCGAGCATCTTTTTTAGTTCACCGAGCTTTCCGCGCTGTTTGCGGTCGTAGCCGCGTAGCTCCTCAAGGTTTGAACAAATGCCGAATTTAAAAAAACTATGCACGCTCACTCCGCCGACGTTTACCGCCGCGATGCCGGTACTACCCAGCACCACGACGTTTTTTAGCTCGCTTTTATAGTGCTTGATGACCGCTTGCGTGAGGTGGCTTTTGCCCACGCCGCCGCGCCCGGTGAGAAAAACGTTTGATCTTTCTAATATTTCTAAGAGCTGATTTAGCACAAATTTCCCTAATTTTTTGTAAAATTATAGCTTATTTTTAAGGAGTGAGATTGAAAATTAATAAATTTATGCTTTCTACGGCAGTAGCGTTAGTAATGCTAGGCGGTTGCGCATCGTCAAAAGATGCCACTAGTGCGGTAAATTTACCCGATCAAGGCGCCAATACAGCGCCAGCATACGATATGCCCGAGGAGAGCTCGGACGAAAATTTAGGCCACATCAGCTATCTAAAATTTGACGTCGATCAAAATGCAAATGCGCTACCGATACTGCCTTTTGAGGCGCAAAGTAGCGGCGAAACTCTACTGCAAAAACGCTTTAACGCGCTTGATCTAAAAGCGCCGACAATAGCTGCAAAAGACGCGTTTTGGGGACTTGAGTACTATAAAAATACGGCAAAAAGGCAGTATTATTTCTCAAATATGCGCAAAATCCCAAACGAATGGTTTGAAAAAGTGCGCAAAAACGCTAGCGTGGAGAGCTTCGGCAAAGTCTCCCTACCTGCGATAACGACGGCAAACGCGAGCCTGCGAAATCTGCCGACCGATGAAGCCGTGCTTTATAATCCCGTGCGCGCAGGCGAGGGGCTGCCGTTTGACTACGCTCAGCTATCTTTCATCTCGATCGGTTATCCGCTTTACGTTTCGCACTTTTCGGCCGATGGCGCGTGGGCGTTCGTCGGTAGCGACGCCGCATGGGCCTGGGTGAAATCGACCGAAATCAAAATTTTAAGCGCAGACGCCGTGTGGGAGCTAAAAAACTCTAAATTTTTAAGCATTATCAAAGACGAAGAGCCAGTATATGATAAAAACGGTAACTTTTTATTTTACGGACGTATAGGCGCGATTTTGCCGTTTCAAAGCGAGGATCAGTTTAAATTTTACGGCAAAATCCAAACCCAAAGCGGGCTAAAAAACTACGAGATCTCAAAACAAAGCGCAAGCCGCTTTCCGCTTAAATTTAGCGACGAAAACGTAAGGGCGCTGGCGTCATCGCTACTCGGGCAAAGCTACGGCTGGGGCGGGTTTGGCGGCAAGCGCGACTGCTCGCTGTTTTTGCAAGATTTCCTCGGTAGTTTTGGCGTGTGGCTACCCAGAAACTCAAAGGCTCAAGGCCAAATCGGCAAGGTCGTAAGCCTAGCAAATTTAAGCGCGGAAGAAAAACTGCACGTCATTAAAACGCAAGCAGTGCCGTATAGAACGCTATTTCATATGAACGGGCACATCATGCTCTACGCGGGTCTGCGCGGTAACGAACCGCTCGCCGTGCACGATGTCTGGGGTATCCGCACGAAAGATAACGGCAGGGCCATGATCGGCGGCATAGCGATCACGACGCTAAGAATCGGCTCGGACATCCCCGAAATCGATCCAAAACGTTTGCTAGTCTCGCGGATAAACTCCATGAACACCTTTGAAATAGCTAGCGGCGAAGAGGCTCAGCGCGCAAAACAATCGGCGATCGAAAAAGCTTACGGCGTGAAAATCGTCGGCAACGAAGTGATTTTTGCAAACGGCGCTAAGATCAAATTTGACGACGGCGAGGTAAAGGACACGGCGCATCTGCTAAATCTTGCCGACATCGAGGATACTTTTGCACAGCCTTATCCATTATTTAAGCCTCTAGCGCTACCTGGCAATGACGCGGGTAGATACCGAAACTACGAGCTTTTGGATAAAATTTACGGCGCGAACGAGGCGGAAGTGAGGGCAAATTTAACGGATGTCGTTTGGTTAAAAAATCACGGCGGCAAAACGTTTAAATTTAACTCCAAAAACGGCGCGGCAACTGCCTTGCAAGCCGTTTCAAACGAGCTTGACGCGCTGGTCGTGCAAAAGCCTGAGCTGCTAAAATTTCTCGATAACCCGTCAGGCTCGTTTAACTGGCGCGTGATCGAAGGCACAAAGCGAAAGAGCGCGCACTCATACGGCATCGCGATCGACATAAATACCGACAAGAGCGACTACTGGCGCTGGAGCAAAGACGGCCGCTACCGCAATCAAATCCCTGAGGAGATCGTGCGCGTATTTGAAAAACACGGCTTCATCTGGGGCGGGCGCTGGGTAAGCTTTGATACGATGCACTTTGAGTATAGACCTGAGTTTGGACATTTGAGATAAATTTTACGGCGGTTTTAACTATAAATTTGGGCAAATTGGGCTCGAATTTATCGCTATATTTTGGCTGGCGGCAGGATGTTGCCGCTTTGCCCTCTGTAAAATTTGAGCTCTAATAAAGGCGATAGACGGTTTAAATTTGACTTTTTGGTTATGCGTAAATTTAAGCACCAACGGTTCAAAATTTATCTACCGCTTTAGCTGCTTGTAAAATTTACTCGTTAAATTTAGTTCCGGCTGCACGGCGGTCTGTATATCGAATTTGTTTTAAGCTTAAGTAAATTTGATAAATTTTGGCTCAAACTTGCTTTATGGCGGAAACTATAATAATGTTTACGCCGCCCGCTAGCAACCTAAACCAAATTCTCACTAACAAATTCCTGCTGTTTAATTTACAGCCTTACGTTACTGTGATTGCAACGCTCGAGCTTATAAACGCCTCTTGCAGCTCGCTCTCAAACATCCGCTTGATCTCGCTTCCAAGCACGCAGTTACCCTCTCGCCAGGGGCGGCAGATGACGTTTCCTTCTTCGCCACGGCTTAGACAGACGCAGTTAAAATAACTCTTATCCGAAGCATTGTCCGAGATAAGGTAAACAAGCCCGCCTTCAGGGATAAAATTCCCTCCTCCAACCCGCGCGGCGTTGGCATTATTTTTATCGCCGCTCCAGCGTAAAATTTCGCGCCGGCTGCTATATCTTTAACGTTTACCCACTCGGCTATTTTCCGCCTCTTTTTCCAAATTTAGCTCCGTAAGCGCACTTTCGCCGACGATGTGAACGCCAAGTTTTTTTAGGGCCGCTGCGGTTAGGCCGTCGCCGCTAACGAGCCGCCCGGTAAAGCTTCCGTCATAAATTTCGCCGCTTCCGCAGCTTGGGCTTCGCTCTTTTAAAACCGCAATTTTACAGTCATTTTCGCGAGCGATATCGGCGCAAATTTGAGCACCCAAAACAAACTCCCGCGTCACGTCGCAGCCGCTAAATTTGGTTAAAACCCGTCCGTTTGCGCAAATTTCGGCAGGCTCGCGCGGGGTCGTTAGCCCGCCCAGATACTCCGGACAAACGGCGATTAGCTCGTAAATTTGTCTAAGTTTAGCGAGCGTGTCCGCAGGGACAGCGTCAGCGTTATTGCCGCCGTTATATTTGCAGTTTTCGCCTAGCAAACAGGCGCTGATTAAAATTTTGGGTTTATTTTTCATAGTTAGTTCCGAAATTTGATTGCAGGTAGGCGTTTTTAGCTCAAATTTACTAACGCTTCGGGCGGCAAATTTACCGCCGATCGGTCAAGTCAAATTTGGCAAATTTTAAGCCGCCTCACGCAAAACACAAGGCAAGCTTAAACGCCACCTTTAGCCTAAAGCCCGGCCTCTTTTTTGATTCTATCTATATACATTTGTCTTAGCATAGGCACATATTTACCGACTTTGCCGCCGCTTATCGGCTTGCCGTCGGCCTTGACTACGGGCAGTATCGGTAGTGTCGCAGCCGAGATAAACACCTCGTCGGCATCGTAAACGTCATCCATCGTAAACGGTCGCTGCCTTATCTCAAGCCCAGCTTTCTCGGCAAAGCCTAAAATCACCTTGCGGCGGATACCAGGCAAAATCTCGTTTGAGAGCGGTTTGGTTATCAGGACGTTATCTTTTATGATAAATGCAGACGAGCTAGTAGCCTCGGTCACAAAACCGTTTTCGACCATGAAACCCTCGTAGGCGCCGGCTTTTACGGCTTGTTCTTTAGCGTAGCACTGCGCCAAAAGCGAGATGGACTTGATGTCGCGGCGCTTCCAGCGGATATCCTCGACGCTAACGACCTCGATGCCGGTCGCGGCGTCAGGGTTTGCGACGATATCTTTTTCGTAACAAAACACGAAACAAGTCGGTTTTAAGCCTTTTATAAATTTAAAATCCCTATCGGCGACGCCGCGGGTGACCTGCATATAAACGCCGCCTTCTTTTAGGTTGTTTCGCCAGACTACTTCCTCTAAAACGCCCCCAAAATCGCTCTTTGAAAGCGGCAAGCTCAGCTCAATCGCAGCCAAACTCCTCTCAAATCTTTCCCAAAAATCATCCCTATCCACGAGCCGTCCGTTTAGCACCGGCACGACCTCGTATATGCCGTCGCCAAAGATAAATCCGCGGTCAAATGCGCTAACTTTAGCCGCCGCCGCGTCTATAAATTCGCCGTTTAGATATACTATTCCGTTCATTTTTTCTCCTTAAAATTTAAGTAATTTTAGCTCAAATACTCTTAAAAAAGCGTTGCCTTAAGTCCAAATTTTAGCTTGGATTACGAAGTTTTTGATATAATTGGGGCTAAATTTAAGGACAATCAGAAAGATGAAAAATAACGCGCTAAAAAATTTGATCCTAGAAAATATCTTCGTTATCTCGAAGCAACCCGTGCTGTTTCGCGATCTGCTCGAAGCAAACTGCCTTTTTAACGAAGGCATGTTGATTGATCCTGCTAAGCTAAATTTTAAATTTCGCTACGCAAGAACTTACCTTGTTTACGGGCTTTTGTGCTTCGTCGTGTTTTTTGTTTTGCTGATTTTGACGCATCATCTTTTTACCAAGCTTGACTTTCACCTCTCGATCGTTAGCTCGGTAGTAGGCACTTCGGCGGTTTTTATCGGCTTTGATATGTTTAAAATTTGGGCGAGAAAAGCCGTTAGCAAGGAGCTCATAAAAAAGGCTTGGAGCGTGCATTTTCCGTATTTTAGCTACGAAAAATACTCCACGAAAGTCGAGATGATCTACAACGAAGCGGTAAAAAACGAAATCCCGCGCAAGGACTTGGAGCAGTACGTCCTAGAGCACCTAGTCGCGCAGTCGGAGGCCGGGATTTAGCTATTGCAGGATGAGCGGGTCTAAAATTTGATTTTTATACTTCATTCTTTCAAGCTTTAGGCGAAGCTCTCTATTTTCTTCGAGCAAGACGTCGCGTTTGCCGCTTAGATCGCCGATTTCGCGACTGATGTAATAAATTTGATTCGTGATGTAAATTTTAGGTAAAAACAAAGCAAGCGCGATAAAAAGCCCAAGATAGGCCGTTGCTAGCGTTTTGTAGTCTAAATTTCGTTCCTTTTTTTGCTCGCCGCTGCTAAACTCTAAAACCTCGTTTTTATCTTGCATTTTTACCTCTTGAAATTTTAAAAATCCTCATTTTCGCACAGCTTGAGCGCGGATTTGCCTTGATCTCGGCAGCGCTTGGCGTTACCGCTTTTTTGCTAACGATTTTACCCAGCGCGTTATCCCCTCCGCACGTGCATCTAAGAGCCTGTGGCGGACAAATGCAGCTTTGCGCCCACTGTCTAAATTTATTTTTTACGATGCGATCTTCTAGCGAGTGAAAGCTGATTATCGCCACGACGCACTCGTCGATCTGCGAATCCTCGATGCTTTGGAGCAAATTTTGCAGTTCTCCAAGTTCGTTGTTTACCTCTATCCTTATCGCCTGAAAAGCTAACGTCGCCGCGCTAACGCTGCGTCCGTTTATGCCCTTTAGCCCGATTATTTGCGCGAGGCGTTCGGCGCTTTTTATCTCGCCGTTTTGCCTGGCTTCTACTATTTTAGCGGCAAATTTGGCAGGGTTTGGTAGCTCGCCGTAGTCCTCAAATATACGCTCCAGCTCTTTTGCGCTGTAAGAATTTACTACGTCGTAAGCTGAAAATTTAGCCTGCGCGTCCATCCGCATATCTAAATTTTCGCTTTTTAAGCCAAACCCTCGCTCGTTTTTATCTAGCTGCAGCGACGAAACGCCGATGTCGGCTAGAATGCCGCGAATTTGACCTTGCTCTACTTTGCCCAAAATTTCTGAAAATTTACTCTTAAAAATTTGCGCTCTTTGACCGAATTTTTTCAGTCTTTCGGAGCTAAATTTGATCGCTTCTTCATCTTGATCGCAAGCTATCAAATTTGCGTTTTGATTTTGCTCTAAAATCGCGCTGGAATGCCCGCCGTATCCAAGCGTACAATCGACAATCGCGCCGCTTTTTATATCCGCAAAAGCTTGCAAAACTTCATCAAGTAGCACGGGAACGTGTGGGGAGTTCAAATTTAGCCTTTATTTTTTGTGTATAATAACAAAAAAAGTTTATAAAAGGTTAAAATGGACTTAAAATACTGCGCAAGCGAGATCAGCAACATAGCTCTTTCGATGTTTAGAAAAAACTTTTTCGGCGTCTTTCACGGCTCTATTTCGGCTAGAATTCAGCACGACTCTTTTTTGATCAATAAAAGAACGACGATTTTCGATAATCTCAAAGAAGAAGATCTCATAATGCTAAACTCAAAAAGAGATTACCGCTGGAATGATGCGAGCATAGACGCGGACATCCACCTAAATATATACAAAAATATAAACGAAGCCAAATATATCTGCTACGCTATGCCGCCATACCTAACGGCTTATACTTTGGGGCATTCTTTTATACGACCGAGGGATTATTTCGGCTATATCAAACATCATGAGATCCCGATTTATGATCCAAAACAGTTTGACGACTGGTATGAGCGTGCGGATACGGAAATTTATCGTTATATGTTAGAGAATAAAACTAACATAATGGTCATCAAAGGATACGGCGTATACGTGCATAGCAGAACCCCGTATCAGCTGGCAAAAGACGTCGCAATCCTTGAAAATACGTGCAAATTGCTAAGCGTAGCGCACCTTTACGAGTCGGAGCGCAACTAACGCTTTTAAAAATGTTAGTAAAATTTTTGAAATTTTATCGATAGAAAGCACGTTTTTAAGGTGATATTTACGAAATTTCAGTAAAATAATGCATAAAATTTTTATAAATTTGAAGGAACTAGATGATAACTTGGATGCAAAAGCATAGAAAATACCTCGTCGTGACGATTTGGGTGAGCACGATAGCCTTCGTCGGAGCGGGCTTCGTCGGATGGGGAGCATACGATCTAAACGCGAGCAGAGCTAGCTCGGTAGCTAAGGTCGGGCACAGAAATATAAGTATTCAAGAGTTTCAAAACAGATACGGTCAGCTTCACGCATACTACAGCCAGCTTTTTGACGGACAGCTAAGCGACGAAAAAGCAAGCGAGCTAGGCATAGAAAATTTAGCATTAGAAGCGTTAGTAAACGACGCTATGCTTTTAAATTTCGCCGATGATTTAGGACTCGGCGTAAATGACGAAGATATAGTAAAATACATCATCGCCGATCAAAACTTCCACTCAAACGGCAAATTTGACAAAGAGCTTTACAAAAATACCCTAAAAAGAGCTAGAATCACTGAAAGCGAATATGAAGAGGGCTTAAAAAACGTGATACTTTTAGACAAACTAAGACACGCTTTAAATTTGCCTGCAAATGCCCAAGATATAGATATGCTAACGGCTAGCTTTTTGATGCAGGATAAGATTTTGATGAAAGTCGTAGAGGCTGGCTCGGACGAAATAAAAATAGATGAAGATGCGCTAAAAAAACTCTGGGAAGAGCACAAGAATGAATATAAAACTATGACCGAATTTAAGCTTGATACCAAATTTATCCCGGCTATATCAAGCGATGCAAATACTACCGAGCTAATGGAATTTTATAACGAAAACAAAAACGAGTACAAGGGTAGTGACGATAAGATAAAAGATTTTGAGGCTGTAAAGGATGAAGTCCTAAAAGACTACAACCTAAAGCAGACTAAAAAAGTCGCTCTTGAAGAGTACCTAAAGATCAAAAAAGACGAGAAGCAAGCGGACGTCTCGGTATCTACATTTGAAGATAACGCAAGCTTGCCGATGGATGAGCTAAAGCTAGCCAAAAAAGGCGATACGCTAAAACCGTTTGAATACGAAGACGGCTATATGATAGTAAAAGTAAAAGAGATCGTAGCGCCGAGAGTAATGAGCTTTGAAGAGGCGAAAGATCAAATTTTAGAACTTTATAAAGAGCAAAAAACTAAAGAAATCGTAGAAGCAAAGGCAAAAGAGTTGCTTGAAAAAGGATTTCAAGGTACCGATATAGGATTTGTTAGTAGAGATACCGTGAAAGCCGAAGGCGGACTAAGCGAGGGCGAGTTTAATATCTTCGTCAATCGCCTTTTTGAAAAAGGCGGCAAAAAGGGCTATGTATCGCTTGGCGATAAGGCTGTAGTTTACGAGATAGCGGAACAAAAACTAACAAACAGCGAAAAAGAGAAAGAATATAAAGAAATAATAACTCAAAACGTAGGTTTCTTAAAAAATAACGAGCTTATTAGGGATTTGAGCGGTGCGCTTTCTAAGCGTTATAAAGTAGAATATTACGTTAGTAAAAAGTAAAATATTTTAAAAAGGTATTGAATTGGGTACTAAAATTTTAGGCATCGACGTAGGTTCCGTTCAAATTTGCGCAGTCATAGGGCAGCACGATGAGACAGGGCTTAAAATAATCGGAATAGGAACCGCAAAAACTCAGGGTATAAAAAAAGGCGTCATAACAAACATCGAACTAGCTTCAAAATCAATAAAAAGCGCTTTAATAGACGCTCAAAGGATAGCCGGCACTCGCTACGAAAAAGTAGTGGTGTCGATCTCGGGAGCTTACACTAAAAGCGTCGAGAGTAACGGCGTAGTAAACGTACCGACATATGAAATCGGCATAAAAGAGATCCATCGCTCAATGTCTGAATCCGAGCGAAGGGCGCAAATCCATAGCGATTACGAGAAGCTGCACATACTTCCTTATAATTTTAAAGTAGACGACCAAGAGCATATAGAAGATCCTTTAGGTATGAACGGAAGCAGGCTCGAGGTACAAACGCATATCATAATGGCACAAAAATCATCTCTGAGCAACCTCAGAAAAGCGCTAAATTTGGCTGGAGTCGAGCCTGATAATATCGTGCTTTCTAGCTACGCTTCGGCTATCGCGACACTGAATCAAGATGAAAAGGATTTGGGTGTAGCATTTATAGATATGGGCGGCGCCACGTGCAATATGCTGGTTCATTCCGGAAATTCGATAAGATATAACGAATTTCTAGGTATCGGCTCGGCAAACATCACAAACGACCTTTCTGCTGCACTTCATACGCCTATTTTAAAGGCTGAGGAGATAAAGCTAAGCTACGGCTCTCTTATAAATAAAGCAAATGAGTTAGTAGAAATCCCTCCGATAAACGACGACGGAAAGACACAAGAAGTGTCTCTTGACGTTATCTCAAACGTAATTTATGCAAGGGCCGAAGAGACCCTAATGATACTAGCCAAGATGCTCGAAGATAGCGGATATAAGGCCTCGATAGCGGCGGGCGTAGTGCTCACGGGCGGCATGACTAAGCTTGAGGGCATCAGGGAGCTTGCTTCGGTTATATTTGACAATATGCCGGTCCGTATAGCAAGACCAAAAGAGATGGAGGGGCTTTACGAAATTTTACGAGATCCGGCAAATTCTTGCGCGATCGGACTTTGTATGTACGGCGCAGGCTACTTTACGCCTTACGAGATAGACTCCGAAAAGAAAATGCGCTTTAAAGACGAAGCTATCTTAAGAAATAAAAATTTAAAAAATATAGTAGACGATTCGAAATCCAAGAACAAAGACGATAGTAAAAAGTCCGACGAAAACGGAGAGAAAATTTTTAACGGAACGGTTTTGGACGACAACTATATAGATGATTTAAGAATAGATGATGAAAGAACTTTACAAGACGAACTAAACGAAGATGAGAGCAAAAAAGAGAAAAAACCAAACGTGTTTTCTCAAATTTGGAACAAACTAACACAACTATTTTAAAAGGAGACTGAGTTAAGATGGGTAACTTTATGGTAGAAGAGAAAAAACCTTCATACGGCGCTAAGATAAAAGTAGTGGGCGTAGGCGGCGGCGGCGGCAATATGATCAATCATATCATCAGAGAAAGAGGCGGCGAGATGGATATCGAGCTAATAGTCGCCAACACTGACGTAAAGGCGCTAGATAGCTCTTTAGCATTTACTAAGCTTCAGCTCGGAGAGAAGATCACAAAGGGTCTTGGCGCAGGCATGAATCCAGACGTAGGAAGCAAGGCCGCTCAGGAAAGCTACGAGGAGATCAAAACTGCTCTTGAGTATTCAGATATCGTATTTGTGGCTTCTGGTCTTGGCGGCGGTACAGGTACAGGCGCAGCTCCTATCGTAGCGCAAGCTGCAAAAGAGATAGGCGCTCTAACTATAGCAGTCGTAACTATGCCGTTTGATTTCGAAGGTAAAAAGCGTTACAACCTAGCTCTAAAAGGCCTTGACGAGCTCAAAAAAGAGTCTGACTCTATAGTCGTAATACCAAACCAAAGACTAAAAGCGCTTATAGACAAAAAAGCAGGCATCAAAGAAAGTTTTAAAATAGTTGATAATGTTTTAGCTCGTGCCGTTAGCGGCATGTGTACCATCGTACTTGACTCAGGAAACAGCGACATAAACTCCGACTTTGCGGACGTCAAAAAGGTAATGGAGCACCGCGGTATGGCGCTACTTGGTATAGGCGAATCAGAGGGCGAAGGCGCAGCGCAAGAAGCCATCAAAAACGCCATCCAGTCTCCGCTTCTAAGCGACATCACGATAAACGGTGCCGTCGGTGTTCTCGTTCACTTTAAATACCACCCGGATTCTCCTTTCAGCGATATCGAAGAGGCAATGTGCTTAATACAAAATTCAGTCGACGACGATGCTGATATCATATGGGGCACCACAAGCGACGAAAGTTTTGAGAACAACAGAGTTCAGGTTACCATCATCGCGACCGGCTTTCAGGGCAGAGAAGATGAAAACCCTACTGTAGCAACTCCTGCTCCTGCTACGATAAATTCTAAAAACTCGTTTTTAGACCAAAGGATAAGCAGACTAAAAGTCAGCGGTGGATACAACAGTGAAGAAGCATCGATAGTTCTTGAAACACCATCTTACATCAGAAACCAAATGGATTAATAAAAGGATTGGGCTTCCAATCCTTTTTAAATTTAACTGCGTCGCCGTCTTATAAAATATTTAAAATAAGCATAAATTAAAAACTCAAAACTAAATTTAAACCGTGAAAATATCCGTTGTTTTGTGTCATTCAAAAACCGATAAAATCCGACATCGCATAAAACGATAAGGCAAATTTCACGCTCTGATTCGTTATTTACGTCAAATTTTACCTTGTCCTCCGCTGAGGTTTATATGGCCACGCTTTACTCGATTTTGGCTCGATGTAGAATATGCTTTGCCGAATTTGCCTAAAAGGCAAGGATGGCTTCATCTGGATGCATGCTTCTTGCGAGACGAGAAGCATCGACCGTGAGTGGTTCCATAAAGTGTGTATTTTATTGGTTTTTTACGGGCCAATAAAAATTTGGATCGTTTAAGTGGCCGAATTTACGCAATGAGAATAAATCAAACAATAGATTAAGATTTATTCCATTTTAAAATTTAACTAAAACCCGCTAACTCAAAATTTAAACAGGCAAAATTTGCTTTTAGCTAGTCGGTAAAACCTGCGCCTTGACGGTGTTAAAATTTAATCTAAAAACTACATAGCACAAAACGAGTAGCAGGGTTTTAGTAAGCAAATTGACGCAGCGGTATGGGGTGATAAGCAGGGCAGTGAAAGTAAAATTTAGAGTAAATTAGCTTTTTTAAATACCGAAACATTGTAATTTTTTTAGTTTTTGGATAAATTCCGGTAATTCTTAATTTTAAACAAAATCGTGCCTAACAAAGAGCAAGCAAAAATAAATTTGCTTAGCGGTGGGAGTTGATTTTAGATAGAGTTGCGGACGGTTTAATTTAAAATAAACACGGTCAATTAAAAAGGAATGTCCAAATGCACTTTATATAAGGCATCATTTATTTCGGTGTTTACGCCGTTTTCGTCTTGATTTTGACCTCTATATATGTAGCTTTCTTTGAAAAGACGGCAAAAGCAAAAATGCATAAAAGTAAAAATTTAGAGCGAGAAAAAGTGTGAAATGTGCTCAAAAGACATACCATTAGAAATTACGACAAAAAGCCGATTATCGTCAAAAATGACTATAAAATCAAAATCGCTTTTATAACTATGATCATTTTTATCTCGTTATCTTTATTTTTAATTTGTAACAACCTTGAGCCAAAGCCCGACTTATTTGACGAACATATCAGAAAAGCGGCTTTGGCTACCGGTATTATCGGGATACTCGGGAGCGCGTATTTTTCAGCGGTGCTGTTTTTTGAAAACAGAAAAAAGATTTACACGAGGATATACGGCGACTATTTGCTCCACGACACTTACGGGTCAGATTCTATTTTTTTTAAAGCTCAGGCGGATCAAATTCGGCTTGAGTTTAACGATTATTTACAAATTAGCTATGGTTTTTACCCTACCCAAGGCGAGGCGAAAGACTACGCACCTAGCGGTAAAAATTTTAATGAAAAATACGAAAACGCTCTGGCTTTTCCGATAGTTTTTGCGCTAAAGCTTGCGTTTACGGCGATGTTTTTCGTGCTGAGCGCATTTAAATTTAAGAAATACTATATCTTTAAAAACGATAAATTCGTAGTTTCGGTTTTGGTAAATAGTGAGCTGGAAGATAGGTTTGGCAAGGTCGGATTTGAGATTTTAACCTTAATGCATATTGCATGATTTTATTACCGATTGCTAAATTTAATACAATAAAAACCTAGCACTAGCAAATTTAAAAGCTGAATTTTAAATAATCTTTTTCCGCCTTTTGAAGCTATTTAATATATAATGTCTCAAATTTGGGAGAAAAATGACGATCGAGTATGCGCACCGCATTGCCGAGGCGGCGGGACTGAATATTGATTTAGATTGCGAAGGGATCGATTTGCAGGATAAGCTTTACGGGCTTTTTCAGTATTTTATGCCTGACGGCGTGGGCGCGCGGGCGGTGTTTACGCCGCCGCAAAACGGCTCTGAGCTGCAAGCATCCATAATGCCGATCTATGCAGGCACGGCGCAGCAGACGCGGGAGGCGTTTGATTAGGATGCGGTGCCCTGGTGCTTTTGCCCGCCCGAAACGGCTAAATTTGATGATGAAAGGCTCAAGAGTCTAGCCTTAGTGCACGTTCGAAATTTAAAAATTTTGCCGAGTTTCTCGGCGATGACGAGCTTTTAAGGATGCTTGGCGAAATTAAATCCGCTCGCATGCAGGAAAGTTTTGATTTTAGAGGGAATGAGCACGAGCTTACAGACGCCGTATACGAGGCGAGTGGATGATAGATTCGCCGAAATTCGATACGAAGCTATCGGTGCTCGGCGAGGCGTACTACTTGGTTGATTGCGACTATCTGCTACCTGTGTATTTGCAGTATCCAAACTATGCGCAAAAGCAGCAGGAGGACTTTTAAAGCCGTATTTCGAGCCGTATCTAGCTGGGCACCAGATCGCGTTTGAGCGCGGCGAGGTCGTGGTTTTTACTCGATAAATTTACGTGGTGGGGCTAAAAAAGCGAGCAAACGCGCATCTAAAGGGTGCCATTGGTAAATTTAAAAGCGAGTTTAGCGAGGTGGAGCGGGACTACGCACTTGGTGAGCTTTGCCGCGAAATTTTAGACGAAAACCAAAGCGAGCTAAGAAATCTAAAAAACCGCGGCAACGGCGAACTGCCATTTGAGCTGGGAGGGCTAGTCGGCGAGTATCTAAAAGGGCGCTGCGACGCGCGAACCGTGGAGCCATACTTTTGTATGCTACTAGACGCGCTAGACTGGGGTGCGCACCACTTTCCAGAGGGCTACCTGATAGAGCGCGCACGCTACGAGCGACTAATCGGCGAAGCTCGCGACATAACAGAAAACACGAGATAAGCGCGCGGTTAAATTTAGAATTTGAATACTTAGTAAAGCTTTACGAGTGCTATTTTGAGTTTAAATCTCGCAGCGGCGAGGTCGATTTTTACGTGTTGTGCGAAAAAGCGGGGCTAAATTTTGCCCCCCCCCGTAAAGTCTTTTTATTATTAGTAGCGAGGAGCTGCTAAATTTAACTATATGCAAATTTAAAACAAGCGACGAATTTACGGTTTAAAATTTGGCGTTTAGTCGGTCGCAACGATACGCCGAATTTTAAAATTTAAGTAAAAAAGCTCGCTTTAAATTTTAACTCAAATTTTACTCGCACATCGAAAATTTTACAAAACGCTCAAATTTACCCCTACGCCGCGATATTTTGCAGGTCTTCAAAGCTAAATACGTTTAGTCCATTTTTGTATTCGTAGCTTAGAGTTAGCTTGTGGGCTTTGATTATGTTTTCTACGATGTAGAGTCCTAAGCCGAAGCTCTTTTGCGCGCTTTCGCCCTTGGTAAAGGGCTCGACGTAGTGGCGCAGCTCCTTTGAAAGCCGCTCGCCTTCGTTGATAAATTTGATAGACTCGCGCGTGATCGTTATATTTACGTGCTTGTTTGGAGAGTATTTTAGTGCGTTGTCGATCATGTTTTTTGCGGCGATAGCCAGTAGCTTAAAGTCCGCATTTAGATTCACGTCCTCTAGCTTGCTAATAGTAACCTGCCCGGGATCTACCATCGCTATATCCAGAGCTTCGTCGATGATATCGTCGATACGGCAAATTTTAGTGTTATTTAGCGCGATGCTTGAGGTGACTTGCTCGACGGCGGCAAATTCATTTATGAGATTTTCGAGTTTTATAAACACCGACACCAGTCGTTCTTGATTTTTGCTTTTTTCGATCATTTCGGCAGCTAGGCGGCCTTTGGTGATCGGGGTTTTTAGCTCGTGCATTATGTTTCTTAAAAACAGCTTGCGCGACGCATTTAGGTTTTTAATCTGAGACACCGCGTCGTAAAACGCCTCCGCAACCTCTGAAATTTCGTCATTACCGCTGCTGACGTTTTGTACCTCGTCGATCTCGCCCGCGGCAAATTTGGCTATCTGGCGCTTTAGTTTTCTTAGCGGTTTTAGCTTCCTGATAACAAAAACGTAAGCGGCCAGAAGTATGATCGCGACTAATAAAAAGATAATCTTGATGATGTCGTAGCGGTAGGGCTGATAGTCGTTATCCTTTAAAAGCAGGATTTTATCCACGTGCTGAACTTTTAGATAGTGGTGATTTTGATAGATCATGATAGCACTGGAGCCGATATCTGCGGATATCTCCTCAAGCACGGTTGCGTTTGCTAGGATCTCCTCTTTTTGCCGCTCATTCGTGACCTCAGGCATCTTAAAGTCGCCCGTTTGGCGCTCGTACTCTTTTTCGTTTATGATACCGCTCATCAAAAAGAGCTGATTTCTAGCGATCGTGGAATATTTGGCGTTTAGCTCGCGCGCGTAGTTTTGCTTGTCGTAGTCCATCAGCCACAAAAACGCGAGAAATATGCTTGTTAGCGCCAAAGCAAAGATAAAAGTGATAGTGTAAAAAACCGATGAGCGTTTCATTTGCGGACTTTAAAATTTACTGCATTAGCTTGTAGCCGATACCGCGGATAGCGTGGATGTATCTTGGCTCTTTTGGGTCGTCGCCTAGCTTGCCTCTGATGCGCCCGATGATAACGTCGATGCTCTTGTTCGTCGAGTCCTCGCTGATGCTCGCGCAGTTGTAGATGAACTCCTCGCGCGTGATGGCGCCACCTTCTTTTTGTAGCATGTATTTTAGGATGTCGTACTCCGCCGCGGTCAAATTTAACGGCTCGCCTTTTAGCGTGATAGTGTGCTTAAAATCATCTACCGCGATATCTTTCTCGCGCACAGGCTCTTTTGCGCCGCTTAAATTTGCGCCCGCTACAGTGCCTTGGCGGCGCAGATGGCTTTTGATACGAGCTAGCAGCTCCTGCGGGTCGTATGGCTTTGGTAGGTAGTCGTCAGCGCCGTTATCTAGGGCGTTTACTTTGTCGGTGATGTCGTGGCGCGCGCTTGAGATGATGATGGGTACGTCGTGGCGCTTGCGGATCTCTTTGCATACCTCTAGGCCGTCAAGTCCCGGCAGCGTGAGGTCCAGTATAACAAGATCAAATTTTTCTACGTTTAGCGTCGAAAGCCCGATGTAGGGCTCCTCCGCCGTCGTTACGCTCATATCGCTTTTAGCTAAAAACTCGGTCAAAATTTCAGCTAGCTCTAAATCGTCTTCTATCATCAGAATTTTTATCATTTTATGTCCTTTGGGGGATTATAGCGAGTTTTGACTAAATTTTTAATGGCGGCCGCGGCTCGTCTTTTTTGCAGCGCTACGCTTACAGCTTGCAGATGAACGCTTTTGTTAAGCTTGTCTAAATTTGAAACTAGAAATTTAATCGGTTCAAATTTAAAAAGGATAGGGCATCAAATTTGACGGGTGAAATTTAAGATAAAATTTGGAAAATTGAAAAAGAAAAAGGCGCAGTTTCCCGCGCCTAAAGGTAGAAATTATTTTATAACAAGACCTTGGAAAAGTCCGCCGCGATTGACCCAAACGAGCGTCTTTTTGCCTTTTGCACTTGCTAAAGCTTTGTTAAAATCATCCATATTTTTGATATTTTCTTCGGCGATCTGGATGATGATGTCGCCTTTTTCAAAGCCGATTTTTTCGGCATTTGAGCCAGCCTTTACGTCGGTTACCAGGATACCGGCTGCGTCTGGAGCTAGGCGGTATTTGTACCTTGCGTTGTCGTCGATCGCCGTGACGCTAAGACCCTCGATCGCCGTGCCGTTTTTTGCGGTAGGGGCGTTTGATTTTGTGTTGGCGTTAGCTAGTTTTATTTTGGCGGTTTCGATTTTGCCCGAGCGTTCGTAGGTTAGCGTGATCTCTTTATTTGGCGCTAGTGAGCCTATAAGATTTTTGAGATCGTTGGCGTTTTTGATCTCTTTATCGTCGATTTTGATAACGAGGTCGCCTCGTTTTAACCCGGCTACATCGGCAGGAAGGCCGCTCTCTACGCTGCTAATGAGCGCTCCTTCTTTGTTTTTATAGATCTCTTTTTGCTCTTCATTTAGATTTGCTATCATCACGCCGATATATCCGCGTTCGATCTTGCCGTCTTCGATGAGCTTTTTAGCGATATCTTTAGTCATATTTGACGGGATGGCAAAGCCGATGCCGTTGTTTCCGCCGCTACGGCTAAGTATGGCTGAGTTTATGCCGACTAGATAGCCGCGACTATCTACTAGCGCGCCGCCTGAGTTGCCCGGGTTTATCGAGGCGTCTGTCTGGATGAAATTTTCGTATTGATTTAGACCGATATTGTCTTTATTTAAGCCTGAAACTATACCCTGAGTGATGCTGCCGCCTACGCCGAACGGATTTCCGATGGCAAATACTATATCGCCTTCCATCAGTTTAGCCGAGTCGGCAAACGGTATGGCTTTTAGCTCTTTTGCGTCGATTTTTATGATGGCTAGGTCGGTTTTCGGGTCGGTGCCGATGATTTTGGCTTTATATTCTTTATCGCTATCTAGCAGCGTGACTACGATCTCGTCGCTATCTTCTACGACGTGGTTGTTCGTCACGATGTAGCCGTCGCTAGAGATGACGACGCCGGAGCCTAGCGAGCTGCTTTTTTGTTTTTCTTGAGGGATGTTAAACTGAAATCCGAAAAAGTCCTTGAAAAATGGATCGCTAAACATATCGTTCATATCTGCTACGTTGCTGCTAACGGTTTTTGTGGTGGAGATATTTACGACCGATTTTTTAGCGTCGGCGATAGAGCTGTTGTAGGACAGAACGACATTTTTGTTAAATTCCGGATTTATTCTAGTAAAATCCTCTGCGGGTTCGTTAAAGTTTATGCTTGCGGCAAATACCGCGCAAGAAGTAGCCAAAGATAATATCATTATCTTTTTCATTACTTTTCCTTTTGATAAAATTTTTTTCAAAGCGCGATTATATGGCGTTAAGCTCAACGTAAAGTTAATTATTATTTAAGTCGTTTAAAATCGTTTTTATTTACTATACTTGATTGACATACGCTAAACCTTTGTGCTATAATCGCTATAAAATTAATTGACTATAAGGACATAACATGAGCAATAGTCTTTACGAAACGTTAGGGGTGTCGGAAAAAGCCACCGGCGACGAGATCAAAAAGGCCTATCGCAGGCTGGCTCGTAAGTATCACCCCGATATCAACAAAGACCCGGGCGCGGAGGATAAATTTAAAGAGATAAACGCCGCATATGAAATTTTAAGCGACGAAAAAAAGCGCGCGCAGTACGACAGACACGGCGACGCGATGTTCGGCGGGCAAAATTTCCATGACTTTGCGAGCAGCTCGGGCATGGGAAATTTGGACGAGATTTTAAAAAATATCTTCGGCGGAGGCGGCTTTAGCGGATTTTCTAGCAGAAGCGGATTTAGCGGTTTTAGGCAAACGGGCGGATTTAGCGGCTTTGAGGACGAGGAGGATCTGGATTCGCGAGCGAAAGTAACTATCCCGTTTGACGTAGCAGTAAAGGGCGGCGAGCACTCGATAAATTTTAACGGCGAAAACATCAAAATAAAAATCCCAAACGGAATCAACGACGGCGAAAAGCTACGCATAAAAGGCAAGGGTAGCGGCGGACGCGGAGATCTGATACTAACCGTAAATATCGCGCCTAGCGACGAGTACGAAAGAGACGGCGACGATCTATATAAAGACGTGCTAATCCCGCTAAAAACGATGATGTTCGGCGGTAAGATAGACGTAAAAACGCCCAAAAAAGACGTCACGATAAAAATCGCCGAAAACTCAAAATCAGGTCAAAAAATCAGGCTCAAAGGATACGGCGTGCAAAATAGAAAAAGCGGGATATTTGGCGATCTATACTTGAGGGCGCGCGTGTCTTTGCCGGACGTAAATGCCCTAGACGGCGAGCTAGCCGAGCTTATGAAGCAAAAACTCCCGGAGGCATAAGATGAAACAATACGAAGAACCGGTCTATCTAATAAGCGTCGTAGCCAAGGTACTCTCCATACATCCGCAGACGCTGCGCCAATACGAGCGCGAAGGGCTGCTTGAGCCATCAAGAACCGAGGGTAAGATGCGCCTTTACTCCGAAAAAGATATGGACCGTATCAAGATGATACTGCGCCTAACGCGCGATCTAGGCGTAAATTTAGCAGGCGTCGATATCATCTTGCAGCTAAAAGAGCAGATCGAGCAGTCTGAAGCCATGATAAAGCAGATGAAAGAGGAGCTGGCTAAAATGGAGCAGGGCGGCGTGCCGTCTAAAAAAGCTCTGGTAAAGCGCAAAAATAGCTTTGATCTCATCTTTTATGATGATAAAAATTAATCCTTTTTATCCGTTAAAAAGGTAAAATCGGGTAAAATTTATTTACAAAACGCGCCAAATTTGAGGCTGTAAGGGCGCTAAATTTAGCCTTAAATTTGCCCCGCTTTGAACTCAAATGAGGCACAATGTTAGAAACTTTTTTACTTTTTTTTTCTATCCTGCTCATCGCTTGTATCGTCTCCAGCAAGGTTTCAGATAGATTCGGTATCCCGTCGCTAGTCGTATTTTTGGCCGTGGGCATGCTCGCAGGCTCGGACGGACTGCTTGGGCTTGATTTTAACAATCGCCAGATCGCCCAAGATGTGGGTACTATCGCGCTTATTTTTATACTTTACGCGGGCGGACTTGATACGAATCTAAAATCTATCCGCCCAGTCATGGTAAACGGCATCATCCTAGCGACTCTTGGTGTCGTGCTGACTGCGGGCATGATAGCAGTGCTCGTAAAATACCTATTAGGTCTTGACTGGCTAGAGGCTTTGCTTTTTGGTTCTATCATATCCTCGACCGACGCGGCGGCGGTGTTTGCGATACTAGGAGCAAAGGAAATTTCGCTGCGAAACAACATCCGTCCGCTTCTGGAGCTAGAGTCAGGATCAAACGACCCGATGGCGATCTTTTTAACCGTCACGATGCTACAAATCATCTCCATAGCCACGATCCCTAGCGTTCCGGATGTTGCGCTAACGCTGGTGAAGCAGTTTTTGCTAGGCGGGCTGATGGGTTATGTGTTTGGCGTCGCGCTGCCCGGGCTTTTTAACCGCCTCAGGCTTGAGTACTGGGGACTTTACCCCGTGTTTTCGATGGCTTGGGTGATGCTTTTATACGTGCTAGCGGGCAAGGTCGGCGGCAACGGCTTCCTTGCCGTATATATCGCCGGTATGTTTATAAATAAAAAAGAGTTCGCGCATAAGAAAAATTTGATCGGTTTTCACGATGGTATCGCTTGGACGATGCAGATCGTCGTCTTTTTGACGCTGGGGCTTTTGGTAAATCCATCTCAGCTACCGGCCGTCGCGCTTGCCGGCATGGTGATCGCGTTTTGGATCATGTTCGTCGCGCGTCCTATGGGCGTTTTTCTCTCGCTTTTGCTCTCTAGATACAATATCAAAGAAAAGATGTTTATCTCATGGGTCGGGCTTCGAGGCGTCGTTCCTATCGTACTTGCAATCTATCCGTTCGGCGCAAATTTACCAAATTCGGAGCTCATTTTTAACACGATATTTTTCGTCGTGTTCGTCTCGATCATCATCCAGGGCATGACGCTGGAAAAAGCCGCGCAAAAATGCGGTGTCAAAGAAGAGGTCGTCACCGAAGAGGTCGAGATGTCGAACTTGCCGATCTTTTACCACACTTTACGCCAGCACACCATACGCTTTGACTCCGAAGTCGTGGGCAAAAACCTAGCCGAGCTCGAGCTTCCTAGCGACTTTTTGGTGCTACTTATCAAGCGCAAAGGCGAGTACGTCAAACCTACCGGATCATCGGTGTTTGAAGAGGGCGACTTGCTACTGATCCAGTGCGAGGACGAAAACAAATACAACGAAACCTTAAAGACGTTTACGGCGTAAATTTGTCAAATTTTAGCCTTCGGCTTTGGTCAAATTTGATGCCGATCGGTTTGTTTTGGGCTAAAAGGAGTAAATTTGAACCTATCCGCCGTTTCAAAGACGCTGTTTATCCCGCTTAGCGCGCGAATTTTCGCTTCTAAAAATTTCCCCGAGTATTTTTACGACGAAAAAGCTCTGTCTCTCGAAAAAATCGTGCAAACAAACTGCGAGTCCGTGCAAGAAAAATCATCCGAATACGCCCTGATGGCATCTGCAGCCAGATACTACAATATGGACGATATCGTGCGTAAATTTTGCGCAAAATATCCAAAATGCAATGTCGTTTATCTAGGCGCAGGGCTTGAAACGGCCTGTTTTCGTTTAAAAATCACAAACGCGTCCTTTTGTGAGATAGACTTGCGTGAGGTGATAGAGCTTAGGCGGCGAGTGCTAGGCGAGTGCGCAAACGAAGCGCTCGTAGGCTGCGATATGTTTGACATGGCTTGGGTGCGGCGCATCAATGAGAGCTTGCCTACGCTATTTGTGGCGTGCGGAGTATTTCAGTATTTTAAGCGCGATCAGGTTTTAAATTTGATCCGCGAGCTTAAAAACGCCTTTAAAAATGCCGAGCTCATGTTTGACGCAACAAACGAGGCGGGTCTAAAATACGCCAACAAATATGTAAAAAGCGTCGGAAACGATGAGGCGATTATGAGATTTTGCGTCGAGGACGGCTATAAATTTGCGCTGGAAGCAGGCGTAAATTTGATAGAGGAGAGGGTATTTTTCGCTGATGTTCGAAAGATTCTTGCAAAAAGGCTTAAATTTGCCACCCGCCTTATAATGAAATTCGTAGATTTTACGAAGCGGGCTAAAATTTTGCATTTTGATTTGAAGTGTTAGCCGTCTAGCCAAAAACATTTTACGTCCGCGCCTAAAGTTTTTAAATTTTTGTGGTTTAGTAAAGCTCGGATGGTTTTATGTAGATATATTTTCTTAAATTTACGTTCCGATCGAAGTACAAGTTCGCAGCGTCAAAGTGTCGCGAGTGAAATTTAGAGCAGATTTTCATCTGCTCCGTTTAAATTTACTCCAAAGCCTGCGCGAGATCGGCGATGAGGTCGTCTGCGTTTTCTAGGCCGA
>NZ_JBQNAN010000018.1:0-44375 GCF_052170435.1 Campylobacter sp.
AGTATTCGCATAAAGCTGTAACACCAAATCTTTTGCCTCGTCCATGGTCTCGGGATCTTTGGCTCGCAGGGTTTTTATCTGCTCAGGCGTATATTTCTTAGACAATATGTCATCGATTTGGTTTATGGCTTTAGTTATCCAGCCTTCCTCGCTCTCGTCCACCTTGATAACTTCGTCCGCAAGTTCCTTGATAGGTCTGCTTTGATATATCTGAATTTGCCTTTTTACGCCTTCTTTGCTTTTTGAAACTTGCGTTTGCTCGTTCGCCAGGTTCGTCTTAGCGGTTTTATCTGCAGGAGTTAAATTTGACTTGAAATTTGCCGTAGAAATATTTAAATTTGAGCCGCTTATCATTTTAATCCTTTAAAACGAGTTTTAAGCTATATCGGCAAATTTGAGAAAAAATTTAGGGTAAAGATAAGAAAGGCTATCAAATTTAGCCCCCGTTTCGAGAGCTAAATTTGATCCAAATTTGACGGATTGCCAAATTTTAACAAAACAATTAGCGGAAGTATTTTAAGACGGATTTAAATGCTGCGACGAAAATTTTGTCCCAAGACTAGGCGTGCAGTCTGTCGCAGGGCGAAATTTTCTAGCTTATTTAAAGACGCTTAAAAGACGCCGCACAAATTTTACTTTTCGCCGGGCTTTTTCGTCGCTAGATCGCACTTAGCGCCTCTAGTTATCATCAAGGACTGATCGTAAAACAAAATAAGCACCACCGAAACGCCCACGCCAAGCGCTAGCGAGACCGTCGTAGTCGTGATCGCGTTATCGAAAAATATGATTAGATATTCGTTTTTCTTAGCGATATCGGGCTCGTTTAGAAACGAAAACAGCGCCAAAATGCCTTTATACGCGTAAACTCCGGGCACCATCGGCAAAAGTGCGGGAAACGCGATGATCTCGGCGGGCACTTTGAGCCGTTTGGCAAAGAGCATACCTAAAATCCCGCTCAAAAAAGAGACTATGAGAGTGGCAACGCTGATGTTAAAAAATCCCATCTGCATGATCCAAAAGCGGCTAGCGTGCGCAAATGCCGCAAGCAGCGCACAAAATGCGAGAGTCCTTTTAGGCGGCGAGCTAGCGTAGGCAAAGCCAAGCCCCGCCACCGCCGCAAAAGCGCCGTCTATAAGAGTTGCAGTAAAAAGCTCAAACATGTAAAATCTCCGCATTGCTAAGCGAGAGCGTGATATAGACGCCCACTGCTATGCAAAGTATCAGGATGCCCGTGCTCACGGCTCTACTGATGCCTACAAGCGTGTTGTCGTTTAGGATATCAAAGACCGAGTTTATGAGAAAAACGCCCGGCATCAAAAAGAGTATCGACGAGCCGATCGCCACGTCGCTAGTGTGCGTAAAGCCGTAAAATACGCCAAGATAGGCGATAAACGAGACGACGAACGAGACTAGGACGTACTGGATTTTTAAATTTACGCCCATTTTAGCAAGCGCAAATTTGAGGCTATAGCCGACCAAAGTCGCAAAAAACACGCAAGCCACCGAGCCCATATCGCCGCCAAAAAGCTTGCAAAACGCCGCATTTGCAAAGCTGATCAAGACAAGCGAGCTGGCAAATTTGTTTGCGCCTATACGCATGACGCCCTCAAACTGCTCTTTGGCTTCATCAAGGTTCAAATTTTCATCCAAGATCCGCCAGCTAAGCGACGAAAGCTCGGAAATGCGGCTAAAGCTCACCTGCCCTAGCGGGATCTTTTTCACGTAGGTTCTGCGCAGGGAGTTGTCGGCCGAGTCCATGACGCTAATGGTAAAATACTTCACGAAAATCGTCACGCTAACGTCGTATCCGTAGCACCTAGCCACGCGGTCTACGCACTTTTCGACGCGCGCAGTGTAGGTGCCAGCGCTCACCATCGCCGTCGTGTAATCAGAGAGAAAATCGGTTAAAATTTGGATATCGGGCTTTGCGCTCATTTTTGGGCGGTTTTAAATTTGATAAAAAACAAAGCAAGCTGCGCAAACAGCATCAGCTTCATCGTCCACTCGCTAGCCGCGTGCATCTGCGCAAACTCGGCCGTCTGCGTCGCCGCCTCGCCCGCAGCCTGCGCGTCCATGATGAAAGGCGTGAAGTAAAATACGAACGAGAGTGCGAGGGCTAAATTTATCGCGCAAAGCATACCCATGCTAAATTTAGCGGCGAATTTGACGCTAGATCTAAACGAGGCAAGCTCACAAAGCGCGATCAGGACGCTAACGGCTAGCAAGGCGTAGTTAAATTTAACAAATATCGTAGCCATCAGTTTACCGCTTTGAAAATGCGTAAGCACGCCGCCACCCAGAATGCTCTGCGGATAAAAAATCGTGGGTGCAACCAGAGCGCCCAGAGCGAGCTCCGTGCCGATGAGCGCGCCAAGAAGCAAAAAATAAACGCTTTTCATAATTTTCCTTTTTTTGATTTACTGCACGCATTTTAGGGTTATAGCATTTAAAATCCGCTAAATTTGAGTTAGAAGGGCGGAAATTTGCAAGCTATAAATTTGACGCAAGCTCGGTCAAATTTGGTTTATCGCAAAAGCCCAAATCGCGTGCAAATTTAAAAATTCGCAAATATATTTCGCGCGACGAATCCGCGGTCAAATCCGGCTAAATCCTTGTAAAACTCTGCCTCGAACCTGTTAAATTTAAGCGCGCTTTGCATGCTTTCTTTTTGGTCGTAGCCCATCTCGCAGGCTAGGTATTTTACATCGCGATTTTTAGCGACGAGGATAATGTTTTTTAAGATCTCGTCGCCCGCCGCGCCGCCAAACAGCGCCTCGTGCGGCTCGTTTAGTACGAATTTATCAAGCTCGTAGTCATGTGCGATATAAGGCGGATTTGAAACGAGCAGGTCAAATCGCCCGTAAATTTGATCCAAATACGCGCATTTTACGAACTCTATCCCATCCTCTACGCCAAATTTCGCCGCGTTTTGCCTAGCCAAATTTAACGCCTCGTCGCTGATATCGGAGGCTATGATTTTAGCGTTTGAGTTTAGTGCCAGGCAGATGCTGATTATCCCGCTTCCCGCGCCTATCTCGGCAACTAGAGGCGGCCCCTTTAGCGCGGGTAAATTTGATAAAATTTCAAGCGATTTTTCGACTAAAATTTCAGTCTCCGGACGCGGGATCAAGACGCCCTTTTTTGCGTTAAAGCTAAGCCCGTAAAAGCCTGCCTCGCCCGTGATATATTCTAGCGGCTCGTGATTTGCAAAACGCTTTGCGAGCGCGAAATATCCGTCCGCATCATCAAGCTCGCTGGTTAAATTTAAAAATATCCACTCGATTTTTACGCCAAGATGCTTCGTTAAAAGCGCCTTGGCTACGCGCGCCGGATTTGCGCCGCTTATCTCGCACGCTGGAGCTATCTGCGAGGCGGCGGCTTTTAGCGCGTCATTTACCGTCATTTTCGAGCTCGTTTATACGCTCAAAAAGGCTCGGGTGCGAGTGATAGAAAAAGGCGTAGAGCGGATGAGCCTTCGGGAAGGCCTTATTTTCGGAGCCTAGCTTTTTTAGCGCGCTTATCATGTCGGCTTTGTTTGAGATTTCGCCAGCGAATTTATCGGCGCCAAATTCGTTCGCGCGGCTAAAATACGAGCTAATAGGCGAAAATAAAAACCCAAAAATCGGTGAAAAAAGCAGTAAAAACACGATCACTCCGCCGCCTACCGGGCTAAGCCCTAGAGCGCCGTACGCCGCGTCAGGGATGTTGCCAAATATAAAAAACATCGCAAAAAGCATAACCGCGCTTAGAGCGATCATTTTTAGGATATCTTTGTGCTTAAAGTGTCCCAGCTCATGCCCCAAAACGGCGATTATCTCCTCTAAGCTTAGTTTTTTAACGAGCGTGTCAAAAAGCACCACGCGTTTAGTCGCGCCAAGGCCGCCAAAATAGGCGTTTAAGCGGTTGTCGCGCTTGCTAGCGTCTATCGTAAAAACGCCGCTACTTTTAAACCCGCACCGCGCTAAAAGCCCTTCTATACGACTTTTTAACTCGCCCTCTTCTAGCGGCTGCATTTTGTTAAAGATAGGCGCGATGAGCGTCGGGTAGATAAGATTTATCACGAGCGCGACGCCAAAGCTCAGCAAAAACGCCCAAAACCACCAAAAATCGCCCAAAAATCTAATGCAAAGCAACACCAGCCACACAAATAGCGTGCCAAACACCAGCGTTAGCACGAGCGTTTTAAGCAGATCGAGCGCGAAAATTTTAGGCGTTACGTTTGAAAAGCCGAGCCTTTTATCTTTGACAAAGGTTTCGTAGATGTTTAGCGGTAGCTCCAGCAACGACGAGATGATCATAAAGCTCATCACAAAGATGATATGATCTCGCAATTCTCCCGTTTTATAGGCGCTTTCATACAGCTCGCCCAGCCCCCAGCACGCCCACATCATAAATATCGCTGCGTGATAAAAAAGGCTTGCTATCTCAAATTTTTGATTCGTTATCGCTGCGGCGGCGGCGGTTTCGTATTCATTCTGCTCTAGTACGACGGCCGGCTTTTTAGCCTCTGCGCGGATAAAGCCTATCTGCAAAATCGCCAAAATCGCCTTTGCGGCGACGTAAAAAAAGTAAATACCGAGTAAAAAATAAAACATATCTTCCCTTAAATTTTATAAAGACTAAAGCAACCGTAGTCGGTGCGCACGGCCAAAAATTCCTCGCCGTTTATGCGCTCAAATTTCGCCTCGCAGCGCTTCACAACGTGCGAGAGCTCAAAGCTAAGCCGCAAATTTCCGCTTTTTAGATCGATGATGTGAGCCTTGTCGTAGCTGATTAATGCAAGCCGCGAACCGTCCGCGCTAACGCAAAGCTCGTCCGCCTCGGCGCATTCGCCGTGCAGCCACGCAGGCTTAAGCCGTTCGCCGTTTGCAGCGTCAAGGCAAATTAGCTTGCCTGCGTAGCGCTCCTTGCCTAACACCGAGCCGTCCGCCAAAAAGCAAATTTTATCAAAAATGCCGAAATCGCCTCCGATCTCGTTTAAAATTTCGCCGTTTATCGTGCTTAAAATTTTGATCTCGTTTTGCTTGCAGTGAAGCGCCAGCCGCATGCCCTCATCGCTAATCGCGGCACACAAGATCGGCGTATAATTTTTCATTTCGGATTTATACTCGGCCAGAGGCGAAATCTCGTCGCCGCGCAAAGTAAAAATTTGACCAAACATCGCAAACGCCACCGTATCTTTCGTAGCGCAAACAAAGCTCGTAAATTCTTTGCTGTTTTTAAAGCTCAGCCATTGAGAAAGATCGCTAAATTCGCCCGTTGCGGGATCAAATTTAAAGATAAAATGATCCAGATCCAAAAGCAAAACCTCGCCCGCGGGCTCAGCCCGCCATGCAAGCGGCTTTGGCAGGACGATCTGCTGCTTTACGGCGCCGCTCGCGTTCAGCCTGATGAGAAAATCATCCAGCGTGCCGCCCTCTTTATAGCCGCCGCATTTATAGACGAAAAGCTCGCCTTCCGCGCCCGCAAAGGCCAGCGCGCCCGTATATCCGCCGCCGATATAGACGTGCAAACTAGCCTCGCCCGCTTTGGCGCCCGCGTTTTGCAGGACGTAGCCTTTCTTTAGGCTTTCCCACTCTTTTTTCGCGCAGGCTTTTTGCGCCTCGTCTATGCTGGCAAACTCCTTTTGCGTCTGCCTCGTTTTGCCGTTTTTGACGCTCTCGCTGAGTAAAATTTGACTCTCTACGCGCAAATTTAGGCGGTCGCCGTTAGCTAAATTTACGAGACTTACCATCAAATTTACTTTAAAAAATTATCGTAAAACGAGCTGATAAAAAGCACCAAAATGATAAACGGCACGACGAATTTGATATACCAAAACCAGATATTTACGAGTTTTGCGTATTTTTCGCTGCCCTGCATTATCTCGCGTTTGGCTTCGTCTTTTAGCACCCAGCCGACAAATATCGCGCATCCTAGCGAAGTCAGCACGAAAAATATCGTAGCGCTGATGGCGTCGTATGCGTCAAAGATATTTTTACCGAAAATTTTAACGTCCGCAAGCAGGTTCGTAGCCATCAAGGACGGTAAATTTCCAAATATAAATATCGTGCCAAGCACCAGCAAAATCGCGCTTTTGCGCCTGATTTTAAATTTTTCCTGAAGCGTCGTGATGATGACCTCGTAGATCGGCAGCGAGGTCGTGAGCGCGGCGATCATCAGCAGCGCAAAAAAAGCCACCGCAAAAAATCCGCCAAAAGGCATATGCGAAAAAACGATCGGCAAGCTCTTAAACACGAGGCTTGGGCCGCTATCGGGCGATACGCCATAGCTAAAAAGCGACGGAAATATCATAAAGCCCGCAAGCACGGCGATGAGGGTGTTTAGGATGCCCGTGATGATCGAGATTTTAACCAGCCCTTCGTCCTTTTTAACAAAGCTTGAAAGCGTAATCATCACGCCAAAACCCAGCGAGAGCGCAAAAAATACCTGTCCCAAAACATCGACGAAAAGCTTTAAGCTTATCTTTGAAAAATCGGGCGTGAGGTAAAATTTGACCCCCTGTGCCACGCCATCTAAGGTCAAGTTTTTTACGATCATCACGATCATCAGTACGAAAAGTAGCGGCATGAGGTACTTCGCCGAGCGTTCTATCCCGCCGACGGCGCCCTGCACCAAGATCGCGTAGTTTACGAGCACGAACACGAGCGTCGCAAAGCTGATAGCCAGCGGATCGCTCACGATATTTTGCTCATAAAACGCGCTGGTGGCCTCAAAACTAAGCACCTGCGAGAGATCGAGCATACCAAATGCGATCTGCGCGATGTAGTTTAGCACCCAGCCGCCGATAACCATGTAGTAGGCCATGATGCCAAATGCCCCAAGCAGCCCCATCCAGCCCACGATTTTCCACGCCGGATTTATATTTTTACCGCCGAATGCGTCCACGGCATTGCATTTTAGGCGTCTGCCGATCGCGTTTTCAGCCAAAATCATCGGTATACCGATCACGATCATCGCGATACAAAACACGAGTACGTAGGCGCCGCCGCCGTTTTGCCCGACCAGATACGGGAAGCGCCACGTCGCGCCAAAACCGACCGTAGCTCCTGCAACGGCTAAAATGTATGTGAGCTTTGAACTCCACGATTTTCTATCCATATGTATACCTTTGTGAAAAAGAGAGATTATATAAAAATTTTATTTAAAGTTTTTAGAACCATCTTTGAAATTTAAAACAAATCTGGATTAAAATTTGTAAATATTATTAGAAAAAGGCTACTTGGCATAAATTTAAAGGCGTAAATTTCTATAAATTTACGCCAAATTATTATTTTCTAACGACATGCAAGAACTGCATATGTTTGCGGTACTGCTCGATGACGTCGTTTATCAGCGTGGCCTCGCTCCAACCAAGCACGTCGTAGTCCTGACCGCCCTCTTTTAGATATACCTCGGCCCTGTAGTAAAGATCGTCGCCCTCAAGCTCTCTGGTGTAGTCCGGGCTCTGGCTTTTGGTGAGATAGACGCCGTATCTAAAGTCCATCTCGTCGCCAAGTCCTACGTTTAAATTTACGAAATTTTCAGCCTTTGCGACATTTGCCTCAAGGCCGTTTTTGGCAAATTCCTCCTTTAGCTCGTTAAAGGCTTTTAGCACGACTTCGTTTAGAAATTTACTGCCGTCTTTTTTGCTTGGTAGCGTGATGATAGCGCTTAGTCGCTCTTGCCACGGCTTTGAAAGATCGCCAAGAGGCATGTTGTTAAAGTTATTTGTCTCTTTTTTGGTTACATCGACTCGCAGCGCCTTAAATAGCCCGTAAATGGCGCCAAGTAGCACGATCGCAAACGGTAACGCCGTAGTGATCGTGAGAGCTTGAAGCGAGCCAAGGCCGCCGGCTAGCATCAAAAATGCCGCCACGACGCCCACTGTAACACCCCAAAAGACCTTTTGCCAAACCGGCGTATCGTCCTTGCCGTTTGAGCAAAGCATGTTCATCACGATCGCCGCAGAGTCTGCTGAAGTGACGAAAAATATGACGATCATAAAGACTGCGATCGTGCTTAGCACGCCTGAAAAGCTAAATTTCTCCAAAAACATAAAAAGCGCCGAAGCCGAGTCGGAATTTACCGTGGTCGCAAGCTCGCTAAAGCCGCCTTGCACAAGCGCGATCGCCGAGTTACCAAAAAAGCTCATCCAAGCAAAAGTAAAGCCGGTTGGCACGAGAAGCACGCCTATGACGAATTCTCTTATCGTCCTACCCTTTGAAATTTTGGCGATAAAAAGCCCCACAAACGGCGACCAAGAGAGCCACCAAGCCCAGTACAGCAGCGTCCAACCGCCAAGCCAGCTCTCATTTTGCCTCTCGTAGGCGTAGAGATTAAAGGTGTTTGAGATCAGAGTCGAGACGTAGTCGCCGCTGTTTTGTACAAACGACTTTAAAAGCTGCGTCGTATCGCCCAAAAATAGTATCAAAAACATAAAACATATAGCTAGCGCGATGTTTGCGTTTGATAATATTTTGATGCCCTTATCCACGCCGCTTGCCGCTGAAACGGTCGCAGCCAGGCAAAGCACGATAAGAAGCGTGATGTGCATAGTCGGCAGGCCAAAAACGTGCGTAAGGCCAGCATTTACCTGAAGTACGCCGTATCCTAGCGAGGTCGCTACGCCAAAAAGCGTCGCCACGACGGCAAATGTGTCGATAGCGTTACCTATCTTGCCGTAAATTTTATCGCCGATGATCGGATAAAACGCCGATCTAAGCGTGAGCGGCAAGCCGTGTCTATACGAGAAAAAGGCAAGGATTAGCGCCACGATAGCATAGACCGACCATGCGCCCATACCCCAGTGAAAGAAGGTAATGTTCATAGCAAGCTTTTGCGCTGCGATAGTTTGTGCGTCGCCGACCGGCGGGTTTAGATAGTGCATGAGCGGCTCGGCCACACCAAAAAATACCAGACCTATGCCCATGCCGGCGGCAAAAAGCATAGAAAACCATGAGATATTTTTGTGCTCCGGCTTTACGTGATCGGCTCCGAGCTTAATCTCGCCAAGCTTGCTAAAGCCAAGGATAATGATACTTAGAAGTATGACGGCGACGGCCAGGATGTAAAACCAGCCAAATTTCGCCGCGATGTAGTTTTGCATACCTTTAAAAAACTCATTTGAGAAATTTGGAAATATCGCTGCAAATGCCGTTATTAAAAATATTACAACAAGCGATGGGATAAACACCGAATTGTTAAATTTTGACCTTTGAAATTTGATCATTTTTCTCCTTTTTTTGTAAATTTCAGCTTCATTTCAAAATAACAAAAAAGAGTAAATGGGTCAAATTTGTTCCTTAAATTTTGGACTAAATTTAAGGAGTAAAACACCTAAAAAAGGCGCTTTAAAAAATTTACGTTAAATTTATCCGTAATCCCTCTTTGCGCCTCTGGCTTTTGAAACGCCAAAGATGATCGCGAGGATAAAAACGATACCAAATGCGATATAAAGTATAACGGTCGGCTTCTCTACCTCAATGCGAGATAGCGCCGCCTCCTCGCCGCTAGCAGGTACTAGCGCGCCGGTTTTTATAAGCTCGTAAATATCTTTTGCCTCTAGCTTTTTACCCTGAAAGTACGGCGGTCTGGTTAAAATTTCAACAGCTCTAAGGTCTGCTATCTCGTAAACGCCCTCCTCCATATAAAACCCGTCGTAGTAGCTACCTACAAAATAGCTCTTGTTATTATCCGCAAAGACTGCGCCGTATTCGCCGCCGTTTACGTCGCCGATCTTGCGAAGTTCGCTTTTGCTAGCTAGCCTATAAAGCCCAACCAAGCGCGCGCTAACTTGCCTGCCGTGTCTAGAACGCGTCCACTCTTCGCTATTTTGCAAGAAGTAGATGCTCTCATCATCGGCAAATAGATCGGAGTAAAATCTGTAAATTTCGCCTTTGGGCTTAAAATTTGAAATCTTTTCAAGCTCGCTTTTACTCCTGTCCCAAAAGTAAACCCCGTCTTTGCCCGCAAAAATAGGCCAAAAGATATATGAGTCGCCCTCGTTATAAATAGGCGTAAAAGGCATCGCCTGCTCGCTAAATTTATGCCCGTTTGCAAAGACAGCTCCGCTCTTTGGCTCAAAAAGATAGTGCGTCTCACGGGAAAGATCGGTCGCTATCTCCCGCATCTCGTCCGTGTAGCTCACGTCAAGCTTCACCCCATCCAAAAATACGCTTTTGCCGTCTGTGAAATAGTCCGTTTTTTGCTCTTTTGTAGTTTTTATAAATTTTAACCCGCTAGCGTTTGCGTCTAGCTTTTCGCCCTTATAATAAAGCGTGTTGCCGTCTTTTGCAAAGCCCATGTCAAAAATAGGCTCTAAATTTACGCTACCGACTCGTACGTTTTTATAAAAATAAGAGCTGTCATCATAGCTTTTTATAAAAAGATTAGCAACGCTTTTCATAACGGCGACAAACTCGTTAAATCCGGGCTTTTTCTCGCTTTTTGCGCTGCAAAAGTAGCTTATCTTGTCATCGGTTAGATAGCCGTTGCCAAGCAGACGAACGCTTTTAGGATCAAGACCTTGCAAGATCTTTGTCGAGCAGTAGACGTTGTTTTTATCGGCGCCAACGTTTGAGTAGTAGTAAAGATGGGGCAAATTTAAGACGCGAAAGCTATCTTTATCCGCGCCCTTTAGCAAATACCTACCGCTATGCGCGATTTCAGCGTAAATTTCACCCTCGGGCGAGCGGTAAAAGCCGCTTCTATCGATATTTTCAAATTTGTTCTGACTCTGTGCTACGTAGTAGAAAAAAATAAGTATCAAATATGGCGCTACAAAAGCCGCGACAAGTAATATCACCCACTTTTTCTTACTCATTTTCATAAAATTTCTTATAACCTTTCCTTAGCCTTTGTATAAGAAGCCAAAACCGAAAAAGCAATGCCAAAAACTATCAAAAATATCAAAAACCATAAATTTTTATAGCTATTGTTGTGCTCGCTAACTGCCTCCGCTACGGGTTTGTCGCGTGCCCGCACCATAGCGCCGATACAATAAGTCTTATCGTCGCTTTCATAAACAGCGCCGTATGAGCCTTTTGACGCGAAGTCCATCGACGGGCAAAACCGACTTTAAACAAAAATGCGTTATATCTTGAGATGATTTTTGAAGTCGCGACGTAAAAATAAAACGGAGCGGACTGGTTGTCCGTGAGTATTTATTTTTACTAGCCCTTCAAAAAGCGTCCAAGAGATAACGCCGCAATTTATTTAAGAGCTTCGAGCCTAACCGCGACCGAACGCTTATGCGCCCCCAGCCCCTCGGCATCGGCTAGCTTCATGCACGCATTTCCCAGCTCGCTTATGCCTTTTGCGTTTAGCGAGATGAGCGAGGTGCGCTTCATGAAATTTTCAACCCCGAGCGGCGAGTAAAATCTCGCGCTACCGCCCGTAGGTAGCGTATGGTTCGGCCCGGCTAGATAGTCGCCCATCGCTTCAGGAGTGAAGTGTCCGATAAATATCGCTCCGGCGTGCCTGATCTGCCTAGCTAGCTCCATCGCGTCGTTTGTCGCGATCTCCAGGTGCTCGGGCGCTAGCTCGTTAGCCAGCCTCACGCACTCATCAAGGTCGCTAGCTACGATGATAGCGCCTTTTTTATCGATGCTAACCTGCGCGATCGGCTGCCTAGCTAGAGTCTTGATCTCTTCGTTGATATGCCTTTGCACGGCCGCGCCGAAGGCTTGATTAGGCGTTATGAGTACGGCGCTAGCCATCTCGTCGTGCTCAGCCTGCGAGAGCAGATCCACGGCGATGTGGCGAGGGTCGGCGCTCTCGTCGGCGATGACGCAGATCTCGCTAGGACCGGCGATCATATCGATATTTACTTCGCCGTAGACGAGCTTTTTAGCCGTCGCGACGTATATATTGCCGGGACCCGTGATGACGTCGGTTTTTTTGATCGTTTGCGTGCCGTAGGCCATCGCCGCTACCGCCGAGGCGCCGCCGACTTTATAGGCTTCCTTTATACCGCAGACATGCATGGCGGCTAGCAGCAGCGCGTTTACCTTGCCTCCGACGGCAGGCGTGCAGACCGCGATCTCTCCTACACCAGCGACCAGAGCCGGTACGGCGTTCATGAGAAGCGAGCTAGGATAGGCAGCCTTGCCTCCGGGGATATATAGTCCGGCGCGGTCTAGCGGGGTATATTTTGCACCTAGCAAAACGCCGTGCTCATCGTGCTCCATCCATGTTTTAGGCAGGCTTTTTTCGTGGTAGCTTTTGATACGATCAAAGGCTAAATTTAGCGCGTTTCGCAGACAGCTATCTATACCGTCGTAGGCCTTTTGCATCTCGTCGGTACCGATTTTTAGGCTATTTGCGTCAGATTTCCAGCGGTCAAATTTCTCTATCTGCTCAAAGAGCGCCTCGTCGCCTCTAGCGCGCACGTCCTCAAGTATCTGCGAAACGGCGGGCATAACCGCGCTCATATCGCCGTTTGAGCGGTTTACCAAAGCCGCGAAATAGTCCTTAAAATTTTCGTTACTAGTGAGTAAAAACTTCATCTCGTCTCCTTAAATTTTCTTTCGTATCTTAGTTTTTGACTGATATTTCCGAGCGCGCCGCCTTGATGGATGTATAAAATCTCGTTTTTAAACGCGCCCAGGTTTGCCACAATCGTTAAAAAGCCCACAGGATCGTAAATAAGCTCAAATTCTATCCCCGTTTGCTCGCATACTTCGCGCCAAATTTGATAAAGCTCCAGCTTTAGATCGCCGAAATGATATTTTTTGGGCGGCTGCAAAATGCGCGCCTTCGAGTTTGGCGTCAACGCCTCGATCTCGCTTTTTAGGTAGTCCACGTCGCCCACGCAAGGACAGGTAAAAACGTCAAATTTGACGTGCTTAGCCAAAAACGCCGCGGACGTGCCGGTACCTGAGGGCAAAAATATATCCACGGTTTTACCCTCCGCATCCGCCCAGCGCTCTATCTGCCTAGCCTGCGAGATAAAGCCCGTCTCCGCCTGCGGCTGCCAAACGCCCTCGTTTATAAAAAGCGAATCGCCGATGAAGCAATCCTGCGCGGCGGGTAAATTTGAGCTTGTTTGATCTGCGGATTTTTCAAAATTTGAGCTTTTATGGCTTATGCATTTGCTGGATTTTACGCCCGCGAGCTCCATTTGTTCGTCAAATTTGCTCAAATTTAACCCGCCGGCGTCTTTTAAATTTGACCCGTTTTGGCTGCGATTGTCCGTTAAATTTAACATCTCGCCGCCGCAAATCTCACTCTCTTTTAGCCCGGCTAGCTCATAGGCTAAAGCCCTAGCTCGCGCCCGTCTATCTTTATCTACATATATTTTCGTCCCGTTTTCAAGGGCGAATTTAAAATTTCCGATCGGATTTGCCGCTAAATTTGAGTTTAAATTTGAAACTACGTAGTGAAACTCGAGGCCTTTCATCTTTGCAAAAACGCTTAGGCTATACATCGCGTTTGACTGGCTAGAGCCGTAGCTAACGACGCGCTTTATACCGCCAAGACCAGCGTGCAAGAAATACTCTAGCTTTCTAGCTTTATTGCCGTTAAATTCGCCGTCCATCAGATCGTCGCGAAGTACGTAAAACTCGAGTCCGTTAAATTTAGTCTTTTGAATACTTTTGATTTTGCCGCTCCAAGAGATCTTGCATCTCTTTCATCGACTCTTTGTCCGAGATCGAAAATTTGATCTCGATGCGCCTTGAGGCGTCGGGGTCTTCTTTGCCGTTTTTCATCACCAGATCGCTAAAACTGCGCCCGCTAGCGATGAGATAGTGCTCTAGGCGCTTGTCCTTGTTCCACGAGTAGATAAAATCCAGCACCGAATACGCGCGCTTTTGCGACAGATCAAGGTTGTACATATAGCTGCCTACGGAGTTCGTATGCCCCTCGATCACGATCCTATCGATGTGTTTTGCGATCTCTTCGTTGTTTAAAATCGCCTCGAAATAAGTCTGCAAAATTTCTTTTAGGCGCGCTTTTGCTTCGTCCCTTAGCTCGTACGAGCCCGTGTCAAAAAGTATAGACTCAGGCAGCGATACGACGCCCGAGCTAGGATCTATACTGACCTTGTTTCCGAGCTTGGCGCGTAAATTTGATATGACGTTTGAGCGAAGCGAGCTGATGTCTTTGATCTTGTCTTTTGTTTTATTAAAATCCTCTTCCAGCGCGGCAAATTTTGAGATTTCATCGCCGTATTTTGCGTTTAGTTCATTTAGCGCCTCGTCTTTTTGCGCTAAAATTTGCCCAAGCTGCACCACTCTATCTTGCAAATCCGCGATAGTTTTGTTTGCGTCGTTTAGATTTATCTCGTAGGTTTGGGTTAGATTCGTGAGTTCGTTTTTCTCTTTTTTGACGCCTTCAAGCATCTCGTTTACGAGTCTGTTTATATCGGAAAGCTCTTTATTTTCGCTCTTTGCGCGGTCCAAATTTGAAAAAATTTCTTTTATGACGTTTTCTTTGCGCACAAGCTCGCTTTGAGATGAGACGATTTGCTTTTCGCGCTCGCTCAAATCTTTTTGCAGTTTTGCTAGATCGCTTTGGCTAAGGACGTATTTTACGACGACGGCGCCGATGATGAGCATAAAAACAAACATCAGCCCGGCCATCAGGTCCGCATACGATATCCAAAAGGTCTGGTCGCCGCTTTTGCCCTCGCTACGCGTTTTCATCTAGCATACTCGCCTTTTCGATGGTTTGCAAGACTTCGTTTGCCTCTTTGTCGAGTTCGTCGATGTCTTGCCTTAGCCCTTCAATGAGCGCGCTATTATCCTCGTAAACTTCGCCGGCTTCGGCGTCAAAAGCCTTTTTAAACGCCTGCACGCCCTCGATCAGGCTCTCTTTAAAGCCCTCCATCGCTAGCTTTTGTTTTTCTAAAATTTCGCCGCTAAATTTAGAAAGCGACTCGCTAAAAATTTTGATGTTATACTCAAGCTCGCCCACGCTCTTTTCGAGCCTTGCCATGCGCTCGCCGCCCACGTCGTATAGACGGTTGTACTGCTCGGCAAATTTTAACTGCATGTCTTTGATGTTGCCGTTAAATTTATTGATAACGTTTAAGATTTCGGCATGGACCTTGATCAAATCTTTTTGATCTTTTGAGGATTTTAGCAGCGTATTCATCGTTTGTTTGATGTGCTCGCCGCTTAGTTTGACGGCCTCCTCTTCATTTTTCAAGATATTTGTAAAAGTTTTAAATTTAGCCTCGATAGTCTTATCCAACTCCTCAAAGAACTCAGCGTTACTAACGTGCTCAAATATCACTCCGATCTTCTCAAAGTGTCTTAAATTCTCTTGCAAATACCTTCTATCAAGCTCCTCTTTCGTCCAAAAAAAGTCGCTCGTAGCGTTTTTTTGTCTTCGCACCAGCGTTTCAAATTTGCTCGTTCCGTATTTTTCAAAAAATATCCACCAAAGCGCTAAAAAAATACCGTAGATAGAGACGTAAAACGCAGTCGCCACGCCGCTAAGAAGGGTCGAAATTTCAGCCTCAAGCTCCATCGTATTTGATGAGTTAAACTCCGGCATAGAAACCGCGATACTGATAAACGTTCCTAAAATACCCAGCATCGGAAAGATGCCAGCGCCCACAGAAGCAAAATTTTCGTTACGTAAATTTCTTGTGTAATAGGCGACAAATTCATCAAAACCGGCGTTTGATTTCGTATCTTTGCCGATAACCAAAAGATGTTTGATGATGTATTCTTTTAAATTTCGCTTGAAATCAGCTCCGCTTTGCTCAAAATAGCAGCAAGCAAGTTCGGCGCTATTTTTAGCAAAGATTAGCGAAATCACCCAAATAACGCCCATCATAATAACCGTGTGTAGGCCGATTTGGAAATTTATGTATCCAAAATACCCAAGAAGCGCGACGAGATAAATCGCCGTCGGCAAAAATACGATTTTCGCATATACGAAAAAAGACCGCCTGCTTTTTACTTCAGGTAGCGCCAAATCGGTGAAATTATCGCTTCTCGCTTCTTTTTTGGGTTCCATCGTGAGCCTTAATTTCTATTTAAGCAGTTTAAATCTTCAAATGCGGTTAGTAGGCGTTTTACCATCGACTCCTCGCCGCTTCGTAGCCATTTGCGCGGATCGTAGTATTTTTTGTTCGGTTTATCGTCGCCTTCGGGGTTGCCGATTTGACCTTGTAGATAGGCTCTGTTTTTTAGCTCGTACGCTCTCACGCCGTCCCAAAACGCCCACTGCGTGTCGGTGTCGATGTTCATTTTTACAACGCCGTAGCTGACGGCGTCTTTGATATCTTGCAGCTCGCTACCGCTACCGCCGTGAAATACGAAATTTACTGGTTTATCGGTTGTAGTTTGAAATTTATCCGCGACATATGCTTGCGAGTTTTTCAAAATTTCAGGTCGCAACACGACGTTGCCCGGCTTATACACGCCGTGAACGTTGCCAAAGCTTGCCGCTATGCTAAATCTATCGCTGATTTTACTTAGTCGCTCGTATGCCTGCGCGACGTCTTCAGGCTGCGTATACAAAAGCGCGTTATCAACGCCCGTATTATCCACGCCATCCTCTTCGCCGCCGGTTACGCCAAGCTCGATTTCTAGACTGATGCCAAGCTCGCTAAGCTCTTTTAGATACTTCTCGCAAGTGCTTAAATTTTCATTGAGGCTCTCTTCGCTAAGATCAAGCATATGTGAGCTAAAAAGCGGCACGCCGTGAGCTTTTTTGTATTCGCGGCTAAATTTAACCAGCTCGTCGATCCACGGCAGTAGTTTTCTAGCCGCGTGATCGGTGTGAAGGATCACCGGCACGCCGTAAGCCTTGGCTAGTAAGTGCACGTGCTGCGCACCCGCTACCGCTCCTAGTACGTCGGCATTACCGCAGGCTTTGCCGGCGTAAAAGCCGGCTCCGCCGTTACTAAACTGGATGATAACGGGTGAGTTAGCCGTCTTCGCCGCCTCTAAAACAGCATTTACCGAGTCGCTTCCGACCACGTTTACCGCAGGTATGGCAAAACCATGTTCCTTTGCGTATTTATATAGCCTAGTTACGTCATCGCCGCTTAAAACGCCGGCCTTTACTACGTCTAAAACACCCATTTTATCGACCTTATTTATATTCTACTTTAGCTTTTGCGCGAAGCTCGTCGCCTCTTTTTCTGATATCGTTTCTAAATTTCTCCATCTTTAGGTTGCCCTCGATTTGAGGTTTAACCTCGTTTAGACCTACGGTACCGGCAGCCTTGCTATCCTCTTTTAGGATTACGTGGTAGCCGAAATTTGATTTAACAGGCTTTTGAGTTACTTCACCTTTTTTAAGCGCAAATGCAGCGTCCGCGAAAGGTTTTACCATTTGAGATTGGCCAAACCAACCTAGTTCGCCGCCGTTAGCCGCAGAGCCTTGATCGGTAGATTTAGATTTTGCTAGCTCTTCGAATTTTTTAACCAGCTCGTCGCCTTTTAGACCTTTTAGCGCAGCTATTATGTCGTTTGCGTCTTTTTCAGTAGCCACTAGGATATGTTTGGCTCTTACTTGTGCAGGCACGGCAAATTCGGCTTTATTTTTGTTATAAAAGTCGCTGATTTCGCCTTCGCTAACTTTGATATTGTCGAAAATTCTCTTCATCCAAAGATCAAGCGCGAGGTTATTTTTTAGCTCTTCAAGCGCAGCTTTGTATTCGTCAGTCTTCTCTAGTCCGCTCTTTTTAGCCTCGTCTAGAAGTAGTTTTCTGTTGATAGTCTCATCGATCACTTTTTTTTGAGTGTCTTTAGGTAGTTGCTCTAAAGTTACGCCAGGCATAGCAGCAAGCGTGAAAGCCACGTCTTTATCGGTTATGGCAGTTCCGTTTACGGTGGCGTACTCCGCCGCGTTTAGGCTTAGAGCCGCAGCCAAACTAAGAGATGCGAATAAAATTTTATTCATCTTTGTTCCTTAAATTTAGATTTTTGCGAGGGTGATTATAGCAGGAAAGTCATTAAATATAAGTTATAATTCATCGAAAATTTAAATAAAAACGGCTAAAATCGGCGCTATGAGAACGAAAAAAGATATAAACGCTATCAAAAATTTATTTTTAGAAAATTTTAAAGACGCGGGCAGCGAGCTTAGATTTCAGAACCTCTACGAGCTGCTCGTGTGCGTGATGTTAAGTGCGCAGTGCACCGATAGGCGCGTAAATTTGATCACGCCCTCGCTTTTTGAGGCATACCCGGACGTCGCGAGCCTAGCGCAGGCAAATCTAGCTAGCGTAAAGGCGCTCATAAGCTCCTGTAGCTTTTTTAACAACAAGGCCGAAAATTTGATCAAAATGGCAAAGAGCGTGATGAGCGAATTTGACGGCGAGATACCGACGACCGAAAAAGAACTGATGAGTCTAGCAGGCGTGGGTCAAAAGACCGCTCACGTCGTGCTGATCGAGCATTTTGGATCAAATTTGATGGCGGTGGATACGCACGTCTTTCGCGTGGCGCATAGGCTTGGCCTTAGCCGGGGCAAGACGCCCGAAGCCGTCGAGCTTGATCTAACCAAAGCCTTTAAAACGCAGCTAAACACGCTTCATCAAGCGATGGTGCTTTTTGGTCGCTACACCTGTAAAGCGATAAAGCCAAACTGCAAAGAGTGCTTTTTAAACGAGCTGTGTAGCAGCAAGGATAAGAATTTTTCGTAAAATTTTAACTCAAGAACGCGGGCTTAAATTTACGCACTTAAATTTGACGGAATTTTAAAATTTGATTCTTGGTAGCTGTGTTTATTATGAACTACATTTTATAAAAACGCTACAAATTTTAAATTAAATTTGAATGCAAGAAGCCAAGGTGAAGTATTTTTGAGATGGATTTGAATGTTGTGTAGAAATTTTAAGTCAAGGCTAGACCTCTGCTTGCAGTTGCAGCAAAGCGAAGCAAAGGTAGTCTGCTGCAGACTTAAAATTTCAAACCAATTCAAAAACAACGTAGCGACGCCGCAGGCGGGGTTTCTATAAAAGCACTCGCGAGACAAGCCGCCGAAAATTTAAAGGCGAAGTATTTTTGTTCTAGACGAGGCGGATTTAAATTTTACGACGGGAGCTACCTAGTCGGTAGTGACCGAGTAAAATTTGAATCCAACGAAGTATAGGACAAAAAGACGAGCCGCTAAATTTACTGCAATCTAGCGATTATATTTCTTACGACTTCCGCCATCATCTCCACCGACGCTATCTCGCAGTGCTCGTTTACCGAGTGCGGCGAGTGGATGTTTGGGCCTATGGAGCAGGCTTGCAGCTCGGGCTGTTTTGCGACCAGTACGCCACACTCAAGGCCTGCGTGCACGGCGGCAAATTTAGCCTGAGGCTTTTGTTTTTGCAGCTCCTCAAGCACCAGATGCGCGAAGTCGCTGATGCACGGTGCCCAGTTCGCCGAGCGGTCGGTTACTCTAACCTCAAAGCCCAGCGCGCTAGCTAGCGTAGCGGTCTCAAAGCCAAGATTTTCTAGCCCCTCTCGCTTCATCGCGCGCCCGAAAAAATCAAATTCAATCACTTCGCCCTTTTGCTTGACGGTCGAGAGATTTATGCTTTCGTTTACCATGCCAAGCTGCGTGTCGTAGCTGCGCACGCCCTGAGCGAATGAGTTGATGAGCGCCAAAATTTTACCGCTATTTACCAGCACGTCCGCTTCGCCCTCACCCAGGCTCTTTACCCACGCCAGGCCGCGCTGCTTCGGTTCATGCGCGCACAGCGCCTTGCAAACGGCGTTTGCGGGGATCGAGTTGCTCCTCTCGCCAAAGTCCAGGCTGATGAGCTCGCAGCCCTCCTCAGCGAGGAATTTCGCTAGCAGCTTGGTCGCGTTTGGGATATTTTTATGTATCTCATTGCCAGAGTGTCCGCCGCTAAGCTCGGCTACTCCGATCTCGTAAATTTTACCGCTCTTTTTGACGGTCTGCGCGCCGATTTTTGCGCTTACGTTTATGCCGCCGGCGCATCCCAGCGTTACGCGGTCGTCCTCTTCGCTGTCTAAATTTAGCAAATTGGGCGATAAAATTTTACCCTTAAAGGCGTTTGCGCCCACGAGCCCGACCTCTTCGTCGTTGGTAAAGAGGCACTCTAAATTTGCAAACTCCCGCATCGCGCCCATCATCATCGCTACGCCGATGCCATCATCAGCGCCCAGAGTCGAGTTTTTCGCCCTTAGGATGCCGTCCTCTTCGATGAGCTCTAGATTCGGCGCCGCGCCCACACAAACCATATCGTAGTGGCTTTGCAGGCAAATTTTAGGCTCGCCCTTTACGGCGTGGATATTGCCCGCCTGATCGACGTTCACGCTAAAGCCCTGAGAGCGCGCAAAATCCGCCAAAAACTCCCTCATCTGCTCCGTTTCGCAGCTGCAGTGCGGTATCTCGCACAGCTTCTTAAAATCGTTCATAACCTCGTTTTTTTGCATGTTTGCTCCTTAAATTTACTTAACTATCTCGCCCGTGTAGCCCGTCGTTGCCACCGCATCTAGCAGCTGTTTCTCGCTCACGCCGTCTTTCGTCTCGACGCGGGCGGTTTTATCGTGCAGGCTAGCCTTAGCGCTGATAACGCCGCCCACCTTCAGCAGGGCTTTTCGCACCATCGCCGTACACAGCGGACAGTGCATCCCCTCGACTTTGATAACAAAATTTTGATTTGCAAACGCCACGCTTGCAAGCAGTAAAATAGATAGAATTTTATTCATAAATTTTTCCTAAAACTTCGGGGTATGATAGCAGAATAATCACAAAAACAGCTAAAAAAACGTAGATCAAGATCCACTTTTTACGGCGATTTGCGAGGTCGCAGGATTTTGGCTTTTTGAAAAAATAAAACGCGCTCGCTGCAAAGCAGATCGCGGCAAGTGCAGTAAAATAAGGCCTTAGCTCGGTTAGGCTCTCTATCGCTTCCGAGCTAAGCAGGCTAAATGAAGCGCCGAAAATCAAAAACAAAAGCGCGGGCAGGCAACAAAGAGTCGCCGCCAGCGCGCTCGCGACCGACGCCAGAGCTAGCCAAAAGCCCTTCATTTGACCTCTTGCGACTTGTAGTCGTAGCTAAATTCTTTCGGAGAATAGTAATTTAGCACGTTGTCATCAACTTCGCCGTAAGGATAGCCGAAGTTATTTAGCGGAAATTCCGCAGGTTTCGGCGATAGGACAAAGTCGCGCGCGTCGTTAAAGCCGATCCAGCACATCTCCCAGTTGCCAAACAAAAACTCGCGCACTTTAGCAAGCTTGCTATCGTCGTTGCTTAGCTTCTCGCCTAGGCGTACCTTTGCAACATCTGCGGGATCTACAGGGATCCAGCCGTAGCCTTTTAGGTAAAATTCCGCTCTGCAGTGCTGACCGCCAGAGATCGCCGCAAGGCCCTTTTCATCGGCTTTTCCCATCTCGTTTGAAAATCTACTCTGCCCTACCCTGATACCGAAAATCTCGCGTGCAGGTATGCCTACGGCTCTGCAAAGCCCCACAAATACGGAGTTTATGTCGGTGCATTTGCCCACCAGCTTGCCGCTTTCAAGTATCGCTTTTACGTCGCCCGTGCCGCAGCCTAGGACGCTGTTGTCGCGCTGCATGGTGTTTGCCACCCACGTGTAGATCGCTTTTGCGCGCTCCAGATCGCCTTTTACGCCTTTAGTTATTTCTTCGGCTTTTTGCTTTACGATGCCGTCATTTGGGATGTGCTGAGTAGGTTTTAGATAAAACTCCGTCTCAGGACTTAGCTTTTCGTTCGGGTTAAATTTAACCTTACTAAAGTCGGTGTTTCGTTCGAAGGTCTCGACTCTAAATTTAACGCTAAGCGTCGGTTTTGCCACCTCGGCGTAGTCCACGTAAAGCGTCGGGATCGCGTCGTAGTTCACCGACGGATTAGCGAAGTTGCCGTCAAATTTGATGTCGCTCACGCTTTGATATTCTCTGATGAACGGCAGCGGTATCCACAGCCTGGTTTTCTTGCCTGCCTCTAAAATTTCGTGATTTAGAGTTACGTCAAAAACCCTCTTGTTGCCCACAGCCTTGCTCCCTCCAAAAACGGTGCTCGGAGTTGCCATAACGGCGCCTAAAATCGCAGTGCTTCTTAAAAAATCGCGTCTTTGCATGAAATGCCTTGTATAAATAATAGTTGTCCCGCAACTCTTGGGCGGTATTTTACTAAGAAAGGCTAAATTTGGCTTTAAGTAGGGGTGTTTTCGCGTACCGTTTGGGCGTGGTCAAATTTGAATAATTTTTTAAATTTTACCGGCCGAGACTTGCACCTTTAAGACGCTAAATTTGGATTAGTTAAATTTGAGGTTACAGCTTTGATTTCTTTTTATAGGGGCTTTAAATTTAGCATTTTCAGGGTGTGGGTCTCGGCGAGCCAAATTTGCAAATTTGGGTTCAAATTTGAATAGAAAAAGTTAAGACGAAGTATTTTTGAGCTAGACGAGGCGCTTTTAAATTTGGCGACGGGAGTTACCATATAGGTAATGACCGAGCCAAATTTAAAAGCAACGAAGTATAGGGCAAAAAGACGAGCCTTAATCAATAAATCTTTTTGTTAAATTTGCGTACGCATCTATCCTTCGGTCTCTCAAAAACGGCCAAGTCCTGCGCACTTCTTCGCTTCTGGTCATATCGATCTCGACGATACGACACTGCTCGCTCTGGCTATCGGCGCGGAAAAGCTCCTCGCCCTGCGCTCCGAAAACAAAGCTGTTGCCCCAAAATTTAATCCCGTCCATCACACCACTCTCGTCCTTTTCAAAGCCCACGCGGTTTACGGCGATCACGGGCAGGCCGTTTGCGACCGCATGCCCGCGCTGCACGGCGACCCACGCCTCTAGCTGACGCGATTTTTCCTCTTCCTCGTCGCTCTCGAACCAGCCGATCGCGGTCGGATAGATGAGTAGCTTCGCGCCGCGCAGAGCCATGAGGCGCGCAGCCTCGGGATACCACTGATCCCAGCACACCAAAAGTCCGAGCCTGCCTACGCTCGTATCGATGGGCTCAAAGCCGATGTCGCCGGGAGTAAAGTAAAATTTCTCGTAAAAGCCGGGGTCGTCGGGGATGTGCATTTTGCGGTATTTGCCCGCGACGCTGCCGTCTTTTTCGAAGACGAATGCGGTGTTGTGATATAGGCCGTCCGCGCGTTTTTCAAAGAGCGAAGTAACGAGCACGACGCCGTTTTGCCGCGCTACCTCGCCCCAAAATTTGACGTCGTTTTCCCAGCCCTCGGCAAGATCAAAAAACCTCGTCTCCTCGCTCTGGCAAAAATACTGCGTCTGGTGTAGCTCCTGAAGCACGACGAGCTCCGCCCCGCCGCCGCTAGCTTCGCGCACGAGCTCGAGCGTCCTTTGCACGGTCGCATCTTTAGTGCCGTGAAATTTTTGTTGGATTAGCGCTACTTTCATATTTTTCCTTACGATTTAAAATTTCAAAATTATATCAAAGCGGGGATAAAATAGGGCTTGAACGGCCTACAAGCTAAATTTACCGCTCCAGCCGACTCATAAAATTTGCTTCAGCCTTTCAAGCAGCCCTGCGCAAGAGCTAGAAACGTCCTCGTAGCACCGCTCAAAATCGCGGGTGTAGTATGGATCGGCGATTATTTTGCCGCTTGAGGCCTCGCTAAATTCGAGCAGGAATTTTACTTTTTCGTCAAATTTAGCCTCAGCACCGAATTTACGCTTCAAAGTCCTTAAATTTTCATCGTCCATTATCAAGATAAGATCGCTGCTATCAAAATCTTTTTGCGTTATCAAGGTCGCTTTATGAGGAGTCACGGGTACGCTGTTTTGTTTCAAAACCCGCACGGTTTCGTAGTATGGCGGCTCGCCTATCTCGTCCTCGTGCGTGGCGCGCGAGTCGATACTAAGACGCCCGGCTAGACCGGCATTCTCGGCTAAATTTTGCATAACCGACTGCGCCATAGTCGAGCGGCAGATATTTCCGTGGCAAACGAATAAAATTTTCATATTTTTCCTTTGATTTAGCATTCGCACGAGCCGTTTTGATCGTCGCACGGATCAAGGTGCGTCGTGATCTGCCATTCAAACTCGCCGTATTTAGCCCTGATAGCGGCTTCTATCTCGTCTGAAATTTTGTGCGCGTCGTAAAGCGAAATTTCGCGGTTAAAGACTAGATGAACAGCGACGTAGCAGATGTTTGCGCTCTTTCTGGTAGCTAGGCCGTGATAGCTTGCTATCTGAGGGCGCGAGCGGATTATCTCTTCGATTTGCGCCGTCATCTCGGGATCTAACGCGCGGTCAAGTAGCACGCCTACGCTTTCTTTCATCAAATTTATCGCGCTAACGGCGATGTAGCCGCTAATCACTATACCAAAAACGGCGTCTATCGCGGCAAATCCCGTAAATTCGACCAAGATAAGCGAGGCGATAACGGCTAGGTTGCTAAAAAGGTCGCTTTTATAGTGCAGCGCATCGGCTCTAACTATCAAATTTCTCGTGCGGCGAGCGACGCGGGAGAGGTAGGCGACCAGTAGCCCAGTAACCGCGACCGATAGCGCCATCGCATAGAGCGAAAAAGCCGTATCTACAGGCACTTGCTCCGTTTGTAGCTTACGCACGCTCTCGTAAAGTATAAACGCACCCGCACCTACGATCAAAACGCCCTCAAACATCGCCGCAAGCGCTTCTAGCTTGGCGTAGCCGAAGTTAAATTTAGCATCGGGCGCGGCTTGGGATTTACGGATGGCGAAGAAATTTAGCGCGGAAACTAGCAGGTCAAGCATCGAATCGATCGCCGAACTAAGCACCGCCACCGAACCGCCGATCAAACCCGCGGCAAATTTAACCACGGCTAGTGTAAACGCCGTCGCGCCCGCGACTATCACGGCTCTGCGGCCTAAAATTTCATTTTGCCTTTTTATGTCGGCATTGTTTAATTGCATTTAGATTTCGCTTTCGCTTCTTGCGCCTACAAATCTATTCTGCGAAGAACAATGCAGCGAGCCGTTTTGACGTACGAAAACGAGCGAATCCACGCCGATTATCTTATGGTTCGGCAGCTCCCGAGCTAGTCGATCAAGCGCGATTTTATCGTTGTCATCATTGTACGTCGGAACGATAACGGCGCCGTTTATAAAGATAAAATTCGCATACGTGCACCCAAGCCTCTTGCCACCATAAAATTTGGCCTTCGGAAGTGGTAACGGCACGAGCTTAAAGCCCGTATTTTCAAGCTCTTTTTTCATCGCGGCAAGCTCTTCGAAATGCTCGTCGGCAGGGTCATCGCAGGAGGCGTATGCTATGGTATCAGCAGCGATAAAGCGCGCCAGAGTATCGACGTGGCTATCAGTGTCGTCGCCCTTTATAAAGCCGTTTTTAAGCCACACTACGCGCCGAAGGCCAAAAAGTTCCCTAAGCCGCGCCTCGATCTGCTCTTTGCTTAGATGGGCGTTGCGGTTGTCGTTTAGTAGGCACTTTTCAGTCGTTAGTAGCGTGCCGTGGCCGTTAAAATCGATACTGCCGCCCTCAAGCACGAGATCGATACTTCGCAAATCGCTTTTAAAACGCTTAGCTAGCTCCAAATTTACGGCGTTATCTTTCGAGCTTTCAAATTTACCGCCCCAAGCGTTAAATTTAAAATCATAGCTGACGATTTTAGCGCCATCCTCTACGTCTATCATACCGTAGTCGCGTATCCACGTATCGTCGGTGTCGATTTTTACGAACTCTACGTTATCAAATTTAGCAAATCGCTCCGCAAAAATCCTCTCATTAGGGCAGATCAAAACGACCTTTTGAAACGGCACGATAGCTGCCACGAGCCTCTCGTAAGCGTCTAAAATTTCATCCAGATACGGCTTCCAGTCGGTGTTTTCGTGCGGAAGCGATAAAAATATCAGCTCTTGTTTTTCCCACTCTGCAAACGCTCTCAAATTCGTCCTTTATTTAAATAATTTCTATCAAAATTTAGGGGTTATGATACCTTTTGCAAGCTTAAATTTTAAAATAAATCATACAAAATTAGTTTTAAATTTAGTTTGCTTTCGCTACAATCTCGCGAAATTATCAAAAAGAAGCTAAAAAATTTATGGATTTTGAGTTTATAAAAGAATTTACGCCGATGTTCGTAAAAGCGGGCATTTTCACCGTCAAGCTCTCGCTTTACGGCATCTTGCTCTCGCTTGTTATCGGCATATTTTGCACGCTGGTTAAATTTTACAAGGTCAAGATCCTGATGCCTATCGTAAACGGCTACATCGAGGTTTCTAGAAACACGCCGCTGCTTATACAGCTTTTTTTCCTCTACTACGGACTTAGCAAATTTGGGCTAAATTTGAGCGCCTTTACCTGCGCGGTCGCGGGACTTGCGTTTCTGGGCGGCAGCTATATGGCTGAAAGCTTTAGGCTTGGCTTTGAGGCTGTAAAAAAGACGCAGATCGAGGCCGCGCTTAGCGTCGCGCTCACGCAGGGGCAAATTTTACGCTACGTTATCTTGCCTCAGGCTTTTAGCGTTTCGATCCCCTCGATCGCGGCCAACGTCATCTTTCTCATCAAAGAAACCTCGGTCATCAGCATCATCGCCCTACCCGATCTAGTTTACGCGACAAAGGATATCATCGGGCTTTACTACATGACCGACGAGGCGCTTTTTATGCTCGTCGTTAGCTATTTGATTATCATTTTGCCGATATCTTTGGTGTTATTTTGGCTTGAAAAAAGGATGAGAGTTGGACGGAGTTAGTATTTTATTCGACCCGCTGGTCTTAAAGCGGCTGATTTTCGAGGGGCTGTGGATGAGCGTGCAGATTTCAGCCATCTCGATCGCCATCTCTCTTGTTTTAGGCACGTTTTTGGGCGTGCTGATGAGCTCGAAAAACAAATTTATCTTTTTCGTGCTCAAAATTTGCCTCGAAATCGTACGTATAATGCCTCAAATCGTCTGGTTATTTTTGTTTTACTACGGCGCAAGCAAGGCATTTGGGCTCGATATTTCCAAATTTAACGCCTCGCTCATCGTATTTAGCTTGTGGGGCGTATTTGAGATGATGGATATCGTGCGCGGCGCGATCGTCTCGATACCGAGGCATCAGTTTGAGAGCGCGGCGGCTCTAGCGCTTTGCAAGACTCAAATTTATCTTTACGTCGTGATCCCGCTAGCCACGCGCCGCCTGGTGCCCGCGGGCGTAAATTTGCTAAGCCGTATCATCAAAACCACCCCGATCGTCGCCCTCATCGGCGTACCCGACCTGCTAAAAGTCGGACAGCAAACGATCGAGGCGGCGAGCCTAACCGCCAACCCGACCGTGCCGTTTTGGATATACGGCTTTATATTTTTATTATATTTTCTCGTCTGCTATCCTATCTCAAAACTATCCAAGATACTTGAAAACAGATGGGCATAAGGAACCAAATGAGCGAAATTTTAAAACTCTCAAATTTAAGCAAATCTTACGGCGACTTGCAGGTGCTAAAAGGCATAGACCTTAGCGTCAAAAACGGCGAAGTAGTCGTGATCCTAGGGCCGTCAGGATGTGGCAAAAGCACGACCCTGCGCTGCATAAACGGCCTTGAGCCCTTTGACGGCGGGCAGATAGAGATAGCCGGCGAAAAGATCGATAAAGACTACAAAGACTGGATCAAAATCCGCCAAAAAGTGGGTATGGTTTTTCAAAACTACGAGCTGTTTGACCATATGAACGTCATCGAAAATATCGTGCTAGGCCCGGTAAAAGCACAAAAAAGAAGCCGCGAAGAGGTCGAAAAAGAGGCCGAGGCGTGGCTGGAAAAAGTAGGCCTAAAACACAAAAAATACGCCTATCCAAAGGAGCTTAGCGGCGGGCAAAAGCAACGCATCGCTATCGTACGCGCGCTTTGCATGAGGCCCGAGATCATGCTATTTGACGAGATAACGGCCTCGCTGGATCCAGAGATCGTGCGCGAGGTGCTAGACGTCGTCATAAACCTCGCCAAAGAGGGCATGACGATGCTAATCGTGACTCACGAGATGGGCTTTGCTCGCTCGGTGGCAAATCGTATAGTATTTATGGATGAAGGTAAAATCGTCGAGGAGAGCGAGCCCGAGGCGTTTTTCACGCATCCAAAAAGCGAACGTGCGAAGAAGTTTTTAAATTTATTTTCGTTTTAGGGGTTTTAAATTTGACGTTTTTAGGCTAAATTTGAAAGCTTTTCGTCAAATTTAAATAACTTAATTTATCATTTTACTTTAACTCAAATTTACTCAAAATAACCCGCGCAAATTTAATCCTCTAGCCGTTTCTTAAATCTAAAATTAAATTTGTAAATTTATTTTGAGTAAATTTTACACTCTATTTTAAATTTAGCGTTACGTTTTTATACAAAATTTGATTATTCTCTGCGCCCGTCGTCCGAAAAAGTACAAATTTAGTCGCATTTTAGTCAAGCTTTTGTATATTTTGCGCACTTTATTTTAAAGGAGAAAGAATGAGAAAACTTCTGTTTTCATTTTTGGCAACATTCGCCGCCGTCTTTCTAACGGGTCAGGCTAATTTGCAGGCTGCCGAAGCGGACGCTTTGGCTAAAATCAAAGAGCGCGGATACGTGCGCGTGGGCGTTTTTAGCGACAAACCGCCATTTGGCTACGTCGATAAAGAGGGCAAAAACCAAGGCTACGACATATACTTCGCCAAACGCATCGCAAAGGATCTGCTAGGCGACGAGAGCAAGGTAAAATTTGAGCTCGTAGAGGCAGCGGGCCGCGTAGAAGTGCTAGTAGCCGACAAGGTCGACATCACTTTGGCAAATTTCACCAAAACCCCTGAGCGCGCTAGAGTCGTTGATTTTGCGCTTCCGTATATGAAGGTGTCGCTAGGCGTAGTTAGCCCGGACGGCGCGGTCATAAAAAGCGTGGACGAGCTAAAAGGCAAAAAACTAATCGTCAATAAAGGCACGACCGCGGATGCGTATTTCACGAAAAATCACCCCGACATCGAGCTTATAAAATACGACCAAAACACGGAAACCTTCGCCGCCCTGGTCGATAAAAGAGGCGCGGCGCTAGCGCACGATAACGCGCTGCTTTTTGCGTGGGCTAAAGAAAATCCAGGCTTTACCGTCGGTATCGAAGCCCTAGGCGAGGTCGACGTCATCGCGCCTGCGGTCAAAAAAGGCAACAAAGCGCTACTTGAGTGGCTAAATAACGAGATCGTGGAACTAGGCAAGGAAAATTTCTTCCACAAGAACTATGACGCTACGCTAAAACCGATCTATGGCGATAGCGTAAATCCAGAATCTCTCGTCGTCGAAGGCGGCAAACTGTAAAGCCCAAAGTCGGAAGAAATTCCGACTTTTTCTTTCTATATCATTTTAAAATTTAGAATACTAAACAAATTTAAAAAACCACATAATCTATCGCTGCAATACTTCACATATGACTAAATTTTATTTTTAAGCACGTTATAATGAGAGGCAAAATTTAAGCGTCCAGAATAGACAATAAGTAAATTTTGCTTTTACTTCTTAAAACAAAAATGGTAAATTTTCTCCTCAACTCTAGCAAAGTAAACCGCTAAATTTGAGCCCATAGGTCAAGGTTTTTAAATCTTAATTACCGTAGTGTCTAAGAATATTTTTAAATATTTTGTAGATTTTTACTTGTAAAATTAATAATGAAATTTTGAAGAAAAACCTGCGGAAAGCCAAGGCCTCCCGCAGATAAAGGCGTATTACATCATTCCGCCCATGCCACCCATTCCGCTCATATCAGGCATCGCAGGCATCGGTTTATCCTCTTTTAGCTCGCTTATAGTAGCTTCCGTGGTTAGAAGCAGGCTCGCCACGCTGACCGCGTTTTGTAGAGCCACGCGCTCGACCTTGACCGGGTCAATGATACCTGCCTTAAACATATCCACGTACTCGCCAGTAGCTGCGTTAAAGCCGTAGTTATCGTCTTTGCTAACGCTTACGGAGTTTGCTACTACGCCCGCGTCAAATCCCGCGTTTTCAGCGATCTGGCGGAGTGGAGCGGTTAGAGCGCGTCTTACGATATCAGCGCCTATAGCTTCGTCGCCGCTTAGTTTTAGATCTACTTTTGCGCTAGCTTTGATAAACGCAGCGCCGCCGCCGATCACGATGCCCTCTTCTACGGCCGCTTTAGTCGCGCTTAGAGCGTCGTCCACGCGGTCTTTTTTCTCTTTCATCTCGGTCTCGGTAGCAGCGCCCACCTTGATAACCGCTACGCCGCCGCTTAGCTTAGCTAGGCGCTCTTGTAGTTTTTCTTTGTCGTAGTCGCTCGTAGTTTCCGCTATTTGAGCTTTTATTTGGATGATTCTAGCGTCGATTGCCGATTTCTCGCCTGCACCGTTTACGATAGTCGTGTTATCTTTATCGATGATGACGCTTGAAGCTTGACCAAGGTCGCTTAGAGTCGCGCTTTCTAGCGTTCTGCCTAGCTCTTCGCTCACTACTTCGCCGCCGGTTAGTATCGCAATATCCTCAAGCATCGCTTTTCTGCGATCGCCAAAGCCCGGAGCCTTAACCGCAGAGATGTTTAGCACGCCGCGAAGCTTGTTTACCACTAGCGTTGCAAGCGCCTCGCCCTCGATATCTTCAGCGATGATTAGCAGCGGTTTACCTGTTTTTTGGATCTGCTCGAGCACAGGTAGCAAATCTTTTAAATTTGTAATCTTCTTGTCAAACAGCAAGATAAACGGATTGCTTAGCTCGACCTGCATCTTTTCGGCGTTTGTGATGAAGTACGGGCTTAGATATCCGCGGTCAAACTGCATACCCTCAACCACGTTTAGCTCGTCGTGGATTGATTTTGCTTCCTCTACGGTTATTACGCCGTCTTTGCCGACTTTTTCCATCGCGTCAGCGATCAGTCCGCCGATAGCAGAGTCTGAGTTTGCCGAGATAGTCGCTACTTGCGCGATCTCTTTTTTATCGGTTACTTTGCGCGATAGGCTTTTTAGTTCGGCGATTATAGCTGCGGCCTCTTTATCCATACCGCGTTTTACTTCGACAGGATTTGCTCCTGCGGTGATGTTTCTTAAGCCCTCTTTAAAGATGGAGTGCGCCAAAACCGTAGCCGTAGTCGTGCCGTCGCCCGCTTCATCGTTTGTTTTGCTAGCGACTTCTTTTACTAGGCCTGCGCCCATGTTTTCTAGAGCGTCTTTTAGCTCGACCTCTTTAGCTACGCTCACGCCGTCTTTAGTGATCGCAGGAGCGCCGAAGCTCTTTTGCACTAGCACGTTTCTGCCGCGAGGCCCCATCGTTACTTTTACCGCGTCGTTTAGTTTTCTAACGCCTTCGTATAGTCTATTTCTAGCCTCGTCTGAAAAAAATATCTCTTTTGCCATCTTTTTTCCTTTAAATTTAGATTATTTTAAAACGCCTAAAACATCTTCGATTTTTAAAACCAAATATGTTTTACCATCAAGCACGACCTCGGTGCCGCCGTATTTAGCGAAAACCACGCTATCGCCCACGCTCACGCCTTCTACCTCGCTTGATACCGCCAAAACCTTGCCGCTTAAAGGTTTTTCTTTTGCATTATCGGGTATAATGATGCCCGAAGCGGTCGTTTTGACGTCCTCGAGACGCTCGACTAAGACTCGTTTGCCTAACGGTTGAAAATTCATGATTCATCCTTTATGGTTTGATTTTACTTTTTTAGCACTCTTTTGTTTTGAGTGATGAAATTATAGTCAAATTTTTAGAATTTGTCAATGATTTAGCTAAAATTCTTAATAAGTCTTAGTATAATCGGCTCAAGTTTCATAATAAAATTAAACTAAATCTAAAAGGATAGACGATGAAAATTTTAGGCGCTCTGCTCGGACTGGTTTTTGCTTTGCTTATCGCGGTTTACGTTGCGGCCTTTACGGATTTTGGCAACGGTTTGGTTAAACCGTATGTCCAAAATTTGATCAAAGAAAAAAGCGGATTTGACGTCAAATTTGACAAATTTCAGATCCGTCCGACGAGCGTAGATATCGTAGCGAACGTAAACGGCGAGATCGCGGCAAACGTAAACGGCGGGCTTTCGATTTTCTCTCAAAGCCTTGATCTAAAATACGACGTCGCCGTTAGCGATCTAAAAAGCCTGGGCGTCAAGCTAAACGAAGCTATGAAAATCTCAGGCATCGCAAAGGGCAAATTTAGCGATTTTACCGCTAGCGGAGTAGGCCAAATGCTAGGCTCAAACGTCAGCTTCGACGCAAATTTAAAGGACTACAAGCCGCTTTCTTTAAAGCTAGACGCTAAAAATTTACAGGTCGAAAAAGCTCTAGCGCTAGCCGGTCAGCCTATCTATGCGCACGGTAAAATCTCCGCCGTCGCAAATATAGTAGAAAGCGGCGGCAAGCCAAACGGCACCGCAAATATCGATATCTTGGACGTTAAAACAGACAACGCGCTAATCGCAAAGGATTTTAACGTCACTCTGCCGTCAAATTTCGCCGCAAACGGCAAAGTCCTAGCCGACGTCAAAGACGGCATCGTAAACGCCAAAAGTGCGGTGATCACGCCGCTAGCGACGATCGGCAGCGACAAGACGATCTACGATCCAAACTCAAATACCCTAAGCAGCGACGTCAAGCTCATCGTGGACGATCTAGCCAAATTTGAGCCTGTCATAAAGCAAAAGCTTAGCGGCGCGTTTAAAGCAAACGGCAACGTCATCGCCACCGCCGGCGAGCTAAAAAACTTCGACGTTAAGATCGAGGGATTTGGCGGTAACGTCAATGCGGTGCTAAACGGCGGCAAACTCATAGCCAAAATCAGCTCGCTAAAGCTTGACGAACTGGTTAAAATTGCCGCTTTCCCGGCATTTATCGGCGGAACGATCAGCGGCGAAGCGGTGCTAAACAACGTGCACAACACGCAAAATATCTCGGGCTCGGTTAAGCTCGCCACCAAAAACGCGCGGCTAAATCCGGCCGAGCTAAAACAGGTCGCAAAGGAGATAAATTTAAGCAAACCTCTAGCCTTTGAACTAAACGCAAACGCCGACGTGGCAAGCTCGAAAGCCAAATTTAACGCCTCGCTAAACTCCGAGCTTCTAAAACTAAAGAGCCTAAGCGGCGTTTACGGACTGGACGACAAAAACGCGGACGTCAAATTTGACGCGGGCATCGATGATCTGGGTAAATTTGAAGAGCTAATCGGCAAAAAACTATCGGGCAAAGTGGACGTCAAAGGCGCGGCAAAACTCGCAAAGGGCGCGCTTAGCGAGCTAGATCTAAACGCAAACGCGCTAGGCGGCAAGATAGATGCGATCCTAAAAAACGAAAAACTCACGGCAAATTTAAGCGCGCTTTCGCTCAAAGACGCATTTACGCTGGCTGCGCTGCCAAACTACGCCGACGCCGTGATCGACGGTTCCGTCAATCTAAACGGACTGGATCCCAAAAATCTCAGCGGTACGGCTAAATTTAACGTCAAAAACGGTATCGTAAACAGCGCCGTCGTAGCAAAGGAGCTGGATAAACGCTTCCCAAGCGGCACGAAATTTGACGCCAATGCAGACGTCGCTATAAACGGCGGCAAGGCTAAATTTGACGCGGTAGCAAACCTCGTCTCAAACGCGAACAAAAACCTAATCGCGCTAAAAAATCTAAAAGGCGACTACGAGCTTGAAAGCGGCTCTGCAAAGGCGGATTTTGAGCTTAGCATAAGGGAGCTAAAAGAGATCGAGTTTTTGGTCGGAAGGCCGCTTTACGGGCCTTTGCTAGTTATCGGCGACGCGACTAAAACGGGCGAAAAGCTAAGTGCGAATGTAAATTCGCGGCTCTTTAACGGCGATCTTAAAGCGGTCTTAAAAGACGACATCCTAAACGCAAATTTAAAAAGCTTTACCGCCAAAGGCCTTACCGACTTTCTGGGTCTCTCGCACGTCTATGACGGCACTGGCGATATGACGATGGACTATAATCTCGTCTCGCAAAAAGGTAAATTTGACGTCATCGTAGACGAAGGCAAGCTCGCAAAGACCGATTTTACCGAGCAGGTAAGAACCTTCACGGGGCGCGACATCACGAGCGAAATCTATAAAAACAGCAAAATAAAAGGCACGATAAACAAAAACCTCATCGACTTTAACGCCGATATGAACGCGACTAGAAGCCGCGTCTGGGTAACTAGCGGCAAATACGATATGGCAACCAAGGCCGTAAATGTGCCGATAAAAATGAACTACGAAAAAACCGACATCGACATCACCGTCACGGGCACTAGCGACAACCCGAAATACACGATCGGCTCAGACTACCTAAAGGGTAAGGCGGTCAAAGAGCTGGATAGATTTTTGGATAAGAAATTCGGCAAGGACGACGAAAACGGCACCACGGGCGATGCGAAAAAAGACGCCAAAAAAGATGCGATAAAAGGGCTTCTCAAGGGGCTATTTTAGGTAAATTTGAGCTAAGCGCGGCGGTAAATTTGACACCGAATTTGAGCAAAATAAGTTCGCAAATTTAAAGCCAGAACCCGTTTGCTCGGCGCGTCAAATTTGAGCTGCTGCTCGGCTAAATTTGGTCGCTTGACTAGGCGGTTAAATTTACGATTTACCGGGCGGTAAATTTGGAAGCCGCCTTGCAGTCGCCAAATCTAACGACATCGTTGCCTGATTTGATTTTGCACTTTGTTCCTTGAATTTGCGGCTTGGATTTAGAGGCTGGAAATTTAGTTTAACGTCAAATTTGACACGCTATTTCGCCGTTAATTTTAAACTGCAGAGCGTTAAATTTGGCCAAATTTGATTTTAGCGAGCGAGACGGCGACACATTTAACCAAGACAGATTCAAGGAAATATTTTAGCGGCAGTTACGCGGTACGCTTAAAAAGACGCCCGAGCAAAGCCAAAATAGTAAATTTTAAATGATAGAAGTTTTAGAAGCGGGCGCTACGCAAAGCCGAAAGCCGAATCAACGCCCGTCCATAAATCAAAAACAACGGCGAGCAGAGTTCGCTCGCCGCGTTTTACGCCCCTCACCGCAACCGAAAGCGAGCGAGGCGCGAAATCTTACTTCGCCTTTTTAACGAGTTCTCTAAATTTAACGCAGCCTTCCGTATATCCGTAGTCGCAAGAGGTCCCGTAGATATCCATCGCTTTTTTCATGTCATTTTCGCTCTTTTCGTATCCTTGCGCAAGCATATAGCAGCCTTGCGAATCTTTGTGCTCGCAGGCTAGCGAGTAGTATTTGCGGACTTTTTGCGGGTCTTTCGTGCCGCCGTATTCGCCGCTGTGATGAGCAGCCGCCCTATAGCACGCCTCGCCGACTCCGCCCTCGCAGGCTTTTTCATAAAGCCCCGCCGCCTTTTCGTAGTCTATCTGAGAGATTTGCCACAGTATGGTACCCTCGTACACCGCGGCTACGGCCGTGCAGCCGTCCATGTCGCCCATATCGCAGGCCTTTTTATATAGCGCAAAGGTCTTTTCGCCGCCGCCATCGTCGTCATGCGAGAGCCCCTGCTCGCCTAAAAACGCCGCCATATAGCAGCCGGCGGCATTTTTATCGTCGTTACAAGATTTTTCAAACAGTCGCGCGCCGTTTTCGAAGTCCGATTTTTTTAGATAAATTTTCGTGGCTTGTTCAAAGTTCCCGCCAAAAGCCGCCGCCGCCAAGATCGCGGCTAAAACAATCTTTCTCAACGCATCCTCCTATTTGCTAAATTTTTTAGATTTGGCGCAGCCGCGACCAAGACCGTTTTCGCAAGCAAGACCGTAATATTTCGCCGCCTCGGCGCTATTTTTAGGCGTTCCGTCGCCTGACTCGTAGATGTCCGCCGCGTTGTAGCAGCCCTCGGCCTCTCTCGCTTCGCAGGCTAGTTTATAGTATTTTAGCGCATCGGCGAATTTTGAGGCGTTGTCGTGCTGTTTAGCTATCTTTAGGCAAGCCTCCCCGTCTTTGCTCTCGCATGCCTTTTCGTAAAATTCAGCTGATTTTTCCGTGTCGTCTGGCTCTACGACGAAATTATCGTTTGACGGCGTAGAGTCGTAAAAATCGCCCGCCGCCGAGCAAGCTTTAGCGTAGCCAAGATCGCAAGCGCTTTTATAAAGGTCAAAAACTTCGCCGTTTATTCGCATATGCTCGTCATCGTCTTTTAGGTCGTATGTTTGATATGCTTTTAACTGCGCGGCTATGTAGCAGCCTACGGCGTTTTTATCCTCGTGGCACGACTTTTCGTAGAGTTTGAGTACGTTTTTATCGCCCATATCTTGTAGGTATTTTTTAGTAGCGATTTCAAAATTCGTCTGCGCGGCCGCCAATCCGGCTAAAATCAAAACAAGATAAATTTTCTTAAACATAGCGGCTCCTTATTTTTTGTTTTTATAAAGTTTTCTAAAATCGGCGCAAGCTCCCCTAGAGCCGTAGTCGCAAGCTAACCCGTAAAAATCCATCGCCTTCGTCGCGTCTTTTTTCACGCCCTCGCCCCTTTCGTACATATCAGCTAGCGCGTGGCAGCCGCTTGCGTCCTCGTACTTGCACGCGGTTTCGTAAAATTTAGACGCTTTGGCTAAATTTTGCTCGGTACCCCCACTATTGTAGTCGTAGTATCCGGCCACTCTCGCGCACGCGGCGCCCACTTTGCCCTCGCAAGCTTTTTCGTGAAATTTCATCGCTTTTTTATAGTCGGTTTCCTGTCCGGCCTGTCCGTTTTCGTAGATGTCGCCCAGAGATTTGCATCCGTCCATATCGCCCGCATCGCAAGCTTTTGAAAACTGCTCGAAGCCTTTTGCCTCGCTAGAGTTTTGCGAATAGGCGTTAATGTTTATAAATCCCGCGGCATAGCAGCCTACGATATTTTTCTCCTCGTAGCAAGACTTCTCAAAGAGCTTTAAGGCGTTGTCGTAGTTGTTTTGAGCTAGCTCCGCGCTCGCCTCCTCGAAAGCAGGCACGGCGGCAAAAGCCGCGGACGCCAAAAAAGCGGCGCAAACGATTTTCTTCAGCATTTGTTTTCCTTAAATTTGATTATTTTTCGCGAAATCTAAAATTTGACGCAAACTATCTGCCCATTCTATCGAAAAACCACATAAAAGCAAACATTAGCCCCGTGGCCTTGGTTTTGGTTTCGTCAAACATAAACTCCCGCGCCCGCTCAAGCGGAACATAAACCGGCTCGATATTTTCGCCGTCTATGCCGCCGCCCTCGCCGATCTTCATCGCGTCGTTTATCACGGCAAAAAACATCGTCTGCTTCGCTCCGCCAAAGCCCAGCGCGCCGCGAGTGGATGTTATGCGCTCTACCTTGCTCACGGCAAAGCCCGTCTCCTCGGCGATCTCCTCGATGACGGTCTGCTCCTCGCTCTTGCCTTTATCCATCAGACCCGCGCAAAGCTCGTATGTATAGCCCTCGTCGCCCTTTTGCGTCAAATTTAGCTCGCGTCCGTCTTGCAAGTTAAACCAAACGGCGGGGCGAAACTGCTTAACTAGCAAAAACGCGTCCTTATCCTCGTGATAAAGCAGCACCGAGACGCTGTCGTGAGCCTTGATACACTCCCATCTGACGGACTTTTCGCACAGATCAAAGGAAATTTGATACGGCTTTACGTAGCGCGGGGAGGTTAAATTTTCTATTTTGATATTTTTTACAGAAGTATCCATTTTGCCAGTCCTAAAAAGCTAAAAAAGCCGACCGTGTCGGTAACGGTGGTAAGCAACACGGCCGAGCCGACGGCGGGATCGATGTCAAATTTCTTTAAGGTTAGCGGTATCAAAGTACCGAAAAATCCGGCGAAAAATAAATTTATCAACATCGAAGCGCCGATAACGACGCCAAGCATCGGGCGGTTAAACCACAAAGAAGCGATAACGCCCATCAAAAACGCAAAGGTTAGTCCGTTTATAAGCGCGATGCCGACCTCGCGTTTTAGCGCATTTGCGGCGTTTTTAAACTCGATTTCTCCCAGAGTTAGTCGGCGCACGGTAACCGTAAGCGCTTGGGTGCCGGTGTTTCCGCCCATAGAGGCGACTATGGGCATCAGTACCGCAAGCGCTACGTAGCTAGCTATCGTCTCGTCAAAAAGCCCGATGATCGATGAGCTGATTAGCGCCGTAAATAAATTTATAAGCAGCCAAATCGCTCTCGCGCGGGTAGCCTTAACCAGGCTCGTATCCTCTTCCTCGGCTTCGTCGTCGACGCCGGCTAGGTTATAAATTTGCTCCGTGGCGCTTTCTTTTATAAAGTCGTGGATATCGTCGGTGGTGATACGACCGAGCAAATAGCCCTTGCTATCGACGACCGCGATCGAGTTCATATCGTAGTTTTCGACCGTTTCTACGACCGTCTCGATAGGCTCGTTATCGACGGCTACGTTGGGTTTATACTTGTCCTCTTCGCTCTTTGCGATGATCTCTCTTAAGGTTTGGTTAAAGTCAAATAGTATCAGATCCTCAAGCGGCACCGCATGGAGCAAAACACCCTTTTTATCGGTGATAAAAAGCTGCGAGACGTTTTCTAGCTTGCCCTCTTCTTTTTCGCGTCTTAGCCGCTCTACCGCAGTTTTTAGCTTCTCGTCGATATGCGCGCTAAAAAGCTCCGTCTGCATAAACGCGCCCGCCTCGCCCTCGTCGTAGCTGCGGATACGTAAAATCTCCTCCTGATCGTCCTTGTCTAGGCCGTCAAAGAGCTCTTTTGCTTTTTGTTCGTCGATCTCCTCGATATACTCCAAAAGCTCGGCGGCGTCGTCGCTCTCTAGCTCCTCGATCGCCTCGATGATTTTGTCGCTGGGTATCTGCTCGATCACGTCCTTTAGCATGTGATCGGGCATCTCGATCGCTACGTCGCCCAGGATCTCGGGGTCGAGCTTTTCGAGGTATTCGCCAAAAAGCTCCTCATCGTGCTTTTTGAGCGTTTTTAGGTGCTGGGCGAGGTCGGCGGGGCTTAGTTCCTTATCGATCGTCTCGTTTAGGTGCGAGTCTAGCAGCTCTTTGGCTTCGTTTAATTGCTCGTTTTCTTCCATCATTTACTTCTTTTTGTCGCTTGACTCGGCGGTTTTGCCTTTTGATTTGGCCTTTTTATCGGCGGCGTCTTTTTGCTTTTTAGACTTGTCTTTGCTGGCGTTTACGTCTTTTTTCTTTTTGGACTCGGCTTTGGTTTCTTTATTTGTTTTGTCCTTTTTCTTATCCGTCTGTTTTGATTTGTCTTTGTTATTTTTAGCGGACGAATTTGACTCTGACTTTTTCGTCTCTTTACTTGATTTTTTCGGCTCGGTTTTGTTTGTCGCCTTGTTTGCGGCTTTTGCGGAGGTCAAATTTGACTCTGGTTTTGCGCTCTTTGCCGCGGCTAAATTTGCGGTTTCGTTTGCGTCCGTTTTGGTTCCAGAGGAGTTGCTTTCGGCCGTTGGCTGCGCGGCCAAATTTGACTCTGTTTTAGTTAAATTTGAGTCAGTCAAATTTGCATCGCCGCTGCCGCTTGCAAGCTCGCTGGTCAAATTTGCGTCCGCTGTCGTCAAATTTGCGTCCGCGGCACTCGGCTGCGCCGTTAAATTCAAATCATCGTTCGCCAAAGTCGAATTTGCCTCGCTTTTTGGCTCTGCGATCGGGTGCTCCCAGTCCATCGCCGCGTCAAATCTATACTCTTTTTCAGGGATTCTATCCTTGCCAAGAGCCTTTTTTATCTCAGGCTCTAGCCGCTCTACGCGGTTTTTAAACTCTCTTTCTTCTTTTGAGAAAAATACGCTTTTAGCCACCTTTATCTCGGTTTCAGGATTTACCGCAGTGCCGTTTTTATAGACGCCAAAATGTAGGTGCGAGCCCGTACTCATGCCCGTGTTGCCCACATAGGCGATGAGCTGGCCTTGCTTGACCTTGACGCCGGTTTTTATACCTTTAGCAAAGCCGTTCGTGTGCGCGTACAGCGTCTCGTAGGCGCCGGCATGCTTTAGGATCACGACCTTGCCGTAGCCGCTTTTGGTACCGACGAATTTGACCGTGCCCTCGCCCGCAGCCTTTATCGGAGTGCCTTTAGGAGCGCCGTAATCAACGCCAAGATGAGCCTTATAGCGCTTTAGTATCGGATGAAAGCGCTTGGGCGTAAACGGCGACGTGATGCGGGCGTTTGAGATAGGCCTAGTGAGCAGAAATTTATCGCTTTTCTTGCCGCTTTTGTCGTAGTATTTATTTTGGTGTCTATAGACCGTGTATCTTTTACCCCTGATCTCTATCGCCGCCCAGTCGATTTCAGGCATACCGAAAGTACGACCCAACCTTATTTTTTGCTTGTAACTCATCGCGAGTCTGTCGCCTTTTTTTAGCCTTTTAAACTCGCCGTCGCCCACCTCGCCTTTCATCGCTAGATAAAATCCATGCGCCAGCGCTACGCTGCCGGTGGTTTCTATGATATCTTGCGACGGATTTGCGCTAACGGGCATACTAAGCACGCGGTCGTAGGTCTGATATGAGATCGGAGAGAGCTGAAATTTAAACCCGCCGTCGTCGTCTTTGTAAATTTGCGCTTGAAGCTCTTCGTTTACGGGGATCAGCACCTGAGATATCCCGCCCTTTTCGTCTTTTGAAATTTGATACGAGATGCCTTCCTTAATCTCGTCTAGGAACTCTTTATCCTCCGAGTCCAAATCATAATAAAGCTTTAGCGGGATGGAGTTTTTTTCTAAAAACGTCAAAAAGCTATCGCCCTTGGGCCAGCTAAGCTCCTGGACAGTAGATTGTATAGGCGCGGCGGCAAATAAATTTACCGCCAGCAGTAAAGCTAATGAAAATTTCTTCATAAAATCCCTTGATTTAAAAGTCGTATTTTACTCGAAAATTACTTACATTTTGCAAAACTTGTATGATTGCACCTTGTAAAAGTCCTTAACCTTAAAGCCGTTAAGACTTCGTTAAAATGTTTCCGCTAGTTCCCTGTTGAAAAACTTAGGGTATTTCCCGTATCTAAGATTAGGCGGCTAGCGGGGGCTTAATATGATTCGTTTAAAAATCTTAGTGCTTAGCCACTGAATACAAGAAAGAATTAAAAAGCCAAAACATTTTATAAATAAGGGATATCAGATGAAAAAAGTTTTCTTTGTCGGTGCTGACGTTTCGAAAGAAAAGATTGATTTTTGCTTTTTAACTTCGGTTGAAAACGTGAAACCTAAATTTGTTACATTGCCTAACGATACGGAAACGATCAAAGCTTATTTTCACCCGTTTATCAAGGATGATATATTTATTGCCTTTGAATATACGAATAACTATCACTTGCCGCTACAGTCTGCGTTAAGCGATCTTAAAATCAAATATTCGGCATTAAGCCCCGCTAAGACTTCATATTTTCTTAAACATTTAACCTTACAAAAATCAGATATAACAGACGCTTACGGCTTGGCTCTATATTGCCGTATATTTAAATCCGATTTAAACCCTAGCACTTATAATCACGAATACAACCTAATCAAAAGCTATAATTCTACAATACTACTTTTATCTAAAATCCAAACTCAGTTAAAGAATTTTAAAAAATCTCAGGACTTCGTAGCCGATACGGAGCTATCCGAAATTATAAAATCTCTTACGGTTCAAGTCCAAAAAACACAAGAAAAATTAAAACTTATCGCATTTGAAATTTTAAAATCATTTGTTCCAAACTGCGAGCAAATCATCAAAGAGAATAAAGGCTTTGGTATTGACCTAGCCTTAAATTTGTTTCCACAGCTTCACTTTAACCGCGCTAAATCTGAAAAGCAATTTATTTCATTTCTCGGTTTAAGTCCTCGCATTTATGAGAGCGGGTCGTCGGTTCACAAATCACCAAAGATAAATAAACGCGGTAGTTCTGCAATAAGGCGCGTATTATTTCTTACTGCCCTTGTAAGTTCCCGCTATAACGCTAAATTTAAGCAAAGATACGAAACTTTAGTAAGCAAAGGTAAAAATAAAAAAGTTGCGCTAGTTGCCGTAATGTGCGCTATTGTAAGATATTTAAAATCTCTATTTCCATTAAATGAAAACTATATAAATGAAAGTTTATATCACACTCACGCAGGCTAAATTTCTATTAAGTGCCTATAACTTGCTAGCTAACAAGTTTAAAAAAATATCTCGTAAGGATATTATAAAAGATAGCGGCATAGACGAAAGCAGGGTGTCAAGGATAATACAAGACCGCTATTTGCTTGAAAACCAAATAAACGAAATAAACCAAAATTTAAAAACAAAGGAGTAAATCAAGATGTTAAAGCTTGAAATTCGTTCCCCGCATTCAAAGCAGTTTCACGGCGATAAGTTTGCCGAGGTTATGTCGATTGACTACGACGCGCAGGAGCTTAAATTCGTTTGTGGGTATTCAAAAAATGCCCCTATGCTCTACATACAACAAGGTTTTTCAGATACTGAATTCAGACTACACGAAAATAAATCAAAAAAGGATTAACAATGGCAAAAACTACAGCACCACTTTACACACCCGAGCAAGAGCAGCACGCAAAAGAAATTTACCGCGCGCTTAATCAATCAAAAGACCTTTTCGAGCAAAAGATAAGGGTCAAGAAGCTTAAAGAGGTAGAGGGCAAGATTAAAAAGGATAAAGACGGACACGACATTATAAACGATTTCGGCGAGCCGGAACGTTGGGACAATAGCTATCATCTAACTTACGTAGCAATGAATAGCGGCGGCAAGCATACAACCCGCATAACTCAAGCGCAGTTTCACGAGCTAGACGAGGACGAGATATACATCGCTAGCGGTAAAATCGAGTTTAGGCTATACGCTGACGCTTACAACACTACACCCGTTATCGTGTTTGATAAATTTGTTCCCGCCGTTGATATCTTTGTGACGGCAATGTTAAAACTAGAGGGCGCGAAAGCTTGAATTTTAGGGCGTTTGGCTTAGCCTGCGCCCCGCCTCTCAGGTGGTGTGGGCGTGACAAAGCTAGACAAAGCCCCCTTAAATAACAAACAAAGGATTTTATAAAATGACTTACTCTCAAATATTTAAAAACTCCGATTTACCATATTTTGTAAAATTTGCGCATTTTACAAATTTCGCAAGTCGTTTTATAAGATCGGTTCGTGATACGTTCGGCGTTGAAGTTGATATAAGCTCTAATGAGCATTTTTTTATTTTTACGGTTTCTTTATATCGCGACTATATGGATTATCTTTTAAGCATTGCCCATATAAATATTTATGATTTTAAGTTGATGTTTTTAGCCGATAGTTTTCTGATTGATGACGGCAATACGTCTAAATTTAATAAATTGTTTCTTGAAATATTTAACAGTGAGGCTGAATAATGCAAATAATATCAGAGCCTAAAATCGTTCATCAAGGTATCGATACATTAGTGTTCGGTATAAATTGCACTGATGAAGCCGTATTTCTCACAAAATTTAAGCGTTTCGTGTCAATAGTAAAGACTGCTAAAGAGGCGGCACAATCCGTTAATACATTCGGCGAAAAGTTTTATAAAACCGATCTTGGCTTAATTTATGGCGATTTTTTCGTAAGTAGTAAAGGCTTAGGCGGCTCTTATTTTGGATTTGTAAAAAATGATGACGTTTTCTTTGCCATTTCTGACGCAGATTTCGAGGCAAATAGTCTTTATCACATAAAGTTACAATTTCGATCAATATACTTATTAAAATACGGTCACGAGTTTTGCATTAGTCAAGTTAAGAAGTTTTTATTTGATATTTTTGAGGATAAATACGAAATAAAAATTTTGCGTCTTGACGTTTGTTCGGACGTTGCGGGAATAAAATACACTCCCGTTGATTTCTTTAATTTTCGTTCTTTAAAGAAAATAAGCCATTTTTCGCAAGCTACTATTAAAGAAACGGGCGATGATAGCGTTATAGTAAGCGAGGAAGAAACGGATTTATCAAAGATAAATTTAGCTGATATTAACGTTAATAATTTTATGCGTTTCAATCGTTTTGAGGGTATGAGCTTCGGTAAAAATCCTGATATGTTTCGCGTATACGACAAGATAAAGCAGATCGAGCAAAAAAATATCTCAACTCTTGTTTTTACTAAGTGGGAATTAAATGGTTTTGATTTTAATCGCGATATGTGTGTTTTTAGGCACGAGGCGGAGTTTGGGCGTTTGCGTATTCGTAAATTAATGCCGATTGATGTAAAGGATGAAGTTGAATATTTAATAAATAATGTCGGCCGGTTTTGGTCTACGGGGTTAAATATTTGCAAGTGGTATGACCTTACGGATAGTGAGCGTTCTCGTATTTCGTCAAATACCCTTAAAGATAGTGGCTATCGTATGATTTATCAGCGTTGCGACCAAGATGAAACGCGTCTTAAATTTTGGGATTTACTTGCCGATTGGGATGAAAACCGTTTCACTAAATTATCAAAGCACGATTTCATAAAATCAAAAGATTTAAAACAAGCTAAAAAGGCGTTAAAGGCTTTTGTATCTGCCGTTTATACAAATTTAGGTTACGATTTTAATAATTTTCTCGTAGTTCTCGACGAAGTTAAAAAAGATTTGGATAAGCAAGGTTTAAATTTACACGAATACGGCTTAAGTAAGCTAGCGGGTAATTTTAACAAAAATGAAAAAATTATAA
>NZ_JBQNAN010000019.1:0-39687 GCF_052170435.1 Campylobacter sp.
GGATTCGAACCACGGAAGACATAGTCAGCAGATTTACAGTCTGCCCTCGTTGGCCACTTGAGTATCTCACCCTATTTTAAAAAATAAATGCTTTGCAATGGTATTTCTGGTCAAACACTGTTATGAAATGGAGCTGGTGAACGGACTTGAACCGCCGACCCACTGCTTACAAGGCAGTAGCTCTACCAACTGAGCTACACCAGCATCCTGATTTATGAAAGTTGGATTATAGCCCAATTTCTTTTCAAAGTCAAGGTTTTTAAGAAAATTATTTCATTTTTTGCATTAATAAAATCAAATTTATCCTATCTTTCGCTCCTGTTTTTTCAAAAATAGTGCCTACATGCGCTTTTACCGTCCTTACGGTTATTTGTAAAATCTCGGCGATTTCTTGATTTGTTAGCCCTTTATAGACTAGTTGCGCTATCTCTTTTTCCTTACTTGTAAGCTTTTCTAGCAAATTTGACGAATTTGAAGGCAAAATTTCCTTCGTCATCATTTGTATCATATTTTGGATAAATTCCGGATAGAGCCAAACCTCGCCTCTTTCGATCGCTTCGAGCGCGTCCTTAAAATGCACCTCAAGCATGCGCGCGTTTGCATAGCCCTTTGCGCCAAGGTGCAAAAACTCTCTACCTTCGTTAAATTTAGGTTCATGAGAAAGTATCAAAATTTTAATGCCCTCCACCGCGCTCAAAAGCTCTCTTGCTTCTTTGTCGGCATCCCAAATATCCACGCAAACTACGTCGTAGTTTTTATCGTAAGCAAGCTCTAAAAAAATGTCTTTTTTCTGCGTCGCCGTTACCTCGCTCGCAGCCAACTTATCTTTTATCTCGTTTATTACGGCTGCATTTCCTGAATATGCCAAAATTCTCATATCCGCGCTCCTATCGTTCTCTCAAAGCGTTTTGTTTAGCTTTTAATATCGGTTTTAATAAATAATCAAGCACCGTTTTTTTACCGGTTATAATGTCGGCGCTAGCTATCATGCCCACCTTGATACGAAGCGGTCTATCTTCGCTTCCTAGGTAGTTTTTCTCGGTCGTTATCCTGACTAGATAGTAGCTCTCACCAGTTTTTTCGTTTGTTTCCGTGTCGGCAGAGATTTGCGTCACTTCGCCCTCTAGTCCGCCGTATATCGCAAAGTCGTAAGCGGTAAGCTTAACCATCGCTTTTAGTCCTTGTCGCAAAAACGCCACGTCCGCAGGCTTTACCTTTACCTCGGCTATCAAGCTATCCTCGACGGGGACGATCTCGGCGATGTCCATGCCGGGCTTTATGACGCCAGAGACGGTATTTACCATCAGTTTGCTCACTATGCCGTCCACCGGCGAACGCACGAGCGTTCTTTCTACTTTGTCGCTTAAATTTACCTGGCTTTCGTTTAGCCTAGAAATTTCAGCCGAAACTTCGTTAAATTCTTTCTTTGCGCTATTTTGAAAGGCAAGTTTGGCTTCGGTTATTTTGTTTTCCACCTCTTTTATCGTGGACTGCACTCTAGGGATAGAGAGTTTTGCCGCGCTTAGCTCGCCTCTTAGGTCATTTACGCGTCTTTGAAGCTGCAGGTACTCAACCTCGCTCACAAGCCCTTTTCTAAATAACGGCTCGGTTATCTGCTTCTCTTTTTGTAGTAGATTGTAGCTGCTTTGAGTCTGGTCGATCTTGCTCTCAAGCTCCTTTAGCTCGCTTTGGCGCTGCTTTATCTGCTCCTCCAGGATGCCGATTTGCTCCCTCAGTCTTGCTTTGTTCGTATCGTAAAGGCTCTTTTCAAATCCGACGAATCGGTCATAGTCCTTATCTCCCGTCTCTTTCGCATCAAATTCCTCGTCGTTTGACTCGGCGTAAAGGCGCAAGTATTTTGCCTGCAGCTCGTTTAGTCTAAATTTAGATTCTCCGTAGACGCTAGAAACGCTTTTGTCGTCAATTTTTAATAAAATTTGATTTTTCTTTACTTCATCGCCCGCGTGAACGTAAATTTCCTCGATTATACCGCCTTCTAAATTTTGCACGATTTGATTTTTGCCCGACGGGATGATCTTGCCGTTGCCGCGCGTGATCTCGTCTATCTGCGCAAACGACGCCCAAACTACGAGCCAAAAAACGGTTATGGCGACGATATATAAAATTTTCCTAGATCCCGACGGAGCCTTCGCCAGTACCGCCTCTGACAAGCTTGACATAAAACGAAGATCGTTTGCGTCGTAGTTTTTGGACTGGATGATCTTTTTTATATTTTGGGTCGAAGCTTCTAAATTTTGCCCGATATTTTCTTGTATTTCTAAATTTTTCTTATCCATGCTCGCTACTTTCCGCCAAGCTTAGCTAAAATTTCATCTCTCGGCCCGTCTAGCAATATCTTGCCGTTATCGACGACGATGAGTCTATCTACTAGCTCGAGCAGAGACGTTTTGTGCGTGATAAGCAGCATAGTTTTATCTTTCGTGTTAAATTTGAGATTGTTTTTTAGCTTATTTTCCACGCTGCTATCAAGGGAATTTGTCGGCTCGTCGAGCAATATAATCGGACTATCCAGCAAAAATGCGCGCGCTACGGCGATAGCTTGGCGCTGTCCGCCGCTTATGCCCTCGCCGCGCTCATGCACCGGCATATCAAAGCCTAGCGGATGCGCGTCTACGTATTCGTCTACGCCGCTAACCTTTGCCGCGCGGATGATCTGCATATCATCGACGTGCGGGGCCTTGTAGACGATGTTGCCTCTTACCGTGCCTTTAAATAAAACCACGTCTTGCGGGACGTAGCCGATATTTCGGCGCAAATCGGCCGGATCGATTTGATTTATATCGATGCCGTCTATCAGGATCGAGCCCTCGGTCGGCGAATAAAGCCCCAAAATAAGCTTTTCGATAGTGGTTTTTCCAGAGCCGTTTCTGCCGATGATGCCCACCTTTTCTCCTGCGTTTATAGTAAAATTTACCCTATCTAGCGATGCTTTGGTACTTTCCGGATAGGTAAAGCATACGTTTTTAAACTCGATCTTGCCATTAAAGGTATTTCTGCGGACGAATTTTTTACCCTCTGGACGCTCGACGGGCATCTCCATTATCTTTTTTAGGCTCTCGTAGGCGGTTTTCGTCTGCTCGTAGTTTGCCAGCAGGCTAGCAAACTGTCCCATCGGAGCGATAGCGCGCGAGCTAAGCATAACGGCCGCGATGAGTCCGCCCATCGTGAGCTTGGTGTCTTGTATCATATAGACGCCAAAGACGATGATGCCGACCGTATTTAACTGCACGAAAAACGACGTAACCGTATTTATCGACGCCGAGATCAGCTTTGATTTTATGCTTTTGTTCGCTATCTCGCCGGTGGCCTCTTCCCAGTTCCACTGTACGTTTCCGGTTGCGCCCATGGTTTTTATCGTCTCAAGGCCGTTTAGCGTCTCGATCAAAATTCCGTTTTTTTTCGCGCTAGCCTCAAAGGTGCTTTTTATGCTGGTTTGGAGCGGGTTTTTGATAAAAAGCGTGTAGCAAAGCACGGCCGCCATAAAAAATAGCGGCACGACCACCAAATAACTCGCGATAAAATAAGTAATCAGCAAAAACAGAATCGCAAACGGCAGGTCGATGAGAACAGCCAGAGTGCTCGAAGTGAAAAAATTTCTAACCGTATCGAATTCGCGCAGGTTATTAGCAAACGAGCCGACCGATTTTGGCTTAACGGAGAGCTTTATATCCATCACGCGCTCAAAAAGCAACGAGCTCATGATGATGTCGCTTTTCTTGCCAGCAACGTCCAAAAAATACGTGCGTATAAATTTTAAAAACAGATCGATAAGATAAACCACGCCCACGCCAAGAGCTAGCACCCAAAGCGTCTCTACGGCGTTATTTGGCACGACTCGATCGTAAACGTTCATCGTAAAAAGCGGACTGGCTAAAACGAATAAATTTATCACTATGCTAGCTACGATGACGTCGATGTAAATTTTCCTCGAGCGCTTTAGCGTACCCCAAAACCAGTGGCTAGTTTTCGTATCTATCAAATTTGGCTTATTATCCTCGGGGATAAACTCGCGCTTTAGCAGGTAGCTATAGCCCAGATACTCCTCTTTTAGCTTTTCGATTTCTATCAAATTTGAGCCGTTTGGCATATCTGGAGTTATGATTTTTGCGTGCGTTTTACCCTCAAAACTCTCTAATATACAAGCCTTTTTGCCGCGCAAAAGCAAAATACAAGGCAGCACCAAAGGCGAAATATCCTCGATCCGTTTATTTACCAAATTTGAAACAAACCCCGCTCTAGCCGCCGCTCTAGTAAAAAGCGATTTCGAGCCGCTAAGCGAAAAAAGCTCGATATCTTCGTTTTCGTTCGTCGGTAGCCCGGCCACTAGCGCATCGGCAGTGTATGGGTTGTTGTGCAGCTTGGTAAATATCACCAAACAATCAAGCAGTTCGTCGTTTTTCTTTTCTTGCATTTTTTATCCGATATTTTCTATTTGAGATATGAAAATCCCCTGCAAATAGTCGATTTCTAGGGTATGCAGTCTCTTTTCTTGCTCTTCGTTTTCTACGCCCATGGCTATGATTTTTACGCCCTTGCTTCTCATCATCGCTTCAAACGAGCTTCTTTGCTCAGACGTTCTCTCGCCTAAAAAGTCTATCAAATTTGCCACCGGGATTTTGACGTAATCAGGGCTAACGGCATTGAGCCTTTCGATACTTTTCGCGTCAAATCCGAAGTGATCAAGTCCAAAGCCAAAACCAAGCGCGCGCAATCTCTGGTGAAGTCCGTCAAGAACCGTCACGTCGATGTCGTCTTTGTTCGGGATCTCGATAAAAATTTTAGCAGGCGCGTATCGTCTTATCTTTTTGAGCGCATTTTCAAGCTCGGTAAAGTGCTGAGTAGAGTTTAAGATATCCTTGCCCAAATTTAGCGCGTATTGCATATTTTTAAGCTTACCGTCTCTTAGCATATCGGCAAATTTGTTTAAAACGTAAAGGTCGATATCCACCGCCATCTTTAGCTCGTTTACCATCGGCATAAAGTAGCTCGCCGTCTGCCATCTACCCTCGCCGTCAACGAGTCTAATAAATAGCTCGCAGTGCGCTATTTCGGCAAAATTTGACGCCACTTTTTGTCCCGCAAATTTAAACATACCGTTTTTAAGAGATGTTTCGATGAGCTCTTTATACTCCTCTTTTCCGAGCATGATCTCTTTGTCGCTCTTATAGATCAGAGAGGAGAAATTTGAGCCCTCTTTAGCTCTTGCTAGCGTGATATCGGCCGTTATGAGCACGTCTTTTAGCGGAGTTTTCGGTCCGTAAGGCACGATCGCGGCAAAGACTGGATGCTTGTCCATATCTACGTTAAATTTGATAAATTCTTCTTGTATCGTTAGTAAAATTTTATCGGTTATGGCTTTGACGTTTTGCGTCGTTAAATTTGCGGCCACGATCATAAAGTCATCGTCGTTTAGCCTAGCTCGCAGCATACCTATAGCATTTTGGGATATTATAGACGCGATGGTTTTTATAAGCTTTTGCTGCGCGTTAAAGCCGATCTCTTGTTTTAGATCTCGCAAATCTTTGCAAGTTATCATCGATGCGGCGCCGCTTGAATACTCCTCGCTCGAGATATAATCTTTAAAGTTATTTTGCAAATACCTTCTGTTGAAAAGTACGGTTTCTTCGTCTTTATAAAGTAGCTCTTCGTATTTGCTTAGCGTCTTAGCGCTTTGCTCAAACACGTCCTTAACGCGCGTTATCATCACGTTCATCGCAAGGACAACCTGCCTAATATCGAGCGTAAAAGGAATTTTTTCCTGTAAGATAAAGCTGTTTTGCAGTATGGCCTCGGCTTGCTTTTGAACCTTTTTGAGCGGGATAAAAATTATCTTTACGCCAAAATAGCTAATAAGCAGAGCCGATAGCGACATCACGAAAAGCACGAAAAATACCTTTTTAACTATGTTGTAAAGCTCGTAATAAGCGATGCCGGTGTTGCTTTGGACGTAAATAGTGCCGAATTTGCTCCAACCGAGCATTATCTCGCTTTGCGCTACCGGAGCTTCTAGTTTTACGTTTTTTACGAACCACTCGGGAACGCTATTTACGACTAGAGGCTGCGAGTTTTCTATCAGCGTCTCGCCGTCTACTCCGGCTAGCTTTATCATCGAGTAGTATCCGCTGTCAAATACCGAATTTATCATCGTTTGAATGCTGGATAAATCGTTTGGATTTGCTACCGACGCTATGGCAAGACCTAGCGAATTTGCCGTGTGATTGGCGTTAGTGCCTAGCTGAGCGGAGATATAGTCGTTCGTCGTCGTAAAATTTAAAATCCCGACGGCCACGAAAATAACCAACATAAAGGAAATTATCGCCAGCATTATTTGTTTTAAAAGCGTCATCTATCCGTCCTCTTTCATTCTGTCGACTAAATTTAGCCATTTTGGATTTTGTTTTTTGTTTCCGCCGGGGATGGCCTGCCCCAAGCCTTCTTGTTTTGATAAAAATAGCGAATCGCCGTTAAAACTATAAACGGGCGCTAAATCTTTTCTTTGCGTAGCTATTTTGATGTTTGGGTTGATATTGTCTAAAACTAGCGGTATGGACTTTGGGCTGTCATAATAAGATAAAACCATATGCGCCTGGTTGTAATCAAGCGCTTTTACGTAAGTAAAATAAAGCTTTTGCGTGGAAACGCCGAGCTGCTTTAGAGTGAAGTACTTCGCCGTAACGAAATCCTCGCAATCCCCGGCACCCTTGCCCAAAAACTCCATTCTCGTAGCCCAGTAGTCTTTTTGTCCCCAAACTTCCCTGTCGTCTTTCCACTGTAAGCGGTTAAAAAAGTCATTTACTTTTACGAGCTTTTCTTGCTCCGTGGCGTCCTTTAAGCTCACCATAAGCTCGTTTAAGGCAACCACTCTTTTTTTGGCGTTTTGGCCGTAAACTTTAGCGATCTTGTCGTAGGTGGAGGCTTTTATAAACTCGCCTCCCGCAAAAATCGCGAACACAAAAAGGGCGCTCGCTAAAAACGTCCTCTTGTATTTGCCCGCGCTTATGCCAAATTTCATAAAAATTTATCTAAATTTTAGTCTAAGACTATCTTAGATCCTCGGCTATCGAGCACGCGCCTTGGATATATTTTTTAGCAAACCCAGGCTCGAAGCTATCGGTTATCATACCCATATTATCAAGAAGCCTAAATTTAGCGTATAAAAGCTCTTTTTGAGTATTTACGATCTCAACCAAAGCGTTGTTGTATTCACTCTCGGCGTCAAGCAAATTTATAAGATCGCGTCTGCCGATCCTAAACTCGTCCCTATACGCGTCAAGCGTCTCTTTTGCGTATTTAACGTGCTCGTTTAGATACTCAAGCCTTTTTTGATTTAGCACGTAAGTCTGCCATGAAAATTTAAGACTCTCTGAAAGCTCTCTTTTTACTCTCTCAAGCCCGTGAGATGACTCGGTAACGGCTAGGACGGCCTTTTCTTTTTCTAGCTTGTCTGAGTTTTTGTTGTAAAGATTATATTTTAGTCTTAGCAAAACATCGTAAGACGTATCTTTATAATCGTCGTAAAATACATCGTTTCTCTCGTGATTTGCGCTGGCTTCGAGATCCACCTTCGGTCTAAAAGCGGCGTTTTTCTCGTTAACGACGGATTGATTCATTTTTATGTTCGCATCTTGCAAAAGCACGCTTGGGTTACATTTCATAGCGATGTTATATACCGCGCTCTCGCTTCCCGGTAGCGGCAACTCAAAGCTTGGAGCGACTAAATTTTCCGCCGCAATGCCTTTGCCGTAAAGTTTCTCAAAAGTACTTAGAGCGTCGTTATAGTTGTTTTCGCGAGAGATCAAATTTGCCTGAGCTAGCGTAAGGCGAGAACCAGCCTGTCTTTCCTCAGAGCCTCTAGCAAAGCCTGAACTTGTTCTATCTTTGATTTGCGAATAAATTTCCTCGTGAGTTTTTACGTTTGATTGTGCGATCTCAAGCAACTCTTTAGTTTGAAGCACGGTGATATAAGCGTTTGCAAACTCAAGCGTAAGTCTGTCGGCCTTTTGCGCTACGCTATAAGCGGCAGCATCCATCCTGTGGCTTTGAGAGATCATTCTGTTTTTATCGGCTCCGCCGTTGTATAAATTTTCCGTTAGCGTCGCATTTGCGGTAAGCCTTTTGCCGCTACCTTTTTGTACGGTTATGCCGTTATCTATTTTTTCTTTTCTGTAGCCGTAAGTTCCGCCGATATCAAATGTCGGATAGTAGGCGTTATTGGCGATATTTAGGTCTTTTCCGACTTGCATATATGCATATTCGGTCTCTTTTAGACCCGGGTTTTCAAGAAGTAAATTTTTAACCGCTGTATTTAAGCTCACTTGACCGCTCTCTTGCGCACCATTTTCAAGATAGGCAGCTCCCATCGGCTCCGGCGCTTCTTTAAACGTCAAATCTTGTTTTTTTCTTAGACCTGGCTTTGGAGCTTTAGCGACATCTTTGCTTTCGCTTAAATTTTGCGTTTCATCGCCTGAAGAAATAGAGTCTTTAGCGACTGCGCTATAAGCGTCTACGTATCCTGCCGCCTTGATTTTAGCCGTTAAATTTTTAATGCTGTCTTTATCTAAAGACTTGGTTCTAACGGCTACGGCACGGTATTTACCGAAAGTTCCGCTTACTACTTTTTCCACTCCGTCAAAGTCGCCTACCTTGCGCTCTACGCTAGCTCTGGCGCTCTCTATCGCTTCTTCTTTTACGTCGTCGCCGAAGCTGCTCACAAATACGTTATATTCGTCATTTGCGAACAACAAACCGCAAACTAAAAAGCTAATCGCTGCTGCTTTTCTCATAGAAATCCTTTGTAATTTATTTTAAATTAACGCTAATACATTAACCCGCGATTATATATTATAAAAAATAAAAAAGTTATAAATTTACTAAAGTATTTTTGCGATTAACTCTATCGGGTTCTCGCATTTCACGTCTGAGCCGCCGATATGCAGCGCATTTGAAATTTGCATTTTACAGGCGCTACACTCCGCGCTTACGATCTTTGCGCCAGAGTTTTTTATCATCTCGGATTTTCTTTGTCCGGCCGCGCGGCTTAGGTGATATTTTTCAGACTGCATCGTCACTCCGCCAAAACCGCAACACTCGTTTGGATCGCTCATCTCTGTTATTTCATAGTTTTGAGCGAGCAGTTTGCGAGGCTCTTTAAAGACGCCTTGCATTTTTCTAGCGTGACAAGGGTCGTGATAGGTCACGGAGGTCAAATTTTTGCCTTTTTTAGCCAAAATTTCAGCCAAATTCGTAAATTTTTCAAAATACTCCGTCGCTAAAAATATCTTCTTGCTCACAGCTTTTGCACGCTCTCGCCACTGTTCGTCGTCATGGAAAAAGTGCTCGTAGTCGATCTTTATCATCGCCGAACAGGTCGCCTCGGGCACGATGATGGCGTCTAATTCGCCCAGCATTTTTTCAAAATACTCGATATTTCGCTTTGCCAAAACTTCGACCGTCGCAAAATCTCCGGTAAAATACGCCGGCGCGCCGCAACAGGCCTGCTTTTTCATCAAATTTAAATTTAACCCAAGCTCGCGCGCGATCTTAATCAAAGCCTCGCCGATGCCCGTATATGCGTAGTTTCCCATACAGCCGATAAAAACTCCGATAGTTTTATCGCCGCCGTTATCGATAAACTCGGCGTGCGAGTTTAAAAAGCTCTTTTTGCTAGCAGTGGGCAAAAGCCGCTCTTTTTTCACCATCGGTAGGCTAAACCTCGGGCTCATAGCGCCTTTGCGGATCTTAAACGCGCAGCTTTGAAACACATATCCCAGCCTCGCGCAAAAATCCATAACCGCTCGGTGGCGAAGCAACCAAAAAAACGCTTTTTTGTACCACGCGATACCAAATTTATCGGCGATGTCGCGACGGACGTTTTCTATCGCCGTATCCACGCGCAAGGAGTTTGGACATACCTCGACGCAGTTCGTGCACAAAAAGCAGCTCTCAAAGATATTTTTTGTGCTTTTATCGAGCTTTAGCTCGCCGCGCTCGTAAGCCCCTACGAGATCCAAGAATCCGCGCGGAGAGGTCGTTTCGTCGGAGTTTATCTTGTGGATCGTGCAGACTTGGATGCATTTGCCGCATTTTACGCATTTATCTGAAATTTCGCTAAATTTAAACATACCCATCCATCAAACCGTTTTTGAAAATCGGCGTAAATTTTCCGGTATTTTTTTCAAATACGCGTCAAAGCACATCGCGATATTGCGGATGATTAGCGTGCCGGTCTCGTTTACGCTGATTTTTTCGGGCGTTACGGTTACGAATTCGCTCAAATTTTCAAGCTCGACCAAATCATCCTTAAAATACTCGAAAAATTTGATGTCAAATTTGGCTTCGACCGCCTTGATATCGAGCGCAAAGTTACTCATTAGACTCATTATCACGGCTTTTCTTATTAGATCGTCGCCAGTTAGATAAATACCCTTGCAATACGGCAAAACGCCGCTATCCAGGGCCTTTTCGTATTCGTCCATGTCCTTGAAATTTTGAGCGTAGTATCTTTGCCCCTCGCCGATACTAGTTAGTCCGATGCCGATTAGATCGGCTCCGCCCTTAGTCGTGTAGCCTTGGAAATTTCGATGAAGCGTGCCGTTGGCAAGCGCGCCGAAAAGCTCGTCGCCCGGCTTTGCAAAGTGATCCATTCCGATCATTTTGTAGCCGTTTTTGATAAAAAACTCGGCCGTGTATTTTAAAATTTCAAGCTTGGTTTTAGGGCTAGGTAGCGTAGCTTCGTCAAATTTACGCATAGATTTTTTTATCCACGGCACGTGCGCGTAGTTAAACACCGCCAGGCGGTCCGGAGACAGCGTCAGAGCCTTATCCAGCGTCGCTTTAAAGCTCTCTAGCGTCTGATACGGCAGACCGTAGATCAGGTCCATATTTATCGAGTTTATGCCCTTAGCGCGCGCCATATCCACGGCGTTTTTGGTGATTTCGTAAGGCTGGATACGGTGGATCTCTTTTTGCACGCGCTCGTCAAAGTCCTGCACGCCGTAGCTGATACGGTTAAAGCCGTGAGAGACGAGCACGTCAAGCTGCTCGCGGGTCAAAAATCTTGGGTCGATTTCGCAGCTGATTTCAGCCTCGGGCGAGAAATTTTTAAATTTAGCCTTTATCATTTTTATGATTTCATCGAGCTGATCCGCGCCGTAAAAAGTCGGAGTGCCGCCGCCAAAGTGCATTTGTAGCACGGGCGCGCTCGTGTCGAGGTTCGCCGCTAGCAGATCGAGCTCTTTTTGCAGATACTCCATGTACCGCGTTTTGCGGTCCTCTTTGCTCGTATAAATTACGTTGCAACCGCAAAAATAACAGGCGCTGCGGCAAAACGGCAGGTGCAAATAAAGCGAAAGCGGGCGCGAGGCGTCGCGGTTTTTTAGCTCCCGCAGGTAGTCCTCGTAGCTAAATTTATCGCTAAACTCGGGTGCGGTCGGATAGCTCGTGTATCGCGGTCCCGGGCGCGAATACTTCACGTAAGCGTCAAAATCTATCATAGCGTTTTATTCCTTGCGTTTTTCATTATATTCTCCATATCGACGAACAAATTTGGATACTGCTTTTTGATACCCTTTACCAGTTTTTCCAAATTTACGTCTATGCTTTTTTTGTTTTTATTTTTTGCGGCGATCTTGCGTATCTCGTCCATCGCCACGACCCAAACGTCGGCGAAATCTATCGGCACGTTCTGCCAGATCGTCTTTTCGAGCCTTAGCTCGAAATTTTCTTTTTGGACGTTGCGGTAGGCTTCGATGAGCTGCGAGAGCGATTTTAACGAAACCATCGTGTGTAAATTTTGATTTTCGTCAATGCCGAACCACGGCTCCACCCCGTCCCACGAGCCGCTTTTTAGGCTGAGGCTCATTTGATTAGGATCGCTCGTCGGCACGATCTCAAATATCGTCTTTTCGCCATCTTTTATCCCGAGCTCGCCCGAAATTTCGTCGATTTTTTCGTATGTTTTTTGTAGATTTTTTTCTTTCATTTACTTCCTTAACTTACCCGTTTCGATGCCTATCAAGCCACACCATCACGCCTTTTTGCGCGTGCAGTCTATTTTCGGCTTCTGCAAAAATCTCATCCGCATGCGCTTCAAACACCGCCTCGCTCACCTCGTATCCGCGGTAGGCCGGCAAGCAGTGCAAAAATATCGCGCCAGACGCGGCTAATTTCATCAAATTTTCATCCACGCAAAATCCGGCAAATTCCCTCAGGCGCTTTTCTTTTTCCGCCTCTTGCCCCATCGAGACCCAAGTGTCGGTCGTAACGACGTTAGCGCCCGATACGGCTTCTTTTACGTCCTGAGTTATATAAATTTTAGCTCCCGAAATTTGCGCGTTTTCTATCGCTAAATTTACTATATCAGCGTCCGGTTCGTAGCCCGCAGGCGTGGCTATTCTTAGCTCTAGGCCGAGTTTAGAGGCTAGCATCAGCCACGAGTGGGCCATGTTGTTGCCGTCGCCCACATAGGCTACGCAGCCGCTAGCGTCAAAATCTAGCATCGTGAGATAGTCCGCCATCAGCTGTACTGGGTGAAATTTGTCGCTAAGGCCGTTTAACACGGGCACGCGGCTAAATTTGGCAAATTCCTCGAGCGTCTCGTGGCAATTTACGCGAGCCATGATGAGATCGCACATTCGCGAGATCACGCGCGCAGTGTCTTTTATCGGTTCGCCGCGCCCGATCTGGATATCGCTCGAGCTAAGAAACAGCGCGTGCCCGCCAAGCTCGTTCATCCCCACGTCAAAGCTTACGCGCGTTCTAGTCGAGCTTTTCTCAAATATCATCGCCAGTTTTTGATCTTTTAGATACGGTTTAAAATCTCGCGCCTTTGCCTCTTTTTTTATCTCGCGCGCCAAATTTATCATTTCTAAAATTTCGTCTTTACCGAAGTCGTTTAGCGTCAAAAAGTGCCGCATTTTGTCCCCTTATTCCCAAATTTGCCCACAAATTTTTAAGGCGAAGTATTGTGAGATGGATTTAAATGTTGTGCAGAAATTTTAAGTCAAGGCTAGACAAGTAGTCTGCCGCAGACTTAAAATTTCCTCTGCTTGCAGCTGCGAAACGCAAGTGAAGCAGAAACTCATTTAAAGACGCTCACAAGACAAGCCGCTATTTTCTTAGTAAAGCGGCGGCTTCTTTAGCATGATAGCTTATTATTAAATCCGCCCCCGCCCTCTTAAACCCGACCAGCGTCTCCATCATTACTCGCTCGTAGTCTATGACGCCCGCTTTTGCCGCGGCTTTTAGCAGGGCGTATTCGCCGCTCACGTTATACGCGCAGATCGGCAGTCTCGTCGCCTCGCGCAGATCGCGGATGATATCTAGATACGCAAGAGCGGGCTTTACCATCAAGATATCGGCACCCTGCGCCTCGTCTTCTAGGCTCTCGCTCACGGCTTCTAGGCGGTTTGCGCTATCCATCTGATAGCTTTTTCTATCTCCGAAGCTAGGCGCTGATTCGGCTACGTCGCGAAACGGTCCATAGTATGCCGAAGCAAATTTGGTCGAATACGCCATAATCGGCAAATTTTCGTATCCGCTCACATCCAGCGCCCCGCGCAAGGTAGCGATGATGCCGTCCATCATACCGCTTGGAGCGATCATATCGGCGCCGTTTTTAGCGTGGATCAGCGCTTGTTTAGCGGAAATTTCTAACGTCGCGTCGTTATCGACGGTCTGATGGACGTGATCTAGGATACCGCAGTGGCCGTGATCGGTGTACTCGCAAAAGCAAAGATCGGTTATCACGACGAGATCTGCAAATTTATCCTTTATCGCCCGAAGCGCGGTCGCTATGATGCCTTCATCGCTCAAAGCATCGCTGCCTACGCTATCTTTTAGGCTCGGGATTCCAAACAATATCACCGCTTTTATGCCTAAATTTCGCACGATTTCGCACTCTTTTAAAATTTCGTCCAAACTCATCTGAAAGACGCCCGGCATCGAGCTTATCTCTTTTTTCACGCCCTTGCCTTCGACGACGAAAAGCGGATAGATAAAATCGCTCGCCGCAACGCTGGTTTCGCGCACCATCTCTCTGATCGCGGGATTTATCCTGAGTCTTCTAAAACGTTTAAACATAATTTTCCTTTTACTTCGCTACAATTTACGCTTAGTGTAACATAATAGGAGTTAAAATTTTATGAATATCGAGCTTTCAAATACGGCGAATTTGCCCTCTCGTTTCGGGACGTTTGAGATACAGGCGTTTAAGGAGGGCGAGAAGGAACATTTGGCGATTTACAAAAAACCTTTCGGCGAGGTCGTAAACGTCCGCATCCACTCCGAGTGCCTAACGGGCGATGCGATCGGTAGCCTAAAATGCGACTGCCGCGACCAGCTCGAAGCCAGCCTAAAATACATCGAAGAGCACGGCGGTATGGTGATCTATCTGCGCCAAGAGGGGCGAAATATCGGCCTACTAAACAAAGTAAACGCCTACCATCTGCAAGACGAGGGCTTTGATACCATCGAGGCAAACCACCAGCTAGGCTTTAAGGCCGACGAGCGCACGTATGAGATCGTGGATTTTATCTTAAAGCACTTCGGCATCGAAAAGATAAATTTGCTAACCAATAACCCAAAAAAACTGTCGGGGCTAAAATGCGTACAGATCGTCTCTCGCGTGCCGATCGTGATACACGCGAACAAATTTAACGAAAACTACCTGCGCGTGAAAAAAGAGCAGATGGGGCATATGCTAGATGAAAATTGACCTGCCGCTGGACTTTGACGCGCAAACGGCGAAATTTAGCGAGATTTTGGCTAAATTTAACCGCGTGCACAGCCTAACTAACTACAAAAATTTAAACGAGCAGATAGCAGACAGCATAGCTCCGCTTGAAATTTTCCCGCAAATTTGGGGCGCTAAAACGGCGATCGACGTCGGTAGCGGAGCGGGCTTTCCGGCGATATTTCTCGCGATGATTTTAAGGGAGTGCCAGTGGCATCTCTTTGAGCCCAGTCCGAAAAAATCGGCGTTTTTAAGCTACGTCAAGGCCGAGCTAAATTTAACCAACGTGCGCGTAAAATCTTGCAAGATCGAGGACGGCGAGGCCTTTACGGCGCAGCTTATCACTAGCCGAGCACTAATGAAAACGAAAGATTTGCTTGGGATTTGCAACGGTTTTTTGGGTGCGCAAACTCAAATTTTACTTTACAAAGGAAGCAGCGTACAAAGCGAGCTAGATGGGCTCAAGGCTCAAATTTATGGGCGCGGCAACCGAAATTACGTACTTATAAAGGGCGGCGATGTTATTTAAAATTTTGGCTTTTTTGGCGGTTTTAATCGCGATTTATTTGATATTTTTTAAAACCCGCGTCAAAAGAGGCATAAAAGGCGGCGCAAAAAAAGAGGACAAAGAGGCCCAAAATTTCGTCGAATGCAAAAAGTGCGGTACCTTCATAGAGGCTAAAGACGCCGTAATAAGCGGCGGCGGATATGTCTGCCAAGACTGTATGCAAAGCAAAAAGGAGTAGAAATGCAATTAATCGGACACGAACTGGTGCCATATGAGCCGATATTTTGGCGCGAAAGTGCTCGGCAGATCGAAGCGGGCAAGCAAAATTTATTTAAATTTGACGAGGCCGCGATAAAGCGCGCGCAGGAGCTCGGCGCCCAGTTTAGCGTCGAGGCGGAAAATCTAAACGAAATCATCGTCGCAAACGCGGCTGGAGCGAAATTTATCGTAGTGCCCCGCGAGCTTGCGAGCAAGGCGGCAAAGCTGGCGCAGGATTATCTATTTGACGCTCAAATTTGCGTCGTTATAGAGAGCCGAAACGAGCTAGCCGCGCTTAGCGAGACGGGCACGGACGTCGCGATATTTAAAAACGCCGTAATAGGCAAAGATAAACGATGATCAAATTCCCGCCGTTATATCTAAAATTTTTAGAAAGTATCGATGGCGAGGAGTGCGTGGATGTTTTTAACGAAGCGGGAGCGGGCGTCTATCTATACGGGTGCGCGTCTTTAGCCGAGCGAAACGAAACCTACGAAGTAGCGCTTTACGAGCCGGGTTTTTATATGATAGGCCAAGACGGCGACCTTGGATTTTTCATAAAATTAAACTCGGACGATGCTATTTATTTTAACGACCTAGGCGCGCTAGGATCGGCTCCGATGCGACTAGCGGAACGAGATATTTTTGCCCTCATAAAAAAGATAAAAGAGGGCGGCGAGATATTTTCGTAAAATTTTACGAGCAAAGGAAACAAATGGAACTTTTTAAAACTGCATTTTTGATGACGGTGCTAATGCTGCTTTTCGTAGCCGTGGGCGGCGCGATAGGCGGCACTAGCGGCATGCTGGTGGCATTTTTGATTGCGCTTGGGATGAATTTCTTTTCGTATTTTTTCTCGGATACGCTCGTGCTAAAACATTACCAAGCCGTGCCGGTGGACGAAGCGCATGCGACTGGGCTTTATCAGATCGTGCGCGAGCTTTGCGCGAAGGCAAATTTGCCGATGCCAAAGATCTACATCATCCCGGAAGCCGTTCCAAACGCCTTCGCCACGGGTCGTAACCCCAGCCACGCCGCAGTGGCCGTGACCGAAGGGCTGCTAAATCTGCTAAACAAAGACGAGATCGAGGGCGTGCTAGCTCACGAGCTAAGCCACGTGCGCCACTACGACATCCTGACGGGCTCTATCGCGGCTGTATTTGCGGGCGCGATCGCGATACTGGCGAATTTCGCGCAGTTTGGCGCGGCGAATCGTCAAGGCAAGCAAAATCCTCTGATGCTAATCGCTCTAGCCGTCATCATGCCGCTAGCCGCCACGATCATACGCATGGCGATCTCGCGGGCGCGGGAGTTTGAGGCCGACAGGGGCGCAGCGATGATAACGGGCAAGCCTCAGCACCTAGCCGGCGCGCTGCGAAAGCTCGAGGACTACGCGCGCGGACGCGTGATGGCAAACGCCGACGAACAAAGCGCGCATATGTTTATCATCAACCCTTTTAGCGGCGTAAAAAGCGCGCTGGGCTCGCTGTTTCGCACGCACCCGAGCACCCAAGACCGCATCGCCGCGCTAGAAAATTTACGTTCGCAACTAGACGGCGGAAGCGGCGTGAAAGGGTATTTTAGAAAGTAAATTTGACTGGCAAATTTAAGCCCTCGTTTCGCCGTTAAATTTAAGCAAAACGGCTCGGCTTCTGGCCTTAAGTTAAAGCCGAATTTGACTCCGCGTCGCGTCAAATTTGACCGCCCGCGTAAAAGTAAATTTATCAAAAAGGCAAAATATGAAAATAGCCGTAAACGGAGCGAGCGGATTTATCGGCGGCGAACTATGCCGCTTTTTCAGAGCCTGGGGATACGAGATAGTAGCTATCCCAAGGGCCGCCTATGCCGACAAAGACGCGCTCAAAGACATCATCAAAGGCTGCGACGCGGTTATAAATTTAGCCGGCGCTTCTATCGCCGCAAGATGGAGCGAGGCCTATAAAAAGCGCCTTCGCGCAAGCAGGATAGAGACTACGCGCACGCTGGTTTGCGCTATAAACGAGCTAGAAAACCCGCCCTTTTTCATCAGCGCTTCAGCCGTGGGGATATATGAAAACGGGCTTGGCCACGACGAGAGCTCGGTCAAATTTGACCGCGGATTTTTGGGCGAGCTAGCATGCGAGTGGGAGAGCGAGGCCGCTAAGGCGCGGACGCAAACGGCGATATTTCGCCTAGGCGTGGTGCTGGGGCGAGGCGGCGCGCTAGCTAAGATGCTGCCGGCATTTAGGCTCGGTCTTGGCGGCAAGATCGCCAGCGGCGAGCAGGCGTTTTGCTGGATTCACATCGCTGATTTGCTAGAGGCGTTTAAATTTACCTTGCAAAACCGCCAAAGCGGCGTTTTTAATCTCGTTTCGCCGACTCCTAGCACAAACGGCGAATTTACTAAAATTTTAGGCGAGGTTTTGGGGCGACCGACGTTTTTTAAAGTGCCTAAATTTGCGTTAAATTTGATACTGGGCGAGGGATCAAGCGTACTGCTTGAAGGCGCGAAAGTCTATCCGCAAGCCTTGATAAAAAGCGGATTTAGCTTTAAATTTAGCGATCTAAAAACGGCGCTTCGGGATATTTTGAAGTAAATTTAAATAATTTTTGCCTGCTTAGCCAAATGCTCCGCTTCGGTTTTTGCAAAATGCGGCTCGCGCCAACCCAGCGTAAATTTGACGCCGCTACGAAAATTTAGCCGCATAGAATCTCGTCCGATTTTATCGCAAATCCAAATTAAAAACGCCGGCATAGAGGCATAAAGCAAATACGGTAGCGCCTTAAAACATAAAATGCTTTGCCCGCTGATATGGCAGGCTATAAATCGGTAAACAAAATTTAGCAAACCTGACGCTTAGGCAAAATTAGCACGATCCGCCCAAGAAAAAAAGCGATAAATTTTTTGACCGCCAAACAATGTCTCAAATTTACAAAACCGCGAGCCGATATTAGGCAAAATTAGGCGTAAATTTGAATAAGACGACAAATTTACGCTTTTAAAAATCGCAAACTAAGCTCATAAATTCGGAAAGCTAGCTTTTGTCGCTAGTTCTGCGCGCAGGGTTTGCTACCTGCGCGCTCAAGCGCACTTACGAGAAGTTTTACTCAAACCGCCTCGAGATGCTAGGCGAGAGCTTGGTCAAGACGTCATAACTAATCGTGCCGAAAAAATCTGCCCAAATGCGCGCGTCGTCAAATACGCAAATTTTATCGCCCGCGTCTTCGCAGCAAAAGCTATCCATCGACATTTTGCCGAGCAACCGCTGTCCGCCGGCAGTCTTTAGCTCGCCCTCGCCCGCGTAGCGCAGCAATCCGTCGCCGTAGCCTAGGTCGTAAACGGCGATTTGCATATCCTCGTTCGCGCAAAATTTAGCGCCGTATCCCGCGCATTGTCCCTTTTTTAGCACTCTGCCGCTAACCTTATGCGCCCAGAGCGACGCCACGCGCTTTAGCCCTAAGCTCTCGTCAAACTGCGCGTAGCCGTAGGCGGCGATGCCAACGCGTACGTACTCGCCCGCTAGCTCGCCAAAACGCTCGGTCGCAGCGGAGTTGTGCGAGTGAAAGACCAAATCTCTCTCGCCGCAAATTTCCCGCACTACGGCTTTTGCCGCGGCGAAATTTTGCCTCTGCACGAAATAATCGCTACTAAGCTCTTCAGCGCTTCTAAAGTGCGTAAATGCGCCGCAAATTTGCAGTCCGTGCGTCAAAGCCGCCTCGCACGCCGCACGTACTTCGCCCACCGCCACGCCGTTTCGGTGCATGAGCGTATCGACTGCGATATGCACGCGCACGCCTTTTTTAAATTTAGCAATCAGCGAAATGTCGTTTACCGCGTAGATAAATCGCTCGCTCTCGCCGCCGTGCGGGATATGCGAAAGGATGAGAATGTGCTCGAAAAAGGGCTCTAGCTCGCGCGCCTCGGCTTCGTTTTTGACCGCGCAAAATTTGATGCCGTAGCTCGCCGCCTCGCGCCCTACAAGCGCCGCTCCGTGACCGTAGGCATTGTCTTTTAGCACCAAAATCACGCGATCTTTGCCGCCGGCTTTGGCGCAAATTTTAGTTAGATTATGGATGTAGGCGGATCTGTTTAAAACGAGTTCAGACATTGAATTTTACGCCAAACGCCTCATAAACGTTAGGAAGCAGCTTCCTAATACTATAATCGTAAGAGTAAAATTTAGCGTAAAGCGCCTTTAGATCTGCCTCTTTAACCGCCGCGAAGTCAAACACGTCAGTGCCCGCAACCTTTGGCACTTGGCGGTCTAGCTCGGCGAAAAACTCGCTCCTAGTCTTTAAAATTTCCTCGATCTGATTTTTTACTATTTCTTTTTTTTCTTGCATTTACTTCTCCGTTAAGATTTTAAATTTATCTTTATCTAGCCGCACGTAGAGCTCTTTTTGCCCCTTAAATTCGTGACTAGGCGCAATGTAATCCTCATCAAAAACTACTCTAAAAAGATTTTGCCCTTTGACGTTTGGGTACGGCGTAACGCTAAAATTTGAAGCTTTTATGCTCTTTTTTTCGTTTAGCGCGAAAATTCTCTTTTTATTTTCGGCAAATTTAGCCCTCGTTAGCGCGTTTTTACCGTCTATTTTTACAAATTCGTCCGCATAAAAGCCGAGGTAAATTTTAGTTTCGTTATCTCGCCACGCCTGCAGCCACTCGTGCAGATGCGCCAGTACGCGCGCGACGTCGTCTTTGCTAGCGTCTACCTTCTGGCTTTCGCTGATTATCACGACGCCCTCGCTGCCGATCAGTTGGCCGAATTTCACCAGCGCGTCGTTGTTAAACGCCACGCAGCCGCGCGTTTTTACTTCGTCCTCGCGTTTGCCTTTCATCGGCAGTCCGTGTATCCAGATGCCTCCGCCCGTTTTTTGTGCGGCTTTGTCGTGGGCGTTTGGGTACGATAACGACATCGCAAGCGGTCCATAAAAGGGATCGGGCGGCGTAAATTTATCCGTAACGTCGTAAACTCCGACCGGAGTTTTTAGGTCGCCTTCTTTAAATTTATCCCCGCTTTTGCCCGTTATCACGCTTTGCGAAAAAATTTGCTCCAGCGCACCGCCTGCATACTCGAAGCTTTGCAGGGTTTTTTGCGCTTTATTTACGACAATGATTTTAGTCTTGGCCTCGTAGTAGCCGTATCTAACGTCGGCTGCGCCTAGCTTTTCCAGCCAGTATTTAGCCCCCGTCAAATTTGCGTCCGCTAAAGCCTCGGCGGCTAAAATTTGAGAAAAAAAGATAGAAAAAATAAGTAAGCCGAGTAGTTTTTTCAAAATTTTCCTAACGTTGCGTATTTTCGTAATAAAGGTTGGAATTATATTACATTTTCTCTTAAAAATTTTAAAAAACCTTTATTTTGTGTTACAATAGCGAATATCAAAATTCCACGTAAAAGGACGCAAAAAATGAAAAGCAAATTTTTAGCTTTATCGCTAGTAGTCGCCTCTTTGGGCTTTGCAAATGCCGCAGATATCGAGATCGTTGATATCTACGCCAAGGCTACACCTCCTGGCGCAAAAAATACGGCTCTGTTTTTCGATATCAAAAACAACACGGATAAACCGGTAAAACTAATCGGCGCTAGCTCTCCCGCAGCCGCTACAGGCGAGATACACACGCATAAAGACGTAGACGGTATGAAAAAAATGGTGCAAATAGAAAATATCGAGGTGCCTGCGATGGGCGAGGCGAATTTAAAACCGGGCGGTCTGCACGTGATGCTGATGAACGTAAAAGCCCCGATCAAAGAGGGCGACAAACTAGACGCTACGCTAGAGTTTGACAACGGACAAAAACTCGAAGTAAAAGACATCGTCGCAAAGTCGGTCGTAGCTAAAAAAGACGGCGAACACGGACACGATCACGGCGGACATCACAAGCATTAATGAAAAAATTTCTCATAATTTTAGTCCTTCTAGTCGGTGTTTTAGGTGCCTCGGCGTATCTGTTTTTTAAACCGCAAGCGCAAGAGGACTTTTTGAGCGCAGAGGATGTGGGGGCAAATTTAACCCCGCTTCCTTGCGATATGAACGCCGAGCACTCCTGCGGCGTGGAGTTTCGCGGCAAGACGGTTAAATTTAGCCTCTCGCCAAAGCCTATTTACACGATGCAGCCGACGATCGTTCGCATAGAGGGACTAGAAGGATTTAAAAACCCAAGCCTTGAGATCCACGGCGTAAATATGGACATGGGCGTCATAAAGGCCGAAGTCGAAAAGCGCGACAACGCCTACATATCAAACATCGTGCTAAGCGCGTGCCTGATAAACATCATGAGATACCGTTTCGAGGTGCTAGAAAACGGTAAAAAAAGCGGACTTTATATAGACTTCGACTTGCATCAATAGGCGCAAATTTCACTTGAAAGGGCGGATGATGAAAAAGCTTCTTATCGTACTTGTACTGATTTTAACGGTTCTTGGTGCAGGCTATCTCGCACTCTACTCAAACAAATACGCTCTTGCCGGCCAAGGCGCAAACGGCGCGGTGAGTCTAAAGAGCTTTGAGGGCAAAAATAAGATTATCTACTTCGGCTACACCACCTGCCCAGACGTCTGCCCTGCGACTCTAGGTATCCTTTCGGGCGTTTTAAACGAAATTAAACGAGACGATATCGTCGTGATTTTCGTCACTCTCGATCCAGAGCGCGACGAACCTAAAAACGTCGACGAGTATGCGAAGTATTTTTATCCGAATTCTTACGGCATAGTGTTAGACGATCTGCCTAAGGTTGCAAAAAGCTACGGCGTGAAGTATCAAAAGGTGTTGCTCGAAAAATCCGCTATAGAGTACTCCGTCGCTCATAGCTCCTCGCTATACATACTAGACAAAAACGATAAATTTGTCGCCGAGATCTCCAATCTAACGGCGCAAAATATCAAGAAAACACTGGAAAATCTGAAATGATAACAGCTTTATTATTTCGTAAATTGTAGGTGTTACGTTATAACACAAAGATATTTTTTTATACTCAATTATTAACGATTTTGATTTAAATCAATATACTTTAAGCCTTCCGGTTGTATAGTTTCATTAATAGAAAATTTAAATTTGAAAGACACTTATGAAAATTATAGCGCTCGTATGCGCTCTATTTGTTTTCTCCTTCGCAAGCGATGTTAGCGCTACGGCTAGCCTCGACGTAAAAAGCTGCGCATATAGCGAGCAAAACAAAATACTAGCCGTCTACGATGCCAAAAATTTGCTAAAAATACTTAATCAAAAAGACTTAAAACCTATAAGCAAATTTGACGTTAAAACAGATGAGATAACCTCTCTGGCTTTTGACGGCGCAAATTTATATGCAGGATTTGCGGGCGGCGAGATAGCTAAATTTAGCGATGATTTTAGCTCTTTTGCCGGCATGCTGAATCTTTCAAATTTAAGCCTTGATGCGCAGATAACGCACCTTCACGTCGCAAACGGCAAAATTTACGCGGTCGCCGGCAAAGACGCCTTTATCTCCTACGACGTTGCGTCAAAAAAGCTGACGCGCGCCAATCTTAACGGCGCATATCGTATCGCAACCTGTAAAATTTTAAACGGCGCCGCGCTGATAACTAGCTGGGATAGATCGGTTTTTAGCGTAAATTTAAGCACGATGAAGGCAAAAAATCTAGGCAAATTAAAATCCGTAGCCTTGAGCGCGGCGGAGATAAACTCGGGCGTGATTTTCGGACTTGCTAGCGGCGAGATAGCGAGCCTCAAATTTGACGCAGATGGAAATTTTACGAACGAAAATTTAGCAAGCAAGCAGCCTAGCGCGGCAAATTTGACCGCCGAAGCAAATTTAACTCAAACAAGCGACAAAGAAAACGCAAGCGTAAATTTGACCGCCGTCAAAAACGCGCAAAACAGAGCGGATCTAAATTTGACTAACGGCACAACAAACGCAAATTTGACGGACGCAGAAATTCAAATTTACAAAATCTCAAATTCGCGCGTTAAAAGCCTACTAGTCGTAGAGGATAAAGTTTATATCGGGCTTGGAAACGGCGAAATTTTACGAAGCGACGCGGAGTTTAAACAGATAGAAAAAATAGGCAAAAACTCTGACGCCGTGATAAAAATTTTTAACGACGAAGATAGCGTCATAACCGTTAGCATAAACGGCGAGATCCAAATTTACAAGAAAAAATCTTAGGAAAGGAGATTTTCAATGAACAAACTACTTAGTTGCGGTATCGTTGCGGCTGCGGGCCTCGCGTTTACCATTAGCAGCGCGTGTGCGGCGGATAGCGACCTACAAGCTATCATGAAAGCGCGCGGGCTAACGGAAAAAGACGTCCTAGCGGCCGCTAAAACGTATCAGCCAAGCGGTAAAAAAGACGACTACATCGTATTTTCCTCAGGAGGCCAAAGCGGACAGGTGATGGTTTACGGCGTGCCTTCGATGAGGATTTACAAGTATATCGGCGTCTTTACGCCCGAGCCTTGGCAGGGATACGGCTACGACGAGGAGTCTAAAGCCATCTTAAAAAGCGGCGCCATCAGAGGCAAACAAATCACGTGGGGCGACACTCACCACCCTGCTCTTACGGAGAAAAACGGCGAATACGTCGGCGATTATCTTTTCATCAACGACAAGGCCAACCCTCGCATCGCGGTGATAAATTTACACGATTTTGAGACGACTCAGATCGTGGTTAACCCTATCATGAAAAGCGAACACGGCGGTAGCTTTATCACTCCAAACAGCGAATACGTCATCGAAGCGGCGCAGTACGCGGCTCCGCTAGATAACGGCTATCACTCGATGGACGAATACGAAGCGGTTTTCCGCGGTGCGGTAACTTTTTGGAAATTCGACTATCCAAAAGGCAAGATAGACGAGAAAGCTTCCTTCTCGCTCGAGCTTCCTCCATACTGGCAAGACCTAAGCGACGCAGGTAAGGGCGAGAGCTTCGGCTGGGCGTTTACAAACTCGATAAACTCCGAGATGTATACGGGCGGTATCGAAAAGGGCTTGCCTCCGTTTGAAGCGGGCGCGAGCAGAAACGACACGGACTATTTGCACGTTTATAACTGGCAAATTTTAGAAAAACTAGCTCAGGATAAGAAAAACTACATGGAGATAAACGGCCATAGAGTAGTTACGATAGACGCCGCGGTTAAAGCCGGCGCGCTATTTTTGATCCCTGAGCCAAAGAGCCCGCACGGCGTAGACGTCACTCCTGACGGCCGTTATATCGTTATCGGCGGCAAGCTAGATACTCACGCGACGGTTTATGATTTTAAAAAGATCAAAAACCTAATCGACAAAAAAGAGTTCGCCGGCACCGATCCGTACGGCATCCCAGTGCTTGATATGGCAAAGAGCTTGCAAGGACAAGTCGAACTTGGCCTTGGACCTCTGCACAACTCTTTTGACGAAAAAGACGGCATCATCTACACCTCTCTTTACGTCGATAGCCAGATCGTGAAATGGGACTATAAAAATCTAAAAGTCCTAGATAGGATCAACGTCCACTACAACATCGGACACCTTGATACTATGGAGGGTAAATCGTCAAAACCTAAGGGTAAATACGCTATCGCTCTTGATAAACTTTCGATCGATCGCTTTAACCCGGTAGGTCCTCTTCACCCGCAAAACCACCAGCTTATCGACATCACGGGCGCTAAGATGGAGCTTTTATACGATATGCCGATACCTCTTGGCGAGCCTCACGACGTAGTTTCGATCGCAGCTAGCAAGCTAAAACCGGCTACTACCTATACGATGGGAACAAACTCTCGCACGGGCAAAGAAAGTCCGTTCGTAACTCTTGCCGGACAGGAGAGAGTCGAGCGTAACGGCAAAAACGTAACCGTTTATGCTACGATGATCAGAAGCCACATCAACCCTGAGCACATCGAGGTAAATAAAGGCGACAACGTAACTATCCACCTAACGAACCTAGAGCGCGCCCAGGACGAGACGCACGGCTTTACCGTGGATCTTTACAACATCCATGCGTCTTTAGAGCCGGGTAAAACAGCGACTGTAAATTTCGTAGCGGACGAAGAGGGCGTGTTCCCTTACTACTGCACAGAGTTTTGCTCTGCGCTGCACCTTGAGATGATGGGTTACTTGCTAGTTAAAGATCCGAACAAAAAATACGAATCCGCCAAAGCAAGCAAGCTAAAAACCCTAAGCCCAGAAGCTCTAAAAGCCGAGTACGATAAAGTAATCGCTACCAATAAAGCTACCGACGAGGTTATCCAAAGCGTCGTTACGTATCTAAAAGAGAAGCATTACGAAAAATATCCTAAGGTAAAAGAGCTAGTTACCGACGCGCTGGATCAGTACGGCAAAATCCCTGAAGTAAAAGCAAAAGCCGACGAAGCCTACAAAAAAGGCGACGTAAACGGCGCGATCCTATGGGAGTACCAAGTATGGCAGTATATGGTTAAAACCGCGGACGTCGGCCTAAGAGCCAAAAACAACCTAGCTAAAGAGATCGCTACGCCTATGAGCCCGGCTGCCTCCAAAGGCGAAGAAGCCTATCTAAAAGGCGGTTGTAACGGCTGCCACGTTATCGGTCAGGTTAGCTCGGGCCCTGATCTAACCGGCGTTCTTTTGCGCCACGAAAACGGCGAGAAATGGGTGTTTGACTTTATCAAAGATCCTGCTAAATTTTACAACGACGAGTACGTCAAATCCATGATAGATTTCTTTAACCTCAGGATGCCTAATCAGCACATGAGCGACCAAGAGATCAAAGATATCATCGAATATCTAAAATGGATCGACGAAAACGCGGGAATGTAATCCAAATTTGATTCGGGCTTAGCGGTCCGAATCAGTCCGCTAAATTTGAGGCTCGGCACGCGTAACCCGAGCCTCCTACGTTAAATTTAAAAAGCGTTTTGCGAAAAATTTTTTAAATTTAATAAAGGAGAAACGATGAAGAAGTATCAAATTTACACTATTATCGCGTTAGTCTTGATGACCGTTTGTTTTACGATCCCGGTGCTGGGCTTTTTTGGAGCCAAGGCCAAGATCGCCGCGGGCGAGCCGCTTGCCGGGTATTCGTATAAAATTTACGACCTTTACACCTCGTTTCAGTACAAAAACCACCTGATGCCAAAGGACGTCGCAAGCAGTCTGGAAAAGATGATCGAGCAAAAAGCCGAGATCGGCACGCCCTCTTTTCCTATCTGGTACGTCGCGCTTGAAGCGCCAAACTACCCTAAAGACGCCTTTCCTGACGGTATCCCGGTTTATTTTCACGTTGACGGATACAGCGGCGACGTGCACGAGATGAACACTATAAACCACTACATCGGCATGTATCCGATGGAGCACGGCGGCAACGTCGAGCGTGCTATTGCGCCTTATTATCTGCTTATTTCCACGCTTTGCATGCTAGCATTTTTATACTACGACGGCAAATTTAACTCCCTGCTCATGGTGCTTCCAACCATCGCTCCGCTGCTTTTCATGGGCGCGTTTGCGGGCTGGCTATACTGGTACGGACACAATATGCAAGAGTGGGGCGCGTTTAAGATAAAACCGTTTATGCCTACAGTGCTTGGCGACGGCAAGGTCGCGCAATTTACGACGCACTCGTATCCTAGCATAGGATTTTGGGTGATGATGGCTATGAGCGCGCTTTGTATTCTGGCCGTATTTTCAAAGAAAAAAGAGCTCAAAGACGCGAAATGAAATTTAAGCTTTTGCTCTTTTGCGCGCTAAATTTGACGGCCTTCGCCGGTCCGCTGCAAGACGCTATAAACGCTGCGGAACCGGGCGACATCTTGCGCCTAAACGACGGCCTTTACGAGGGAAATATCATAATCGATAAACCGCTCTCGATAATAGGCAAAGGCGAAAACGCCGTGATACGAGGCGACCGCAAATCAAGCGTGATAAAAGTAACGGCAAAAAACGTTAAACTCATAAATTTAAACATCGAGGGCAGCGGCACGAGCCAGATGGAACTAGACGCCGGCGTTAGTTGCCTAAAAGGCAATAATCTTTTGGTAGAAAAAAGCCGCTTTAAAGACGTGCTTTTCGGTATCGAGCTATCAGAATGCAACCAAGCCGTGATAAGAGATAACAACATCACGTCAAAAGAGGGCTTTGACGTGCCTAGACGCGGAGACGCCGTGCGCGCGTGGTATTCACACGAAAATTTGATCGAGCGAAACTACGTCTATAACAGCCGCGACATCGTGGCGTGGTTTTCTAGCAACAACGTAATCCGCAAAAATTTCGGCAAAAACAACCGCTACGCCGTGCATACGATGTACTCGGCGGACAACCTCATCGAGGATAACGAATTTAGCGGCGGAGCGGTGGGGATGTATTTTATGTTTTCTACGAATTCTCTCGTGCGCCGAAACGTGATAATCAACTCAAACGGAGCGTTTGGCGTGGGTATCGCGCTAAAAGACGCCTCGGGATTTAACATCAGAGAAAATACCTTTTTGTATAACTCGCGCGGCATCTACTCCGACCGCTCGCCGCTAAATCCGGGCACCGTAAATACCCTCGAAAATAATCAAATTTTATACAACGTCATCGGGCTGCAAATGCACGCGACGCAGGAAAAAAGCGTGTTTAAGGGCAATGATTTTATCGGCAACATGGAAACGGCTATCAACGACACTCCGGGCTCAAAGATCGAGCTAAACGAGTGGAGCGGTAATTATTTCGACGAATACGAAGGCCTAGACGTCGATAGAGACGGCATCGGCGATACGCCATACTTGCACTTCGTTTACGCCGACAAGCTTTGGCAGTATTATCCGACTCTGCGCTTTTTCTACGGTTCGACCGTGATTAGCGGGCTAAATTTTCTAGCTAAGCTTGCGCCTTTTTCCGAGCCGCTTAAGCTTTTAGAGGACGGCTCTCCTAAAATGCGCCCCAATAACGCTCAAAAGGCAACGCTATGAATAGACGAAATTTTATCGCCCTAACGGCAGGCGCGGCGGCCGCAGGCTACGGCATCGGATATTTTTTACCCAAAACGCGCGCGGACGAGCTTTTTTTACGGCCTCCCGGAGCGGTTAAAAATTTCGAATCGCTCTGCATAAAATGCGGCCAGTGCGTGCAGGTCTGCCCGTATCACAGCATCGAGCTGCTAGACATCGCGCAGGGCTACTCAAACGGCACGTCCTACATCGACGCGCACGAGCGAGGCTGCTATCTGTGCGACCTTTTTCCTTGCGTTTTGGCCTGTCCCAGCGGCGCGCTAGATCACGCCACGACGCAAATCAGCGACGTAAAGATGGGCGTTGGAGTGCTGCGAGGGCGCGAGGCCTGTCTTGCCTATAAAAACGAAAACGTAAATTTAAGCGGCGTTACGAAAATGCTCGAGCGTAAAATTTACAACGACCGCGAGCAAGCCGTAAAAGACGCCGTCCAAAATAGCGTGGACAAGCCCTGCGATCTGTGCGTTAGCCTCTGCCCGGTCGGAGACGCCGCCATATCGATGGCTAAAAGCGACGGGCGAAATTTGCCCGAATTTAAACAAGGCTGCGTCGGATGCGGAGTGTGCGCCGAGGTTTGCCCCGTACAAATCATCGATATAGCGCCAAACCGCGGCTATGACGAAATTTACAAAGGATAAAAATGAGAAATAAAATTTTAGGCTGTCTCGTCGCTCTCGCCGCCGCCATGCTGATAACGGGCTGTGAGAGCAAGGATGATAAAAAAAGCGCGACGCAAGCGGCAACAAAGCAAGCGACGCCCGCCGCCGCAGGCATGATAGAGACGCAAAAAGCGGACGCTAACGCAACCGCGCAAAAAGACTACGATCAGTTTATGAGCTACGATATAAACGGTAAAAAGAGAGTCAAATTCGGCCTGGACGACGAGGAGAGCGAGACTAGCCGCTCAGTGGGCGCGCTAGCGATGGTGCGAAGCCCGCTGCAAAGCATAAATTTAAAACTCATCAAAGGGCAACTTAGCAAGGACTTTATCGTAAAATGCTCCGCCTGCCACGACGACTACGCCAACGGCATCATCGGTCCGTCTCTGCTAAATAAAACCTCGGATCAAATTTACGACATGATCGCCGCGTATAAGAGCAAGCAAAAGGCAAATCCTTTGATGAAAGATCTGGTGCGCGGCATGGACGAGGCGCAGATCAGGGCGATGGCTAACGAGATTAGCGAATTTAACGAGCAATTTAGAAAAAAATAGGAGGCTAAAATGGGAAAGAAAATAGCGATAATCTTTGGAGTTTTGGTACTTGCGCTCATGGTTTTTATGCTGACTAGCCAGCCCTCAGCACCCGTAAAGGACGCTAGCAGGCCCGAGCTAAAACCGGCGCAGCAAACGCAGCAAAAAGTCGTAAACGAAGAGCTAAATTTGCAAGATAGCGAAGAGATCAAAAAGATCAAACAGCTACAAAACAGCGTCGCAAATCAGCCTAACGAGGGCGTTAGCAAACGATACCTCACATCTTGCGCGCCTTGCCACGGAGCAAACGGCAAGGGCGTGATGGCGCCTAGCATCGCGGGCAAAAGCAAGGACGAAATCCTAGCTTCGCTAAAAAACTACAAAGAGGGCAAGGTGCCAAATAGCCTGATGAAGGGGCTTCTCACAAATGTTTCAGACGAGGATTTAGGCTTGTTAGCGGATGAAATTTCAAAATTTAAAGAGTAGCGGATGGATAAATATAGCACGCGCTGCACGGTCTCAAAGGTCGATTTTTTCGATACGCTGACGATAAAAAACGGCGAGGGCAAAAAAAGCCTCAGCTGGCGAGGACGCCGCCTCATCGTAATCGCGCTAGTGCATATTTTGTTCGTGCTTTCTTACCGCGCAGATATTCAAATTTTAGAAGGCGACATCAGCGGATCAAGGATCCTAGGCTTTCATTTGACCGATGCTTTTATGAGCTTTCAGGTATTTGCCGCGACGCACGAGTTTCCGATAAATCTCATCATCGGCACGGCTACGATTTTGCTTTTTTACGCGCTTGTGGGCGGACGGGCATTTTGCGGCTGGGTGTGTCCTTATACCTTTTTAGGCGAGATCGGCGAGAAAATACACGAAAATTTAGCCGCCAAAAAAATCATCAAACGCCGCGAGTTTGACCCCAAATGGCGCTACGTCTTTACCGCGCTTTTTATCGCGATGAGCTTTGCTAGCTCGCAGCTCGTGTTTGAGATTTTTAGCGTGACGGGCATCGTATCTAGATTCGTCATTTACGGCTATTTTCACGCGATTTGGTTTGCTCTTTTCGTGCTTTTAGTCGAGATTTTCTACTCCCGCAGGGGCTGGTGCCGCTACGTCTGCCCTATCGGCGCGACGTATTCGCTGCTAACGCGCACCAACGCCGTAAAAGTCAGCTGGAACAAGGACCGCTGCGACCACTGTTTAGTCTGCATCAATACCTGCCTCGTGCCGCACGTGCTAGAGATCACGAAGAAAAACGCCAAACTAGACGGCGACGAAAACAAAAAAGAATTTCGTCTCGTGGGCGGCGACTGCACGCTTTGCGGACGCTGTATCGACGTGTGTCACCACGACGCGCTGAAATTCGACAACGGCTTTAAAAAGCTCATCTAAAAGGATAAATTTGATAATCTTAAAAGACATCACCAAGGCTTTTGGCTCGCAAAAGATACTACAAAACGTAAATTTAAGCATAGAAAAAGGGCAAAAAACGGTCGTACTCGGGCAAAACGGCGCGGGTAAAAGCTCGCTGATGCGCATAATCCTGGGTGAATTTAAGCCAAACAGCGGCGAGGTGCGAGTAAACGGCTTTGATCCTTTTACCGCGCGCAAAGAAGCCCTTAGCGTGATATCTTTCGTCCCGCAAACGCCGCCGCCGCTTAAATTTAACCTAAAAGAACTTTGCGAGTTCGTCTGCAAAAGCTCGGGCGTCGCGCAGGAAAACATAGAGAAATTTTGCGAGAAAATGGAGCTTGATCTAAAAGGAAATTTTCATAAGCCCTTTTACAAACTCTCAGGCGGCATGAAGCAAAAAATGCTAATCGCGATCGCCTTCGCTAAAAACACCGAGGCTATGATGTTTGACGAGCCGACGGCAAATTTAGATCCCAAAGCCAGGCGAAATTTTATGGACTTGTTAGGCGAATTTGCGCGAGAAAAGACGCTGGTTTTCATCTCGCACAGGCTTGATGAGGTGCAGGGCATATCAAACCGCTACGTCGAGATGGATCTGGGCCGCATCATCAAAGACGAGCCGATCGCACAAGGAGGCGACCGTGAATAACCTCCTACTCATCGCCAAACTAGACGTCGCCGAGTCGCTGCGCTCGCGCTGGTTTCTCATCTATATGCTAGTTTTTATGGGGCTTATCGTTACTTTTATCTTTAGCGGCGTGACGGACTCGCGGGTGCTGGGCTTTAGCGGACTTACGCGGCTTTTGCTGCTTTTTATCCAAATTTGCATTATCATCGTGCCCATTTTTATCCTCATCTCGACCGTGCGCAGTATCAGCGCCGACCGCGATACGAATTTGCTTGAGTACATGCTTAGCTTCCCCGTTAGCCTGGGCGAATACTATTTCGGCAAGGCTTTGGGGCGTATTTTCGTCATTTTCGTGCCGCTTTTGCTCTCTTTTGCGATTGCGGTGATTGCGGGGCTAGTTAAAAAAATCGAAATCCCGTGGAATATCCTAACCCTCTACACCGCCCTACTTTTCGCGCTTAGCTTCGTGTTTTTGTCGTTTGGATTTCTCATCTCGTCAATGATCAAAAATCAAGAAATGGGTCAAGGCGTCGCGTTTTTACTCTGGCTTATCTTGCTGGCGTTTTTGGATCTCGCGCTGATCGGCTTTTTGATGAAGAGTAACGTACGCGAGGATATCATCTTTTTTATCGCGCTCATTAACCCGATCGAGGTCTTTAGGATCGCGGCGATTAGCCTATTTGATCCAAATTTAGCCGTGATCGGAGTGGCGTCGAATTTCGTGCTAAACAACTTTAGCGCGTTTGGATTTGTTATTTACTCGATTTTTTATCCGCTGATTTTAGGCGCGATTATGCTTGTTGGCGGATATTTTATATTTAGCAGCAGGGATTTGGTGTAAATTTGACTCGATTGCGGAGTCAAATTTACGTTACTTCGCTAGCTTTAGCGGGCTTAAATTTAACTTGCAAATTTAGGGCGTCAAATTTTGCCGCCCTAAATTTACCGCTCAAATTCACGCTTCCTCCGCAGTGCTCAAATTTCCCTCGCCGGCGACTAACTCGGCCGCTAGCTTTTTGCTTGATTTAAAGTCCACTTTACCCGTTCCTAGCACCGGTACGCTATCTACTTTATAAATCTTTGAAGGCTGCATGATGGACGGTATCGCAGAAGCCCTTATGCGCGCGGCCACATCCTCCTCGCTGATCTCGCCGCTAAATAGCATAACGACTTGCTCGCCCTTTTTCTCGTCGGCGACGTTGGTGCACACAAAGGTAACCTCATCGCCTAGCACGGATGAGATTTGAGCCTCGAGCGCGCCTAGGCTTATCATCTCACCGCCGATTTTGGCAAAGCGAGATAGCCTATCCGTGATAGTTAAAAAGCCCGCCTCGTCCAAAAAGCCGATGTCGCCGCTGTTATAGTAGCGCACGCCGTCTAGCTCCACGATCGCTTCTTTCGTACGCTCCTCGTCCAGATAGTAGCCCTTCATCACCTGATGGCCGCCGATTAGGATTAGGCCGGCTTGCCCATTTTCTAGCTTTTCTAGGCTTGTAGGATCGCAGATTCGTATTATCGTACCGGCTGTCGGTAGACCCACGCTGCCCTCTTTTGAGAAAACGAGCTCTTTAAAAAACTCTGGCTCTAGCACGTTTGCGGTATTTACGCTAACGACGGGCGAGGTCTCGGTCGTGCCGTAGCCTTCGTAAATTTCGACGCCGAATTTCATCTTAAACTCGCGCTTAACGACTGCGTTTAGCTTCTCTGCGCCCGCGATGGCGTAGCGGATCGTAGAAAACATCAGCGGATTTAGCTTTTTGTTTTTGGTATAGAGCCTAAAAAACGTTGAAGTGCCAAACATTATCGTCGCGTGGTATTTGGCGACCATCTTGCCCACGGCAAAGGCGTCTGTAGGATCGGGCACGTGAGCCGAGGCGATACCCTCGCTAAGCGGGAAAAAGGTCGCCGCGGTAAGCCCAAACGAGTGAAATATCGGTAGAGATGCCAAGATCACGTCGTTGCCGTCCGTATTTACGATCTCTGAAATTTGCTTAATATTAGCCATTATGTTTTTATGCGTTAGCACGATGCCCTTTGGCGTGCCTTCGCTGCCGCTGCTAAAGAGTATCGTCGCATCGTCGTCTATGCGAACGTCGCGAAAATATATAAGCTCAAGCAGCCAGCGCGGCATCAAAACCGCCTTTAGCATCGCGCAAATTTTATCGGCCTTGCTTATGCCCTGCGCGACGTCTTCGAGATAGACGAGTCTGCCTTTTAGAGATTCTTCTAGCTCAAAGCCGCGAGCCTTTAGTTTGGCGATAAACTGGCGCGACGTGATTATGCTTCTTAGCCCCGCTTTGTCCGCGCAGCCGATCAAATTTTGCTCGCTAAGCGTGTAGTTTAGATTTACGCTTATCTTGCCTCTGATAAATAGCATCAAATTTATAATGCTACCCATCACCGAGGAGGGCAGTATCACGCCGACGTTTCGCTCTTTTAAAAACGAGAATTTAAATTTAGACAAAAACACAAGCACCGTAGCGATAACCTTGAGATTGTTTAGATCAGCGCCCGTGCTATCTACCATCGAGCGTTTAAACAGATCCGCTTTGGCGTGCTTTAGCCAGCTAAACTGCATAGGCTCTAGAGTTTTTAGATACTCCGCCCAGCTAAAAAACGACAGCTCGACTACTTTTTCGCGTACTTGCGGGGCTTTGGTTTCAGGAGCTAGAGGCGCGCCGAAGCTCACCCTGATAGCGCGCTTGCCGTCTATTTTGCGGCTGATTCTTTGGTAGTATTTTTGAGCGCGCGAGAAGCTAGAACCCCAAAGACCGCGCAGATAAAACGGCACGATGACGGAGTTCGTATCGCTTGCGGCTATCTCGTAACCGTGCGCAAACTCGTCTATCTGGCCGTTATAGCTGATGTGGCCTTCCGGAAACAGCGCCACCACGTCGCCCGCGTCTAGGCACTCGCGGATCTTTTCTAGCGCGCTTTTGCTAGCTCCCGCGCCGATAGGGATCACGTCAAATAAATTTAACAGCCATTTTAGGTACCAAATTTCATAAAAACTCTTATGCATCGCAAATCTGATCGGGCGCGGAGAGGCCATCTGCAGCACCGCCCAGTCTATCCAGCTCATGTGGTTGCCAAGCAGCAGCACGCCGCCCTTTTGCGGGATATTTTCGACGCCGTCGACGTTGATCGTGTATCCGATCCTAAAAAACGGCATAATAAGCAAACGCGCGAAAAGATGCGGCAGGTATTTTATCGTCGCCAGCGCGCAGATAAGCACGCTAAAGGATGTAATGACGAAGATCCCGGGCGTACTAACGGCAAATATGCTAAACGCCATCGCAAGCAGTAAAAACGCCGCCATAAAGATATTTTGGATAAAGTTACTGCCCGCTAGCGTGCGGCCCATCTGCTCTTCGGACGTGAAAAACTGGATATTTGCGTTTAGCGGTACGATGAAAATACCGCCGCTAAAACCGAACAAAAACGACGCCAGCGTCATAAACGCAGCACTTGAACCCTGCGCGAACATAAGCAGCGAAGCAAAAAGACCCAAAGCGCCAAAAGGCACGATGCCCATCTCGATGTGATTTTTCGAGTAGCTGCCCGCTAGCGCCGAGCCCGCGACCAGACCGATGGTGCTAACGGCCAAAATCGCCTGCACGATCATGACGTTGTTATCCGCGCTCATAGCCTTGTAGTGAGCGGGGAAAACGGCGATAACCAGCTGCGCCACCGCCCAGAAAACTGAAAGCCCAAGCGTACATAAAAAGGCGTTTTTGTTGTTAAAGATATGCCTAGTGTTTTCTTTTAGGTAGCCTAGTTTAAAGTACTTTTTCGCATCAAATTTAAGCCCCGCGTCAGTCGCCTCGAAAAAGGGAATCTTAAACGTAAAAATAGTCTCGGCTACCGAGCAAACGAAAAGTATCGCGCCGATAAACCAGACCGATTTTATCATCTCTCCGGCATCCGTGCTCGCTACGGCGTAGCTCTCGAAAATCGCCGAGAAAACAAACGAGCCAAGCAAAATCGCCACGATAGTAAAGGCCTGCACGATACCGTTTGCAGCACCTAGCTTCTCGCCGCCCACGATTTTTTTGATTAGTCCGTATTTGGCGGGGCTATATACCGCACTTTGCACCGCTAGCAACAGCGTCGTGCCAAATGCCACGTAAAACCAGCCGCAAAGGTAGCTTATAGTGATAAAAAGCGTGAGTAAAATTTCGCTCGCCGCCGCGTATCTCGTGATACGGGTGCGCGAAAATTTATCGTTTAAAAAGCCCGAAACGCTAAAAAGCATGATGTAGGGCAGTAAGATTAGCAAATTTACGAGCGAGGTTAGGATGATCTGTAAATTTTCATCCTCGATACTCTTAAAAAGTATGTTTTGGATCGTGATTTTGTGGCCTAGATCGACGACCGCATTGATAAACATAACGATCAAAAAGGGCAAAAAGCCCCTAACCGAAAAAACGCCTTTCATTTGTTCTCCTTTTTGTAGGCATCGAAGGTGTGGAAATTTAAGATGTAAGGTTTTAGGATCAAGATATTGTCGAAAACGAGCTTTAAAGCCGCGTTTTTATCCTTTGCTTTCGCGTAAATTTCGCGCGCGCACTCGGCTTCGATTTTGGCCGTTTGCTTGGCTAAATTTATATAAGTCCGTAAAATTTCCTGCCCGCGCTCGCTCTTTTGGGTCTCTAGCACGATTTGCAGGATCTCGACCTCTTTTTCCGTCAGCTTGCCGCCTCGCATAAAGATAAATCCGTCTTTTATAAATTTATCCAGCTCAGCCTGGCTGATACCAAGCCTCTCGCACGCCTGCTCGGCGCTTAGCGTCTGGGCGAAATTTGACCCCATAAAGGTATCGAGCGAATCAAAAAGCGCCTCGTAGCAGCGCTTAAAGCTAAAGCCTTTTTGCTGCGTGAGCGCCTTGACCTCTTTTAGGCTTAGGTGGAAGTTGCTCTGGACGTATTTGATGAAATTTAGCATCAAAAGCGTATCCTCGCCGTATTGATGAACGTTATCTTTTACCTTCACGGGCTCGGGCAAAAGCCCTTCCTTGACGTAAAAGAGTATCGTTGATTTGGGCGTTTGCGATAGTTCGCAAAGCTCGCTCATCTTGTAGCTCATCTCTTTCCTTTCGTTAAATTTGACGAAATCTTACGCAAATTTAGCTTAGAAAATCATAAAGCGTAAAGCACCACTTGACACTTTTTAAAATTTAGGCTATGATTTCGATAAATTTTAAAAAGGAGAAACGATGTTTCGAGATGATTTTTACCGCGCGAACGAGCGCTTGGACGCTTTGGGTTTTGGTGTAAATTTGATAGACGGAAAAACGGCGGCAAGCTTGACCCGAGCAAACGCCGCAAGCTTTGGCTTAGTAGCTCGAAAAACGGAGGCAAATTTAACTCGCGTAAATTTAACCCAGCACAACGCGCGAGTAAATTTAAGCTCAAATTTGAGAGCGAGTAAGACGGCCGCGTCAAAAACGCTCGGGTTTTGCCAAAACACGGCGGATCAAATTTGCGCCAAAGATAAATTTGCCAAAGCGAGCGTAAATTTAACGGCAAATGAAGTAAATTCGGGCGGGTTTTCGCGGGGTAAATTTGACGAAACCGCCGTGCGGGAGAGCGAACTTAGCGGCTTGCAAAGCGCAAATTTAACGCAGATAAAAACCGTCGATATCCACTCGCATTTGCTTAGTTCGGATGTCAAATTTGACCGATTTTACGACAAACTAGCGCTTGCGTTTTTTGCCAAAAAATTCGACATAAACAAGCGCGAGCTTATAAAAAACGGTTTTGAAGGCTACAAAAGCAACTTCGCGCGGCTGATTAAAAGCTCAAATTTCGTCCAAAAGTCCGTAGTTTTCGGCGTCGATGCGAAATTTGACGAGTGCGGAAATCTCGTGCACAAGGATAAAACCGTCTGCGCCTCAAACGAAGACGTTTTTGCCTTTTACGAGCAAAATCCAAACGAGGTCGTTCCGTTTTTTAGCGTAAATCCAAACCGCAAAGACGCGCTAAATTTGATCGAAAAATACCACAAAATGGGCTTTAAAGGCGGCAAGATGCTGCACTCGTACTGGGAAACGGATCTAAACGACAAGCGATATGAGCCATATTTTAGGCTGCTTAGCGAGCTTGGGCTGCCGCTGGTGATCCACGTGGGCGACGAAAACTCGCTAGCATCAAACAAAGTGCTTGAGAGCATCGAGCAGCTAAAATCCCCGCTAAATCTGGGTTGCCGCATCGTCTGCGCTCACATGGGCGCCTCAAGCGACGGCGCTTTCACGGCGCTTTCGCGAAACCCGAAAAAATTCGGCGCCAACTACTTCACGCTACTTCGTTGGCTGCGCGAATTTGACGGGCTTTACGCCGACGTTTCGGCGCTGCTTTGCATAAACAAGGCCCGTATCCTGCCGCATCTAAAAACCCAAACGCAAATCCACGACAAAATCCTTTTCGGCACCGATTTTCCCGTGCCTTTTAGCGTGATTTTAAGCAGCTACGACCTGCCGTTTCGCGACCGCCTCACGCTAAACCGCATCCAAAATCCGCTCGATCGATACGTGCGCGCGATGAGTTTGTATTTTGGGGAAAACTCGCCTATTTTTAGCAATTATAAAAAGATTTTAGGGGAGATTTGAGCTTGGATTTGGGGTGCAAATTTAATAGTGGGCGTGCAAATTTGAGCGCAGTTGGTAAAATTTGCGCGTGTTTTGACGGCGTAGCTTAAATTTCAAATTTTAAGTGCGTAAAAAGCAAATTTAAGCCGCCGACTTAAGATAAATTTTGCTAATTCGCTTGGCTCGGCGTTGATTTTTCGTTTTCTGCTCCGTCCTTGTATCTGTTTGTATCTTTTTTGTATTTTTTAGCTTCTTTTTTGTCCAACTCTAGCCAACTTTTAAACTCACTCGAAGTAAGCCGCCTGCTATCGTCTATCTGTTTGCCGCTCGCGTCAAAGTCGGCTCTACGCACTCTACAGCTAAACTTGTCCATTTCTTGCCGGTTCCCCCCGGCTTCTAAAAGACAAAAGCTTAAACTCCGTGCGGATATATTTAAAATCGCGTTCACACATCTGCACGGGCCCACTATCGGCTCGGCTTGCCCGAGCGGCCAAAGCGAGCGCACGAGCACCCCGCCGTAGGACCCTTCTGAGCTATTAAAACAGATATCAAAGCCATAATTATGAAAAAAATGTCGCCGGCGCTCGACTTTCGTTTGTAGCTATTTTTATCCGCACTCGTATAAATTTCGATCTCTGCAAAAGCGAATTATTTGCCCGCAATCTCTAGCACATAGTTTTCCAGCAAATCGCGCATAAATTTTTCTATCTCTTCTTGGGTCGCATTATTTGGGTCTAAACGCGAAAAAATTTCTTTCATTTTTTGATCGCCTTGCATTTTTACTCCTATTTTTTATTTTACGCTCAATGACAAATTGAAGCCCCGCTTTATCGATGTCGCACCCAAGTTTGGTTTATTTTTGAATTTGACATCAAATTTAGCAAGCCCTCCAAATTTGACGCAAAATTTAAAATATATCTACTACCACCTGCCGCTAGCTCCGCCTCCGCCAAAGCTTCCGCCCCCTCCGCTAAATCCGCCGCCGGAGCTCCCGCTGCCTCCGCTAGAGCTACTACTGGTGCTGCTCGACCCAGAGCTTCTACTGCCTCCGCTACCAACCTTCACGTCTTTAACGAGGTAGTAAAGTCCCAAGGCGATCCCTAGTACTACGGCGAGTTGAGCTATGATATCCTCGATACCGAAGCATAAATTTACAAGAAGGCCGATGATGCTAGCGACCATGACGCTAAGGCCGATATTCATGATCATATCGCCTAAAAAAGCCGATGCGATTATCGCCGCGATACCGCCCATTATGCCGTAAACCTCTATGGGCATATCATAGTCGCCCTTAGCTTCTATCTCCTCCCTCACCCCCTCATCCCCATCAAGCAGAGCGATGATCTTTTGCGTGCCTATCTTTATACCGTTATAGTCGCCCTTAGCTTCTATCTCCTCCTTAACCCCCTCATCCCCGTCAAGTAGCGCGATGATCTTTTGC
>NZ_JBQNAN010000020.1:0-35365 GCF_052170435.1 Campylobacter sp.
TAAATAATTGCAGAAAGGATGCTCATTTCTAGAATGGGTAAATTGGTGTGATGGGGGTTGGGCTAAGTCTATCTAGTGCCTAAGGTGTGATGCTTTTAAATTTTACGTGAGGATGATGCTGGTGGTTGTGTGTGCTGTGGATTTGCGTGGGATTGATTTGTGCAAGTCGAAGCTGTATGTCTACCGTTAGTGTGCTATATTTTAAGGGTGTCAGGTAAAGATCATGGTGTGAAAAAGTAGTTTGTGATAGAATGAGCTGAATCCAAAGAGGAAGGTTGCCTAAGGAATAGAAGTTCTAAAGTTTGCCATAGTACAATGGAAGTCTTTTGTGGTGTATGATATTTTTTTGAAGGTAAATCATAACATAAAGCAAAAGTCATTTTAGTCAGTAGGTAACATCACTTTACGATAAAGTAATTTATGCAAAAATCTCGCAATCAATATGCTATATTTTATTTGCATACGATAAAAGTGTGACATATTAAAAACTAAAGTAAGGAAAAATTCAAGTCAAGTACCTTAAAATGTACTCAAGCTATAATTAAACTTTATTCAAGTATTTTTAGGGGAAAATGGTGGGATTAAAATGTATTTTGCTCACGCTACGTTTTTTGTGGCCCTTAGTTACACTAATATTAAGCTTTTTTAGATTTTCATTTAGAAGTTGATTTGCTTAAATACATTTGCAGCACTGGTTTATATTAATAATATTTTTTAATAATCTTATAATTATTTTTTGGTAAAATGTGAAATAATTTTTTAAAAAGGAAAAACCATGAACAAATTTGTGTTATCAATGTTGGCATGCGCTTCGATGGTATTTGCCGCTATAAATTTAAATACCGCTACAAAAGAGGAGCTTATGAGCTTGAACGGCATTGGTGCGGCAAAGGCTGATGCTATTATTGAATACAGAAAAACAAACAAATTTGAAAGCATAGAGGATATTAAAAACGTAAACGGTATTGGCGATAAGACTTTTGAAAATTTAAAAGGCGATATCTCTACGAGTGGCACGAGCGTAATACCTACAAGCGATAAAGTATCCAAAAAGGCAAAAGAAGTCAATGATGTGACCGACAAAGTAAAACAGGGCAAAAAAGAAGTCGCTAAAAAAACAAAAGATGTAGAAGACAAAGTAGCTGAGCCTGTAAAAGATATGGATAAATCTAAAACCGACATAGAAGAAAAGGCTTCTAAAAATATCAAAAATAAAGTAAAATCCGGCGAAGATAAAATAGAAAAAGATATTGATGACGTTAAGACTAAGGCAAAATCTTCAAAGAAAAAAGTTGAAGAAAGCGGAGTTAAGGAAGTCGAAGCTAAAAAACCTACAAAGAAAAAATCAGAATAACATTATATTATTTTCGGCTCAAATTTGGGCCTATAAATTAAACTGCGTAAATCCTTTTTTGATAAAATAATCAGAAAGGATTTACGCATATCTCATGTCTACTATATAGACAAAAATTACACAAAAAATTATCTTGTAATCATATCGAGTCGTTTCAAAATATCAGAGATTGAAATCGTCATAGCAGATGCAGCTAAGGCGGAAATGGCTAATAGTTGTTTGTAGGCGCTAGTCAAAAATATCAGAAAAGATATACGGCAACAGCGAAGGCAAAGCTAAATACTACCCTATACTTGGCAAATATATCATGTTTTTTGTTAGTAACCGCAAAGGTTGCTGATTAAAAGCTATCAACTTAATAATACAAATTTTTAAAAAGACGACCCCAAATTTACATTGCCGCGTTTTTTTAAAGGTTAAAAAGATATAATCTGTGCATTATTCTAAAACAAACAAAATTTAATAAGGCGACCAAAGGGTGCGGTTTAAAAAGGTTTTAAATTTTATATCTATTTTTGCGGTGTCATTTGTGCTCGGCGGATGTGCAGCGAAGGCTAAATTTGATGTTCCTCAGATCGTAAATTTCGATAAACGCGAGTTTGAAGTGATTTCCAAAAGCGGCTCAAATTTGCTCTATATTTCTCACGAAAAAGAGGATTTTTATTTTACGATGATAAATTCCATGGGTACTCCGCTGGCTAGACGGGTTTTAAGGCCGAGCGGCGAATTTGAAGCTATCGGTTTTTTACCTCCAAATAGCACCTATAACGAGCTTTTTGTAAAGGTTCTAGGCGCCATAAAATCAAATCAAAAAGAGGCCGTCATAGCAGTAAATAACGAAAATTTTAAGGTAAGAGCTCTTGATATACGTTAGCAAGCCAGCCCTCATCAGCGCAGCCGGAGCCGATGCAGAGGAAAATTTTGCAAATTTATGCGGCGAAAAGAGATTTTTGAGCGTTTGCGAAGGCTTTAGAGCGGATAAAAGCTTTATACTCGGCAAAGTCGGCGCACAGCTGGCTAAATTTAGCCAAAACACTCCAAAACACCTGCAGACGCGCACGAACGCTCTAGTTTTAAGCGCGCTTTTGCAGATAGATATAGACGCACGAAACGCTATCAAAAAATACGGCAAAAATCGTGTCGGCGTAGTCGTAGGTACGACTACTAGCGGCGTAGAGGAAAATTACGAAACGTTTAAAGATTTTGCCGCGATGGGGTTTTTTGATGCTTCAAAATTCGGCGTCAGTCGCAACTCTCTAGCCAATCCGTCCGAATTTATCGCCGATTTTTACGGGCTTAGCTCGGTTGCGTTTTCCGTCTCGACGGCCTGTACCTCGGGTGTCAAGGCGATCATAACGGCAAAAAGGCTGCTGGAGTCGGGTATCTGCGACGCCGTGATCTGCGGCGGCGTGGATAGCCTAAATACGCTAACGATCAACGGCTTTGATAGCCTAGGTATCCTAAGCGCGCGCGAGACAAATCCGTTTTCCAAAAATCGCGACGGCATAAATATCGGCGAAGGCGCGGCGTTTTTCGTGGCAAGCAGGGATGAAATCTCAAATGTCGTTATCGCGGGCGAGCACTCAAACTGCGACGCGTTTCATATGACGCAGCCCGATTTTAGCGGACAGATGCAAACAAAGTGCGTGCAAAAGGCGCTGCAGGCGGCAAATTTAAGCAGCGTCGATTATATAAATTTACACGGTACAGGCACGCAAGCAAACGATAAAATCGAGGCAAAGATCGTGCATTCACTCATGCCGAGCGTTTTTGCTAGCTCCATAAAACCTCTAATCGGCCACACGTTAGGAGCCGCGGGGGCTATCGAGAGCGCGCTTTGCGCTATGCTTTGCGCTAAGGGCGAAACAGCGCTGCCGCCGCACGTATATGACGGCGTTTATGATGATGAGATAGAGGGGGTAAATTTGGTAAAATTTGGCCAAAGAGCGGTCGTAAATTCAGCTATGTCGCTGTCTTTTGCATTCGGCGGCGATAACGCGGCGATCGTGTTTGGGAGGGCTAAATGAGCCTAGGAGATTATCTCCCGCACGGTACGGCGATCATTTTTATCGACGAGGTGCTTAAATTTGAAGATGGACGCATAAAAACCAAAAGCGTGATAAAAGAGGATAATAAATTTCTTTCAAACGGCAAATTCGCCATGCACAAAACCATCGAGATGATGGCGCAGTCGCTGGGTATCTACGACTCAAAGATGCGCGAGCTAAAAGGTATGAAATTTGGCCTGGGTTTTTTGCTGGGCAGTAGAAAATTTGAGATATTTAAGCCGTTTTTAGCGGCTGGAGACGAGGTCCTCATCGAGGCGGCTTGCTCGATACAAGACGCAAGCGGTTTTGGCGTTTACGACTGCGAGCTTTACGTAAACGGCGAGCTTGGGGCGCGCGCGACGCTAAACGTGCTTAGCCCGGACGAGGAATACGTAAAAAGGATACTGGATGAGTAAAAGAGTGCTGATAACGGGCTCAAGTCGCGGCATCGGCGAAGCGGTAGCTAGGCGACTGGTAGCGGCCGGATACGAGGTAGTGCTGCATGGCAAAAGCGCAAGCGAGCAGCTATTAAAACTACAAAACGAGTTAAATTTGAGCGCTTTAAAATTTGACGTAGCGGATACGCAGGCGGCACGGGCGGCGATTGAAGCCGATATAGAGGCCAACGGCGCTTATTACGCGGTGGTACTAAACGCCGGCATCACGCGCGATAACACCTTCGTCGGCATCGAAGACGAGGATTGGTTTGGCGTCGTGGATACGAATTTAAACGGCTTTTATAACGTCCTAAAGCCCGCCCTCATGCCCATGATCCGCACTAAAAAGCCGGCTCGTATCGTCGTCATGAGTTCGGTCTCAGGCGTCGTCGGCAACCGTGGCCAAAGCAACTACGCGGCTAGCAAAGCAGGCCTCATCGGCGCGGCAAAGTCCCTCGCAGTCGAGCTTGCCTCCAGGAACATCACCGTAAACTGTATCGCGCCCGGACTCATCGAGACCGATATGACGGACGGTGGTTTGCCGATGGAGGAGATCTTAAAGGCAATCCCGGCTAAAAGAGCGGGCAGAGCAGACGAGGTCGCGCCTTTGGTCGAGTTTTTGCTAAGCGATGGGGCAGCATACGTAACAAGGCAGGTGATCGGCGTAAACGGAGGGCTTTGCTGATGCGAGTTTTTGTAACCGGTATAGGCATGGTGAGCGCGTTTGGAAAGAGCTGGGAGGAGATAAAGGCTAAATTTGAACTCGGCCGAAACGCCGTGAGATATATGCCGCAGTGGGATAGATATGCCGATCTAAATACTCGCCTAGCTGCACCCATAGAGGGCTATGAGTGCCCTGGCTCGTGGGACCGCAAGCAGCTAAGAAGTCTAGGCACCGTTTCGATGTATAGCGTCGAGGCGGCCGGGCTGGCGCTAAGAGATGCAGGGCTCATGCGGGGCGAAAATTTAGACGCCGCGAGCCTCGATCCCAGCGTGCAAGACGGAAGACTAGGCGTCGCATGCGGCTCGTCTACGGGTAGCACCGAGTCGATACTAGCGATGGCAAAGCTACTAGAGTGCGGCGAAAACGAGTGTAACGCCAACACCTACATCAAGATGATGCCTCACACTACTGCGGCGAATATCGCGCTTTTTTACTCGCTAAAAGGGCGCATCATCCCGACCTCCTCGGCATGTACGAGCGGCTCGCATGCTATCGGATACGCTTATGAGAGCATCAAAAGCGGCAAAATCGACATGATGCTAGCAGGCGGCGCAGAGGAGCTATGCCCGAGCGAGGCATATGTGTTTGACATGCTATACGCCACTAGCGTGAAAAATAGCTCGCCTGAAATTTCGCCTACTCCGTTTGACGAGGAGCGCGACGGGCTAGTGCTAGGCGAGGGCGCTGGGATACTTTTGCTAGAGAGTGAAGAGAGCGCCGTAAGGCGCGGGGCTAAAATTTACGCCGAGGTCGTGGGCTTTGGCTCAAACTGCGACGGCTCGCACGTAACGCGCCCGCAAAGCGCGACGATGAAAGGTGCGATGGCTCTAGCTTTAAAAGACGCAAATTTAACGCCTGAAAAGATCGGTTACGTAAATGCTCACGCCACGGCGACTAAACAGGGCGACATCGCCGAAAGTATCGCTACAAACGAGCTTTTCGGCGACAAGATCGCTATAAGCTCGCTAAAAAGCTACCTCGGCCATACGCTAGGAGCTTGCGGCGGCTTGGAGGCGATATTTAGCGTGATGATGATGCGTGAGAAAAGATTTTTCCCGACGATAAATTTGACCCGCGTCGATCCTGGTTGCGCACCGCTTTTTTATCTGACCGAGCAAACTGCGATAGATACGGACTTTGTGATGAGTAACAACTTCGCTTTCGGCGGAGTAAATACTTCGCTGATATTTAAAAGAATTTAAGGAGAGTAGAGATGAGAAAAATATTTTGTTTAATTGCGTTGGCTTTTAGTATAAATGCTGAAGAGATTTTTAATCTAAGCATTAAAGACGCTTTAGATAGCGAGGCGGCAAAGAAGTATATTTTGCCTAACGTTAAGGTTGAATTTGGAAGCGGTTACAACGGCGATAGGATTGTCGTGGGGGGGGCTACGGCCAGCAGGAAACAAAAGGGCGATATCGATGAAAAGGTCCAAAAATGCCAAATAGCTTTCTTGGATGCAGTTAATGCCTTTCAAAGACGAAATCAAAGAGAGGGCGGAACAAAGGCAGTAAATATCGTAAGTTTTTTATACGGTAAAGAATTTAGTTCCAAAACAGAGTTTCAGTGTCTATATACTAACAAATTTACGGTAAGATTACGTGGCGATATAGCTAAATAAAGGAGAAAAATGAAAAAAATACTAGTTTTAGCGGGCGTTTGCGCCTTGGCTTTAAATTTGAGCGCGCGCGACGACGTGCTTAGCTTTTCGATCGAGGAGGCGCTAAGCTCGCCGAAGGCAAAAGAGGTGCTAAATCCAAACATCAAGCTAAGCTTTGGCTCGGGCACGAAAGGCGGTATCATCAAAAGCGGCCTAATGGCAAACAAAAAAACCAACGCCTTCAGTAAAAGCGACAAAGAGGCGTGCCAGTGGGCGTTTTTGTCGGCCGTAAAGACCTTCCAGGAGCGCGCAGTGCAAGAGGGCGGCGCGAGGGTAGTAAATTTAACCGGCTACTACAAAAAACAGCCTTTTGACTCCAAAACGCAGTTTCAGTGCGGAGCCGGTGCTCTGATGGCAGGCGTAACGCTAAAAGGCGATATCGCGAAATAACGGCGAGAGGGGCGAATGAGGCTAAATTTTAAACTCGATTTTTTTGACGCGGTAGTTTTTAACGGCGCGCAGGACGCGAAGCTGGCGGCATACGAGAGGGAGCTTGACGTTTCGCACGTACCTCCGCTTGAGCGGCGCAGGCTTAGCCGCGCGGCAAAGTGCGCCTTTGATCTAACCAAAAACATCGCGCCGCTTGATATGCCTATTGTTTTTAGCTCTTATGAGGGCGAGATAAATCGCTGCTTTGAGCTGCAAAATACGCTAGCTCACGGCGAACTCATCTCGCCGACCTCGTTTTCGCTCTCGGTTCACAATGCACTTTCCTCGCTTTTAGCGATAAATTTTAAAAATCGCAGCGAAATCTCCGCCGTTTCGGCATACGCGCCGCTAGAGTACGCTTTAGTGCAGGCGCATCTGATGCTAAAAAGCGGAGCCAAAAACGCTCTGGTTTTAGCCTATCACGAGAGCATTTCGCAGGAGTATTTTGACGAGTCTGCGCCCTCTTGTATGGTTTGTTTGCTAGTTAGCGAGGGCGAAAATTTGAGCCTATCGCAAAGCGAAATTAGCACCAAAACGGATGAAAATTTGCTCGTAAAGTTCCTGCAAAATTTTGATCCGAAGCAAAAATGCTCCTGGCAAAGCGCGGATAAAAACTCCGCTTGGCGGTGGGATTATGAGCCCTCGTCATTGGTTTAAGATTTTTATCGTAGGGGCGAATTTCGCGCTATTTGGACTCATTTGCGCGCTTGGAAATTTGATCTTTGTTCCGGTTGCGCTTCTTGGGCTTTATAAATTTAAATTTGTCAGAAATTTTTGCCGCGATCTGGTGCGTCTGGCTTGGAGATTTTTTATATTTTCTACTCAAATTTGCGGCTATCAGCGCACCAAATTTGACCTTCCTTTGGGGCTTGGCTCCGCCTCGCAGATAATCATCGCAAATCACCCTTCGCTTTTAGACGTCGTCTTTTTGATAGCTCTCATCCGCCGCGCAAACTGCGTGGTAAAAGCAAGCCTTGGTAAAAATATCTTCTTAGCTCCCGCGATAAAATCATGCGGATATATCCTAAATACCGCAAACGAGGAGCTCTTGCAAAAAAGTGCGGACGCACTAAAGAGCGGCGAAAGTTTGATAATATTTCCTGAGGGTACGCGCACGGCGGGCGAGATAGTTTTTCATAAAGCAGCCGCCTACATCGCGGTAAATGCGGCAAAACAACTGGTCGCCGTTGCTATCAAAATGGATCCGCCTAGCCTCAAAAAAAACGAACCTTGGTACAAAACCCCGAGCGTTATGATAAAATACGAGTTCAAAGAGCTTTTTAGGCTAAATTTGGACGGGTTTTGCGCGGATAGACCAAACCCGATCAGGGCTAGAGAGCTACACGCTTTTATCAGCGAAAATTATACAAAGGAGTTTAAACAATGAACGAACTAATAGATGAGATAAAAGAGCTCATCATAAAGAGCTTAAATTTAGAGGATATGAAACCGAGCGATATCGACGAAAACGCACCGCTTTTTAACGAAGGACTCGGGCTTGATAGCGTCGATGCGCTAGAGCTCGGCCTTGCGGTGCAAAAGAGCTACGGCCTAGTGCTTGATTCTAAAACCGCAAATTTAAAAGAGATTTTTTACAGCGTAAAAAGCCTCGCGCAATACATCTTTGAAAATAGGAAATAACGATGAAAAAAGAAGAAATTTTTGAAATTTTAAAGTCCGCGCTAGTGCAGCTTTTTGAGATCGACGAGGCTAAAATCACGCCGCAAACGCGCATTTACGAGGATTTACAGATAGATAGCATCGACGCGATTGATCTCATAGATCACATCAAGCGCAAAACGGGCCACCGATTGATGCCTGAAGATTTTAAAAACGTAAAAACGCTCGAAGACATCGTAAACGCGGTGGCTAAAAAATTTGACGAGCAAGCTTAAAATTGCCCTAAGCGTAGTTAGCGTCATCTACCCGTTCGCGCTATTTTTCGCGGGCGATTTTGCCTTTTGGGTCGTTTGGGCGCTGGCTGCACTGTGGATAGCGCGTGCGGCGTTTTCAAGCGGTTATGAGAGGAGGCTTAGCGCCCTTGCCGCTGTTTTTTTCATAGTTTGTATGATTTTTAAGGGCGGATTTTTGGCGTACCTTTACCCTTTTTTGGTGAGTTTGGCGTTTTTAGCGTTTTTTGCTTTTAGCCTAAAAAACGAGGCCGTCATCACCAAAATCGCAAGGCTAAAAAAGCCTGATTTGGATGAAAAGGGCGTAATCTATACGCGAAATTTGACCAAAATTTGGTGCGCGTTTTTTGTTTTTAACGCCGCCCTCTCGCTTGCGCTAGCCTTGATAGATGATAAACTTTACTGGAGCGTTTATAGCGGCGCGGTATCTTACGCGCTAATGGGGGCGCTATTTTTCGGGGAAATTTTATTTAGAAAGAGATTTATAAAGAGCGATGAGCTTTGAAGAAAATTTAAAAAATTTTAGATTTGCGGACGATTCGCGCGACGTCTTTGACGCGTGCCTCGGGTTTGCCGCGTTTTTAGAAAAAAACGGCGTAAAAGAGCTGCAAATTTACATTGACGACGCGTTTAAATTTTACGCTGCTTTTTTCGGCTCGCTTTTGGTTGGGTCTGCGCCCTGCGTGCTGGCAAAGCCGGTTTATGAGCCAAATTTGACCGCCGTAAACGACGAAAATTTTTTAAATTTTCTTGCAAAGGAGCCCGCAAAGGGGCTTAAATTTGATCCGCAGGCTAAATTTTACCTGCAAACTTCAGGCTCGAGCGGCAAAAGCAAGATGATAGAAAAGTCGCTCGCGCAGATGATAAAAGAGAGCGAGTATCTAGCGGGCGAGCTAAATTTTAGTAGCCAAAATACCTTTTTTTCGAGCGTTTCGCACAGGCATATGTTCGGACTTACGTTTAAGGTCTTTTTGCCACTAGTGCTGGGCGCTCGCGTCATAGCGGACGAGCTAAACTATCCAGAGGCGATTTTGGGCTTAAACCTTGCAAATCACGTATTTATCGCTAGTCCGGTGTTGCTTAGGACCCTAACTCAAAGCCCCGCCACAAGCGCGCTAAAAGGCTTAAGCGGGATCGTAAGCGCTGGTTCTCCGCTAAAAAAGGAGCTAAGGGGCGAGCTGGGCCGAATTTGCGACGCGCGGATCATCGAAATCTACGGCAGCACGGAAACTGGCATAGTGGCTAAAGATGAGGGGTGCGGGCTTAGGCTATTTGGCGCGGTGAACGCGGGGCTGGACGATAGAGGCGCGCTAAACGTGAGCTCGCCTTGGTGCGGGTTCTTTCAGACTAACGACGCGGCGAGTATTGACGAGGGACGCCTCGCGCTACAAGGCAGGATAGACCGCATAGTAAAGCTAAACGACAAGCGCGTGAGCCTGGAGAGCATCGAGGCAAAGCTGCTAGAAAGCGGCTTGCTAGCGGACTGCTACTGCGCGCCGCATCCTAAATTTAAACGTATCGCCGCGCTTTTGGAGCTTAACGGCGAGGGACTTAAAAAATTTAGAAAAACCGGCAAAAAAGGCGCAGTAGCCGAGCTAAAAGAGCTTTTGAAGCTCGAGTTTAAAAACAGCGTTCGATACTTTAAAATCGTGGAAAAAATGCCGCGAAACCAGCAGGGTAAATTTGAAAAAAGCGAATTTGAAAACGCACTATTTGCTAGCCCCAAGCCCGTCTGGAGCGGCGGGGCGGTAAACGAAGCGGGTAAAATTTGCGGCGGTCAAATTTGCCAAAACGGCCAAAATTTAGAGAGCGGTTTAAGCTGCGACACAAATGCTAGCCGCGTTAAATTTGACGAAAACGGCGAGCGGCTTGACGGCGCGCAAAAGTACGAATTTAGCGCTATCATGCACGCGGGGCTCGAGATTTTCGAGAGCCATTTTCCAAATTTACCGCTACTGCCGGGGTTTATGCAGCTTGACTACGTCTTTGAGCTAGCTAGCGGCGTCGGTATCGACGTTAGCGGCCTTAATACGGTGGAAAATCTAAAATTTATGAAGTTTGTAAGACCTGGAGACGCACTTCGCGTTTGTTTTGAAAAACGCGGCGGCAAGCTTTACTTTGAGCTATTTTGCAACGGCGAAAAATGCTCGACGGGAAGGGCGTCGCTTTGAATAAATTTGCGTTTTTAGTGCCCTTTTACAATCATCCGCAAAATATCAAAGCCCTGATCGCCGCGCTAAAAGCTTACGAGCTGCCAGTTATCGTCGTGGACGACGGCTCGGACGAGGCGAGCAAGCAAATTTTGGCGGAGCTTGAGCGTACGGAGGGTATCTTGCTGCTCACGCGCGCGCAAAACGGCGGCAAGGGTATCGCGATGAAGGACGGGTTTAAATTTGCGCTGGAGCGCGGTTTTAGCCATGTTTTGCAAATCGACGCCGATTTTCAGCACGACGCGGCGCTCATCGGCGAGTTTTTGAGGCAGAGCCAGGCGCACCCGCAAAGCATCGTCTGCGCAAATCCCATCTACGGCGAGGATGCGCCGAGATCCCGCGTTTACGGCAGAAAGATCACGAATTTTTGGGTTGCGATAAATACGCTAAGTCTCGGCGTCAAAGACGCTATGTGCGGCTTTCGCGTCTATCCTTTAGAGCAGCTTAAAAAAGCGGCGGCAAAAAGCAAAACAAATAGGATGGAATTTGACATCGAGATCCTCGTAAGTGCCGTCAGACAGGGCATTAGCGTGCGCTGGATCGATACGTGCGTACGCTACGAAAAGGGCGGCGTTTCGCACTTTAAGATGCTGCGCGATAACGCGCTAATCAGCCTCATGCACGCAAAATGCTTCTTTTCTCTGCCTAAATTTGCGCTTAGTAAAATTTGGCGAGCGTACGGGTTGAATTCGAGCGAAAAAAATGGGACAAACACTCAAATTTCCGTAGAACCTCAGGAAAACGCCGAGCAAAATCTCTGGTGGAAAAAGCAGGAAAGAGGAGGGGCGTTTTTTCTAAGGCTTAGCCTATTTTTGTCGCAAATTTTGCCTGAGTTTGCGCTAAAGCTTATCGTTAAAATCGTAGTTTGGTTTTATTATATATTTTCAAAAAACGAGCGCAAAAACATCGCCGAGTTTAGACGAAATTTAAGCGAATTTGCCGGCTCGCAGACGCTAAAAGGAACGAGCGTTTTTAGCCATTTTGAGGCGTTTGGCGGCGCTATCTGCGATAAATTTAGAGTCTGGAAAGGCAAGATCAAGGATGACGAGCTAGAAATCATTGATTTAGAGCGCATAAAAAGCGAACTAATCGGCGCGCAAAAGGGGCAAATTTTGCTCACGGCGCACCTTGGAAACGTCGAAATTTGCAAGGCTTTGGCTGCGCGGGTCAAGGGCTTTAGGATGGTGATTTTGGCTTACGACAAAAACTCGCGCGAGTTTAACGAGGTGCTAAAGCAGATTAGCCAAAACGACGGCAGCGTGCGTATGATGCTGGTTAACGAGCTAGACGTTGCCGCGATGCTGGAGCTAAAAAATATCGTCGAAAGCGGCGAGCACATCGGCATAATGGGCGACAGGACGCCTCTTGGCGGTGATAAGGCCGCGCGCATTAAATTTCTAAGCAAGGAGGCGAGCTTTAACTACGGTCCGTACTTGATCGCCGGGATTTTGGGCGTAAAGATAAGCTCGCTGTGGTGCCAAAAGATCGGCGGTAAATTTAGGATCGAACTTGTGCCGCTAGCAAGCGCCGTAAAGCTGGGGCGAGATAAAGCCGCCGCAGCTCGCGAATATCTGCAAATTTACGTCCGCGAGCTGGAAAATCGCTGCAAACAAACGCCTACGCAGTGGTTTAATTTTTTTGATTTTTGGAGATGAGATGATATCAAAATCAGTCGCGCTAAAGGCGCAGTTTTACGACGTAGACAGTATGAACGTCGTGTGGCACGGCAACTACGTGAAGTATTTTGAAACGGCTAGATGCGCGCTGCTAGAGGAGATAGGCTACGACTACGAGGCGATGAGGGCGGACGGCTACGCCTATCCGATTGTAAAAATCGAGGCCAAATACATAAAACCCGTGTTTTTCGGCGATGAGATCGAGGTGGAGGCGACGCTAAAGGAGTGCGAGTGCTTTTTAAGGATCGGCTACGTCGTAAAAAGCGCTAAAAGCGGCGAGACGCTGTGTACGGGCGCGAGCTCGCAGGCGGCTGTGGATATGCGCGAGATGCAGACGTGCTTTGAGATCCCGCAAGAGCTACAAAATGCAGTGAAAAGGTACATAAATGAAAAAAATAGCGATAATTTTTAGTTTGGCTGCGAGCCTAATGGGGCTTGATTTTAACGAGATAAAATCTCAAATCAAAACGCAAAATATCAGCGGCGATTTCGCGCAGACGAAGTTTTTGAGCGGTTTTAACGTGGAGTTTAAAAGCTACGGCAAATTTGAACTCAGTCAAAGCGAGCTGCTCTACGACACGCTAAGCCCGATCGCCGTGAGCATCGTCATAAACGAGCGCGGGATCTTTCAAAAAAGCGGCAATCAGCTCATAAAAATCGATCAAAATTTTGACAAAAAGCTCTTTTTATCTATCATAAAGCTCGATAAAGACGAGCTTGAGAAGGAATTTATCTTTAAAATCTCAGGCGATAAAAACAACTGGAAGATAGAGCTGACGCCCAAAAATTTGTTGCTAAAGCAAATCTTTACGCGCATCTTGGTTGGAGGCGATAAATTCGTCCGCAAGATCGTGCTAGACGAGGTTAGCGGCGATAAAACGGTAAATGATTTCTACAACGTAAAATGAAAAAATCCGCGCGTTTTTTTATCTTTTTAGCGGCTTTTTTAGCTGCGCTCGCCGTTTGTTTTGCAAACGCGAAAAAGATAAACGCGGATATTTTTTCTCTCGTAAATTTTGAAAACTCTACCGAGCAAACCGCGCTAAAATCGATGCTAGATAGCGCTTCAAACGAGTTTTTGCTAGTTTCAAATTCGCCTGAGTTTTTAGAAAAAAGCGAAATTTTAGCCGAGCAAAGCGGAGTTTTTGAAGAGTACCGCGCAAAGCAGGACGTAAATTTAACCTCGTATCTAACTCAGCTAAACGCCCTAAAAATCGCGCTTTTAAACGAGCAAACCTATGAGCTTTTGGTAAAAGATAAAAATGAATTTTTTAAACAAAGCGCGCAAAATTTATTTAATCAATTCGCTTTTAAACCGCTTAATGCGAAGGACGATTTTTTCGCTCTAAGCTCGCATATGAGCCTAGAGAGATCAAAAATCAGCCTAAATTTGTCAAATTTGATGCTGGAAGCGGCACACAAGGGCGGTAAATTTTACCTCGTAAAAGCGCGCCTTAAACCAGGCTACGAGCCGCGAAATTTGATCAAATTTTATGAAGACGTACGCGAGATGGCGGCTGGGGACGCGGTGCAGGCTTACATTAGCTGCGGCGCGCTATACGGAGCCTACGGAAAAAAGGGCGGGGACAAAGAAAGCGCCTCTATGAGCGCGGCTTCGCTTAGCCTTTGCGCGATTTTTTTGCTGCTCGCGTTTAAAAATTTGCGCATTTTTTGCGTCGTTTTCGTCGCGATTTTCGGCTTTGCGTGCGGGCTTGCGGCTTCGCTTTTGATCTACGAGAGCCTTAGCGTCATGGTTGTGATTATCGGCACGAGCCTTGTGGGCCTCATGTTTGATTTTGCGCTACACTGGTTGGGTAAAAATCAAAACGTGCCCGTGGCAGCCGCGAGCGTGCGCCCGATGCTTAAGATTTTCTTGCTCGGGCTTTGCATCACGATGAGCGGATACGGCGTTTTTGCTTTTTCGTCGCTTGAGCTGCTGCGTCAAACCGCGACATTTTCGCTATTTACGCTGCTTGGGGCGTTTTTATTTACATATTTTTGCCTGCCTTTTCTCTTTGAGGGTACGACGTTTTCGCAAAGCGCCGTATTTTCAAGATTTTTTGATAAATTTGCAGGACTTTGCGAGCACGCGGCGGGAGTGATAAATTTAAAAATTTTACTCGCCGCGTTTGCACTTTGCGCGGGAATTTTAGCGCTAAATTTTAAAAGCCTAAGCGCGCCAGAGCAGATCAAAGACTACGCAAGCTCGCCCGCGCAGCTACTGGAGCAGTCTAAAAAGATCAGCGAGATAACGGGCGCCGCGCTGCAAAACTCCATCATCGTGCTAAAGGGCGGCAGCGATCTAGTCGGCGACGAAAAGCTGCTAATGCGCGAGCTAAAGCAGGCAAATCTCATTAAAGACTACGCCTCTGTTTCTAAATTTATCCTAAGCCGAGCCGAGCAAGAAACCGTAAAAAATATCTTTAAAGAAGCCGCGCAAGACGAGGAGATTTTTAAAATTTACGCTCAGTTTGGCTTGCCTAGCGAGCTGGTAAAATCCGAGCTAGAAAAGATCGCAAACGCGCAAACTATCGGCGCTAGCGAGATTTTAGAATTTGACGCGGCAAAAAATTTGACGCGATTTTTGCCTGATGCTAGCACGAGCGCGATATACGCCGAGGGGCTTGAAAGCGGCGCTAAAACGGATGAAATTTTAAAATCAAACGGCGCATTTAGCGTCGATTTCGTCAGCGCGCTAAATCAAAATTTGACCGAGGCAAAGGTCTGGGCTGCGGTGCTAAAGGGTGGCGCGTTTTTGGTTGCGTTTGCGCTTTTGTGGGCGTTTTTTGGGGCGGCTCGCTCGCTTTTAGTTATGAGCGTCATCGCGCTTGGCGTGCTAGCCGTGCTTTGCGGTTTTACGGCGCTCGGCGTCCACGTAAATATTTTTGCGATTTTCGGGCTTATCTTGGCAAGCGCGGTCGGGATCGATTATCTCATCTTTGCGCTAAACGAGGACTTATCGCGGCGGGAGCGCGTATTTGGGATATTTGCCGCGTTTATCACGAGCTTTATCTCGTTTTTTGCGCTTAGTTTTAGCCAGACGCCAGCAGTCAGCGTTTTTGGGCTAGCCGTTAGCCTTTGCGTCGCGTTTTACGGGCTTGCCGCCTGCACGCTCGCGATGAAAAATTTGGCTTAAATTTAGCAAAAAGAGGTATAATCGCGAGCTTACGCAGCGCGAAATTTGACCCGAACGGGCGCGCTAAATTTAATAATACGGAAAGAAAATGCTAAAAATAAACGGCAAAGATGAGGGCGAGTTTATCGGCAAAACCGTAGCGCAGCTGCTCGTCGCAAAGGGACTAAAGCCTGAGCGCATCGCGGTTGAGCTAAACGGCGAAATCTTGCCCAAGGATAAATTTGATACGGTGCTACGAGACGGCGACTCGGCCGAGATAGTGCATTTTGTAGGCGGAGGCTGATATGAAATTTGATGAAAAAAACGATATTTTAGAGCTTGGCGGGCATAAATTTGGCTCGCGCTTTATCCTGGGATCGGGTAAATTTTCGCTACCTCTTTTGGAGGCCGCGGTACATGAGGCGGGCGCGCAGATCGTTACGCTGGCGCTTCGGCGCGTGAACGAGGGCGGGATAGAAAATATCCTGGACTTTATCCCAAAGGGCGTAACGCTGCTACCAAACACCTCTGGCGCTAGAAACGCCGATGAGTGCGTGCGTATCGCAAAGCTCGCGCGCGAGGCCGGCTGCGGCGATCTCGTGAAGGTTGAGGTCATCAGAGACAGCAAATACTTGCTGCCCGATAACTACGAGACGATAAAAGCAACCGAAAAGCTCGCAAACATGGGCTTTGTCGTAATGCCCTATATGTATCCAGACCTAAACGTAGCACGCGATCTGGCCTTGGCGGGGGCTGCGTGCGTGATGCCTCTGGGCGCTCCGATCGGGACGAACAAAGGCCTTTGTACGCGCGAATTTATCAAAATCTTGCTCGCCGAGATAGACCTGCCCGTGATCGTGGATGCGGGTATCGGCAGTCCCGCGCAGGCGTGTGAGGCGATGCAGATGGGCTGCGCGGCCGTGATGGCAAACACCGCTATCGCGACTGCCGGCGACGTAAAAACGATGGCGCGAGCCTTTGCGCTAGCGATACAGGCGGGTAGGCTGGCGTATCTATCCGGGCTTGGCAATGTGAGCGAAAGCGCGCGAGCGTCGAGTCCGCTGACGGGATTTTTGGAGTAAATTTGGCTTTAAATTTGACGGCATGAAAAACGGCGTCAAATTTAAAGCGGGCGAGGATAAAATTTGCCTCGTTAAATCCTGCGAATTTTAAATTTGACGATTTCGTGCGGTTTTAAATTTAGCGCCGAAAAGGCGCGGGTTTTGGGCGCGTACAATTTACGGCTCCTAGCCTTTAAAAACGATCAAATTTAACGCCCGAAATTTAGACGAAAAACGGAGAAATATTTGAAAAATCTAGACGTGATGGAGTATGCCGACGGCGCGCAGCGCATAGATGAAACGCTGATGCGGCGGGTGCTAGCGGCGCGCGAGGACTACGACTATGCGAAATTTGACGCTAGCGACGTTAGGCGCGCTCTTGGCGAAGAAAACCTAAGCATAGATGGCCTAAAAGCGCTTCTAAGTCCGGCTGCTGGCGCATTTTTGGGCGATATGGCGGAGGCGGCGCGAGATAGGACGCGTAGGCAGTTTGGCAACTCGGTGCAGCTTTTTACGCCGCTTTATATTTCAAATTTTTGCGACAGCGACTGCGTCTACTGCGGCTTTAGCTCGAAAAACAAGATTTCTCGCGTGCGGCTAAAGGCGGACGAGGCGGCGACGGAGCTAGCTAATATCGCAAAAAGCGGACTAAAAGATGTACTCATTCTGACCGGCGAAAGCGCGAAAAAAAGCGACCTGGGCTACATCGGCGAGGTCTGCAAGCAGGCGTCTAGACTTTTTAGCAACGTAGGCGTCGAGATATATCCGCTAAATGCCGACGAATACGCGTTTTTGCACGGTTGCGGCGCGGACTACGTCGTGGTTTTTCAGGAGACTTACGACCCGGCGGCGTATGCGAGATTTCACCTCGGCGGCGTCAAGCGCTCGTTTGCCTACCGCTTTCACGCCCAGGAGCGCGCTCTCATGGGCGGTATGCGCAGCGTCGGATTTGCCGCGCTTTTGGGGCTTGACGACTTTAGGAAGGACGCGCTAGCCACCGCGCTACACGCGCATTTTATCCAGCAAAAGTACCCGCACGCCGAGATCGCGCTATCTTGTCCGCGCCTGCGCCCCGCGATAAACAAGGCTCACGTCGGCCCACGGGACGTCGATGAGAGGGCGCTACTTCAGGTCATCTGCGCATACCGCCTCTTTTTGCCGTACGCAAATATCACGATCTCCACGCGCGAGTCGGTGCGCTTTAGGGACGGGGTCATCGCAGTCGCCGCGAACAAAATTTCAGCCGGCGTTAGCACGGGCGTGGGGACGCACTCGGATAAGGCCAAAAAAGGCGACGAGCAGTTTGAGATCAGCGACGCGCGCTCGGTCGAGGAGATACTAGGCGCCGTGCGAGGGCTAAATTTGCAGCCCGTGATGAGCGAGCATATTTACGTTTGAGGCGGCTGTCGGTCGCGCGTTTTTGCGGACATAAAATTTGGCTTTTGGAGTAGGGGCGATGGATTTTGGCAAATTTGAGCTTGTTTGGGTGACGAACCGCCGCTTGAGCGAGGATTTTTTCGCGGACGTTAGGCGCGTAGCGCAGGGCGGCAAGGCGGATAAAATTTTGCTCAGGGAGAGCGATTTGCCAGAGCACGAATACGAAAATTTAGCCCGCAAAACGCTTGAAATTATCGCCGAGCTCGACTCTAGCGCGGGCCTAGTTTTGCATACTTACGCAAGCGTCGCAAGCAAACTAGGCGTGGGCGAACTGCATTTGCCGTTTGCTAAATTTATGGCATCAGGCGGCAAGCGGGTTGTAAATTTAGCAGATTTAAATTCGGCTAAATCAGGTAGCGTTTGTGCGGATAAAGATAAAAGTAGCGACATTTACGCGCTAAATTTGACGCAAAAGCTTAAGATCGGCGTTTCGGTGCACTCTTTGCAGCAGGCTCTAGCGGCGCAAGACCTTGGTGCTGATTACGTCGTGGCGGGGCATATTTTTGATACGCCGTCTCACGCGCTAGAGCGGGGCAGAGGGCTTAAATTTTTGCGGGAGATTTGCGAGAAATTAAGCATAAAAACCTACGCTATCGGCGGGATAAATTTTGAAAATTTAGGCGAGGTCAAGGATGCGGGCGCGGCCGGCGCGTATATGATGCGGGGATTTTTAAGTTAAATTTAACTGCCGATGTTTTATTGATTTTGCGGCTAAATTTGAGTCGGCGGCGATACACTCAAATTTGAATTTAGCAAAAGAAAGCAAAGTCCTAATCGCAAGTAAAATTTAGTACGCAAAAATACAAAATAGCCCCAAATTTACACGCCCCGTTTTTGCGTAAGTTTCTCAGATTACCGCTATAAAATCCGCCAAATTTAAGACTATTTTGCTACTATTTTAGACGAAATTTAACTCAAAATGGAGAATACGTGAAAAAATTGATCTTTGTTACGGTGCTTTGGGCGTTTAGCTTTAGCCTCATCGGCGAGTTTTTGGCAGGGCGAGTGGATAGCTATTTTGCCGCGTTTTCGCGCGTGGTGCTTGCGCTTGGCGTATTTTTGCCCTTTATGATTAAGGATTTTGCCGCGCAAAACCTCGCTCTATACGCCAAGGTAGTCGCGATCGGCGCAGTGCAAATCGGCGCGATGTATATCTTTTACTACAACTCGTTTGCCTACCTTAGCGTCGCTGAGGTCGCGCTATTTACGATATTTACGCCGTTTTACGTGAGCGTGGTTTACGATGTGCTCGCGGACAGGCTTAGACTACTGTATCTGTTTAGCGTGGGCACGGCGGTTTTGGGTGCGCTCATCATCAAGTACGGCAACGTAAACAGCGGCTTTTGGCATGGATTTTTGCTCGTGCAAGGGGCGAATTTATGCTTTGGCGTCGGACAGAGCGCTTATAAATTTTTGCTAGAAAAGCGTAATTTTAACGAACAAAGAGGGGTTTTTGGCTACTTTTTCGTCGGAGCCGCGGCGGTTACGGGCGTAGCCTTTGCTATGTTTGGAAATCCGGAAAAAATCAATCTCGACCTAACCCAAGGCGCCGTGCTACTCTGGCTTGGTATCGGAGCTAGCGGCCTTGGATACTTTTTATGGAACAAAGGCGCATGCGAGGTAGATAGCGGAACTCTAGCCATCATGAATAACGCTCTCATACCTGCAGCTATCATCGTAAATTTAGTATTTTGGCATAAGGATGCGGATATACTAAGACTCTGCCTTGGCGGTGCGGTTATTTATATCTCGCTACTGATTCATAACAAAATCATCGCACACTACGAGCGAGCAAGCATAACGGCAAAATAGTCAAATTTGAAGCCAAATTTAGCTAAAATTTAAAACTAGCGGCGAGACCAAACATCGCCGCTTTACTTGACGGCAGTAGGTATTTTAAATTTGGTTTTTAAAAAGGATTAAATATGCACGACGCCGCAGCACTTCTAATCGCACTCGTTTTTCTCGTCGTAAGCTTTTTCGTTGCTTTAATCGCCCCCAAAGGCAAACGCAAACTGCTTTGGCTTTTTGTTTGGTTTATGGTGTTTTTCGCAGACGGGTTTATAACCTCGGCCATATTTCATTACTACGGAAATTTATACGGCAAGATAAACGTCTATGAAGAGCCCGCTACCAGAGGATATTATGCCGGAGAAAAGAAATTTGATAGGTGGTTTCCTGAAGTAAATCAATTATCGTCGCAATATACTAAAGACATTGCTTTTACTATGTTGATAAACGGCGATTTGGACTATATAGATTATAGAGTTCAAACAGAAGATAGCCCTAATAATGGTAAATTTTTTAGAGTCTACGTAGATAACGATACTTCAAACAATTGTTTTATGTCCGTAGATGAAGAATTAAAAAAATACTTATCCGATAAAAAAATACCTTATCCCGAGTTTAAACAACTTTACGACGAATACCATTCAAAACCCAGCGAATATAAAGAGATATATTATGACGCATGGTTTGATAACGAAGAGAGAAAAAAGAGTTACCCGCAGCAGCAAAGAATAGTAGTAGACAAAATAATAAAAATAGTGCAAGAGCGATACAAAAGCCCAAACCCTATTAATAGGAACGGCAAAGTATTTACATGGGACGACTTTCAAATAGAGTGGGTTATAGATAGATTGCAAGACGTAGATAAAAAGATGGAATACTACAAACAAATCTACAAAGACAAATGCATAGCTCGCAAAGAAATCAATGAAGATGAGATAGCGCCTGCCGAACTCGTAATAAAATATCCGTATGCCGTCATAGAACAAAAGCCCGATATAAAAACTATGTTTGATAAGATAATAGGCATGGGATTTAACTACGGTGGACTAATAAAAGACAGAAATACGGGCAAGATACTAGCCGACAATACATACATCTACGAGTCTTATCACTCTTGGCTGATTCAGGGTCTTACAAATGCTCTAGGGCCGGAGTCCGGCGGTCCGTTTTGGATGTGTAATAAAAACGAGACCACTTGGATACAGGACTGCAATCAAAAAATGATAGAGGAATTCTTTAAAAAGGACAGAAAATGAGAAAATTTGAGATAGCTATACGTTAAACTCAAGCGCAAATTTGACGCGCCAAAGAGTCCGTCAAATTTGCAAATTATACTATCTCTAAAACCGCCGTTATGTCGGCCATACCTTGCGTGTACATAGCTGACGTAACCAGAGCGTCCGCGCCGGCGCTAGCGAATTCTCGGACGTTTTTTAGATTTATCCCGCCGCTTGCGACTAGGGCCGCGTTTGGAGCGATTTTATCTCGTAGGTCTACCGCTCGCTTTACGGCTTCCGGCGTAAATTTATCGCACTGCACGACGTCGGCGCCCGCTCTTAAAAGCGCTTCGCAATCATCTAAATTTTCGCATTCGACGGCGATTTTGCGCTCGGGAGCTTTTGCTTTAAAGGTTGGAATTTGAGCCAAAAACTCCTCATACGAGCCGTAAGCCTTGATATGATTTTTAAAAAACAGCACGCTATCGCTCAAATTTAGCCTATGTATGCCGCAGCCGCCCTCAAGCACGGCTTTTAGGCAAAATTTCTTAGCAAACGGGAAGCTCTTACGCGTGGCTAGGATTTCGCATTTTGGATTTACGCTTTTAGCCGCTTTGTTCATCGCTCTTGCGTAGGTGGCGATCTTGCAGGCGTACTCTAGGCAAATTTGTGCTAACTTCCAGGCTTTGTGTACGTCGTCGTAGCTGCCGCTGATTTTTACGATCGGCTCTTTTGCGGCTGCGATGGCTGAGTTTGGGACGCAAATTTGCACCTCGCAGCCAAGTAACTGCGCGATGCGAGCGGCAACGTCTACGCAGCTAACTGTCACGTCCTCGCGCGGCAGTATGGTCAAAGAGGCGTTTTTACGGATGCCTTGAAGCGAGGTCGTGAGATCAAAGTAGGGCAGATCCTCGCCGATATAGGCTAAAATTTCGGCGTCGCTAAGCTTTATCATCGCTTGCTAGCCTCTTTGCTTCGGCGTTTTTCTTGTTTGCGTTTACGATCATATTTCTAAAAATGCCGTTTTCGTAGAGTCCCGCGTGATATAGCGAAAAGCCGACGAATGCGATGCCTGCGATCGTATGCAGCTTCTCGCAGCGGCTTTTGTTTCTGCCTTTAAGCCCGAGCGCCGTTAGGCAAACGGTGGCTAGGGTGACGCTCATGCCGATTTTTGCGACTTTTCTATGGGTTTGTAAATTTAAAAGTTGTCCGCTTATGTTCATTTTTTTCTCCAGCAAGTTGTGTTTGCGATGCCTATGCTCTCAGGGTCAAATTCCGGATTTAGCCCAGCTTTTCTTTGCGATTCGTAGTCTTTTAGGGCTTTTATCATGACTTTTGATAGCATAAAGATCGCCGCGATATTTATCGTAGCCATCGCCGCCATCGTGATATCGGCGATATTCCAGGCGATAGTTAGGTTCATCTGCGCTCCGACGAATATCATCGCGACCGCCGTTAGCTTAAAGGCTAGGGCGATTTTGTGGTTTTTGGTAAGGTATTTTATATTTGCCTGCGCGTAGTAGTAGTTGCCGATCAGCGAGGTAATAGCAAAAAGCACCACCGCAAGCGTCGTAAAGTGAAGGCCGATCTCGCCGTAGTACTCGCGCATCGCGGCCTGCACCAAAGGAAGCGCGGTTAAAACTTCGCCGCTAGCGCCGGTTTGCTTTGTGATATAGGCCTGAGAGAAAAGCACTATCATGCCGGAAGCCACGCAGATCGTCATATCTATAAAAACCGCCATTGCCTGCACCAGTCCTTGTTTTACCGGGTGGCTCGTGTGAGCCGCGGCGGCCGCGTTTGGCGCAGAACCCATGCCCGCTTCGTTTGAAAACAGGCCGCGCTTGATACCGTAGACGATCACGCTGCCCGCAAATCCGCCGAATATCGCCTTAAAATCAAAGGCGCTTTTTATGATCATATCAAAGACGGCCGGAAGCTTGTCTAAATTTAAGCAGATCGCGATAAAGGCTAGCAGGATATAAGCAAGCGCCATAAAAGGCACGATGTAGGAGCTAACCTTGCCGATGACGTGGCTCTTGCTAAAAAACATCACCGCCGCAAATGCCGTTAGGATGATACCGATACCCACGGGCAAGCCGCTATCGCTAAAGCTCGTAGCGCCCGCGCTTTGATCGTAGTAAATTTGAAAGGCGGAGGTCATGGTGTAGCTTTGTAGGCCGTTAAATCCGTACGCGTACGTGATGATGAGGATAACGGCAAAAAGGCTCGCCATCCACTTGATGCCTAGGCCGTTTTTGATGTAGTATGCCGGTCCGCCCTTAAAGCCCAATACGTCTTTGGTCTTGTAAATTTGAGCTAGCGTACTCTCGGCAAATGCCGAAGCCGCGCCCAAAAATGCCATCAAACACATCCAAAATAGCGCGCCCGGTCCGCCTGCTACGATAGCGGCAGAGATGCCGGCGATATTTCCGATGCCCACGCGCGAGGCGGTGGAGATCATAAGCGCTTGAAAGGGCGTGAGGTGGTGCTTGTTGTATTTATCTTTTTTCTCGACTAAAACCTTGCAAGCCTCGAAAAACATCCTAAACTGCACGAATCTAGTAATATAGCTAAAATAAATACCGGTAAGAACGAGCACGATAACCAAAAAATAGCCGTATAAAAAGTCGTTGGCTAGCGACATCTCGTCGTTCATAAATTTTAAAATTTTATCTATCAACCGTCATTCCTTCAAATTTACTTCGCGCCTATCTTGACGCCTTTCATCGAATTTGCCAGTAGCCCGATCGTCGTACCGTTGTGTAAAACGGCCGTGGCGATAGGGTTAAAGAGCCCAAATGTCGCGCCTGCTAGGATGAGCGAGTTTATGCCGACGGTAGCGTTAAAATTCGTATTTATCAGCCTCATAGTTTTGTTTGCGACGTCTTTTGCGACGGCTACCGAGCCGATGTCGTCTTTTAGTAGGCTGATGTCGGCGGTTGCTTTTGCGATGTCGGCACCCTTTTGCATACTGATGCCTACGTGCGCCTTGGTGAGGCTTGGCGCGTCGTTGATGCCGTCTCCGACGAAGGCTACTTTTTTACCCTCGGCTTTTAGCTGCTCGATGATGCCTGCTTTATCGGTAGGTAGGCAGTTTGCGTAGACTCTGTCGATGCCTAGCTCGCTTGCTACCTGATCGGCTTTAGACTGTACGTCGCCCGTTAGCATAATGAGCTCTTTTACGCCTAGTTTTCGTAGCTTTGCTAGCGTCTGTGCGGCGTTTTCTCGCATGGTGTCGCGCATGGCGATGACGCCCAAGAGCTCCTTGTCGTAGCCTACGTAAAGTAGCGTGAGCCCGCTATCTACTTCGCTTTTTATGATTTCTTCGTGCTTGCTAAATGAAATTTGCTCGTCGTCCTCTAAAAAATGCCGCGATCCGATCACGACCTCTTTGCCGCCTACGTATGTTTTCACGCCGTGAGCAACGATAAACTCGACCTCGTCGTGGTGGATGTGGTGAAAGCCTATCTCTCGCGCGGCCTTTACGATAGCCTCGGCTACCGGGTGGAAGTAGTGCTCCTCAGCGCTTGCGGTCAAATTTAAGAGCTGCGCTTCGGTAAATTCTTTTTTAAACGAGTGAACTTTTACGACGCTTAGGCTGCCGTGCGTTAGCGTACCAGTTTTATCAAAGACGAAAGTATCGGCGCTTGCTAGCGCTTCGATAGCTTTGGCGCCCTTTATCAGTACGCCGTTGCGGCCGGCTTTTGAGATACTTGATTTAAAGGCGACGGGTGTGGCTAGCTTTAGCGCGCAGGAGTAGTCCGCCTGCAGCACGCTAGCTACGCGAGTCATATCTCGGCTAAGCAGATACGAAATGCCGGCTAGACTTAGAGTTACGGGCACTAGCTTATCGGCTAGCTTCGTGGCTTTTAGTCCGACGGCCGATTTTTCGTTTAGTGAGCTTTGGATGTAGGATTTTATCCTCGCAGTCGCGCTTTCGGCTGCTATGCTCTCGGCCCAGATTTTTATGCGTCCATCCTCGACGACCGTTCCGCTCATCACGCGGTCGCCGCGCTCTTTTTTGACGGGTTCTGCTTCGCCCGTCATCGAGACTTGATTTACGCTTGCGGTGCCTTCCACGATATAGCCGTCGATGCCGATGCTCTCGCCTGTGCCGACGACTACGATGTCGCCTATTTTAACGTCTACGGTCGGGATTTTTTTGAGAGATTTTTTACCGTGATCATTTATCTCGATCCAGACCTCTTCTATGTTCGGGCGGGCTAGCTCTTTGATGAGGTCGTCGCTGCGGTGTACGGCGCTTTCTTCCATGTATTCGCCGATGGTTAGCATGAGATTTGTGCTATTTGCCGCTAGAAAGTCGCGTCTAGCTAGGCTCACGCCCACTGCGGTGGCTTCGAGTACTTTTGAGGTTATGCCCTCGTTTACGGCTTCGCTTGCGCCTTCTTTTAACAGCGGAGCTGCGGCTATCAGGCTAGCCATAGCCTTTACGCCGTTGCTACTTATAAGAGGCGTGATGGCTAGAGCCGTTGCCGCCTTGTAAATTTCAGCCTTGCTCGGGCTATTTTTGCGCTTGTTAAAATTTGCGATCGGCAAATTTTCGATGAACTCTTTGATTTCGTTTAAATTTGACTCAAAGCCGACGATGATACTTTTTGCTTTTTTGTTTACCCTGACGCTTTTTGCGTACCTAAACTCCGAAATTTGAGCCTCCAAACGGCTCTCGTCGCAGTCCTCGCCGATGCGTTCGCAGACGAAGCGCACGCGGTTTTTTGTCAGGTGCGCGATGCGAACGTTATTTTTGGGAGTCAATTTCGGCCTTTACATCTTCAAATCGCTCTTTTAGTTCTTCAAATCCTGCTTGAAGCAAATTTGATCCCTTCGCGATAGCGGAAAATAGCGCTTTTTGCGCGTTTTCGTTTGTTAGCACGTATGCCACGACGCCGCCTATGAGTGCGCCTTTTATAAAGCCTGCCGCGTTAAAATTTGCCGGGATAAAGTCCTTTAGCGCGTCGTTTATGCCGCGGTCAAACGCGCTTGGCGCGCCGGTAGTCTTTACCGTCGTGGTAGTAGTCGTCGTGCTGCCGTCGTCGTTTAGCTGATTTACTGTTTGAGTTTGATTGATGTATGGGTTTTTCATTTGCTTTCCTCTAAATTTTTGATTAATTTCTCCGTCGCAACCACGCCTGCGATACCTACGGCTACGGTGACAGCCGCGGCAAAATAGCGTGCAGAGACTAGTTTGTTTGACGCGCTAATAGCGCATGCCGTAACGATACCGCCTTGGATCGCGGTTTTGGTCGTTTTTGCGACTACTTCGGCCTTGCTTGCGCTGCCTTTTTTATAGTTTAGTATGCCTACGCCGCCGGCTGCTATCGCGCCGATTAGTGCGCCGCTTATCATATGATCTAGTGGGAGTCTGGTTGTTGATGTTAAATTCATTCTATACCTTTATTATTTTTCTAAATTTGGCTCAAGCGCATTTGCGATGTCTTCGGCTAAAATTTCGGTTTGTGTAGCCGCTTTTGCCGGAGCTTTTTTAGTCCTCGGAGCTCTTTTTTTCTTAGTTTTTGTTTTCTCGGCATCTTTTTGCGCTTTTTCTGCGGCTACTTCGGCGCTAGTGCGTCTTTTGCGTTTTTTAGTTTCGGTTTTTTCTTCGCTTTTTTTAGCAAATTTTTTCTCTGCAAAATCTTTTGCTTCGCCTATTTTTTTCTCGGCAAATTCTTTTGCGTTTTCGGCAAACTCTTTGCCTTTATCTAGTCCGCTTTCAAGGGTTGATTTGATTTTGTCTTTGTTGTTAAAAGCCGCGACGGCTAAACCTCCTAAGATTGCTCCTGCAATAAACGGTAGTGCCATTTTTTATCCTTTGTGTTGAATTTTATTCTTTATCTTTATTTTTGTCTAAATTTTTACTTAGCATCATGCTGGCTAGTCCGCCTAGCGCTAGTCCGCCGAAAAACGAAAAATTCGGATTATTTAAAAGCGCGATAGCGTCCTCTTTGCTGCCTTGCCCCGAGCTTATACGCTCTAGCGTTTGGCTGATTTGCTTAAAGCTATCCGAATCAAAAGCGTTTAAGATATTGTCACTCGGATTTTGAGCTGTTTGCGCCTGCTTCTCTTGGCTTACGTTACCCGCACCTTGAAACTGCGCGGCTAAAATTTGAGCTAGCCTTGCTTTTAGAGCCGGGATGTATTCGTTATTTGACGTAGCCCAGAGCCTAAAGCAGACGTCTTTAAAGTTTTCATCGCTCAGGCTGTCGGTCAAATTTTCATAAAACGCGTTTAACTCAAGCTCGTAGTTTAGGGCTTTTATAAAGCAAGCGTCAAGATCCTCGCACGCCAAAGTGCAAAAAACTTGCGGGTCGGCAGGATCTGCGTATGGCTTTAAAAGTTCTAGTCCGCTTTGCCTAACCGCTAAAATTTGATCAAAAATTTCATCTTTTTTGCAGACATTTTCGTAAAATTTAATGCCCTGCGACTCTAGTAAAAACACCGCATTTGCGGCTTGCTTTAGCTCTTCGTTCATCTTGCGCCGCCGGTAGCTTTTTGAGCTAGATTATTGATGAGGGCTGAAATTTCGTGCAAATTTTGGCCTTTTAGCAGATCGTCCCACATCTTTTTCGGGAAAATTTCGTGGTCGTATTCGATCGTTGCGGAGCCGATTAGCTTGTTAAATTTGACGTTTTTTATGCCGTCTATTTGCTTGATCGTTTGATCTATTTTTTCTAACGACAAGCTGTCCGCTTCTTTTTTGATATCGCTGCTGACGCGGACTCTTAAACGGCCTGCGACGTGGTGGATCGGCGTAAAATACGAAGCTATGCGTAAGACTAACTCCGATGGTATATGTGGCGCTGCGCTCATGTTTCTCCTTTGTTTTTTGGCGTATTATCTATTTGTCACGCTTAAATTTAACTTAAACTTTTTTGCATATCGTTATCAAATCATTTTTGATAAAGAGGCGCAAAACAGGCTATTTGTTTTGGCACTTTGGACAAATTCCGTATAAAATCATCGCATGGCCTTCGAGTTTAAAGCCTGATTTTTTACAAATTTGATCTTGTTTCTCTTCTATATATTTATCGAAAAAACTCTCCGCCGCGCCGCATTTTATGCAGATTAGATGGTCGTGATGCGACTTTAAATTTAGCTCGAATTTATTTATCCCGTTCTCTTCAAAGCTTAAAACGAGACCGAAGTCCTGCAAAAAATTTAAAAACTGATAGATCGCCGTGAGGCTCACGTTTCGTCTAAATTCGCTTTTGATCTTGGTTTGTATCTCGCTTGCGCTAAGATGCTCGTCGCTGGAAAATAAAATTTTTAAAATTTGCTCTTTTGCGGCGGAATTTTTATATCCGTAATCCCGTAAAAGCTCTAAAAATTTCATATAAAATTTATCAAAAGTGTGCATTTTGCCGCCGTTTCAGCCGATTAAAATTACTTTTTATTATAGTAAAAAAAGCTGATAATGCGATAAATTTAAGACCAATTCTCAAAAAAATGGAAATTTTGACTAAGCGGTTATAAAGGTTATTTTGGCATAATTCCGCAAAAATTTTAAAAGGGAAGCCATGACGTACGACGAACTAGAGCTTGAGGCGGTTTTGCTAGAGGTTTTGGAAAACCGAGGCAATTTTGAATCGCTTGACGATGAAGAGCTTTTCGAACTTATCGAAGAGGTCGCAAAATATACCGACGGAGATTATGAAGAGGCGTTTGAGTATATGACTCAGTTTTCGCCGATTAATAAAAAAAGATTCGTCTCTCTTTATACGGTTTAGCCGCTAGGCCAAACCGTTTTTCTGCTTAATCATTTAAAATATTTATTTAATACTTCTTTTAGCGTTTTTGTATATCTTGAGTCTTTTGGAGAGTTGTTGTAGATATCTTCCATATCGTACATTCTGTCATAATAATCATACGTAGCCTCTTTATCGACCGCTATTAAAGACGTGTTTATGCTAACGCCTGCAAAAAGACCCCTGCTTTTACCTCTTAATGTAGCCCAAGCTGAAATTTCAGGTAGATCGGTCATAACGCCCGCTTTTTCGCCTGCACCTAGTACCACGGCATCTGCGCTAAGATCAATTTGACCTTTGCCGTTTATTAGTCCGGCATATGACCTTCTTGATTTAAAGAGTATAACAAGGTCGGTTGATTTATAGCCGCCCTGTAGACCTATACCGCCGCCTTTAAAATTTATAAATATCGGACTGCTCCACTCGTTGTCATCGTTTCTGCCGACAAATATACCATCTCCAGTATGCGTTGTCACGACTAGTCCGCCGCTAACTACTTCAGGGATGACCATGATGCCTCTTATTTCGCTAGTGTCTTTTAAATTTAGCAGTTTTCTAGAGCCTAGATCGTTTAAGATATCAAACGAAGTTCGCACTTTTTGATTTTGCGTAAAGTCTGCATAAGCAAGCTGCCCCAGCAAAAGCACACAAGCCGCAAGTTTTAAAAAACTTTTCATTTTCGTTTCCTTTTTCGTAAAATTTACCCGCTATTATAGTATTTTTTTATTAAATTTAAAAATTATTCGTTAAAGTTACGTACAGGATGTAAATGAAAAAAATTATTTTAGCCGTTTTTATTTGTTTAAATTTGAGCGCAAAAGGACAGGGCGGCGCGCCGAGCGAAACTCAGACGATCGTAAGCGGCGACGTCGAGATAGTACAGGTGGAGGCTAAATTTGCCGGAAATTTAAGCATTGACGGCAAGAAAAAGCGCTGGCTTAGCGTACCGGGGGATGAAAATTTAAAATTTGCCATCGTCGCCGCTAGCTACCGTCAAAAGGGCGAAATAAAGCTAGTAAACGGGCTTAAAAGCGGCGATGAGACGATAGTTTTTAAGATCGTAGAGGGCGAATATAAAAAAGAAAAAATAACCGTCGAGGGTAGCAAGGTAACGCCGCCAAAAGACGTGCTAAAGCGTATCAAGGAGGAGCGCGAGGAGGCGAATAAAATCTACGCGACGGCTAATGTCGGGCTAAAATTTGACTCCAAATTTATCCTGCCGATGAGTTCTGCGGTCACGAGTCCGTTCGGTACCGCGCGCGTATTTAACGGTACTTTAAAGAGCTATCACGGCGGCACGGACTTTAGAGCGGCGGTCGGCTCATCGGTGATTGCTGTAAACGACGGCGTAGTTGTCATCGCAAAAGATCGCTACTACGCTGGCGGATCCGTGGTGATCGATCACGGCGAGGGCATTTATACGCAGTACTATCATCTAAGCGCGCTAAACGTCAAGGTCGGACAAAGCGTCAAAAAAGGCGACATCATCGCGCTTAGCGGCGCTAGCGGGCGAGTGAGCGGGCCGCACCTGCACTTTGGCGTGATCGCCGGCGGCGTGCAGGTAAATCCGATAAATTTCGTCAAAAAAATCAACGAAATTTTAAATTAACATTTTTTTCACGACTTTTCTTTAAACTTCGCTCATCTTTTTAAAGGAGAGAAAATGAAAAAAGTAATTTTGATTAGTATGTTGGTTGCGGGCGGGCTTTTTGCCGCTTCGCTTGAAAATAGCACGAACGACGAGCTTTATAAAATGGTCGCAAACGCCGACGCTAAGACGCTTAGCGAGGTAGCTTTTGAGATAGATAAGCGCGCGGGCAAGCTAAAATTTGAAGCCAAAGAGGCTAAACGCGGGCTAAAGGCCGAAATCAGAAAGAAGTTTGACGCGATGAGTATCGCCGATAGAGAGCGGTTTATGCGCGAGTTTAGAAGCGGCTATAACGCCCAAGTGGGCGCGCTAAGCGTGGCGGAGGCAAAAAAGCTTGATATCGAGCTAAAAGACGGCGATGACGACGATGATCTGCACAAGAAATTCAAGCGCGATTTTAAGGGCGGGTTTATAAAAGATAAAGACGGCAAAGGGCCGCATATGCCGCAAAATAAAGAGTAAATTTGGCTTTTGCGGGGCGGATTTTAGTTTAAATTTTCGCGAAAATTTGCCCCGCTTTTTACAAATTTAAGCACTTTGGCGACGACGTAAATTTATGAAATTTTACCCTGGAATTTAGATGAAATTTGATAAATTTACGCAGGATTTATTTGCAGCTAAATTTGAGCGCTCTTTGAAAATCTCGGATGCAAACTAGCCTTACAAGCAGGATAAATAAAACCCGAAAATCAAGCGGATAAAACGACAAAAACAAACGAAAACGGAGCGAAAATGAGTAAAATTTTGATCGTCGAGGACGAAAATATGCTGCTTGAGATGATGTGTGCGTACTTGCAGGCTCAGGGCTACGAGACGGCGGGCGCGAAAAGCTACGACGATGCGTTAAATTTAGCCTACGAGAGCAACTTTGATCTTTGGATATTTGACGTCAAGATCATCGGCGGTAGCGGCTTTGCGCTACTTGGGGAGCTACGAAACGCGGGCAAAAACACGCCTTGTATATTTACGACCTCGCTAAATACGCTTGATGACGTGCAAACCGGCTTTACTAGCGGCTGCGACGACTACATCAAAAAGCCGTTTGAGCTAAAAGAGCTGCATCTGCGCGTACAAAATTTGCTAAAACGCACCTTCGTGCATAACAAAAACGAGTTGGTAAATCTGGGCGAAAATTTGGGCTTTGATATGAATCAAGGCTTACTGTTTCGTGACGGCAAGGCTGTCTCGATGCCTAAAAAGCAGTCTAGGCTGCTAGCGCTTTTACTTAAAAATCAGGATAAATTTTTAAGTAGAGAGGAGATTTATTCTCAAATTTGGGATTATGACGAGAGCCCTAGTGAGCTTAGCCTGCGCGTTTATATCGCGGAGCTGCGTAAAATTTTAGGCAAAGAACGAATCGTCAGCGCATCAAAGCTAGGCTATAAATATGTCTAAGCTTTTTAGCGCAAATCAAAGGCAAAGAGCATGGCGCGGGTTTGAAATTTCATCCAAATTTACGCAAGATTTTTGCCGTTTTAGGCTTCAAAATTTACGTCCGCAAGATAGCCGCAAATTTAACCCAAAAGGCGACAAATGCCACTTCTAAAATTAGCCAAAAAAGCCTTCATTGCGCTCTTGGACCGTCAAATTTTACCTATTTTTTTACTTTATTTTATCACGAGCGCCGCATTTTTGGTCTTTTTCGCGCAGATGTTTTATGAGCGCGAGAAGCATTTTATCCTAGACCGCGACGTATTTATCGTGCGAGATTTGCAGCATCACCTGCAAAATAAACTACAAAAAAACGGCGAGATAGACGACGATGATTTCGACGACGTCGAGGCTTTTGCCGTAAATTTAAAAACGGGCGAGGAGATCGAGGACGACTTTGAGCCGCGCGAAGGCATGCCGAGCAGATACAAGGACGGAACGAGCTCGGTGGTGCAGTTTTATCTCAAAAATCGCCTCGGCGAGGAGGAGTACTACGTCGCGGTCAAGGTCGCGGATCCCGATTTTGCGATCTTTACGCTAAAACTCAAGATAATATTTTTCTCGTTTATGATACTGCTTGCTATTTTAGTCATAGCTTATTTTATCATCCGACTTTCGCTGCGTCCGCTTTACCGCCGCATCGACTTTTTAAACGGCTTTATCAGGGATACGACGCACGAGATAAACACGCCTCTTAGCGTTATTTTGATGAGTATCGAGATGTTTGAAACCGATCCGAAAAAATATCTAAACAACATAAAAACCGCCTCCAAAACGATTTCGACGCTATACGAGGACCTCACGCTAGTAAAGCTTAGCGGCAAAGAGGACGGCGCGGCGACGAGCTTTAGCCTAAGCGAGCTGGTGCGCGAGAGGATCGGGTATTTTGGGCTAAATTTGGAGCAAAAAAATATAAATTTAAACACGCAAATTGCTGAAGTGCAGCTACGCTCATCCTACAAAAAAACGCGAAAAATCATCGACAATCTACTAAGTAACGCCATAAAATACTGCGACGAAAACGGCTCGGTAAGCGTAAATTTAACCCCCGCCGCGCTCGCGATCTCAAACAGCGGCGCAGGCATCGCAAAAGAAAATTTGCCGCGGATTTTCGAGCTTTACACGCGGTTTGACGAGCGAAATGGCGGCTTTGGCATCGGGCTTCATATCGTTAAAACTTTTTGTAAGGAGCTCGGATTTAAAATCTCGTGTAAAAGCGGCGAGGGGCTAACGGAGTTTCGCGTGGAGTTTAGCGGGAACGCGACGAAAATTTAAGAAGGCGGCGGCAAGTCTATTTTTCTTGGACTTAAATTTAAGGCGCCAAATTTAAACCGTCAAATTTGACTTAAAAATACTTGATTTAAATTTGCTAGCGCCGTCAAATTTAGTTGCGCAATGTTGCCAAATCGCTAAACTTAAATTTGGCGTATCAAGGCAGAATATCGACGTTTATTTCGTTTTTGACCTCTACGGTTACGCTTTGGGTCGTGCCGTTATATTCGGTGTATTCCGCGCCTACGTTTCCTTGGGTAAAGTTTTTAAGGTGCAGCGTATCTCCGCTATCACCGTCTATCCTTAGCCTGTTGTTGCTATCCGTCATATCAAGCACGTCTTTGGCAGTTATCGTGGTTTCGACGTTGTTTTCGGCGCCGCCTAGCTCGAGTTTTTCAAAGTCTTTAACCTTGCTAAAGTCTATGTTTTCGGAGATGTTTAGCGTATCTTCGCCGTCGCCGCCTTTTATGGCGGAGGTTGTGATGTTTGCTCCTTTTTCTATCACGACTTTGTCGTTGCCCTCGTCGCCTCTTATTTCGGAATAATTATCAAAATTCGCTCCGGCTTTTATGTTTATGGTATCGTCGCCTCTGCCCCCAAATATCACGGAGTGTGAGACGTTTGCGCCGCCGTTTACGTTTATGGTGTCGTTGTCTTCGCCTCCGGCTATGCGTGAGCCGTTTTGGATCTGCGCGCCGCTGTTGATATGTATTTCGTCGTCTCCTTCGGCGGCGTTTATCTGGGCTTTATCAAGGATCGCTCCGTCGTTTACGTTTATAGCGTCGTTGCCCGTACCGGTGTGTATGTAGGTGCCTTGTTTAAACTCGGCTCCGCTGTTTAGCGTTACGACGTCTTCGCCTTTGCCCGTGCCTATGCCGGCAGAGTTTCCCGATGTAGTAGCGTTTTCAAAGGCGCTATTAGAGATGGTTACTTCATCGTTATCATCCTCCATAAATAGCTCGGAATTTACAAATTTAACGCCGTCTAGCTCGATCTTTTCCTCGCCTGCGCCTGTATTTACGGCGACGTTGGTGAGCGTTACGCCGGATTTTATATTGATGTTATCGTTGCCTGCGTATGTTGATATGATGGAGTCGTTTCTGTTGTTTGTGGAGCCGGTCATGTCGGATTCTATATTTATCGTATCGGCGTCTTTTCCCGTCGTTACTCTAACGTCTTTAAAGGTAGAATTTTGCCCCAATGTTACCTTGTTTTCTCCGTTGCCCGCGATGATATCTACTTTTTCTAATGCGGAATTTTCAACCATTATGATATCGTCGCCTTCGTCGGTATCTATCGCGGCTTTTGAGCCGCCTTGCCCTTTGATGGCTGAGTTTTTTATAGCTACCGTATCATCGCCCGCGCCGGTATGCAGTTCGGAATTTTCGATGACGCCTTTTATGTTTACGATATCGTTGTCTTCCTCGGTGTTGATACTGGAGTTACCGGTAACTTGACCGTTTATGTTTACGACGTCGTTGCCGGAGCCGGTATTTGCGACGAAATGATTCTTGATGTGGCCGCTAAGATTTAGCGTATCGTCGCCCGTGCCCGTATTTATATGCTTGCCGTCGGTTTGCGCGTTTCCTTGTATGCTTAGATAGTCGTCGTGGTCTATTATTTTGCCCGTTGCGCTAGAGCTTATTATCTCGGCATTGTCCGTGGTGACGGTTAGGGTTAAATTTCTAGAGAAGTCCTTGTAGGTTACGCCGTAGTCTTCGTATTTAACGCCGTTTTCATCTAGTTTTGATTCGCCCTCTACGCCTTGGTTTTGATTGTCGCTCTGTGTCGTTGGAGTGCTGGATAAATTTACGCCGTCGTGCCCGTCGTTATCTATGACTTTTACTCTTATTTGAACGCTGTTTATATTGTTTGCGTCGGCGACGGTTACTTGATTTCCGCTGGTCCAGCTTAAGCCGCCGTCGGTCGAATACTGCATAGAACCCGCCTCGTAATCCACGCCCGCCGTACCGCCGCTTAGGCTAAAATTTAGCGTAGTCGCTCTAGCTTTTAGGGCGCTTCCTATGGATAAAGCAAACGTCAAATAATCACCAGATCCCTCCATGACATCGCTTAGAGCTCTTACTTGTAGAGCTTTGGGAACTGGCGTCGGAGTCGGAACTGGCGTCGGAGTCGGAACTGGCGTCGGAGTCGGAACTGGCGTCGGAGTCGGAACTGGCGTCGG
>NZ_JBQNAN010000021.1:0-34671 GCF_052170435.1 Campylobacter sp.
GCTTAACGTTTGGTATGATAGCCGGTGAGAATATAGGCTAATTTGCGGCGTCTTTTGAGCGGCTTTGAATGAGCTATAAAATTTCGGTCGGCGATAGGCTATATGCCTTATCTTGACCGAAATTTTCGTCGCTTCTGCCTTGCAGTTGCGAGCCGCAGGTGAAGCAAGGCATTCAAATCCATCTCAAAATACTTGCAAATTGTTGCATTGCAGGTTAAATTTGATCTGCAATGCTTTTTAAATTTAAAGCATAAAATTTACCAAATTTAAAAATCAAATTTTGCCGGGTAAAATTTGATTCCCCGTCATCTTTCTTAACCCAAATTTCGCTACAATCTCTCAAATTTTATCAAAGCTAGGAGCTAAATTTGCAAAATACTCAAAAATCCAAAATCCGCTGCGACTGGGCGGAGAAAAGCAATCTGGAGCGCGTATATCACGACGAAGAGTGGGGCAGGCTCGTAAAGGACGATGCGAAATTTTTTGAGCTCATTGTACTCGAGGGCTTTCAGGCGGGCATCTCGTGGCATGCCGTGCTGCTTAAGCGCGAGGCGATGCGAGCGGCGTTTGACGGATTTGACGCGCATAAAATTTCGCTCTACGGCGAGGAGCAGACGGCAAAATTTATGCAAAATCCAGCACTCATCAGAAACCGCCTAAAGCTAAACTCGCTTGCCGCAAACGCCCGCGCATTTCTCGCCGTCGCAAGCGAGTTTGGCAGCTTTTACGACTATCTTTGGGGCTATCTTTTGCCTAAATTTGATCCAAAATTTGACGGCAAGCCCATCGTAAATCACTACGAAAACATAAAGCAGATCCCCGCTACCACGCCGCTTGCCGACTTCGTCGCAAAAGAGATGAAAAAGCGCGGGTTTAAATTTCTGGGGCCCACGAGCGTCTATGCGTTTTTGCAAAGCGCGGGCGTAGTGGACGATCATCTGGACGCCTGCTTTTGCAAAGGAGGCAGATGATGCCCGCACGGAAGCGGATTTTTAGCTACATAAAGGAGAAATTCGGCGCGCAGAGCGAGCGGCTATTTGATAAACACCCGGAATTTGCCGTGTTCCGCCACGCAAAAAACCAAAAATGGTTCGCCGTTTTTATGCGCGTGGACGGCGGCAAGCTGGGGCTTAAAAGCGCAGAGGCGCTAGAAATACTAAATCTAAAATGCAAGCCCGATCTGGCGGCGATTTTACGCGACGGCGATCAAATTTTGCCAGCCTATCATATGAATAAAAAGCACTGGATCAGCGTAAATTTAAGCTCCAAAATCGCGCCTGAGCAGGTGGAGGATCTGATCGATCTTAGCTTTGAGCTGACGAGATAGCCGCGTAAATTTGCGGCACGGGTTTTGCGCCGCAAAATCGGTTTTTTAGCTTTCGTCTGATAAAATGCGGGTCAAATTTGAAATCAAGGAGAAAAAATGAAATTTAGCGGAAAAAACGTGCTAATCACCGGCGCAAGCCGCGGTATCGGCGCGCAGATAGCCAAAACTCTAGCGCAAATGGGACTAAAAGTCTGGATAAACTACCGCTCAAAGCCCGAAATCGCCGATGCGTTGCAAGCTGAAATCGTAGCAAACGGCGGACAGGCCGCGGTGGTTAAATTTGACGCGACGGACGAGGATGAGTTTATAAAGGCGATAAATTTGATCGCGGACGCCGACGGCGAGCTGGGCTACCTCGTAAATAACGCCGGTATCACGAACGACAAGCTCGCACTTCGCATGAAAACAGAGGATTTTACTAGCGTGATAGGCGCAAATTTGACCTCGGCCTTTATCGGATGCCGCGAGGCGCTAAAAGTAATGAGCAAAAAACGCTTCGGCGCCGTCGTAAACGTAGCCTCGATCGTGGGCGAGATGGGCAACGCGGGGCAAGCCAACTACGCTGCGAGCAAGGGCGGAATGATCGCGATGAACAAAAGCTTCGCCAAAGAGGGTGCGGCTAGAAATATCCGCTTTAACTGTGTAACGCCGGGCTTTATAGAGACTGATATGACGAGCGAGCTAAGCGACGATATCAAAAAATCATACAGCGACAACATCCCGCTAAAGCGATTCGGAAGCGCTAGCGAAGTAGCCGAAGCGGTGGCGTTTTTGCTAAGCGATCACGCTAGCTACGTCACGGGCGAGACGCTAAAGATCAACGGCGGACTATATATGTAAGCGCGTAAATTTTACGTTTTTGCGAAAGTTTAAGCTAAAATATATTAAAATCACGAAATTTTTATTTTAGGAGAAGAAAATGGCGATATTTGATGACGTAAGAGACGTAGTAGTTGAGCAACTAAGCGTGGCTCCGGATGCAGTAAAACTTGAGTCTAAGATTATCGAGGATCTAGGCGCAGACTCGCTTGACGTAGTCGAGCTAGTTATGGCTCTTGAGGAGAAATTTGAGGTAGAGATACCTGATAGCGACGCTGAAAAGTTGATCACTATAAACGACGTCGTAAGCTACATCGAGAAACTAAACAAATAAGTTTTTGCAAGGAGAGATCTTGAAAAGAGTCGTAGTAACCGGGATTGGGATGATCAACGCTTTAGGGCTCGACAAGGATAGTTCATTTAAGGCTATCTGCGAAGGTAAAACCGGCGTAAAAAAGATAACCTCTTTTGACGCGAGCGATTTTCCAGTTCAGATTGCTGCCGAGATAACGGACTTTGACCCGCTTAGCGTGATGGACGCTAAGGAGGTCAAAAAAGTCGATAGATTTATCCAGCTTGGACTAAAGGCTGCTAAGGAGGCTATGGCTGATGCAAATTTCGGCGAATTTGACGCTGAAAATTTCGGCGTTAGCTCGGCTGCCGGCATAGGTGGCTTGCCTAATATCGAAAAAAACTCCAATATCTTACTTGAAAAAGGCTCAAGACGAATTTCTCCGTTTTTTATACCTTCTGCGCTAGTTAATATGCTGGGCGGCATAGTTTCGATAGAGCACGGCCTAAAAGGGCCCAATATCTCTAGCGTAACGGCATGCGCGGCATCTACTCACGCTATTATCGAAGCTGCTAAAACTATCATGGTCGGCGAAGCACAAAAAATGCTAGTCGTAGGCTCCGAGTCTACGGTTTGCGGCGTAGGCATCGGCGGATTTGCGGCTATGAAGGCGCTTTCTACTAGAAATGACGATCCGCAGACGGCATCAAGGCCTTTTGATAAAGACAGAGACGGCTTTGTCATGGGTGAAGGAAGCGGTGCGCTCGTACTTGAAGAGTACGAAAGCGCTAAGGCTAGAGGCGCTAAAATTTATGCCGAGATAGTAGGGTTTGGCGAGAGCGGCGATGCATATCATATCACTTCGCCTTCGCTTGAAGGACCGCTTTCTGCGATGAAAAAGGCCTTAAAAATGGCTGGAAATTTGCAGATTGACTACATTAATGCACACGGCACCTCGACGCCGACCAATGACAAAAACGAAACTGCAGCCTTAAAGGCTCTTTTTGGCGGCAATGTACCTCCGGTTAGCTCTACTAAGGGGCAAACGGGACACTGCCTTGGTGCGGCTGGCGCGATAGAGGCCGTCGTATCCATAATGGCTATGCAAGAAGGCCTTATACCGCCTACGATAAACTACGCAACCAAAGACGAGGAGTGCGATCTAGACTATGTGCCAAACGTGGCTAGAAAAGCTGAGCTAAACGCCGTTATGAGTAACTCTTTTGGATTCGGCGGTACGAACGGCTCTATTATATTTAAGAAGATATAATGGCAAGTTATCTAGACTTTGAACAAGGTATCAAGCAAATAGATGATGATATCGCAAATGCGAGGATTCGCGGCGATGAACATGCGGTAGAAATTCTAAATAAAAATTTAGAAAAAGAGACTGCTAAAATTTACAAAAATCTTAACGAGTTTCAGCGCCTTGCTTTAGCTCGTCACCCGGATCGCCCTTATGCTATTGATTACATCAAAGGCATGATGAGGGATTACTATGAGCTTCACGGCGATAGAGCGTATCGCGATGATGGAGCCATAGTTTGTTTTATCGGCTATATAGGCTCTAAAAAAGTCGTCGTTATAGGCGAGCAAAAGGGCCGAGGAACCAAAAATAAACTAAAAAGAAATTTTGGCATGCCTCATCCAGAGGGCTACCGTAAAGCTTTGCGAGTAGCTAAAATGGCTGAGAAATTCGGACTTCCGATACTATTTTTAATAGATACTCCGGGCGCATATCCTGGCGTTGCAGCTGAGGAGCGCGGTCAAAGCGAGGCGATAGCTAGAAATTTATTTGAATTTGCAAATTTAAAAACTCCGATGATAGCCGTCGTTATAGGCGAAGGCGGAAGCGGCGGGGCTCTAGCCATAGGCGTAGCCGACAAGCTAGCAATGATGCGAAATTCAGTTTTCTCGGTTATCTCACCGGAGGGTTGCGCAGCTATACTTTGGAACGACCCGTCAAAACAAGAGCAAGCTACTAAAGCACTAAAAATAACCGCCGATGATCTAAAAAGCTTAAATTTGATAGACGACGTCATAGAAGAGCCGATAAATGGTGCTCACAGAGATAAAGAGAGTGCTGTAAAAGCGCTCGCAAGCTATTTTATAACTGAGCTAGATAAACTTGAAAAGCTAAAGGTGGATGAGCTTCTAAATGCTAGAATAGCTAAAATCTTATCTGCAGGCGCATTTGAAGAGGGCAAATAGCTCTAAAAAATTACTCTTACAAAAAGTTTCTTGAACTTTTTGTAAGTTGCCTATTTATTTTCGAATTATTCAAATTTATATGAGTCTTATATAAAATATCCGTAAAACCAAAATAATCTTATTAAATTTAGTTTAATGACTTCCTAGCGCCAAAATACCTGTTTTATGTTATGTAGAAAAATGCGAGAACAGTATTTAGAAAATGCATTTATGTCAAAAGAGGGTTTGAAAAATAAATTTGGCCACATAAATTTTAAATTTGCAAATTTAAAATTTATGTGGCCGCTGCTTAAAAAGTAAATTTGATTTTCTAGCCGTTTGATGAGAGAGGCGACCTTGTGCGCCGAGGAGTCCACGATGGCGTAGGCGATCTCGCTAGTTTCGGCTCCGTTTGCGCTTAGCGAGACGATCTCGCTTTCTGCAAAAACAGTGCACGTTGAGCTAATTTTAATCGCGGGATTTTTGCGGGCGGTTTTGTAAATTTCGCTCAGCTCAAGTCCGAGGCGACCGGCGCTTATCTCTAAAAATTTGCCCGTGCCGGCCGAGCATTTGTCGTTCATGATAAAATCCGAGGGCTTGCCGCCTTCGATCTTGATCGCCTTGGTGTCCTGCCCGCCTACGCCCTCTACGGTGCAGTCGGGCTCAAACAAAAAGTGCGCCCCGAGCCCGTGGCATAAAATTTCGCTCATGCTCAAATTCGCGTAATCCACGCTCACGCGCCCGTAGCCCGTCGCGGTCACGAAGCTCTCAGCGTAGCCTTTTTGCTCTAAGGCTTCCTTGATCTGGCGCGCGACCTTGACCGCGCTAAAGCCGCTTGGCAGCAAAAATAGCTCGCAAAATTCGCCGCGTTCGTCCATAACGGCGACCTTTGACGAGGTAGAGCCGATGTCGATACCGATAAAATACATACTCTAATCCGTAGTAAATCTTTCCGACACGCGGAACTTCGTCAAATTTAAGCTCTAGTTTGTGTAAATTTGCAGAAACTATAAATGAAGATAAATTTATGCAAATGTAAATCGCGACCGCGATCTGCTTTGGTTGAAATTATAGCCAAAATCGGGCGTAAAAAGCTAGGGAAATTTGAAAAAATATTATTTTGCGCATTAAATTTGAGATTTTTGGCGGGTCGAATGAGGGTAAAATTTGACGACGGAATTTTAACGTACGGCGTTAAATTTGAAGATGGGTTTTGAGCTAAGCGACAAGCAAATTTGATGGTCGCGAGAGGCGAGAGCAGACTATCAAATTTGGCTGGCGCAGTATGTAAGCTTAGCCCGATCAAAAACGGGCTAAAATGCTAAATCCTACTAACCAAAAAGAGCCAGCCTACCGATAAACCTCGCCGTCGATTATCGCCATGGCTTTGTTGTCTTTACTGCGCGGCGGAGTGTAGAAAAAGCTGTGGCGAACGACCGTACCGTCGTCGTATTTGAGCGTTAGCTCGCCTTGATTGAGCGTGTATGAGCCCTCGTCGCTGCGCGATTTTGAGCTGCCCCCGTCTATGCTGCCGCCTGGGGTACCCGAGGTTGCCATAGCATACGACGATCCGCCCGAGCTAAAGCGCCCTTTGCCGTCAAAGCAGTAGTATCCGCTCACGCCTACGCTCACCGTATCGCTGCCACCCGACCAGCCGTACAGGGACGACGAGCTGTCCTTGCGAAACGAGAAGCACTCTTTTGGCATTTGGCTTGAAATTTGTGCCTGAAACATATAGTACCCCGTACCGATTGAGTTCCACAAAAAGGTGCAGTCGTTGTTCTCGCAGTAGTAGCTTGTGTCGTAGTCGTCGTTGCTAGTTATCGTTAGTATGCCGTCCTTGACCTTATACGTGCCGTCGATGCGCGTGCGCCAGTCGGGCTTTTCTAGGCGGCTCGCGTAGGTGCCGTCGTCGCGTAGGTAAAAGGAATAATCCTCGCTCGTGTTTAAAAGCATGTTAAATTTCGTACCGCCAAATACCCCCGAGCCTTTTTTGCTCGCCCCGGCGCTACTATGTTTGACGCTCGAATCTTTTGCTGGCTTTGCGGGCTCGGCCGAATTTGAGCTTGATTTGCTTGCTTTTGCTTGCGCGCTATTTGCGCTTTTTTTAAAGACAAACAAGACCTCTTGCCCGTCCGCGACTTGTTTGTATTCGAGCATGCCGTCTTTTAGCCAAAACTCGCCCAGCCCTTTAGCACTAAGCGCGTATTTGCCGCCGCCCAGACTTTCGTAGCCGCTTTTGCCCGCGCTTTTGTTGCACGAGCCGTCCGGGTTTACGCCCACGATGCCTACCGTCGCTTCATTGCCGCTGATCTCAAAAAACGAGTCGCCGAAGCACTTTTGTCCCGCGACTTTAAAGCTCTGCCCCTGCGCCTTTAGCGAGACTAGCTCCCATCTGCCCTCGACCCCGCTTAAATTTGACCCGCCGAGGCCGGCTTGATTTACGGCGCCGTTTACGATGCCGGCTAAATTTACCCCGTCTTTTTTAAAGGTAAATACGATCTCGCCGCCGTCCGTGCCTTGTTTGTATTCGAGCGAGTCGTTATTTAGTCGTAGCTCGCCGCCGCCAAGCGAGTATCTGCCGCCGCCTAGGCTTTTTAGGGCAAAGTCGTGTTCGGCTTTTTCGCATGAGCCGCCGCCCGCACTACTTAGGCTTAGGCGCGCGCTATCGCCGCTAGCCTCGATAAAAGAGTCTTCAAGGCACTTTTGGCCTGCCGTTTTAAACGTCTGTCTCTGCGCCGTAACCGAGACGATGCTCCATCTGCCCTCTAGCTCGCTAGCGCTTAAATTTAACCCGAGGCAAAGCGCCGCGAGGATTGCGAAAAATTTAAATTTAGCCATATTTTTCCTTTCGTAAATTTTTAAGCCGTCTGCGGCGGTTTTGCCTCCGGCTTTTTTGTTATCAAATTTGCCCTGGTTTTACGCCGATGGTTTGCTATTCGTCCAAAAAATATATCGCGCCGTCGACGACCGCTCCGCCTGCCTTGCCTTCGCTAGTAGGCGGGATGTAAAAAAAGCTATGTCTCTGCGTCCGCCCGTCGTCGTATCTGAGCGTGAGCTCGCCCGCATCTAGCGTATATGAGCCCGCGCTACTGCTAGATCTTGTTCCGCCGCCGCCCACAGTGCTCATGGCGGCGGAGGAGTAGGCCCAACTGCCATCCTTGAAGCGGCCTTTGCCGTCGAAGTCATAGTACCCGCTCACGCCGCCGCCCACGATATCTGTGCCGCCCGAGGCGTTGTAAACGGACATGGAGCCAACGGCGGTGAATGAGTAGCTGCCCTTTGGCACCTCATTTAAGATTTGAGCGTTAAAGAGATGGTATCCGCCGTCGCTCCACAAAAACGTGCAGTCCGCATTCTTGCAGCTATATGTGCTTTGCTTGCCGTCGTTGGCGGTTTGTACGATTTTTTTGCCGTCTTTTTTATACGTGCCGTCGATGCGCGTGCGCCAGTCGGGCTTTTCTAAACGGCTCGCGTAAGTGCCGTCGTCGCGCAGATAAAAGGATATGTCGGTATTGGTGTTTATGAAGAACCACTTGCCTGCAAACACGCCCGTGCCTTTTTTGCTCGCTCCCGCGTCGCTATGCTTGACGCTAGGGTCTTTTTCGGGCTCTAAATTTGAGCTTGATTTGGCTTGCGCCTGATTTGAGCTAGCCTGCGCCGCGCGGCTTTTTTTAAAGGTAAACAAGACGCCGCCCGTGCTTTGTTCGTATTCGAGCGTGTCACCCTTTAATCTAAATTCGCCCGCGTCGTTATCTAGCGCGTATCTGCCCGCGCCAAGGCTTTTGTAGCCGCTTTCGCCCGCGCCGGTTTTGCACGTGCCGTCCGGATTTGCCGCTACGATGCTAACAGTGGCTTTGCCGCCTGCGATTTGGAAAAACGAATCCTCAAAGCACTTTTGGCCCGCCGTTTTAAACGTCTGCCCTTGCGCCGTGACAGAGTCGATCTCCCATCTGCCCTCTAGCTCGTCCGCGCCTAAATTTGAGCCGGCTACCATTGCCACGGCTTTGTTTGCGGCCGCGTCTTTTTTGAAAGAAAAGACGATAAAATTGCCGCCGTCTAAGGACTGCTTTACTTTTAGCGCGTCTTTATCTAGCCAAAACTCGCCGATAGGACCCAGCGCGTATTTGCCAGCACCCATGCTTTTAAAGGCGTAGCTTGCCGCGCCGCTTTTGCACGCGCCGTCCTCGCCTACGGAGCTAAGGCCTAGCTTTGCCTCGCGGCCGCTAACCTCGAAAAACGAATCTTCAAAGCACTTTTGCCCCGCCGTTTGCACCTCCTGCCCGTCTATGTTCGCCGAGACGATACTCCATCTGCCGTCTATCTCGCTAGCGCTTAAATTTAACCCGAGGCAAAGCGCCGCGATGGTCGCGAAAAGCTTGGTTGTAAATTTGAGACCGTTCATATTTATCCTTTTTTTGAAATTTGCAAATCAAAATTGATAGCCGATTTTAACATCGGGAAATAAATTTAAAGACGACATAAATCAAGAAAAATTATGAAAAACCAAAACAAGCTGAGCTCTAACTTAAAAATGCGTCTATAAATCACGCTACTTAGCTCACCGCCGCTAAGAAAATCCAAATGATCTGCCGTATTCTTCGTTCATGGCGTAAAAAGCAGGATTAGTAATACGCTCTTAAAAATGCTGTAAAATGTATATTTATAGTTTTTATTGCGCTCAAAACGTATCCAAATTTAAACTATAGGCACGTAAAATTAGTATTTGTTTGTGGTCAAATTTGAGCCTAGACAAGGCATCGCGAGTGCTGAATAAATTTTACGACGGCTTCTAAATCGGTAGATAAATTTTAGAAATTAAGGAGTAAAATTTAAAGAGAAATTTGAGCCCGGAGCCGGGCTCAAATTTTAGTGTAGGCTAGACCAAACTTTGCGTTTCCAAAGCCATCCAAATATTCCGAAAATCAAGAAGTAGATCATCGCGTTTATGCCTAGACTTTCGCGCTCGGCTTTTTTAGCGTCGCCGGCTTTTTGCATATAGGCTACGATTTGATCCTCGCTAGCCTTGCTTAGTCCCACGCGAGGCATCGCAGTGCCTGGCAGCATCTTTTGCGTATCGTTTATAAATTTATGCAGATATTCATCGCCCTTTGAGCGAATCATCATCGATAAATCAGGTGGGTTTGAGCCCATATATGCGGCTAAATTTACGCGGTTGGTTAGCGTGTATTTATTTTCGTACTTCATGTCGTGGCATCTTTGGCACGCGTCGCGAAATACCTGTTCGTCGCTAACTTCTTTAGGCGTGATAGACTTTAGATAAGCGACTATATCGGCGATCTCGGCATTTGGATCTTCTCCGCCTGCTCCGAAAAAGGCCGGCATCGGATAAGGCTTTTCGTCGTTAAATTTGTGCGTTAGCTTTAGCGCCTTTGTTGGGTCTTTTATAAGAGCTGCTAGGAAGTGCTCGTCGTATATCGCTCCTGCGGTGCTAAGATCGGGCGGTACGACGCCGTGAGCTTCGCTAAGCTCGGCGGCGCTTAGAGCGTTTGGCATACCTGCGGCCTCTACGCCGTGACAGCCGGCACAGCCAGCGTTTGCAAAGGTTTCTGCGCCTTTAGTCGCGTCGCCTTTGGCTAAATTTATAGCCTTTATATCGTTCCAAAACGCAGCGTAGTCTTCGAGAGATTTTTGTGCCTCTTCGAGATCTTTTTGTGCTCCGGCGACTTTTTTCTCGTCATTTAGAGCTTTTGTCGCATCGAGGGCTTTTTGTCTAGTTTCTACTACGGATTTGGCTTGATTTATATCCTCGGCGCCAAAGTCGTAATCGGCCGCGCCGACGTGCGGATGCATGACGTTATGCGCGTAAGGCTCGATACCCCAGTATGTTACGCCGGTTAAAATAACTACGATTATGAAAATTTTTAACTCTCTCATTTTACCGCTCCTTTTTTCTCAAGAGTCGTTATGATAGGTAAAACGACAAAAAGCAGAACGAAAAACGTAATGGTCGAGTAAAATCCTATCCATGAGTTTGAAATACCAAGCGTCACGCCATCGGCAGGTAGCTTACCGAAGATCGTAAGCACGATCATATCGACCACTAGCAACCAGAACCACACAAAGAAGCCCTTTCTCTCGTGAGCCGGAGCTACGACGTCGCTTCTGTCGTAAAGCGGCATGAAAAATAGAGCTACGCCTGCGATCGCAAACGCGATAAGGCCGATGTTGTAAGCTTTAAAGCCGAAAATATCGAAGAAAAATCCGCGTAAAATCTCGTACTGCCACAAGAAGTACCACTCAGGATAGATGTGCGGAGGCGTTTTTAGCGGGTTGCCCGGCTCGAAATTTATCGGATCCATCGCAAAGTTGAAATGGAAACAGACTAAATAGAAAAAGAAAATCATAAAAAAGCCGATGTACATAAAGTCTTTTGCCAAAAATCCCGGCCAAAACGGAATAACTTTAGCATTTTTCTTATCGCCGCTTAGATATTTTTCAGCTTCGATATCAAAGTCTATCTCTTCGCCCGTTTCGTTATTTACGTGCGGGACGCGAAGGGTGTAAAAGTGTATCGCGACGACTGCGATCAGTACGATCGGTAGCAAGCAGACGTGAAGCATAAAAAATCTCGTCAAAGTCGGATCGCTAACGGCGTAGTCACCTCTGATCCACTCGACTACCGCGTCGCCGATAACCGGGATGCCGCCGAACAAATTCGTGATAACCATCGCCGCCCAGTAGCTCATCTGCCCCCAAGGTAGCATATATCCGCTAAAAGCCTCGGCTGAAAACAGGATGAAGAGCAACATACCGCTCACCCAAATCATCTCACGACCTTTTTTATAAGAGCCGTAGTAGATCGCCGTAAAGGTATGTATGTAGATGATCAAAAACACGACCGAAGCCGCAACCGCATGTATGTGACGCCATAGCCAGCCGTACTCGACCTCTTTCATTATAGTCAAATTTACGCTGTCAAAGGCTAAATTTATGTCCGGTTTGTAGTACATAACTAGCATAAATCCGGTAAAAATAAGCAACGCAAAAAGCGTCGTAAGTATAACGCCCATCGCCCAGAGGAAATTTATATTTTTCGGTATCCAGTATTCGCTGACGAGGACTTTCATTAGCTTGTTTAGGGCGATCCTTTGATCCAGCCAGTCTAAAACGCCCGTTGATTTTCTGATGTGCATTTTCCCCTCCTTACGCTTGAGCCGTTAGTTTTTCGTATTCGGGGCTGGTCTCGCCCAAAACGAGTTTCGTACCGTCTATCTTAAACGGCGGTATGTCTAGCGGTCGAGGAGGAGGGCCGAAGGTATTTACGCCGTCTGCGTCAAATTCACCTCCGTGACAGGCGCAAACGAAAACTTGTTTGCCAGGTTTCCACTCGGGAATACAGCCAAGATGCGTACAAAGCCCGATCGCTACCATATATCTAGCGCCCTCTACTACGATATCGCGCTTGTCGTTAGGCGCCATCGAAGCGTCCTTTTTTAGAACGAATATCGGCTTTTTACGCCACTCGATCTGGCGCATTTCGCCCTCTTTCATCGGGCTAAGATCTACGGTCGTAAATCCAGCCGCCTTTACGCTAGGAAGCGGGTCCCAGGTCTTTTTAACGGCTACGAGAGTCGCTGCGCCGCCGACTGCGGCTACCGCGCCAAACGCTAGACCGATAAAATCTCGTCTTTCTTGTTTTACGGACATTACTTTCCTTTCAACGGTTTTTGAAGAATAATCGAGATTATACTCTTATGAAAATTAAACTTTTATTTTTCTTGTAAATAGTATAAATATTTAAATTATTTTTAAATAATCATTTACTATCTCGTATTTTTAAGGCTTTCGGAGGTAAAATTTGATTACAAATTTGGCTTGGGCGATTAAATTTAACGGTTTGCAAGTCGGCTAAATTTAAATTCGGTTTTGATTTGCCCGCACCGCAAAATTTGACGCCAAGCGATTTTAAATTTACGCCGTCAAATTTGCCGTTTTTAACGGGCAATATTTGGTTAAATTTGATTTAAAAGGAGAATTTGTGCACATCGCTTCGATCGATCACATCGTTTTAACGGTTGCTGATTTGCAACGGACGCTTGATTTTTACGTGCGCGTGCTGGGTATGCGCGAGGTTGATTTCGCAAACGGACGCAAGGCTCTGGCCTTTGGCTCGCAAAAGATAAATTTGCACGTAAAAGGCGAGGAGATTTTGCCAAACGCGCGAAATGCAAACGTCGGAACGGCTGATATTTGCTTGCTTACGGATACGCCGCTTGAGCTAGTTTTAGAGGAACTAGAGGCTGCGGGTATCGCCGTAGAGCAGGGCATCGTGCCGCGAACTGGCGCGCTTGGAGCGATAAGCTCAATTTACGTGCGCGACCCGGACGGAAATTTGATAGAGATTAGCAGATACGTTTAAATTTGACGGGTTTGGAAATTTAACACCCATCCTTATTAAATAGCATTTTATCGCGCCTTACTGCGACTCTCTTGCGTTCATCTTTATATAAATATGCAAAATATCTATCGCAGCAGGCGTCACGCCGCTGATCTCGCTGGCGGCAAAAAGCGTAGGCGGATTAAAGGTTTCCAGTTTTTCGACCACTTCGTTGCTTAGCCCGCTGATACCGCGGAAGCTAAAGCCTTCGGGGATTTTCACGCTCATCATATCTTTCATACGGTCGATCTGCTTTTTTTGCTCGGCGATGTAGTGCTGGTATTTGGCTTCGGTTAAAATTTGCTCCAAGCTCGCCTCGTCAAGCGCCTCGAAAAACGGATCTAGCTTGCGCAGCTTTTCGCCCGTGAAGCTTTTTCTCGCGACGATTTTTTGCAGGGTCAAATTTTGGCTGATTATCTCCTCGTCAAGGCTAGATAAAAGCTCTAAATTTCGCTTTGTCGGCGTGATCTCGGTGCCGTTTAGTAGCTCTAGCCCGCGAGTCAAATTTGACCTTATGGCTTCGATTTTCTCAAACGTCGCCTCGTCTAGCAAGCCAAGCTCGCGGCCGTATCCGCCTAGGCGCAGCACGGCGTTATCCTCGCGCAGTAGCAGCCTGTACTCGGCGCGGGAGGTAAACATGCGGTAGGGTTCTTTCGTGCCCTTAGTCACTAGATCGTCGATGAGAACGCCGATGTAGGCTTCGTCGCGGCGCAGGACGAACGGCTCTTTGCCATCAAGCGCAAGCGCTGCGTTTATGCCGGCCATCAGCCCCTGCGCGCCCGCTTCCTCGTAGCCCGTGGTGCCGTTGATTTGGCCCGCGAGATAGAGTCCGCGCGCCTTTTTGGTCTCTAGCGTGTGTTTTAGCTCGGTAGGCTGGACGTAGTCGTACTCGATCGCGTAGCCGTGGCGCACTATGCGAGCGTTTTCAAAGCCCTTGACCGAGCGCAGCATCGCGACCTGCACTTCATACGGCAAGCTCGTAGAAAAGCCGTTGATATAGTACTCCGTGGCCTCTAGCGTCTGCGGCTCGACGAAAAGATGATGCCTGTCGCGGTCGCCGAATCTATTTATCTTATCCTCGATACTCGGGCAGTAGCGCGGACCCACACCCTCTATCTGGCCCGTAAATAGCGGCGCTTTGTCGAAATTTGAGCGTATGATGTCGTGCGTGGTCTCGTTTGTGTAGGCGATGTAGCACGGCAGCTGGGTAGGCGCGAAGTGCAGCGTGCGGAAGCTAAATGGGCTTGGATCCTCGTCGCCGCCTTGGATCTCAAGCACGCTAAAGTCGATGCTTTTGGCGTCCACGCGCGGGCAGGTGCCGGTCTTTAGCCGTCCGACTTCTAGGCCAAGACCGCGCAGGCTATCGCTTAGATTTTTAGCGCTTAGCTCGCCCACGCGGCCGGCTTCTAGTTTGTTAAATCCGACGTGTATCAGCCCGTTTAAAAACGTACCCGTCGTGATGATGAGCTTGCTGGTTTGATACTCGTTGCCTAGGTGGGTTTTTACGCCCGTGATTTCGCCCTCCGAGCTTAAAATTTGAGTCGCGATCTCTTGGCTGATTTCAAGATTTGGCGTATTTAGTAGCAAATTTCGCATATAGACGCGGTATCTATCCATATCGATCTGAGCGCGGCTGCCTCGCACGGCCGGACCCTTGCTCTCGTTTAGCACGCGAAACTGTATGCCTACTGCATCGGTCGTTAGCCCCATCTGCCCGCCTAGAGCGTCGATCTCTTTTACGAGGTGGCCTTTTGCTAGGCCTCCTATTGCGGGGTTGCAGCTGGCCGCTCCGATTTGCTCGGCTAGGATGGTGATTAGCAGCGTTTTTTTGCCCATTTTTGCGGCGGCGAGGCTGGCTTCGATGCCCGCGTGACCGCCTCCGACGACGATAATATCATAATTCATATTCAAATTTTCCTTGTCCTTAAAATTCGCGATTTTATCAAAAAACAGATAAAATATACAAAAATTTAAGGAGAAAATATGAGGAAATTTATCTTGATTTTAGCTTTTTTTAGTGCGGCGTTTGCGAGCGAGATCACGCAAAAAAGCGTAGATTGATTGTCAAAAAGGCGATATGGGCGCTTGCGCGGATTTGGGTAAGATTTACCAAAACGGCCTTGAGGGCGAGGTGGTAGACTACGAAAAGGCGTTAAAATTTAACCAAAAAGTCTGCGTTGGCGACCTGCGCAAACCTTGGTCTGATGCACGCTAGCGGGCAGGGTACGGACGAAAATTTCGCCAAAGCTGCCGAGCTTTTCGAGCGAGCCTGCGCTGGCGGAGAGAAGTTCGCCTGCTCAAATTTGGGCGTGATGCACCTTGAGCACGCGGGCATCGCCGAGGATGTGCAAAAGGGGCTAAATTTCTTACAAAAAGCCTGTGATAGCGGGGCCTTCGGCGGTTGCGTAAATCTAGCCGAGCACTACGAGTAGGCGGGCGAGCTAGCCACTGCGGCGAAATACTACGCCAAGACCTGCAAAATCGGTAAAGACGACTTTGACGCGCAAAATATCGAATACAATAACAAGGCCTGGAAAAAGGCGTACGAGAAGCAAAATTTGAAGTGAAATTCGGCTGTTTTTGCGACGCGAGCTTTTTAGATTTGTTTTTTTTTTTTTTTTTTTTTTGAAGATTTTGGGCGGAGTCTGCCTTGCGCAGCGATAAATTTAAGTAGATGCGGAAAAAGGAGCTTTATTTTGCGCAAATTTATCCACTTTGCTTGCGGTTTTGGCATTAATAACACGGCGAGTTTTTGATTTAAATTCAAAGCTTAAGCAGGGTCGGCAAATTTACGATAAAATGCGGCATTTTAGATTAAATTTAGTAGTGACAAGAGGTTAATTTGCTGGGTTCAAATTTGCTTGCGAGGCTTGTAGTTTGGGCTCAAATTTTACTTTATGCGACTCTGATTTTTTTGCGCTCGGGCATAAATTTAGCCCGCATAACGGCGATCTTTACGGCGATAAATTTTGTAGCTAAATTTGAGCGACTTTTGGAGTGCATTGTTTGGATTAAATTTAGCCGCTCTACGTATGGCCGACCTATAAGGATGTCGCGGAGCAAAGTAAAATTTAGCTTCCGTACGGCACGCGTTTTAAAAATAAACTTTATCTATCTCATCGATATTTACGCCGTGTTTGGATAAAAAGTATCCTTTTACTTCCCTATACGTCTCTTTATCGACTATCGTGATCGTAAAATAATTACCGTGCGGCACACCCCAAAAACTGCCGGGTTTATTGTGCGGCTCGTCTATGCAAATAACCAAAAAAGGTGAAAATTTAGCATTCCTTCCGCCTAAGATAAGGCAAAATAAAAACTTGGTCAAGAAATTTCCGATAAGACCAAACACCGCAATACAAAGAGCAATATGTGTAACATACGAAGATAACGTCATAATGTAAATAAAGTAAAAAGCTGGGGGAGTTATGGCAAGCAAATATATCCAACTCCTAGGCCTATTACTGCCGGAAAAAAATGGTTTATAAATAAACCTCCTTAAGTCGTCGCGTTTTGATACGAATACTCTTTTGCCTTTTTCGTAAAATTCTATACTGCTATTTTTTATCTTTAAAATGGGTTGTTCTTTTTTATAGCCGATAAATTCCAGTAGCACAAAAAATAGTACTAATAAAAGCACATATATACATCCCGTAACAATCTCTATGCCGCTAGTGTAATTATTATTGCCGCATATATATATCGCAGCAGTCATTCCGATCATAAACGGCGAAATCACTAATAAAACCTGATATGCTTCCTCGTAGTTTTTGAGAACTATTGGCTCTTTATCATAATCTCTCGCAAATTTGCCCGAGTCCAAATTTGCCAAATTTGAGCTTTGAGGATCGTCGTTTAAATTTGAGGTTTGTTTGTTTGCCGTATTCAAATTTTACTCCCGTTACCCGCTAAATTTACCTGAATTTTAGCAAAATTTTGAGTTCAATTACGAGATCGCGTCAAATGTACAAACTTAACTCCGTGCGCGAAATAAAAATAAACTCAAATCTCCCTCGCGATCTTGTTCATCTTAGCAAAAATTTCCGCTCGCTCGCCGTCTTTTAGGCTGCCCATCTCTAGCTTCGTCATCATCTGCATAAAATCAAATTTCTTAAACATTTTCGCGGCTTCTTTGGCTTCGCGCTCTAGTTTTGCGTAGATTTGCGCTTCGTTTTCGTCGCGGGCTAAATTTCGTAAAAACGAACTTGCCTCGCCGCTGTGAAATTTATCCGCGTCAAATTTATCCGTCGCACTGCTTGAATTTGCTTTTTCGTTAAATTTATCCAGCATCTGGGCAAAATCCGTCAAATTTGCCGCCGCAAGCGTAGAGCCGGCTAAAAATTTATCGCCTTTTTGACCCTGGGCGACTCGGTTTGCTAAGGTCTTTATAATCTCGTTTGAGGCGCCGTTTTTGATCTGCATTTTTATCCTTTTTATATTACTAACGGCGAGTTTTAGCAAAAAGTATTCCGTCAAATTTGAAACGATGAGATTAAATTTTGCCTTAAGCTTTCTGAGGTATTATAGGACTAAAATACTCTTTTTAGTGCATTAGATAGCCTATGCGTAATATTTTTATATTCGCATAAGTTTAATAAAGTGCCTATTTTACAGTAAATTTAAAAATAAACTTAAAAATAAATAATTCATAAAAACTAATCTAAAAAATACAAAATTCGTCAGGCAAATGACGGAAATAAATTTCTAAAAGTAATACAATTAGCTCAAGATTTAAGAGAAATCAAGAATCGTAAAACAAGTAGAAAGGAGAATTTATGAAACAACATAAATTTGTGATCGCCGATTACAAACGTTGTATCGGTTGCGCTACTTGCATGGCGGCCTGTTTTCGTAGCGCTTACGAGCGCGGTAAGCTTTCAAAAGCTAGACTAACAGTGCTACGTCAAGCAAAAGGCGTCATGCCGACGCAGTGTCGCCAGTGCGATGACGGTCCTTGCGCGAACGTATGTCCTACCGGGGCACTCAGGTTTGACGATAACTGCATCGAGCTTCACGAAGAGATTTGTATAGGTTGCAAACTCTGCACGATCGCTTGCCCTTACGGCGCGATAAGCTCGAGCGCCGAGCTCATGCCGTCCGTTAACTACGCGGTAGAGCCGAAGTACTACCTCGAGATCGAGAGCCAGGCGGGCGCGAAAAATACCGCAATCAAATGCGATATGTGTTTCGGGCGCGAAAACGGCCCTGCGTGCGTCGAGGTTTGTCCGACCAGCGCGATAATCATGGTCGATCCGCTACACAGCCAGCACAAGCTTGGCAACAAGATCGAGCAAGAAGCCGCTCAGGCTTTCGTCGATAAAATTTTACGCGGAAGCGGAAATTTAAAAGAGCCTCACGTTTTAGCCGATATCGGCGCTCAGGACGTAGACGGCGAGGCTGACGTTATCGTTATCAACGAGCTTGACAAAACTCCTAGCGAGCAAGCAAGAGAGCAAGCGGCGTCAAATTCGCGCGCTATGAACGACGAAAATAGCGGCGCACAAGGGGGTGCGAGATGGTAGGCGTTTATCTACTTTTCTTAGTTAGCGCCGCCGTTAGCATCCTGCTCTACGGCGCGCAAAAATCAGCCGTCAAAATCGGCTTTGGATTAAGCGCGATCAGCTGTTTTTACGCGCTTTGCTACTTTGTGGCCAACATGGGCGTGACCCAAGGCTTCGCTTTGGGCGGAGATTTTTTATACGCGCCTAAATTTGAGCTAACTCCGCTTGGAAATTTCTTTAGCTTCGTAGTCGTCTTTATCGGCTTTGCCAGCAGCGTCTACGGTATGAGCTATGCGGAGGAATACATCAAAAAAGCAAACGTCGGCGTTTTCGCCTGTTTGTTTAACCTTTTTATCCTTTCGATGCTTCTAGTCATCAGCGCAAATAACGTATTTTGCTTCGTCGTTTTGTGGGAGCTTATGACGCTTATTTCGTCTTTCCTCATCCTCGTAAACGACGGCAAAGGTACGCTAAAAGCGGTGATGGTATATCTAGGTATCGCTCAGGTCGGTGCGTTTTGCATCACGTGCGGACTGCTAATAATGGCTCACTATGCGGGCAGCATGGAGTTTAGCGATTTTGCTCGCTTAAATATGCCTGCTGCGGTTAGCGTCGTGGTGTTTATATTATTCTTAGTAGGATTTGGTAGTAAAGCGGGTATGTGGCCTTTCCACGTATGGCTACCGATGGCTCACCCGGCTGCTCCTTCAAACGTCTCTGCTCTAATGAGCGGCGTTATGATAAAGGTTGCGCTATTTACTCTAGTCAAATTTACGCTTTTCTTACCGCTAAGCATATATTTTGGTCTAGCGGTTTTGATCCTGGGTGCTGCTAGCTCACTGTTTGGCGTTCTTTACGCTCTTTGTCAGCACGACTACAAAGCGCTTCTTGCCTATCACTCTGTTGAAAATATCGGCATCATCTTGCTTGGTCTTGGTACCGGCCTATACGGACTAGCTGCGGGAAATAACACTCTTGCTGCGATCGGATTTCTAGCAGGATGCTATCACGTAGTTAACCACGCGATATTTAAAGGACTATTGTTCCTTTGTGCGGGTTCGGTTTTGCACGCTACGCACACTCGCGATATGGACGTGCTAGGCGGCCTAGCTAAAAAGATGCCTTGGACGTCTGTGGGTATGTTTATCGGTATCATGGGTATCGCAGCGCTTCCTCCGGTTAACGGCTTCGTATCAGAGTGGTTTACATATCAAGGTATGCTTCAAGGCGCGCTAGAGCAGGGCATTTTCGTTAGATACGCCTTTACGCTTTCAGTCGTTGCGCTAGCTCTTACCGGCGTACTAGTCGGCATGCACCTTAAGCTTTATGCCGTAATCTTTGCGGGAACTCCAAGAGATCAGAAAATTTGGGAAAACGCCAAAGAAAGCCCGATATTTATGGTGCTTGGCATGATCGTGCTAATGATCGGCTGTATAGGCTTTGGTATAGGAGCTAACGTAGTCGTTGGCTACATCCAAACGGCTGTAAATTCGATAGGCGGCGCAGGCGGTTACGTAGCTAGCCACGGTATAAATTTGACCTCAAATTTAGGCAGTATCGTCTCAACTCCGCTTATAGCCATCATCTTATGTTCTACTATGGTTTTGCCTTTTGCGATTTTAGCATTCATGAAAGCAAACCGCGAGAAACCTCGCGAGACCGATCCTTGGGCTTGCGGATTTAAATACAGCTCTCGTATGCAAATGACGGGCGGTCCTTTCACGGGCGATCTAAGGCGCATCATGAACTGGCTGTTTAAAGGCGAGAGAAAAGTCGTAACCAAGGGCTATTTTAACCCGGTCGAATATCACAACCATCCAAAAGATATCTGGTGGGGGCTATTTTACGAGCCTGTGATCGAGTGGAGCAAGAAAATAGCCGACAAAATAGGCATAATGCAAAGCGGCTACACCAACGTTTACGCGCTATATATCCTTGTATATCTTTGCGCGATACTAGCGGTTAGCTACTTTTTGATATAGGGGGCGTGAGATGGAAATTTTACAGACTATACTTTTGATGATATTTCAAGTCGTCGTCATCGTCTTAGTCGCGCCGCTATTTGACGGTATGGCCAGGAAACTAAGGGCCAAACTGCAATCAAAACAAGGCAGCGATTTTTTCCAGACGTATCGCGACATCATAAAGTTATTTAGACGCGGTAGAACCGTGCCTGAGTGCTCTCACTGGGTATTTAGATGGGCGCCGTTTTTCCTATTTGCCACTTCGGCGGCGATACTAGCGGCTATTCCTATTACTTACAGCGATCCAACCACCGATAAAATTTTCGGAGCATATTCGGATATCTTCGTTATCTTATATCTAGGCGCGCTTTTGAGATTCGTATTCGGCGCCGCATCTTTAGATAGCGGTAACCCGTTTGCGGCTACCGGTGGCGGACGCGAACAAATGCTAGCCGTTTATGTCGAGCCTGTTATGATAATGTGCCTAATCGTCGTTATGCTAGCGGCCGGAACGTCAAATTTGGTTGAAATTCAATCAATGGTAAAAAGCGGCCAAATCGGATATCAGATCCCAAGCTTTGCGGTTGCTTCGATCGCATTTTTGTGGTGCATATATGTTGAGACGGGCAGAAAGCCTTTTGACCTCGCAGAGGCCGAGCAAGAGCTACAAGAAGGCTTGCTAGGCGAATACGCGGGTTCTGATCTAGGCCTAGTTCAAGCGGCGCTTATCTTAAAACAATTTGCGATGATAGGACTTTTCCTCGCGATTTTCGAGCCGTGGAACTTTAGCAATCCTTTCCTAGCCGTTATAATTTTTGTTTTAAAGGCGGGAGTGTTTTACGTAGCGGCCGTGTTTATAGACAACTTCGGACCGAGATTTAGGATGACTTCGTCCTTGCGTAAAAACGCGGTAGCCGCTCTGGCCATATCTTTCGTGGCTTTGACGCTTTACGTCGTGGGGGTGTGAGATGAATGCAGATATGACTATGTTAGACGCATTAGCTATCGGCATGATAGTAACGTCTTTGGCGGTATTTGGGCTACGCAACCTAAAGCTATCCGTTATCGTTTACGCGATCGAGACGTTGCTTTTAGTCGGTATATTTTCTATGTTGGCGTCTAAATTTAACGCGTCGCAGCTATCCATGTGGGCGGTAGTGGCGTTTTTTACGAAGGTTTTATTCGTGCCGGCGATCTTGCTTTGGTTGATTAAAAAGCTTAACGTCGTTAGCGAGGATGAGCCTGTGGGCGGCTTTTTCGTAAGCCCGGTTATAGCGATGGGATTTTCTCTAGCTTTAGCGATGAGTATCAACCCGATATTCCTTAAATTTTCGCTAATCCAAGAGAAAATAATGCTACTAGCGGCAGTTTGCGTGTTTATGATGGGAGTTTTTGGCTTTATGCTTAGAAACTCTTTTATCAAGCAAATTTTAGCCTACTGCCTTTTTGAAAACGGCATACATCTAAGCCTAGCGCTCATGGCTTACAACTCAAACGAGCTTGTCGAGCTTGGTATCTTAACGGACGCGATTTTCGCCGTTATCATCATGAGCGTTCTTGCGATTAGATTTTATAAAGCATACGGCAGCCTTGATACGTCTAAGGCTACGAATTTAAGGGGATAGAGATGGATAGTTTAACTTTGATATTAATTTTACCGCTTCTTGGAGCGATATTGCTATTTTTCTCTCCGAAAAATTACGCGACTTTGAGTTTGCTTCACGTTGCGGTTAGCGCGGTTACGTCTTTGGCGTTGCTATTTAACGTGTCGAAGGTTTTATCGGGCGGTACTTTTTACGCGCACGGTAAATTTTTGTTCCTAGATAGCCTTGGCTGCGTGTTTTTGGTGCTTATCGCGGTTACGGGATTTTTGGTAAATTTGTACGCGACTCACTATATGAAATGGGAGCTTGAAGAGGGCCATATAAATTTAGACGCGCTCAAAAAATACTACGCGCTTAGCCACGTATTTATCTTTACGATGACTCTAAGCGTCGTCTGTAACAACGTCGCGTTTATGTGGGCTGCGATCGAGGCTACTACGCTTTCATCGGTGTTCCTAGTCGCGATCCTAAAAGATCAAAAATCAACCGAGAGCGGCTATAAATACATAGTCCTTTGCTCTATCGGCCTAGCGTTCGCGCTTTATGCGACCGTGCTTCTTTACTCTGCGACCTTTGCGGAGATAAAAGACGGCGAGACCGCGATGCTATGGACGGGCATAATGGCAAACGCTAAAAATTTAAGCCCCGACGTCGCAAAGCTAATCTTTGTCTTTGCTCTTATCGGTTTTGGTACGAAAGCCGGCCTTGCTCCTACGCATACGTGGCTTCCGGACGTTCACGCCCAAGGCCCTGCGCCGATTTCGGCTCTGCTTTCAGGCGTTTTGCTAAAGTGCGCGATGCTAGCTCTTTTTAGATATTATGCTATCGCGGCTCAAGCTACGGGTATGGAGTTCGTTCAAAGCGTGATGATAATCTCAGGCCTTATTACTCTATTCGTCGGAGGTATATTCCTCGTTAGACAACACGACGTAAAGAGGATGTTTGCCTACCACTCTATCGTGCACATGGGCGTTATCGCCTTTGCATTGGGGGTCGGCGGACCTTTGGGGCTATTTGCGGCGATTTTCCACTGCTTGGCTCACAGCTTTACAAAAGCTCTTGCGTTTTGCTCAACCGGCAACATCGCTAGAATTTACGGTCACAAAGATATGACTAAAATGGGCGGAATGGTCAAGATAGCTCCGATAACTACGATGATGTTCGGCGCTGCGGTTTGTTCGCTAGTAGGCGTTCCTGCGTTTGCGATATTCGTCAGCGAATATAACGTATTCGTCGGCGCTATAAACAGCGGTCAATATTTTAGCACCGCGCTATTTGCGATAGCTCTTGCTATCATCTTTATCGCGGACTTCTCGCACTTTAATATGGCGAGTTTCGGCGAGCCTAAAGCTGCGGTCGTTCACAATAAAGAGATGAGCATAGTAGAAAATTTACCGCTTATCCTGCTTTGCGCGCTAATCATAATATTTGGCGTTTGGCACGTAGAAAACTTTTACGCTCTAGTCAATGAGGGCGTCAAAATAATGATGGGAGTTTGAAGATGAGAGGCGATAAATTTGTAGAAATTTTAAAAACGAAGGTAAAGGTTTTAGAAGTAACCCGCCAAGCCGACGACCAAATCACGGTTCTAGTCGATAGAAACGACCTTCCGCTTGCGGTTAAGACCCTTTACTACGATATCGGCGGCTTTTTAAGCACGATGATACCAAACGACGAGAGAACGATAAACGGCTGTTTTGCGCTTTACTACGCGATATCTATGGAAGGTAGCAAGATGACCGAGGCGGATGATTTTGCCGCAGAGGATAAGTGCTTTATCACCGTTAAAACGCTAATCCCCGGCGTTGATCCGACGTTTCCGTCCGTTACTCCGCTAGTTCCTGCTTGCGTGTGGTACGAGAGAGAGACATTTGATATGTTCGGCTTAGTCGCCGAAGGCTTGCCTGACAAACGCCGCCTAGTTTTAGCAGACGATTGGCCTGACGGCCTTCATCCGCTTAGAAAAGACGCTATGGACTACCGCTATAGACCAGACCCCGTCGCTCATCAAGACGAGCCGGACGCCGAGTTTTTATTTCCTAGCGGCGATAGCGTAGTGGACGTACCGCTCGGACCTTTACACGTAACGAGCGACGAGCCGGGACACTTTAGGCTATTTTGCGACGGCGACGAGATCATAGACGCGGACTACCGCCTCTTTTATCAGCACCGCGGTATGGAAAAGCTAGCCGAAAACAGAATGAACTACGATCAGATGGGCTATCTGGCAGAACGCGTCTGCGGAATTTGCGGTTACGCTCATGCGATTGCGTGTATCGAAGCGGCGGAAAAGGCTATAAAACTAGAAATCCCGCTTCGAGCGCAAGCTATCCGCGTGATTTGCCTTGAGATCGAGCGCCTTCACAGCCACTTGCTAAATATCGGCCTAGCTTGCGAGGTAACTGGCAACTATAACGCCTTCATGCATATCTTTAGGGTGCGCGAGTACTCCATGGAGCTAGCCCAACTCGTAACCGGCGGCCGCAAAACCTACGGTAACGTCATAATGGGCGGACTTCGCCGCGATATGACCGACAACGAAATTAGGCAAGGCCTTGCTATCATAAACAAACTCGACGTTCAGATTACGGAAATTTGGGACGCCGTGATGGAGGATAAACGCCAACTAGGACGCTGGAAGGGCGTAGGCGTGCTTGATAAACAAGTCGCTCGCGACTTTAGCCCGGTCGGTCCAAATATGAGAGGTTCGGGCTTTAAGCGCGACAACCGCTACGACCACCCTTACGACTTCTTTAAACATATCGAATTTGAAGTCGCGGTCGAGCATGGCGGAGACGTATTTAGTCGCGAAGTCGTGAGATACAAGGAGCTAAAACAGTCTATTCATATCATCAGGCAGTGCTTTGAGCTAATGCCTCAAACGCCGATCATGATAGATCCCGTGACTATGATTAAGCCTGAAAATTTCGCGCTCGGACACGACGAGGCTCCTCGCGGAGAAAACGTCCACTGGATCATGCAGGGCAGCGCGCAAAAGGTTTTCCGATGGAGATGCCGCGCGGCTACGTATAACAACTGGCCGAGCCTTCGCTATCAGTTCCGCGGAAATAATATCTCTGACGCCGCATTGATCGTTTGTTCGCTTGACCCGTGCTATTCGTGCACCGAGCGCGTTACAGTCGTGGACGTAAATACTAAAAAGAGTAAAATTTTAACCGAAAAAGACCTTAAGAGATTTTGCCAAACCGGCAAGATTAGCAAAAAGGATTTAAGATGATGAAGTTATTTGACATAACCGAAAAATACGGAAAGGCGACCTACGCCTATCCGTTTGAGCCCTACAAAGTGCCCGACAATTTCCGCGGGCAGCCGTTTTATACCTACGAGCTTTGCGTAGGTTGCGCGGCATGCGGCGTAGCGTGCCCTAGTAACGCCATAGAGCTAAAAATGAACGAAAAGCAAGATAAGCTCGTGTGGCAGTTTGATTGCGGACGCTGCATATTTTGCGGACGCTGCGACGAGGTTTGTCCAACCGGCGGTGTGCGCTTAAGCCAGGGTTTTGAGCTTGCGGTTAAATTTGACAAGAGCGCGCTGATCCAACGCGGCGAGCTAGAGATGCAAAAGTGCAAATGCTGCGGCAAACCGTATACGCCGGTTCGCCTCATCAACTATACTTTTTCAAAGCTTAGTACGGCAAATTTACTCCCGGGTAGGCTAGAGGAAGCTAAAAACTATCTCTATATCTGCCCGGAGTGCAAAAAAGCGCAATCTGTCGAGCGCTTAACTAAAGACGTAGAGGAGGGGATAAAATGAGCCTTTATCAAGTTCCCGAAAACATAAAAACGGCAAACGACCTAACTGCAAAGCTAGAGCATCTAAAAAATATCAAACGAAGCTTTAGCGTTTACCGCATCGACTGCGGCAGCTGTAACGGTTGCGAGATCGAGATCTTCGCCGCTATCACCCCGATGTGGGACCCTGAGCGCTTCGGCTTTAAGCTAGTAGCCAACCCTCGCCACGCAGACATCCTGGTTTGCAGCGGCCCGGTTACGCGCCAGATGTATTATCCGCTGCTTCGCGCTTACGAGGCCGCACCAGATCCAAAGATCGTGGTGGCCTTTGGCGCATGCGGCAGTACGGGCGGTATCTTTTACGACGCATATAGCGTTTGGGGCGGTATAGATAAGATCATCCCTGTAGACGTCTATATCCCGGGCTGTCCTCCGCATCCGGCTAGCGTCATCTACGGCCTTGGCATGGCTCTTGGCATCATAGATCAAAAGCTGCAAAAAAGAAGCTTCGAGCAGGACGACTGTAAGGTTCCGGCCGTTAAAGAGTCTATCATGGGCGACATACTTTTTGAGCGAGATTTGGAAGCCGAGTCAAAGAGGCTAATGAGCTATATCTTCGGCAGGACGCTGTTTGCTAAATATATGGACGCGGCCAAAACTTCTCCTGATATCCACGACGTAGCGGCTACTAAAAAAGTAATGCTAGAGGCTATCCATAAAGAAGAAGACCCTAGATACGCCGAGTGTATGGGGCTACTTTACAACGACGTCTATCTAAAATACGCCAAAGCAAAGCGCGATGCGCAAAACGCCATCGACGTCAAAAAAGAAATCTGGGATAAAAGATGATAAGAGTCTATAAGCTCACTCGCCGCCACATGGACGAAAACGAAAAGATGCCAAAAGAGCTAAAAGACATCAAGCTCTTTTCTACCTGCGTCGGTCACGGCGTGGGTACGATCGATTTTAGCCAAAAGCTACTCGATATCAAAGACGAGGAGTATGATCGTATCGTCGCTAACGGCGGCGAATACGTCAAATTTAAGCTTGGAAATTTGAGCAAGTATTTCGAGGTGGAGATATTTAGGGAGCATGCGGCAAGGCTCATCCCCGAGCTTTGCGAATGCGAGCTAAAAAAAGAGCTTGAAAATCTGCGCGAGGGATATCTGGTGCTTAGGAAGGACTTTTGAGATGAATTTAAATGTTGCGCAGAAAATTTTAGCCGAGATAGGACATGTAGTCCATCGCAGGCTAAAATTTTCAAGCTCATTTAAAAGCGCTCAAAAGAGAAAGGAAAAGAGATGAAAAAGGCTTTACTTTGCATCGGCAATCCCATGCGCGGCGACGACGACGTAGGCAACGAAACGGGGCGGATCGTCGAGGCGAATTTGAAAGATTGGCGGGTATTTTACGGACAGGACGTGCCTGAAAACGAGTTTGGCGCGCTTCGCGAATTTGCGCCTGGTATCATCGTCGTGGTAGATGCCATGAGCGGGTTTAAAGACGGCGCGATCGAGTTTTTTGATCTAAGCAACGAGCGCGACTATATCTACTCTACGCACAACCTGCCCACGCCCGTACTTTTAAGCTACCTGCGTAAAATTTGCCCCAAAACGCTGTTTTTAGGCATTAGCGTTTTGCTTGAAAACGTGCTTGATTTTAAAGAGGGCTTAAGCGAAAATGCGAAAAAAAGCGCGCAAAAAGCCTTTGAACGTATCTTAGAGATAGATAAAAATTTAAATTAGGAGGAGAAGATGTTAAATCCTGCAGAAACCGCGCAAGCGGTGTCAAATTCGATGGAGCACAAGGCGCATACTCCGTTAGTAAGTATTATTTTTCTAGCCATCATGGCGGGCGCGGCGATTGCTATGGGCGATATTTTCTGGGCGCACTCGACCGTGGGCATGGCTGAAAAGCAGTCTATAGGACTGGCAAATTTCATCGGCGGCATCACCTTTAGCTGCGGACTTATGATGGTCGTTTTTTACGGCGGACATCTATTTACTAGCTCGGTTTTAAGTGGCGTTAGCGCGTATGAAGGCAAGCTAAATTTAGGAAAGACCTTTAGCTACTGGGCGATCGTTTGGGTTTTTAACTTCGTAGGCGGCGCGCTAATTGCGTATATGTACTACTACTCTGGCTTACCGCTAAAATACGACGGCTACATCTTGCAACACTTTATACCCTCAGGCATAGGCAAGGTTACCGCGCCGTTTCACGAGCTATTTATCAGAGGAATCTTTTGTAACGTGTTTGTTTGTATGTCTATTTGGACTGCGACTAGCGAGAGCAACTTAGCGGGCAAATTTTTTGCCATTATGTGGATGATCGGCGCGTTTGTGGCTTGCTCTATGGAGCACTGCGTGGCAAATATGTTTATCATCACTGAAGCCATCATCGCTAAAGCTCACTACATCGCGGCAAACGGCGGAGATATCGCCGCTGCGGCTACGGCTCTAGGACACGGCATCACGGCTGAAAAGCTAGAAGTGCTAAACTGGGGAAATTTCATCGGTAAAAACCTAGTTCCAGTTACGCTAGGCAATATCTGCGGCGGACTTTTCTTTGTGGGGTTAGTTGGATTTATGGCAAATAAATTTGACATGAAAAAGAAGTAATTCCCCATAAATGACGGATTTTTAACTTCGCGCGAGGCGCTCGTTACGAGACTTCGCTACGAGGAAGCTTTAAAATTTTAAACCCGTTTCGGTTACGGACGACGAGTCCGCGCCCTCACGGGTTAAAATTTTAAAGTTAAACTACGCCTATTCTGTCTGGAATACCTATCTCACATCTTACTAAATTTACAAATTTAACTACATCAAATTTAAAAACCGAATTTAGGTTTTCGCGGTGCGGGTCTAGGCGCGTAAATTTAAATTTAGTTCGTATAGTTTTGTAGCTTTTCGTAATCCACTATCAAAATTTCATGCGGCGTTATGCGCCTGATGATATCGTCTTTGATTAGTTCGTTAAACGCGGTGCTCGCGCTTTGGCGCTTGAGTCCGACGAAGCTAGAAAGCACCTTTAGCGAAAACGGTAAAAAGACGTAGTGATAGCCGTTTTGCGTCAAATTTTGCTCGGCGGCGAGCTCGACGAGGAAGTTTGCGATGCGCCCCTTTGCGCTTTCAAAAAGTATCGATTTTATGATTTGGCGCTGCAGTAGCGAGATGTTTACGAGCGTGTCGGCGTATGCTTTGGCAAATCTCTCGTTTTTTAGCAGTTCGCCCATGTCGTCTGCATCGATCGAGTAGATCTCGCTGTCCTCTAGGATCTCTAGCACGCACACGTCGTCTATGATTGAGATGTTGTCTTTTTGGAGGTGATAGACGATAAACTCTTCGCCGTCCTCGAAAAACGAGAGCTTGCCCGAGCCGCTTTTAATTATCACGACTTTGATGGATTCGGCGTAGATCGCGGCGCCTTTGGCCAGAAACTCGCGGTTAAATTTAGCGAGCTCGTTTTGGTCCAAAACGTCTAAAATATCGGTCTCGAGCAGGCCTAGTCGTGATTTTTTCAAGTTTATCTTGTCTTGTGGTTTAAGATTAAGTTCCTATTTTATCTTAATATTTTTAAAGTGTATTAAATTTACCGAGGTCGGGCGCGATTATCCTGCTAGTTTTGCATATTTACGTCGCGGCAAAAAATCGGGCGGCTAAAATTTAGACGGTAAATTTAGCCCGCTCTGAGGCTAAATTTTATAAAATAGCTCAAAATTTAAGGACGAAAAATGTTTAACGGACTGATTAGAGAGATCGCGCAGGTTGCGAGCTATTCGCAAAATACCCTGCGACTAAAAGCCTCGTACCGCCCAAATTTAGGCGATAGCGTCGCGGTAAACGGCGCTTGTCTTAGCGTGACGCAGCTGCACGCAGACGGCTTTAGCGTGGAGCTTAGCGCCGAGACTAGAGCGCACATCGCGACGGAAAATTTGCGCGGACGCGTGCATATCGAGCCTGCGATGCGGTTAGCCGACCGCGTGGACGGACATCTGCTGCAAGGCCACGTAGACGCTATCGGCGAGGTCGCGCGTATCGAGCGGCGCGAAAACGGGGTTGATTTTTATATAAATTTGCCCTCTAGCGTCATGCCTTTGATGGCGAACAAAGGCAGTATCGCAGTCGAGGGCGTGAGCCTCACGATCAACGAAGTTTTGCTTGCAGGCGTGCGCCTCACGATCATCCCGATCACCTTTCGCGAGAGTTTGTTTGGCGAGTTTGAGCCTGGGCGCCGCGTAAACGTAGAAAGCGACCTGCTCGCGCGCTACGTAGCTAGGCAGCTAGAGTTTGGTCGCGGTGCCCAAAACGACGGCAAAAGCGAGATCAGCTGGGACGAGTCGCAGCACATCGCGAGCCTTTATTAGGCCTGACGGGTTAAATTCGGCGAAAAAATGAAACGGGAAATTTTAGACGTAGTTTTTGAAAGCGAGCGCGTTATCGCGGGCTTTACGACGCGATTTGGCGGCGTGAGCGAAGACGCTTACGAGGGGTTAAATTTAGCGGGTCACGTAGGCGACCTGCCCGCAAATGTCGCGAAAAATCGCGAAATTTTGGCCGCTGCGCTTGGTATTACGTCTCGCAATCTAAAATTTATGCGTCAAATTCACTCAAATCGCGTGGAAATTTTGCGAGATTTAAAGGACGAGCTGCCGCCTTGCGACGGCGTGATAACGGCGCTTAGAGGCGTTACGCTTTGCGTTTTGGTCGCCGACTGTTCGCCCGTTTTGATCGCGGATGAGAGGCGGGGCGTGGTTGCTGCCGTGCATGCGGGCAGAGCGGGCGTAACGGGTAAAATTTGCACGAATGCACTCAGTCTGATGAAAAGCGAGTTTGGCTGCGAGGCGAGCGATCTGCGCGTATTCGTCGGCGCAAATATCAAGGCGCGAAACTACGAGGTGGGAGGGCTTGATCTGGGCGAGTTTAACCGATACAAAAAAGAGGGTAAATTTGACATGGAAGCGGCCTTGCGGGACGAATTTACCGCGCTTGGCGTAGGGCGAGCGGAGTTTGATCCGCGCTGTACGTTTGAGACGGGGGAGCTGTTTTCATATCGCAGAGAGGGCGTCACGGGGCGATTTTGCGGTTTTGCGATGAATAAAATCTTGCCGAAATAGAATCAAAATTTGACCGTTTGGAGTCTAAATTTAGGTCTTTGCGAGCGTGCGGCTCGGCAAGTTTAGTTAAAATTTCATTTATGTTTATCAAAAAGGGCTAAAATTTAGATTGGAACCTCATAAAAAGGAGCCCAAATGAGAAAAATTTTAGTTTGTTTGGTTGTTGCCGCGAGCGTACTTTTTGCGGCGCAAACGAGATCCTCAAACGAGATGGTAAGCGTCCCTGCGAGTACGCCTGCAAATTCGGCAAATAAGCAGTTTGAAGACGCGTTAGCGATGTACCGAGTTTCGGACTTCAAAGAGGCGGCGAGACTCTTTAATCTAGCGTGCGAAGGCGGCCACGCGCGTGCCTGCTACGATATGGGCGCGATGATCGCTAGCGGCAAGGTTGCGGCAAAACAGCCTGAGACGGCGGTTAAATTTTACGAGCGAGCGTACAAAATGGGCGATAAGCTGGGCTGCTACGCATTAGCGTACGCCCATCAGACGGGCGTCGGCGTAGCAAAAGACGAAGCGCGCGCGTACAAGCTATATAAAAACGCATGCGAGCTAGGCCTAGCTAAAGGCTGCAACGAGGCGGGCTACATGAGCGAGCGCGGCACGGGCGTACAAACAGACGTCAAGGCTGCGGCTAAATTTTACGAAAAAGCGTGCAAGATGAGGCTAGACATCGGCTGCGAAAACGCTAAAATTTTAAAGCGTTAGACCGCTAGCGTCATAAATTTAACTCGGTTGCGCGTTTTGCGCTTTGCAAGGCGCGCGCCGAGGTTAAATTTGAGCTAAAATTTACGGCAAATTTTTTATAATAATCCCAGAATCCACTAAAAAACGAGAAAAATGCCATACGAAAATTTTAAATCAAAAAATCCTCTCGCGGCAAAAATCGCCGCAAACGCGAGAAAATTTGACGTCCAGACGCTGCAAAACGAGCAGCTCGTAAATTTGCTTTTAGACGAGAAAAAGATCGAAATCTCTAGCGAGCAAAAAGAGGCCGTCGAGCGCGTATTTACGGGACTAATGAAGATAGAAGAAAGCGTGCAGCTAAGCGGTTAGTTTGCTAAATTTGACTTCGCCGGCCTAATCTACAAAAATAAAACCCAAGCATCATCCAAACCACCGCTTCTCTGGCTAAAACCGAAATATCCGGTTTTTATCAAATTTGATGTAAAATGACGGCGTGACATCGCAGTCAAGAAAGCCAAAAAACGTAAAATTTATAAAAATCCAAAGCAAAGGAGAAAATATGCTGTTACTTAAAAATGCCGATCTATACGCGCCGGAACACGTCGGCAAGAGCGACGTTTTGCTCGGCGGAGGTAAAATTTTAGCCGTTTCTAAGGGGCTTGATTTTCGAGTCGAAGGGCTTGAAATTTACGATCTGGAGGGCAAAATTTTAGCGCCCGGACTCATCGATCAGCACGTGCACATCACGGGCGGCGGCGGCGAGGCGGGTTATCATTCGCGAACGCCCGAAATAACGCTATCGCAAATCATCCGCTACGGCACGACGACGGTCGTAGGCACGCTGGGTACGGATGGGTGCACGAGGAGCTTAGAGAATCTCTATTCAAAGGCCAAGGCGCTCGAATACGAGGGCATCTCGACCTTCATCCATACGGGCTCTTACGCGCTGCCTAGCGTTACATTTACGGGCTCCGTTACGCGCGATCTCGTGCTCATCGACAAGGTCATCGGCTGTAAGATCGCGATGAGCGACAACCGCGGCAGCTACCCGACCTCTCAGGAGCTCATCAAGACCCTGACGCAGATCCGCATCGGCGGTATGATCTCGAAAAAAGGCGGCGTGCTGCACATGCATATGGGCGGGCTCGCGGATAAATTCGACCTGATTTTTAGCGTGATCAAGGATTATTCGTTTCCTGTTAATTACTTTTCGCCGACGCACTGCGCGCGGACGAAGGAGCTCTTTGGCGAGGCGATTAAATTTCAAAAAATGGGCGGCTACATCGACATCACGAGCGGCGGAAGTAAATTTGCCCCGCTTCACGAAGCTATCGCATACGGGCTTGCTAACGGGCTAAATTTAGTGCGCCTAACGATGAGCTCGGACGGCAACGGCAGCGTACCTAGATTTGACGAAAACGGCGCGCTGGTGGGCTACGGCTGCGCCTCGTGCGAGACGAATTTAGAGGTCTTGCAAGCCTGCGTCAAAAATAAAATCCTAACCATCCCGCAAGCGCTAAGCATGATGGGCAAAAACGTCGCAAAATACCTAAATCTAAGCGGCAAGGGCGAGATAAAAGTAGGCTTTGACGCCGATTTTGCGGTATTTGACGAAGCTCTAAATTTAGATAGCGTTATCGCGAAAGGGGAGTTTTGCGTGAAAGAGGGCAAGCTCGTAAAAAAGGGATTTTTTGAGTGAAATTTGAAGCAAATTCGCCGCTTTATTAAAATTTGGCGAGTTTAAATTTGACGTATAATCTTGCTCGCACCGCTTGCGAACACCTCATCTTTGCAGCGCAAAATTTAACTGCGCCTAGGCTTGGATTATATTAAATTTAGCTTTAATTCAGTTATTTTTAAATATAATCCAAGCTTCAATTCACACACACCAGTCCTAAAATTTGGTTGCGTTTGTCAAAAACAAATGTTAATGGGTGTGGAGGAGAAACCTAAATTTCGGGGAAACCCACAAGGAGAAAACTCATGGTAACAATGAGAGATTTGCTAGAGTGCGGCGTTCATTTTGGACACCAAACACGCAGATGGAATCCGAAGATGAAAAAATTCATTTTCGGCGAGAGAAAAGGTATCTATATTATAGATCTACAAAAAACTATCCGCTACTTCCGCTACACTTATAACGTCGTTCGCGACGCGGCTGCAGAGGGTAAAACTATACTTTTCGTAGGTACTAAAAAGCAAGCCGGCGCAACTCTAAAAGAGTATGCTGAAAAATGCGGCATGCCGTACGTAAATCACCGCTGGCTAGGCGGCATGATGACAAACTTCGGCACTATCCGCCAATCTATCCGCAAACTCGAAGTAATCGAGGCTATGGAAGAAGACGGCTCTATAAATTTATTAACTAAAAAAGAAGCTCTAATGCTTCGCCGCAAAAAAGAGAAGCTTCTAGCGTCTCTAGGCGGTATCAGAAACCTAAAAACCGTGCCTGATATGATTTTCGTCATCGACACCGTAAAAGAAAAAATCGCCGTACAAGAGGCTAACCGCCTAAAAATCCCTGTCGTAGCTCCGATCGATACAAACTGCGATCCTGACGTTATCGACTTCCCGATCCCTGGCAACGACGACGCGATCCGCTCTGTTCAGCTTTTCTGCCAAGAGATGGCCGAGGCTATCATCGAGGGACGCTCTCAGCTTGAAAAAGACGGCGGCGAGCAAGAAGAAGGCAAAGAGGCTGTAAGCCAAGCCGAAAAAGACGCAGTCGTAAACGAGGCTGTTAACGAAGACTTCTCTGAGGACTTCAGCGAGGACGAAGAGTAATGGAAATCAGCGCACAAATGGTAAAAGAGCTCCGCGAATCAACCGGAGCCGGAATGATGGACTGCAAAAAGGCGCTAGCCGAGGCTAACGGCGATATGGAAAAAGCTGTCGATATCCTTCGCGAAAAGGGCCTAGGTCAAGCCGCTAAAAAGGCTGACCGCCTAGCTAGCGAGGGTCTTGTTAGTGTTGTTGTTTGCGATCACTGCAAAACAGCAACTATCAGCGAGATAAACTCTGAGA
>NZ_JBQNAN010000022.1:0-32840 GCF_052170435.1 Campylobacter sp.
GAGTCGGAACTGGCGTCGGAGTCGGAACTGGCGTCGGAGTCGGAACTGGCGTCGGTTGCTGAGAATCAACATTCTCAGCAATGCCGCTTGCTGCGGCGCTAGTAAATGCTTTGATGCTTTCAGAAGTTTGATTTGACGCTAAGTTGCCGTATGTTGCAATTACGCTTGATATATGGCCGCCCTCGGTAAACGTAACTTTGCTCAGGCTTACGCCGTCCGAGCTAACCGATCCGCCGCTGCCGTCAGACACTGTTTCTTTTGCGTCTTGGGGCTGGATTTCGTCTAGCGATGCTTGCTGTGAGGTAATGATATCGGCCGCTATAGTCTCGTCTTCAAGGTTTTCTTTTGCCGTTATGCTTTGATCTAATAGCAAAGTATCTTCGTCTACTATGGCTACGTCTTTATCGCTATTTTGCAGCATGACGGTAGCGTCTTCTTTGGTGCTTTTTACGATACTTGCTTTGGCCGGCACGACTACCCTTTACTTTAAAATTTGCGCTATTATATTGTTTTTTCTATTTTTTGTATATTGTACTTGAGTGCAGGTGTGGTTTTTTAAATTTACAACCGTAAAATCGCAAACGCGATCAAAATAGGCGCTTTTGTTTGGTATTTCGTTTAAATTTATCCATTTTTTTATTTTAAAAATGTAAAATCTCGTTTAAAAACTTAAGGCTAAAAATGACTGCGCTCCTCGTCGCCGAATACATCGGCATCGCCTCGGCAGCCACGAGCGGATTTATCTTCGCGGTTAAGCGCGACTGCGACTGGCTGGGTATCTTTATCGCCGCGCTTCTAACCGCGCTTGGAGGCGGATTTATGCGCGACGCTATCGTCTCGCGCCCGCCGTATTCGTTTACGCACTACGCTCCGTGCATTATCGTGATGGCGATGCTCTTTCTCTCGGCGTTTTTACGCCTGCACAAGCGAAGCGATATCGAGAAAAAATTCCTTTTCGTCACCACCGACGCCGTTGATCTGGTAAGCTTTTCTATCGTCGGGGCGATCGTGGCGCTACAGTTTGGCTACAACGTCTTTGGCGTCGTGCTGCTCGCGCTTTGCAACGGCGTGGGCGGAGGCATGATACGCGACGTGCTGTTTAACGAAGTGCCATGGTGTCTTAAAACCGGGCTTTACGCGACGGTTAGCATCGTCGTGGGGCTGATTTATTTTGCTATGGATTATGCGGGATTTACGAGCGTGTTTTGGGTGATGGGGCTTTTTGCGTTTGGCGTCGTGTTTAGGCTTGCGGCGTATTATCTTGGTTGGCATCTGCCGACTTTGCAGAAATAAAATCTGTCTAACTTTTTACTGCGATGCGTTAAATTTGAAAATTTGCAAAATTTACGCGCAAGATATGAAAATACGGATCCGAGCGTATAATTGAAGAAATAAAAAGCTATGCTAAAAATGCGGTGGAAATTTCGCCAAAAAAGCGCCGATAGGAGCGTCAAAATTTGGGGGACCACCCAGCGACCGTATACAAAACTGGAAAAGTGGTGAGCCGCTTCAGTTTATAGCACAGATAAATTTTAGCGAAGTATAGGAGTTGAAAAACTCGGCTCAGATAAAAACAGTATCAAATTTGGCTTGCGTTTGTCGAGTAAAAAAGCTCGGCGAACAGTTGCCAAATTTGGCTAAATCATGATTTGATTTAGCGGTAAATTTTAGTCCATTTCCGAGCTAAATTTAAAAGCCTAATCCACCTTTTGCAGTATCGCAGCGGCGATAGCAAAGCCGCCGTCGTGACTGATGGTTATTTGCGCGTCTTTTAGATTGAAATTTTTGATGATTTTTTCCGAGAGCTTTACTTTGGGGGCGTTTTTGTCGTCTTTGTAAATTTGAGCGTCAAAGAAGGAAAACTCGGCCGAGATTCCGCAACCAAGAGCTTTACTGATAGCCTCTTTAGCTGCGAAAAATCCCGCTATCGTAGCGTCCGTTTTTGCGATATTTATCTCATCGTCATTCAAAAAATATCTCAAAAAATCCTCGCCTCGTCGCTCTTTAAGTCTTGAGATTCGCGAGATCGCTACGATATCTATGCCGATCATTGCACCACAAAGTCGGTAAAGTAGATGTTTTTTATATGACCGTCGGCCAAAACCTCGTTTAGGCGGTCGACTATCTCGTCTTTTAGGCGGTTTTTGCCTTTTTGAGTGCTTACTTCTTCATACGTTTTAGACGAGAGGGTAGATACGATGATGTCTCTGATTAGCGGCTTTTTCTTGTCTATTTCAGGCGTTAGCGTCTCGGCGCTAAGCTCTAGATCAACCTTTGTTTTTAGGTATCTTGAGCCGCTTTCGCTAAGTAAATTTACGATAAACTGATCGAGTGGATAAACGGGCCCCATATTTATGTAGTCGTTTGAGCGCTTGCCTGCCGTGCTTTTTGGAGCCGCCGATTGGACTTGTTCGGTTTGCGCTTGTGCCGTTTGCCCCTGCGTAGCGTCGTCGTTACCGCTCATTAGTAAAAATGCAAGCAATCCTCCGACCACCAAAAGTAGTATCAAAATAACGATGATTATGATTAAAACTAAGCTACTGCTTTTTTTGCTTTGCGTCTCTTCAGCCATCTATTCTCCTTAAAATTTTAGCTATAATTATATCTTAAATTTTTGAAAAATGAGAAGGCAATGGTACATAAAACAAATGCCGCGAGGTTTCTAGACGGTAAAAATATCCCCTACGAGCTAGTTGAATACGAAGTGGACGAGAGCGATCTGAGTGCCGTTCACGTCGCTGCCGTTTGCGGCGAGCAAATAGAAAAAATCTATAAAACCATCGTCTGCGAATGCGAGCCTAGAGGCTATGTCGTAGCGTGCATACAGGGCGATTTGAGCTTAAATTTAAAGGCTCTAGCAAGACTTAGCGGGCATAAAAAATGCGAACTTTTAAACTTAAGAGAGCTTGAAAAAGTGACGGGCTACATCCGTGGCGGCTGCTCGCCCATAGCGATGAAAAAGGCGTTTGAAACGTTTTTTGACGAGAGGATTTTAAAACAAGACTACGTCTACGTAAGCGCCGGCGTGCGCGGAAAACAGATAAAAATCGCGCCGCAAAGCTTGATAGAAGCCATCAACGCAAAGCTCGGCGACGTCGCCGTTTAGTAAAATTTAACCCAAAAATGCTAAAATACGCCGTCTTAAAATAAAATAAATTTAAAAAGGTAAAATTTTGATAGATGAAATTTTTAGAGAATACGATATACGCGGCGTTTATGAGCGCGATCTAAATGAAACGAGCGTTAAGGCGATCGGGTTAAATTTGGGCCGAGAAATGCTACGCCGAGGCGCAAAAAACGTTAGCGTAGGATATGATGCTAGACTAAGCGCGGGCGAGATTTTCGGCTGGCTAGTTAGCGGGCTAAATTTAGCCGGGATCAAGGTCTACGATATCGGTTTGCTACCGACGCCGGTCGGGTATTTTAGCGTGTTTACGGACAAATTTGACGCAAACATAATGATAACCGGCTCTCATAATCCAAAAGAGTACAACGGCTTTAAAATCACGATTTTTAAGGATAGTTACTTCGGCGAGGATTTGCAAAAGTTAAAAGTCGCCGTACTAGACGACATCGCGGCAAAAACGCAAATCCCGAATGATCTAAGAGCTGAGAAATTCGACATCGCGACGCCTTATAAAAATTTTCTTATAGAACAGTTTGCGCATTTAAAGGCTCTGCCTCTTAAAATCGTCATCGACTGCGCGAACGGCGCGGTCGGAGCGGTTCTGCCCGAAATTTGCGAGGCGTTAAATTTAGACACTCAAATTTTATACCCCGAGCCCGACGGAAACTTCCCAAATCATCACCCCGACCCTAGTGAGGAGAAAAATTTAAGCGACCTAAAGACCGCGCTCAAGGGCGAATTTGACATAGGGTTTGGTTTTGACGGCGACGGCGACCGCATCGCGGTTCTAACCAAAAAATGCAACATAAAAGGCGACGAACTAGCCTATCTATATAGTCTTGCAATGAAAAATCCGCGAGTGCTGGGCGAGGTCAAATGCTCACAAAATATGTACGACGAGATCGACGCGCACGGCGGCAAAAGCTTCATGGGTAAGACCGGCCACAGCAACATCAAAAAGGCGATGAAGGAACTAAATATCGACATGGCGGCAGAGGTGAGCGGGCATATTTTCTTTAAGGAGAGGTATTTTGGCTTTGACGACGCGACGTACGCGATGTTTCGCGCGCTAGAGCTTGTGGCTAAAGGCTTTAACCTAGACGGCGAGCTCGATAAGCTACCAAAGGTCTTTAGCACCGACGAGATAAAAATAAAAACGACCGATGCGCAAAAATTTAAACTGGTTGCAAAGCTAAAAGAGGTTTTGGTTGAAATTTACGAGAAGGGCGACGCGCAAAATTTGCTAGCAGGCTTAGGTAAGATAGCTGAAATCATCGATATAGACGGCGTTAGAGTGAGATTTGAAGGCGGCAGCTGGGCACTAGTGCGAGCCTCAAATACGACGCCGGTTATCGTTACGAGATTTGAGACCAAGGATGAAAATTTACTGGCGCGGCTTCAAGAAAAATTTTTAAATTTGGTCGAAAATTTAAAGCAAAAGGCGTAAAAATGACAAACGTTATACTTTGCGGCGGTTCGGGTACGAGACTTTGGCCGTTGTCGCGAACGCTAATGCCAAAGCAATTTATCAGACTTTTTAACGGCAAATCGCTCTTTGACCTTACGCTTAGACGCAACGTACACGCACAAAAAACGATCATCGTTTGCAACGAGGCGCACTATTTTTTGGCGCTTGATGAATGCGGAAGTAAAAAAATAGATAAATTTATTCTTGAGCCTTTTGGTAAAAACACTGCCGCGGCGATTACGTTTGCGGCGCTTTGCTGCGATGAGGACGAAATTTTGCTCGTTACTCCGAGCGATCATTTGATCGAGGAGGAGGCCGAATACAAAAAGGCTCTTTTGATCGCAAAAAGTTACGCAAGTCAAGGATTTTTGGTGACGTTTGGCATAAAACCTAGCGAGCCAAATACCGGTTACGGCTACATCAAGGCCGATAAAAACGGCGACGTGGAGCGATTTATCGAAAAGCCTAACCTCGAAACCGCTACTAAATTTATAAAAGAGGGCGGATATTATTTTAATAGCGGCATGTTTTGCTTTAAGGCGGGTGTGTTTTTAAGCGAGATGAAAAAATATGCGCCAAGCATCGTAAAGGACGTTGTGGCGGCGATAGAGGGCTCGGCAAACGAGCCTTGCCTGCTAAAAATAAGTCCGAATTTTATGGATAAGATCGAGGATATCAGTATCGACTATGCGTTAATGCAAAAAAGCCTAAACATCAAAATGGTACCTCTTGATGCTGGCTGGAGCGATATGGGTAGCTTTGACGAGCTGAGTAAAAAGATAAAAAACGAGGGCGAGTCGCTACAAATCGACGCAAGCGAAAATTTCATCCTAACCAAAAAACCGACCGCGCTCGTGGATGTGCAAAATTTGCTCGTAGTCGACACTAAAGACGCGCTTTTGATCGCTAAAAAAGGTAGTTCGCAAAAGGTAAAAGAGGTATATAAGCACTTTTCAAATTCATTGCCTGAAATTTGCGAAACGCACACGAGCGTGTACCGTCCGTGGGGTAGCTACGAGGTGCTGGGTGAGGGCAGCGGCTACAAAATGAAAAAGATCGTGGTTAAGCCTGGCAAAAGGCTGAGTCTGCAAAAGCACTTTAAGCGAAACGAGCACTGGGTCGTCGTAGAGGGCGAGGCGCTAGTAACCATAGATGATAGTGAGATGCAGATAAAACGAAACGAGTCTATATATATAAAAAAAGGACAAACTCACCGTCTGGAAAATACTACAAACTCCGATCTAATCGTCATAGAAGTACAAACGGGCGAGTATCTGGGCGAGGATGATATCGTGCGCATTATCGACGACTACGATAGAAAGTAAGTGGTGGAGTGCATGAAAAAAGCTCTGGTTTGCGACTGGCTAGAAACCTATGCCGGAGCTGAGCGTTGCGTGCAGAGCTTTACGGATATTTGGGATGATTTTGAGGTTTTTAGCCTTGTTGATTACCTCAAATTTGACGATAGGCAAAAGATTTTAAAAGGTAAATTCGCTCGCACCGGTTTTATTCAAAATTTACCGTTTGCAAAGAGCAAATTTAGAAACTATTTGCCGCTTTTTCCGCTAGCGATAGAACAGTTTGATTTGAGCGAATTTGACGTCGTACTATCTAGCTCGCACGCCGTAGCAAAGGGTGCTTTGACGCACTCAAACCAGCTTCATATAAGCTATATCCACACGCCGATGCGCTACGCTTGGGATATGTATTTTGACTATTTGCGTCAAAACGAACTAGAGCGCGGGCTAAAATCGATGCTGGCTAGGTATATTTTACATAAAATCCGTCTGTGGGATATCGCCGCGGCAAATAGAGCCGACGTTTACGTCGCAAACTCAAATTTTATCGCGCGCCGTATACGTAAAATTTACGGCAAAGACGCCGCCGTGATCTACCCGCCCGTAGATACTGCAAATTTTAAATTAAACGAAAATAAAGAGGACTTTTACGTCACGGTTTCAAGGATGGTGCCTTATAAAAAGATCGATTTAATCGTGCGCGCCTTTAACGAAAGCGGCAAAAAGCTAGTCGTAGTGGGTGACGGCGAGCAGATGAACGAGATCAAAAACATCGCCAAAGGAAATGTTGAAATTTTAGGCTTTCGGGGTGCGCGTGAGACTGCGGAGCTGATGGGTAAGGCAAAAGCCTTCGTCTTTGCTGCCGTGGAGGATTTTGGTATAGCCCCCGTGGAAGCTCAGGCCTGCGGGACGCCCGTGGTCTGTCTGGGTAGAGGCGGGGCGAAAGAGAGCGTGATAGATGGCGTTACGGGCGTTTATTTTAGCGAGCAAAGCGAAGCTAGTCTAAACGAAGCGGTGGTAAAATTTGAAAAAAATAGCGACAAATTTGATCCACAAGCGATCAGACAAAATGCGCTAAAATTTTCAAAAGAGCGCTTTGAGTACGAGATAAAGGGGTTTGTAGAGAAAAGCTACGAGAGATTTTTGGAGGGCAAGCTATGAATCTGCGCTCTAAAATTTTGCTAAAAGCCGTGATTGATTATGCTGTCGTTATCACTAGTGCGCCGATTTGGCTTGTGGTCGTCGCCGTCATAGCCGCAGTCGTAAAGATAAACGAGCCCGGCGAGAGCGTATTTTTCAAGCAAAAGCGAATAGGGCGCTTCGGCAAGCCGTTTAGCTGCTATAAATTTAGATCTATGCATAAAAATTGGCGTAAAATTTTAGACGATTATCTCGAGCAAAATCCCGCAGAGGTCGAGCATTTTGCAAAATTTCACAAATACGAATTTGATCCGCGCATAACAAAAGTCGGCGGATTTATCAGGCGTACTTCGCTTGATGAGTTGCCGCAGCTTTTTAACGTCCTTAGACTTGAAATGAGCCTGGTTGGACCGCGTCCGTATATGTTTTACGAAAAAAAACAAATCGGTAAAAATTTAGGCAAGATAGCAAGGGTCAGGCCGGGGCTTACGGGGCTTTGGCAGGTGAGCGGCAGGAATGAAATTTCCTTTGACGAGCGTGTGAAAATCGACTGCAAATATGTAGATAATTTATCGGTTTTGGGCGACATTGGGATACTCTTTAAGACGATAGGCATCGTTTTAAAGGGATAGTTTGTATAAAATTTAATCAAATTTGGGTAGAATATAAATAAAAAATTAGGCTAATTATTGATAAAAAATAAAATAATAAACATTTATCAACTTGTAAAATTCGATTTAAAAAGCAGATACGCAAAAACTGGACTCGGTCAAATTTGGTATATCGTTTCGCCTATCGTGATGCTTTTTATATACACCGTTATATTCTCCGATTTTATGAGCGCAAGGCTTGGTATCAGCGATCAGGCTTACTCTTACAGCATATACTTGATACCGGGGCTTTTTGCGTTTTCGGCTTTTAGTAGCGCGCTGGCTATAATGATAGAAACGCCCTTTGCGAAAGCCGGCATACTGAAAAAAGTGAGCACCCCGCTTTATGCGTTTGAGCTTAGTCCGCTCATCATACAGTACATAATATTTGCATTTTCTATGTTTATCGGTATTCTGTTTTTAGCCGCTGTCAAGGGACTTAGCTTAAATTTGCTATTTCTCATTCCGCTTATGGCGCTTCAGTTTGTTTTTACCTTCGGGCTCGGGCTTTTATTTTCCGTATTTTCGGTATTTTTTAGAGATATCAAAGAGGTTGTTCCGATAGTTTTGCAGTTGCTTTTTTGGGCTACGCCGATAGTCTATCCGGCCGAGATTATAGAAAAAAAGGCGCCTATTTTGCTTGATATAAACCCGCTTTATTATTTTATAAAACCGTATCAAAATATATTTTTGTTTGACGAGTTTAAAATTTCAGATTTTATCGCTCCGTTTTTTGCGGCATCGGTTGCTTTTTTGCTGGGATTTTACTTTTATAAAAAACTCATAAGCGCCGTTAAGGACGTATTGTGAGCGTAGTTTTAAGTGTAAAAAATATAAGCAAGGAATTTAAAGTTTACGAACGCGAGAGCGACCGCTTAAAAGAGATATTTTTCGGTAAAAAATGTCACAAAAGTTTCTTTGCGAACCGCGATATTAGTTTTGATCTAAGAAGCGGCGAGAGTCTGGGCATCATCGGGCTTAACGGCGCAGGCAAATCTACTCTTTTAAAGATAATCAGCGGCGTTTTGGCGCCAAGCTCGGGCACGGTCGAGAAAACGGGAAAAATCGCCGCGATTTTGGAGCTTGGAGCAGGATTTAACTACGATTTAAACGGTATAGAAAATATCTATTTTAACGGCTATTTGCTTGGTATGGATAGAGCCTATATAGATGCAAATTTACAAAATATCATCGAATTTAGCGAGCTAAAGGATTTTATAAATTTGCCCATAAGCACATACTCCTCTGGTATGGTTGTGCGGCTTGCATTTTCCATTGCTATTTTTTCGGATGCGTCTATATTTATCATTGACGAGGCGCTGTCTGTGGGCGACGCGCACTTCTCGCAAAAATGCGTCAAAAAGCTAAAAGAGATCAAGCAGCTAGGCAAAAGCGTGATCTTCGTCTCGCACGATCTAAACGCGCTTAAACTGCTTTGCGACCGTATAATACTTTTAAAAACGGGCAGGATAGTCCAGGACGGCAATCCTTCCGATGTGCTCGATACTTACAACTATTTGATCTCCGAGATATCAAAAGAGGATGAAGAGATCAAGGTTTCTGAAAATAACTACGGCACGAAAGAGGTTGAAATTTTAGAAATTTCGATGCAAAAAGACGGCTTGCAAACTACAACCGTAAGCTGCGGCGACGAGGTAAAATTTAGCGTCAAGCTTCTGTCAAATTTGGGCAGTGAGGATACATCGATTGGGGTTTTGATAAAAGATAAATTCGGTCAAGACATCTACGGCACGAATACCGGTTTGCTAGGCGGAAAATACGCGTTTAAAAAAGGCGAAATTTACGATGTGGATTTTAAAATGCGTCTAAATATCGGCGTGGGATTATACACCTTGACCGTCGCCGTTCATCCTGACGAAACGCACATAAACGAGTGCTATCACTGGATAGATAACGCTTTAAATTTCGAGGTTATAAGCGGGGAGAAAAAAGAATTTGTCGGGCTTTGTAGGCTTGAACCGATAGTGGAGATAAAAAATGAACGATGATTTTTACGTAGCGTTTGAGGAAAAATTTAGAGGTAGCGAAGAGCTCATAAAAGAGAGGCAGAAAAAATATCTAAAATTTATAAACCCTTTAAAAAAAATAAAAGACGAAGCAAAGGCCCTAGATATCGGCTGTGGACGCGGCGAATGGATAAGCTTGCTAAACGAAAACGGTTTTAACGCTCGCGGTATCGACGTGAATGAAAGTATGGTCAAAGTAGCCTCGCAAAAGGGACTAAACGCGGCGGTAAACGACGCTCTGTGTGAATTAAAAAGCCTAGAAGAAAACAGTCTTGATGTCATAACTGCTTTTCAAGTAGTGGAGCATATCAAATTTGACGACGTGCTAGAGCTAATCAAAGAAGCAAAAAGGGTTTTGGCTCCATGCGGTATCTTGATCCTTGAGACGCCAAACCCTGAAAATATAATACTTGCGACGCATAAATTTTACCTTGATGCGTCGCACATAAAGCCTATCCCGCACGAGCTCTTGGCTTTCGCGACGCAGTATAACGGCTTTGAGCGAAATCTTGTATTTTTTACCAATGAGCATGACTATCTTGAACGCAGAGATATTTTGGAAATTTATGACGTGCTTGGTGGAGTTAGCCCGGATTACTCGGTTATTGCACAAAAAAGCGGTGATAAAAGCGATATTTTTGATAACGCTTTTAATAAAACATATGGAATAAATTTATATCAAATTTCAAGAAGATATACCGAAAGTAATGAAAACAATATAAAAACAACAATCAATGATATAAAAGATATATTAATAGCAAAACAAAATGAGCTTAATGGTATTTTAAGCAGTAGATCTTGGCGTATAACTAAGCCTTTAAGGGCTGGTAAAGATATTGTAAAAAAAATAGTTAACCTATTAAAACAATATATAAAAAATCCCAAGAGTATTATCAAACAAAAAAGGTGTAGTAAAATTTATTCATCTACGTTGACAAAAAAAGAATCGGAAATTTACGATAAACTAAAGAAGGATTAGAATGGCCCGTGTTTTAGTTGATTTAGAGTTTTTGGAAGATATCGACATATCGAAATTTAGCGGTTTAAATAAGGCTGAAATAGAATTTTTAATTTGCGCAAATAAAAATGTCGATACGTTTAATTTAAGAAAAAAACTAACAGGCTTTAACTATTATATTTTTGAGCCGACGCTTTATGTCGATGATAAAAATGATATAAAAAAATTAAAACAATATTTTTTAAAAAACACAAATTCCGATTTTATCGTGAGTTACGACGATTTTAAAAAATTTAAAATCTCTGTAACCAAACCTGAGATGACAAGTGATAAAAAGCTAAGTTTAGCTTTTTTTTCGCCGTTGCCGAATGAAAAATCCGGCATAAGCTTTTATAGCTCTGAGCTTTTGGAGGGGCTAGTAAAATATTACGATATAACGATTATCGTAGATAATCCTAAGAATATCGATGAAAATCTAAGGCGCAACTATAGTATAGAAGATGTGAATTTTTTCCTTACCAAATCAAAAGAATTTGACAGGATCGTGTATCACATAGGAAATTCACCGTTTCATATTTATATGTATGATATTTTGATGAAAAACGAGGGCATCGTCGTACTTCATGATTTTTTTATATCGGATCTTGTTTATAAGGCATATACAAAGCAAAAAATAGATTTTTATGAAGAGCTGTATTGTTCAAACGGTTATAAAGCGCTTTCTTTTTTTAAAAAAAACGGACTCAAAAAAACCATATCGAAATTCCCTGTTAATAAATCGCTTATTGATCACTCACTGTCTATAGTGACGCATTCAAATGAACCACAAAGGCTTTCGAAACTGTTTTATGCATATGAGAACTATCAATTGTTTGATATTATTCCATTACTGAGAAAACCAGCCAGCCTACTGCCAAAAAGCGAATGTAAAAATAAGCTCGGACTTGCCGAAAATAAAATCATAATATGCAGCTTTGGATATATAGGACCTTCAAAATTAACATTGGAAATAATAAAGTCTTTTAAAAATACTGTGATCTATGGCAAAAATGAAGCGTTTTTAGTTTTTGTGGGCGACAGCGTAAGTAGTGAATACATGGCCTTGATAGAGCATTGCATAAAAGAAAATGAGCTTCAAGATAAAATAAGAATAACGGGCTGGAGTGATGACAAAGTGTACAGGATGTATCTAAATGCCTGTGATATAGCCATACAACTAAGAACTAACTCGCGCGGCGAAACATCTGCTGCTGCTTTGGATTGTTTGAATTATGCTTTGCCGACTATTGTAAATAAACATGGCTCCTTTAGGGATATTCCTGAAAATTGCGTTTATTTTATAGATGAAATGTTGAGTATTGATGAACTTTCAAGCGCTATAGATAAACTTTGCTACGATGAGGCTTTGAGGGCAAGTATCGCAAATAGCGCAAAAAATATGATAGACAAATTTCACGGTTTGGAATTTTGTGCAAAGAGATACTTTGAGTTGATTGAAGCGGCTTACGCAAAAAAGCCGCTTTTAAAAAATATGATAAATGATTTTAAAGAGTCTAAAAGCGATTTAATAGCACTTTCTAAGGCAATATCGTCGGTTAAAATTCCGCTTTTGAGAGAAAAAACCATATTTGTGGATATTACCGCCGTTTATCTTCACGATCTAAAAACCGGTATCCAAAGAGTCGTAAGGGCTCAGCTTCTTATGCTTTTAGATACTGTTAAGGATTATAGAATAGAGCCGGTTTATTTTGATGCCGAGATAGGAAAATATTTTTATGCCAAAGATTTTATGAGAAATTTTTATGACATTAAAGAGTGGGACTGCGTAAATGAGCTTATAGAGATTCACAAAGATGATATTTTTTATGTGCTTGACTATGCTTTATGCGTGACAAATGCGTTTGAAAACGGATTTTTTAACGAAATTAGGGCAAAGGGTGCGAGAGTATTTTTTATGATATACGATCTTATACCGATTTTGCATCCCTATTTTTTTCCGGCCGAAATTTCCGTCAATCACAGCTCTTGGCTAAAGACCGCAGTATCTTCGGCTGACGGGTTAATCTGTATCTCACAGGCGGTTGCCGACGATGTTAAAAACTTTATTCTTAAAAACGGTCTCAAGACTCCGCCCGTCATAAAAAGTATCAAGCTTGGCTGCGATATAAAAGCTACTGCGCCAAGCTACGGGCTCGATAAAGCCTCGCTTGAAATTTTAGATAAAATTCGCTCAAAGCCGACCTTTATAATGGTCGGAACGCTTGAGCCCAGAAAGGGTCACGATGCGGCTATAATGGCGTTTGAGACGCTATGGCGAAAAGGGCTTGATATAAATTTGGTCATCGCGGGCAAGGTCGGCTGGATGGTCGATGAGCTTTACGAAAAGATAAAAAAACACGAGGAAAACGGCAAAAGGCTTATTTATCTAAATTTCGTCAGCGACGAGCTTTTGGATGAAATTTATAAAAACTCGAGCTGCCTTATCGCCGCAAGTAGAGCCGAGGGATTTGGCCTGCCGCTCGTTGAGGCCGCTATCCACAAGATCCCGATAATAGCGCGCGAGCTTAATGTGTTTAAAGAGGTTTCAAACGGCTCGGCGACGTTTTTTAAGGATGACGATGATTTAGCTGGCGCCATAGAGAAGTGGCTCGGGGATTTTAAAGAGGACAAACATATCAAATCAGACCTGATAGAGCTTGTATCGTGGCGACAAAGCACCGAGCAGGCTTATCAAATTTTAACAGGAGAATTATAATGAAAAAAGCGTTAATCACGGGTATTACGGGGCAAGACGGAGCCTATTTGGCGAAGTATCTGCTGGAGCTGGGCTATAAAGTTTACGGCACATGCAGGCGAACGGCGAGCCTAAATTTGTGGCGTTTAAACGAGCTTGAAGTCGCTCAAAACGAAAATTTGCAAATTTTAGAGATGGACCTAACCGACCCTTTTAACATCCTAAGCGTCGTCTCCGAGGTTAGACCGGATGAAATCTATAACCTTGCCGCGCAAAGCTTTGTCGGAGTTAGCTTCAAAGAGCCTTTTCACACGGCAAACGCTACCGGCATAGGCGTGCTAAATTTGCTCGAAGCCGTGCGCATCGTAGATAAAAATATCAAATTTTATCAAGCCAGCACCTCAGAGATGTTTGGTAAGGTCCAAGCTATCCCGCAGAGTGAAGATACGCCGTTTTATCCGCGCTCGCCTTACGGCGTGGCTAAGCTTTACGGGCATTTTATCACGGTAAATTACCGCGAGAGTTACGAAATTTTTGGCTCGAGCGGCATACTGTTTAATCACGAAAGTCCGCTTAGGGGTCTTGAGTTCGTTACGAGAAAAATCACAAACACCGCCGCAAAGATTGCGCTGAAAAAAGCCGAGGTTTTAAAACTGGGGAATATGGACGCCAAGCGCGATTGGGGCTACGCCTACGAATACGTCCAAGGCATGCACGCGATCTTGCAGTACGATAGGCCCGATACCTTCGTACTCGCTACAGGCGAAACGACTACGGTTCGCGACTTTGTGAGGCTTAGCTTTGAGGCGCTTGATATCGAGCTGAAATTTGAAGGCGAGGGCCAAAACGAGGTTGCACGCAATAAAAACGGCAAAATTTTAGTCTGCATCGATCCGCAGTTTTATCGTCCTGCTGAGGTCGATCTACTCATCGGAGATGCGAGCAAGGCTAAAAAAGAGCTTGGCTGGCAGACGAAAATGGGCGTCAAAGAGCTTTGCGCTATGATGGTTAAGGCCGATCTTAAAAAAATAGAGCGCGGCTTTGAGTTCTAAGGTTTTCGTAACGGGCGCGGAGGGCTTTAGCGGCAGATATTTGTGCGCTCATCTAAAAAATTTAGGCTACGAAGTCTTTGAAGCTACGACGCAAAACTGCGATATTTGCGATACAAAAAGTATAAAAGACGCCATCAAATTTGATCCTGATTTCGTGATTCATCTGGCCGGTATTTCTTTTGCGCCAAGCGATGCTGAGCCTATTTTTAAGGTAAATGTTACAGGCAGCAAAAACCTGCTTGATGCACTTGGTGAGCAAAGAAAAAAGCCAAAAAGAGTGATTTTGGCAAGCTCGGCTTCGGTTTACGGCGCACAAGAAGCCGGGGCCTTGTCCGAAAATTTGACGCCGCATCCGCTATCTGCATACGCTAAAAGTAAATTGCAAATGGAAAATTTAGCAAAGGATTACGATCTTGATATCTTGATAACGCGCCCGTTTAACTATACGGGAGTGGGGCAGAGCATAAATTTTTTGATTCCTAAAATCGTATCGCATTTTAAGCGAAACGCTAGCGTCATAGAGCTTGGAAATTTAACCCCAAAGCGCGAATACAACAATGTTTTGGACGTGGTTAAAATTTATGAAAAGCTTTTAAATTTAAAGACCGGCGAGAGGATTTTTAACATCGGCTCGGGTAAAGGGCACGGAATAGGCGAAATTTTAGATTTTATGAGAGAAATTTCGGGGCGCGATGTAAAAGTCGAGCAAAATCCTGCGTTTATGCGAGCGGACGAGCCCGAGGAAATAACGGCCGATACCGCAAGGCTTGAAGCAAACGGGCTAAATTTGTGCAAAACGCACATCAAACAAACGCTAAAATGGATGTATGAAAACGAGTAAAATTAAAAACTGCGCGCCAAAAAAAGAGGGCAGAGCTAAAATTTTAATCGACGCAAAGCCGCTCATTTCGCAGCTCACAGGCATCGGCAGATACGCTTACGAGATCGTAAAAAGGCTGGATAAAGATAAATTTGAGCTCTTTTACGACTATGGGTTTATTTCAAAAGAGCTGATTTTTAAGGGCTGTGAACAGAAAACGTCTTTTTCAAATTTACTCAAAAAAAGTTTGGTAAAAAAACTAAAATGGTTTGTGCGACTACTGCCTCTAGGTGTAAAGACGCGTTTTAGACTATTTTTAAAAAAGCTAAACGAGCGAAATTTTAAAGGGATGAAATTCGACCTTTATTTTCAGCCGAATTTTATCCCGCTTGATATTGAAGCGAGACATCTCGTGGTCTCGGTACATGATTTTACTTTTATCAAATTTAGCGAATTTCATCCGAAAGATCGCATAGAGTTTTTTGAAAAAACCTTTATGCAAAATATAAAAAAAGCGACGCACATCGTCACGGGATCAAATTTTACCAAAAACGAGATTGTGGAAATTTTAGGATTTGATGAAAGCAAAATCAGCGTGATATATCACGGCTATGATGATAAGGTTTTTTACCCAAAGGACGATACGCAAAAAGCAGTCGTAAAGGCTAAGCTAAATTTGGCAAAAGAATTTATCCTTTTTGCGGGCTCTATCGAGCCTAGGAAAAATCTCGCTACGCTTATTAAAGCTTACAATCTACTTCCAAGCGATTTGCAGGCTAAATTTGACCTAGTTATCGTCGGAGCAAAAGGCTGGGAAAACTCGCAAATCCACGAGCTCATAAATCAAAATGAAAATATCAAATTTGCGGGTTTCGTCGCAGACGAGGAGCTGGCGGCTCTTTATAGCTCGGCTAGCGTTTTTGTATATCCGTCCGTCTATGAGGGGTTTGGTATTCCGCCGCTTGAAGCGATGGCCTGCGGATGTGCGGTGGCGTTATCTGATATCGAAGTTTTTAGAGAAATTTACGGCGAGGATGCGGTTTATTTCGATCCTTTAAACGAAGCGGATTTAAAAGAGAAGCTTCAAATTTTACTTACTGACGAGAAAATGAGGGAAGATTTCGTAAGGCTTGGACTTCGCCACTGCAAAGATTTTTCTTGGGCAAAGTCCGCAAAAGCTCATAGTGAGCTGTTCTTAAGACTGCTTAGTTAAACGCGCTCTCAAGCTTATTCATGCTTTGTTCGTTTATGTCGTTTATCAAGCTTTCAAGCTCGAGATAGGCCAAAACCACGTTTCTAGCCGAAGCTATCAGTTCATTTTTTATCTTGTGAACCCTAGCTTTAGCATCTAGTAAATCGACTAGATCCTTTAGCCCTTCTTCGTATCCGCGCTCTATCGAGCGTTCGTAGACGTTGGCGTGCTCGAGCGACCTTACGTTTATGTCATACTCTTGGATATAGTTTTGGAGGTTGATGGTGGCTTGTCTTTGCGCGATATCGACATTTTTTCTAGTATCGTTTTGTCTAGAGATGCTAGCTTGCCTTAAAAACATGCCTTCTTCAACCCTGTAGCTTGTGTACCAACTTGAAAATATCGGCATATTTAGGCGGATATTAGTTTCAACCCTATGATTTTTATCGCCAAAAGCTCTATCATCCTTGTAATCGTTGTTTGAGTAGCCTATAGAAAAGTCGATGGTCGGCAGATGTTCGCTTTTGCGCTTAGTGTGCTCTTTTTCGGCTATTTGCGTCAGTAGCGCGCTTTGTCTGTAATCTAAATTTTGTTCTATATCGCTGTATTTTCTAAGATCAAGATTTTTAAAAAAATCAATATTTATATTTTCAAAATACTCCATAGTATCGATGTTTTGCCCGACTAGTTTAAAAAGCGACATCTTGGCTATGTCTATGCTTCTTTGTGCTTTGCTTACGCCTAGCATCGACTCATCATATCTCACTTTTGATTCGAGCATGTCCATTTTATTGGTGAGTCCTAGCGAGAGCGAGCGCTCCATCTGCTCAAATTTAGCCTTATTTGCATCTTGGTAGCTTAGCGCTAGTTTTAAATTTGCATTAGCATAGGCTAGCTCGAAATACGCCTTGGCTACTTTTTTGGCAAGCTCTTGTCTGCTATGTTCTAGCTCGATATGACTTCCTTGCATCCTTAGTTCTTCTTGTTGTCTTTGGTAGTACAAGGATGGTTGAAATATCGGCTGTCTTAGCGTCACGCCGTAGCTCGTGTAGCTTTCATTGCTGTTTTTATTGAATCTTTTATATTTGTCGCCATGATATGATAAGTCGCCGTTTATGGTAGGCAATAGCTGAGACAGGGTCTGGTTGTACCTTTGCTCTCCGGCAAGGCTGTTGTACATATAGTATTTATACTCTTCGTCGTTGCCTAGAGCCATATTATAGGCCTGAGACAAGCTTGCAGACTGCGCCGACAAAAGTATCGGCGCGGCAAGTAGGGATAAAATTTTAATCTTCATTAAATGCCCTTTTAAACATATTCGTAAACGGATTTAAGATATAGCTTAAAACCGTTCTATCGGTCGTTTGTACCATTACCTCTGCAGGCATACCCGGAAGCAAGAAAAATTTATTATTCTCTAGTTCCTTTACTCCGTTTTCGGTGAGCTTAACCTTTATCTCATAGAACTGATGTCCGTTATTGTCCTGCAAGCTATCGGCTGATATATATATGACCTCACCCTCTACCACGTGGGCTTGCTGAAGCTCAAATGCGCTAAATCGCACGTCGGCTAGCAGTCCTATAGTGACTTTGTCTATATCGGTTATATTCATCCTTGCTTCTACTATATACTCCGTACTGTCTGGCACGATATACATTATCGGATCACCAGACCTGATGACTCCGCCTATCGTATGAGCAGTCATGCCTACAATCGTTCCACTAGCTGGGGCTCGCACCTCTGTTCTAGCCAGCTGATCGTTTAGGGCTATATATCTTGATCTTAGTGCATTTATTGACTTTGTTACGTTTTCAAGCTGCTTTAGGGCGTCTTCTTTAAAGGTTCTCTCTCTTAAAATGATTTGAGATTTTGTTTCGGTTATTTGGACGTTTAGTCTAGCAATCTCTGCTGTACTTGAGGCTATCTCACCGTCAACGGCTATTTTTTCTCGTTTTGAATCTCTAAGCCTTATCTTGTCGCTTAGCTGTTCTTTATATAGCCTATCCCACTCTTTTATCTCTTCGTCTAGCGACGCCGCCCTTAGCTTTCTTGATGATATTATGGCGTTTAGCCCATCTATTTGCTTATAGAGCTGAGAGATGCGCTGATTTAGTATCTCTTTTTCATCGCTTAGCATTTTTCTTTGCTCATTAAAGATGCTTATTTGCGCTTCCGAAGCTTCTTTGAAGCCTTCCAGTTTTTTTAGTTCATCGCTAAAATTTATCTGTTTTTCGTTATCTCTTTGTGCTATTAGTCTGGCTTCCAAGACACCGTTTTGTAGATATTCTGTTGCAGAAGCGTTAAGCTCGGCCTGAAGTCTGGAGTTTCCTATTTTTAAAAGTATGTCTCCTTCTTTTACCTTATCGCCGTCTTTTACGTAAATTTCATCTACGACACCGCCTTCTAAGTGCTGCACGATTTTCTTGTCGTTGATGACACTTACTTTTCCGGCAGCTACGGCGCCGCCTTTAAGCGGAGCGAAAGCCGCCCAGCCGCCAAATACTCCAACTAATATCAAAATAATTAGTAGGCCAAATCTTATCGTTCCTCTTTCGTCAGACAGTATCATTATTTTTCCTCTGTTATCTTTTGCTTGGCTTGTTGCTGCACCGCTTGATTTTGATTTTTGGTAAGCTCGTATAGCACAGCGTCTCTTAGGCCGAAATACATAAGTCTGCCGGCGGTTAGAACCGCTATTTTATCGACTATTCCCAGTATGTTTAGCTTATGCGTTATCAAGATGATAGTAGCTTTGCCTTTCATATTTAGCAGGGCTTGATGCAGTGCTCTTTCTCCGGCTTCGTCGAGGCTTGCGTTTGGCTCATCTAGTACGATTATCTTAGGCGATTTATAAAACGCTCTAGCCAAAGCTATCCTTTGTCTTTGTCCTCCGCTCAGGCTTGAGCCGCCCATACCTATTTTGGTATCGTAGCCTTCTGGTAAATTTAATATCATCTCATGCACGTTGGCTAGTTTTGCCGCTTTTATTATTTCCTCAGAGTCTAGCTCGCCAAATCTTGCTATATTTTCAGCTACCGTCCCCTCGAAAAGCTCTACATCTTGTGGTAAATACCCTACAAATTCTCCAAGGTGGTTGCTGTCGTATTGGTTTATATCCGCACCATCTACTCTGACTGTTCCCTTAAACAAAGGCCATACGCCTAGCACCGCTCTGGCAAACGAGCTCTTGCCAGCCGCACTCGGTCCTATCACTGCACACATGTCTCCGGCGTTTAAGTTTAGAGTTACATCCGCGAGTGATAGTGCTTTTGAATTAGGCGGCACCAGAGATACGCCCTGGCACTCTATATTACCTACGGGGTCAGGGAGTCTTACTCTATCGGTCTCAGCAGGAATTTCATCTAAAAATTTATCCAGCCTTTGGTAGCTCTCTTTTGCGCCCTTGTAGTTTTTCCAGCTAGCTATCAAGATATCAAGCGGGGCTAGGGCTCTGCCCATTATAATTGATCCCGCGATCATCATTCCGGGAGTTAGCTCCATTTTTACGACTAAGTATGCTCCAAGGCCCAGCATCAGGGACTGAAAGGTGACGCGTGCTGTTTTACTGATATTTGCATAAATCCCAGCTTTCGAGCTTGCGTCCGAGTGGGAGTTTAAAAACTCATCATGCTTTTTCTCCCAAATTTTTCTCAAATTTGCATTCATTCCCATGGCATGTATAACTTCGGAATTTCTCAAATTTGAATCCACGAAACGCATCTCCTTTCTGTAACTATCGTTTGAGTTTTTAAGTCCTTCTTTTGTCGCATTTTCATTTAAAAGTGCAAGGATAAAAAGAAAAATCGCCGCAAACACGCTAAACCAACCGTAGTATGGGTGAAATAAAAACAGTATCGCGATATATATCGGCATCCACGGAGCGTCTAAAAACGCAAACACTCCATTTCCACTGAGGTATTGTTTGAGAGTATTTATATCACCCATAGCCTGCGAAGTCGTTCTTGATGGATTTCTGGCGGCTAGTTTAAATATCGCGTCGTAAACCCTGCCTGATAAATTTTGATCCATCTGGTTGGCAAATATTATCAGTACGCGCGATCTAAGTATCTCAAAAAGCCCCATTGTTACAAATAAAAACACTACTATCAAAGTAAGCATAGTGAGCGTATCTAAGCTTCTTGATGTTACCACGCGACCGTAAAGCTGAAGCATATATAAAGGGGGTGTCAGCATCAATAAATTTACAAATGCGCTAAAGATACCTGCATATATCAAGCACTTTTTGGATTTTCTGAGTATGCTTTTTAGTTCGTTTTCTTTTTTGGATGTGCTCATTTTGAAAGTATCCTTGAGGCTAGAGTCTGGAAGTTGCCCAAACTGCTTAGGTGTATGTTGATTAGATTCATATATCCGTTTCTAACGAACATTGCCAAGGTTTTATCGTCTAGTTCGTTTAGCTTGCTTTTGCTTACTATCGAAAAACCTTTTATCAGTACGTAATTTTCCTCACCTATCTTTAAATTTAACTCTTTATCGACTAAAATTCCTGCTTTTTTTATCTCTTCCATCATTGTTTCCGTTTTTCTAAAATCCGCATCGTAGTTTTTTAGCGCCGACACTACTTTACCCAGAAATTCGCTTTTGTTGCCTTCTTTGTCAAATAGTATCTCGCCTTCCTCGCCGCCTTTTTGGATCTGTTCGGAGTCCATATCTACGCAGAGTACTCTTTTGCCGTCTGCGTTGCCGAGTAAAAACGGATAGTTTTTTAGACTTGCTGGCACGTAACCGTTAAAATTTTCATCTATCATTACGTTGTCTTCTTGCCCGAGTAGCACTAGCATCGTCGGCACTATCTCGTTAGTAAAGACTATGCAGAAATTTTCAGCGCACCTTTTCATTTCCGATATCGTGATTTTTGCTACTGGAGTATCGGGCAGGGCGCCACCCACATATCTTAGGTCTCTGTGTTCATCTGAATGCAGGGCCGCTATGTTCATGTTTTTCCTTTTTTTTATATTATTTATATTATGTTTTTTGTCTATACTGATACTTTTGCTGGTCTTGACAAAGACCGTTCCGCCGTTTTGTTTTATAAATTTAGCCACGTCATCTTTCTCATTATCTCCGACTATGGTTGCTTCGTATCTCTCCGTCTTGCCGATCGGTTCGTCTCCTCTTTTTTTGTTTCTTTCCCTTGAAAAGGAACTATTTAGTATCTGCATAAATTTAGCTATGTCTTCGCTTTGCAGATACAGCATCACGCTCGTCTTGCCTATGTAGTAGCCGTAAATTTGAGCTCCATATCTCTTTGCTGTGTCCGTAAGCTTGGTCTTGTATATTTCTATTTCGCCCTCATTTTTGCAAAAGTCGCCGTTTTGTTTGACTAAAACCGTTCCGCCGATTATCTCTCTTGCCTTTCTACCCACTGACTTCCTTTCGTTTGAAATATTTTTTATCAAACCGCAATCTTATCACCTATAAACTTAAAATATATTTAAAAAGTGCCAAAGTAAAACAATTTTTTTTAAAATTTTCTCAAATTTTCGGTAAATTTCGTGCATTTTTAATAATGAATTAAACTTATTTCCTGGCTTTTATGTTATAATACCTCTTAAGTATTTGCAAAAGTACTATCGATAGTAGGTAGGACACAGAGCAGACCTTAGTAGGCTCATCTGCGGTTACCTTATCTCGGTTGATTCTACTATGGTAGGTCTTTGCAACTACCAAATTTCATTTTAAGGAGTCCTTAATGGCTTTAACAAAAACTCAAGTTTCTCAGCTTTACGTAACTCTTCTTGGAAGAGCTTCTGAAGCAAACGGAAATGCATGGTGGCAGAAAGGCGATTATACTATGGCCAGTGCTGCTAAGGCGATTTTAGATACCGCTACCGCGAAAGCTTTCTTTGGTTCGTCTTTAGACGACAATATGGCTTTCATAAACCATATCTACCAAAATGTACTGGGTAGAACGTATCAAGATGATCCTGCGGGTGTTAACTTTTGGGTAAATGCCCTAAAAACCTACTCTCGCGGCGATGTTGTTTCTGAGCTTATAAAGTCTGCAGAAAAAAACAATGAAGTGGCTTTTACTAATAAAGTTAAAATATCAGACTATGTAGTTGATCAAGGCGACAATGTTGATGCAAAAGATAGAAGCCTCTATGTAAACGCAGTAGATAAGGCTGCTAAAGAGGGCTATGACGCTGCTAAAGCTTACGTTGACTCTCTGTCTGATGATAATCAGTGGGTTTCTACTCCAAAAGCTGCCGGTGAGACTAAGACTTTGACTACTAGCACTGACGAAGCTGTTGCAAACGTATTTGAGGCTCCTATGGGCTACAACCCTGGCGGAACCGACTATATCAATACTTTACAAGATGAAGATAGACTAGTCGGTGTAGTAGGAAGAAGTGACAATACTGTAAATGCAACCTTTGGTAGATCACATAATGATGAAGGTACTGGCTCCTCAAGAACGCCTAACCTTGTAAATATCCAGTATTTTAACGCTAAGATTACTGGAGATACAGGTAATACGATTGATTTAAGATACGCAAATGAACTTACAAAAGTTAATTTGCATCACATAACTAATCAAGCAAATAATAATCCTAATATTAAGGTAACCAATATCAGCTCTAAGCTTGAGGGTATGAGAGTTGCAAATTTCGATGACTCTGACCGCAGTGTAGAATTTGAATACAAACAGGGTATCTTAAGTGGTAACGATGACAAATCTTTACTAGAGCTAAATGATATTAACGCTAAGAATATTGATATAGTCAATAAGAAGAATGATGGCCAAATAGAAGGCATAGAAAAGCTTACTCTAGTTGCTAAGAACGGTGTTGATATTAACCAGCTAAAAGTCAATGATCTGCAAGAGCTTACCGTCAAAGGAAGTGGCAATCTTGAGATAGCTAATCTTGAAAAAGGCGCCAAAAACGAGTACAACAAGCTTAGCGATACTGAGAGCGGTATAAATCCTAATGAAACAAACGGTTTTACAAATTTTGACGCTTCTGCTTTTAAGGGTAAGGTAACTGCTGATATTTCAAAAATTGCTAAAGATTGGGTAGACCCTAATGACTCTGCAATTTTCCTTACTACTACCATAACGGGTTCAGCACAAGACGATGTTTTCTATGCTGGTCATGATGTTACCGGTGTAGGATACACTGGTGCTTTCGGAGGAAGAACCAAGATAGTGGGTGGCGCAGGAAACGATAAGCTTGTTGTGGTCGATGGTGGTATAGTAAAAAATGATAGAAACGAGCTTGCTGAAATCAGCGGTATAGAGTCTTTGGAAGTTAGAAATCAAAGAAACGAATCTCAGACTGTAGATTTTGACGCGATTAAAGACAATGTACTAGAAAAAGTAACCGTTAGAGATGAAAAAGCAGATGCAGAAAATTCTAAATTTGTCTTTAAAAATGTTTCAAAAGAGTTTGCTGATAATAAAAAATTCGTTATCGAACACTCTGTTACGAAAACAGCGGATGAAGACAAACGTATGCCTGAATTGGATATTAGTCTAAAAGACGGCACTGGTGCTAATGACAAAGTAACCGTTGAAGTTGTAAAAGCTCCAAATAAACAAGAAGATTTTGGGTTTAAAGTTAAAACCGATGCTATCGAAAACGTAAACATAATTGACAGCGATGACGACAACAATACGGTTGTCTTGATTCAAAGCGGCGTTGCAGCCCCAAAAGCTGACGTAGTCGTTAAGGGCGGAGTTGCTGGTAAATATTTTGAGCTAGTGGGTGAAAATTATAGTCACATAAAAGCAGCTACTATTGATGCCTCAGAATATCTTGGCGACTTTAGAGTTACGGTAGACGGAGCAAATCAAAAAATTAGCCTCGGTCAAGGTAACGATATAGTTTCTTTCTATGGTGTGGGTAATCTAACTGGTGCAGATAAAGTAACTGGCGGTGCTGGTACTGATATCGTTAGAGGCGTACTTAGCAGCAGTCAAGCTCTAGACGTGACTGGCGTTGAGGAACTATACGTAGCATCTACAAACACTATAAATCTTGATATTTCTAAAGGCGACTTTGAGAAATTTACATTTATCTCAAAAGAATCTATTTTTCAAACTGAAAATGATAAAAACTTGGGGGATAAAGTACAAGGTAACCTAGTTAATGCTGCTGGTGATGTAAATAACATGGACACTGATAAGATCGTTACTGTTGAAAAATCGGCCCTAACTGAAGTTAACTTCTCAGCTGACCTTGTTGATGGTCATAACAATGGATTTGATCTAAGAGATAAAGTTGGATACAATGCTACTATGGCGCAACAGACAATAGGTACCGTTACTTACAAAAAGGCAGATTTTGTTAAAGACCATACTTTTAATGGTGTTACGCTAAAAGATAATGCTGCTGAAGTAGTAACTGTAAATGTAAACGGCGCCCTTGACGACAACCGCTATAAATACGATGACGGCACTACGGCTGGTAAAATTTTGACCTATACTGCGGATAACTACAACATCGGTAAAGTGACTATCCATAAAGCGAAGACTATTGATATTAAGGTAGCCGACGATAGAAGTGCTAATGAGTATAAAGATTCAGGTGCAGCTACGGTAACGACCTTTAATAACATCTATGCTAAAGACGTAACTACGCTAACTGCATCAAGTAAGGGTGATGTAAACCTAAAAGAAGTTACAGGTAACGGTACAAACAACAACCTAATGAAAGTTGACGCTACTAAAGTTCTTGGCGATTTTAAAGCTACTGTAAAAGCGCTTGGCGATTCTGCTGTTGTTGATCTTGGCGATGGCAATAATGTCTTTAGTGCAAAAGGTTCTGCGGGTAAAAACATAACTATCAACGCAGGAAAAGGCAACAATAATATTATTGGTTCTGAGCAGTCTGATTTTATTAACGCAGGTAATGGCGCCAATGAAATTGATGCTGATAAAGGCGATAACGTTATAAAAGTGGGCGACGGCTCTGATGTAGTAAGAGCTTACGCTGGTAGCGATACCTACTCTCTAGGTAGAGGTTTTGATAGAGTTTATGACAACGTAGGTGCCGGAAAGCAAGTATTGACGGGAGATGTAAGAACTAGCGTTACAAAAGCTGCAGGTGCTGCTTATGTTGAAGTTGGCGATGGTGCTAATTCTACCAAACAATGGATAGCCACAGGCGAAGGTTCCGATCTTTCACTAAGATGGGATAAAAAAGATTTGAATAAAGAAGTAACGACTTTGGATGGTTCGTTTGCTTTAAACAAAAAAGATGCATCAGGTGTTTTTGACTTTACTCAAGCCAATTCCCTTCTTAACGGTAGCTCACTAGAGAGAGGTAAAGGTGATGCCAATAACAACCTATGGTTTGTTGGAAAAGATGGAGTAAATAAAGTTGATGGCGGAGCGGGCAATGATGTTGCTATTACAGTTAAAGATGATGCTAGACTTCAGTTTGTCGGTGGCGATGGTAATGATGCTGCCGTAGGTAGTAAAGGCAGTGATATCTTTGAGGGTGGCACTGGGGCTGACGTATTTGTTACTCAGAACACAGAAGCTATTGATAATAATGGTCAAGTTGGTACTGCTGACGGTAAGGTTGACGTCATTAAGATTAATACTGGCGATTCCTTGATAGGTAGTCATGATGTTGTTTATGGCTTTAGTACCAAGTCTATTACCACTTCAGGTGACGCAGTAGCGGCTGCAGGAGGTGCTGAGAAATCTGGTGGTGATGCGCTCGATCTTGCTAGTAACAACGTTAATATAACTCTTGGTATATCTAATCAATCAACTGGCAAAGCTATAGAAGGTGTTAGCAAGTGGACTGTTGATGATACAACTCACCTTGTTAAATTTTTTGATGACAATAACAAGCAAGTTGCTATAACCGAAAAGAATCTTGCAAGTGCATTAAAATTCCTTGCAAATAAACTTGACGGCACAGGTGCTACTGTTGGATTTGCATATGACAGAAATGGCGATGATATCGGATTTGATGACACTACTAAAGTATCTGACTCAAAAGATAGAGATACCTTTGTATTCCAAGATGGTATCGGTACAAACGATACTGTTGTTCAGCTAGTTGGTGTTGATACCTCTGCGGATGCGGCTGCTGTTGCGGGCTCTAAGATTGTAAATGGCACTACTACTACATCTGATTATGAGATTGCTATAATCTAATGCAGATAGCATTGATTATATAGGTTTTTATGGCAAGCTTCCTTTTTTGGAAGCTTGCCTTTTTTTATTTTCTTTTAAAATTATGGAACAATTTTTGCTTGCTTTTCTCTTAAATCTATAAAGGAGATAGTATGCGCATAAGCGAACTACAACAACAAAAAATTTCACTCGGCAAAGCCTATGTAAAAAGCTATAGCGAGCTTTTTTCTAAATATTTAGAAAAAACGCAAGATAGTGGCGCTTCAAAAAAAGATAAAGAAAACGCCTATAATGAGCTTTTATTGGGCGATAAAGCCATGCGTAAAGCCTATGAAACGGCTAAATATAAGCTTGATATCAAAGAGTCTCCGAGTATTCATACTATGTATTCTGCTGTGAATTACAAACAAAGTATGCTTTTGGATGAGATGCAAGAAAAACTAAAGGTGGAACAGGCTAATCTGCAAGAAAAACTAAAAAGCGGTAAGTATAACTATTTTGAAAAAGCCGACCTAAAAGCCGAGTATGACGAACTGGAAAAAAAACTCAAAAAAGAGGTTTTTGATAAGGTTGATAAATTTAAGATAGACTACTATGATGCTCTTATAAAGGGCAACGCATCTAAAATAGACAAGATGGAAGATAGTCTGCTTTCAAATTTGCTATCTCAAGTTTAGTTGATAACAAGGCAAGGGTTTTTGCTCTGCCTTGATTTTTTTGTAGCGGTGGCTACGGTTTGACAAATCTATGCTTGCTTATGGTATCTGCCACAAATTTTCTTGCGTAAAAATCAAGATGTTCGCATGCGTGCTGTCTGTCTATAAAGTCGCTTCCTTTTATCTTTTTTGATAAATCTATAAAAGCGACATTTTTGCTTTGCAGATAGTTTGTGATGGTGCTTATATTATTTTCTACAGTCTCTAGAAATTCTTTTTCTAGTAGGTTATTTAAGTGTTCGAAATTGATAGGAGTTATGTAAAATAGTATTTTGATATTTTTCTTGCCGGCATAGTTTATTATCTCGTCGAGATAGCTAAACATTTTATGGTTTTTTGGAAGATTGTAGGCGTAGTGGTATTTAAATTTGAGTGATAGTTTATCTTTGTATAGGCTATCTGCCATAAAGCTGCTGTTTGAATCGCAATATATATCCTTGTCTATCTTGGTAAGGCTTTCTATGTCCTTGGTATTTCCTAGATATTTGTTTCCTCTTGTTATGGCTGTGCTTTCATAGTCGATGAATGCGTTTGATATATACTCTTTTAGTGTGGAGAATATATCTAATATGTCAAAACTTAGTATAGCTAGAGAGATTCTTTCTTTATAAAATTTATAGGACGGTCTATCAAACCACTCTTCCGAGAAGCTTCGCATATTTATCGGTATGATGACGCGAGTGCCGCTCGGTAGATTTTTTATATAGTTTTTGTATATTATAGGTGAGTATGCTCCGTGGTCTATATTTATGATATCTATTCCGTTGCTTCTCACGATATCGTCTATGCCGCTTTTATTGGTTTCGCAGGCGGCGTGAGACCTCATAACGCTGTCTGAAAAATATACTATATCCGTGCTTTTTACGCTTAGGATTTTTGTGTTTTTTACTACTATGTCATAAAGCTGATATGATACTAATAAGAGTATCGAAACTACAATAAAACTTCTTATCCAGCTTTTTGGTCGCACTGCATACACCTAAAAATTAAAATATAAAAATTCAGACTCTTGTTTTAAGAGAATAATCGAACAAGCGAACATAAAGGCTGCTGCTACATATGTCTTGTGGTTTAGTACGAGACTGCCTGTTTTTTCTATACTGTTTTTTTGCGTCAAAGTTAAGATAAAAGCGAAAATTATGTAAGCGAGCATATTTTTATCGCCTCCTATCGCCATAAATGTGTTTCCAAATTTTACGCCGTAGGCCGATAAATGATATAGATAGCCTGATAAGAAATTAGGCAGGGTTATGGTGCTAAAGCCAAACATGCCTTTTATGACTTTTATGGCGTCTTGCCACTCTTTGGCTCTAAAAAATATCCAAGTGATGTTGATAAAGTTAAATGTTATTATCCAGGCTAGTATTTTATTTAGTCTTATGGCTTGCATATTCCAAATTTTAAAAATCACCAGAGCTAAGCCATGTAAAAACCCCCAAAATACGAATGTCCATCCTGCGCCATGCCATATGCCGCCTATTAAAAATGTAGTCATTAAATTTACACAGGTTTTTGTATCGCCATGTCTGTTTCCTCCAAGCGGTATGTATATATAGTCTCTTAAGAACCTAGAAAGCGTGATATGCCAGCGTCTCCAGAAGTCTTGAATATTTGTTGCTTTATACGGCGAGTTGAAATTAATCGGAAGCTTGATATTAAAAAGCAGAGCGGCCCCTATAGCCATATCGCAATATCCGCTAAAGTCAAAATATAGCTGAAATGTATATGATAGCGAAGTGGCCCAAGCTTCTAGTAAAGATAGCGTCTGCGCTGTGTCAAATCCATTTGTGGCCCATGTCGAAAAGGAGTCGGCTATGACTACTTTTTTAAACAGCCCGATAGAAAAAATATATATCCCTTTTGATATATTTTTATGATTTATGACTTTGGTTTTTGGGCTTGCAAAATATGGCATCATCTCTTTGTGGTGAACTATCGGCCCTGCTATAAGCTGAGGAAAAAAAGTAATAAATATGCAGTAGTTTATGAAGCTATACTCTTTGGTTTCGTTTCTGTATGAGTCGATCAGGTAGGCTATCTGCTGGAAAGAGAAGAACGATATCGCTAGCGGTAGGGTTAAATTTAGTAGTGAAATATCACTACTAAATAAAAAATTTATGTTAGAGATAAAGAAATCGGAGTATTTAAAGTAGCCCAATAGGCCTATATTGGCCGCTATTCCTATTGTTAGTAGTAGTTTCCTTTGATTTTGAGCGTATTTGGCGCGTTTGGTAAGCAGTAGGCCTACTGTATAATTAAATAATATCGAGATGATTATCAGGGGAAGATATATGATATTCCACCAGGCGTAGAAAAATAGGGACGAAACTATTAGAAAAATCTTTGAAGCTGCGGTTAGTCTTTTGGAATTTAAAAAGAAGTATATGAAAAATGTTATTGGCAAAAATAAAAATATAAATTCATAACTATTAAATAACATGCTTTAATACCTTATACTTCTTTGCATAATAAGCCCTATTGGTTGTTTTGATGTTTTGAAAAAATCGTTATTATAACCAAACATGCTGTTTTTTACAATATATTATTTGTTTTGTTATATTGTTTTACATCCACTCCAAAACCTGCGTGATATCGCTGGCGACGAAGCATTTTAGTCCCTGCGCGTCAAGCGGCTTAGACGGCACGATCGCGTTTTTAAATTTCTGCGTTTTGGCCTCTTTTAGGCGCTGATCGAGGTTAAATATCTCGCGAATTTCGCCGTTTAGGCTAAGCTCGCCCATAAATACGCTCTCTTTGCTGATCGGACGGTTTTTGAAGCTGGAGATGATCGCCGCGACTACGGCTAGATCGGCCGCCGTTTCGCCGATCTTGACTCCGCCGCTCACGTTGATGAAAACATCGTAGTGTCCTAGCGGGATCTCTAGCTTGCGCTCAAGCAGCGCTAGCAGCATATCTAGGCGGTTTTTATCAAAGCCCGTGGAGCTGCGCTTAGGATACGCACTCTCGCACACGAGCGCCTGAATTTCGACGCTAAGCGCGCGCGAGCCCTCCATCGTGATAGTGATAGCCGAGCCGCTAGCAGCTTTGCCTCGCGTGAAAAATTTGCCCGCGACGTCGTTGGCGCTGATTAGCCCGTTTTCGCTCATCTCGAAAATCCCTACCTCGCTAGTCGAGCCGAAGCGGTTTTTAAAACCCCGTAGCATACGCAGCTCGCGGCTGGAGTCTCCCTCGAAATACAGCACCACGTCCACCATGTGCTCCAAGATGCGAGGCCCCGCGATCGAGCCGTCTTTGGTGATATGGCCGATGATAAAGACGCAGATATTTTCGTTTTTGGCTAGGCGCATGAGTTCGAAGGTAATCTCGCGCACCTGCGACACCGAGCCGGGTGCGGAGGCGATTTTTTCGCTATAAAGGGTCTGGATTGAGTCGATGACGAGGATTTTATACTCGTTTTTGCGCACTTCGGCGAGGATATTTTCAAGTAAAATTTCCGTGAGCAAAAACAGCCCGTCTTTGACCGCGTCTAGGCGCTGGGCTCGCATTTTGATCTGGCTCGCGCTCTCTTCGCCGCTGACGTAGAGCGTCTTTTTGCCCTGGGCGGCGAAATTTGAAGCGATTTTTAGCAGCAAGGTGCTCTTGCCGATACCGGGGCTTCCGCCGATTAGCACCAGCGAGCCCTCCACGACGCCGCCGCCGAGAACCAGGTCTAGTTCGCTATTTTGCGTGCTGATGCGCGTGACTTTTTCGATCTCGACCTCGCTGATTTGTTTTGCGAGGCTTGGTTTTGCAGAGCTTTTTGATATCTCTTTTAGCGTTTCGATCTGCTGTGCGTTTAGTTCTAAAAAGCTATCCCAAGCCCCGCACTGAGGGCATTTGCCGACCCATTTGCTCTGCTGATTGCCGCAGGCTTGACACTCAAATACCGTTTTTACTTTCGCCATATTTTTCCTTTGCGCGATTATACTTTAAAATGTTTAAATTTTACTCCCGCTGCGCGGTTAAATTTCAAATCGAAACACGCGCGAGCGAAAAATAAGTAAATTTAACTCAAATCAACGAAAATTCAACTTTATCTAAATACAATTTGCCAAATTTAAAACTAAAATGGAGCGAAAATGAAACAAAAGCTTAGCAAAAATCAGTTTTTAGTCATCTCGCTCACGCTTTTTGCCATGTTTTTCGGCGCGGGAAACTTCATCTTTCCGCCGAATTTGGGGCGAGAGGCTGGGCAGAATTTTTACGTCGCGATCATGTTTTTTTGCGCTACGGCGGTGCTTTTACCGGTGCTTGGCGTCGCAGCGATAGCTAGAGCAAAGGGCCTTCAAAGCCTAGTTCGCCGCATAGACCCGGTATTTGCGGTGCTTTTTACGGCGCTTTTATATCTCACGATCGGACCGCTTTTTGCGATACCTCGCGCGGCAAATATGCCCTTTGATATCGCCGTTAAGCCGTTTATCGCGCACGAAAATTTACAAATTTGGCTGTTTTTTTACTCGGCGGCGTATTTTGCGTTAAATTATTACGTCTGTATGAATCCGTCAAAACTAGTCGATCTACTCGGCAAATACCTCACTCCGCTGCTTTTGGCGCTGATTTTGCTGCTTTTTGGGGCGGGATTTTTCTTCCCGATAGGCGAGTTTGCCGCTCCTAGCGGAGAGTATGCGCAACATGCCGCGGCCAAGGGCTTTGTAGAGGGCTATCAGACGATGGACGCGCTGGCGTCGCTGGCGTTTGGTATCATCGTGATAAACGCTATCAGAACCGTGGGCGTAAAAGACGAGCGTCACTTGGTTTCATCGACGATAAAGGCAGGCATGACGGCGGGCGTGATTTTGATGGCGATTTATTTGATGCTAGGCTATCTTGGCGCGACGTCGGCGGAGCTTTTTAAAGACGCGCCGGAGATAAACGGAGCCGAACTACTATCTCGCATTAGCGGTCATTACTTCGGTAAGGCGGGCGTTTTGGTGCTAGGTTCAGCGTTTTTCTTAGCTTGTATCACGACGACGCTGGGACTCATCAGCTCTGCTAGCGAGTACTTCGAGGAACTAACGGACGGACGCGTCAAATATAAAATTTGGGTCGCGGCGTGGTGCTTGATCGGCTTTGGCGTGGCGAATTTCGGCCTCACGACCATCATCAAGGGCTCGATACCGGTACTGATCGCCATCTATCCGATCGCCATCATGCTCATCATCCTTTCGCTCATCAACCCGCTGATCGACTCGAGCAAGCTCATCTACCGCACCTGCGTTTACGTATGCGTGGTCGTCGGCACGATAAACGGCCTTGATATCGCTGGCGTCTCCGTGCCGCTAGTGACGGATCTCGTCAAAGAAATGCCGTTTTACGACTCGATGCTGGGCTGGATCGTGCCTAGTGCGGTCGCATTTGCGGTGACTTACATACTACATCTTGTGTTAGAAAAGAGAGAAAATACTTTTTAACTGCTAGCGGCAAAGCGCCGAGCTCGTAAGAGGTCGGCGCGCCGTCAAATTCCCCGTGCGTCTAAATTTACCCAGCCGTCAAATTCCCCGTGCGTCTAAATTTACCCAGCCGTCAAATTCCCCGTGCGT
>NZ_JBQNAN010000023.1:0-24766 GCF_052170435.1 Campylobacter sp.
CGTTTGCATATTCGAAAGAGGAGGACACGCTCTCATACGAGATGGAGCAGGTGCCTGCCAAAATTATCTCAAAGCGCCTAAGCAAGATCGAAAAGATCACTCGAGCCGCGATCGAAGCTAGCTTCGCGCAGGAGCTCGGCAAGAAATTTATCGTTTCGCTCGAAGGCGAAAGTAGCGAGGGCGAGATGTTTTACGCCGCGAAAAAGGCGCTGTGGGACAAGGACATCGATGGCGAAATTTTGATCAACGAAAGCGACGTGGAGCAGCTAGAAACCGGCGGACGCTATTGGTGCGAGATCACGCAGGTAGCGGGCAGCCAGGCGCTAGGCAAGATCACGGCAAAGGCCTAAAATGCTAAACGCGCCCGTTTTGCATAAGCTAAAATCGGGGCGAAATCTGCTTGCCTTTTCGCATGGCGTCGATAGTACGGCGCTTTTTTATCTTTTAGACGAGGCGAGCGTGAAATTTGACCTCGCGATCGTGGATTATAACGTCCGCGCGCAGAGCAAAGACGAGGTCGCCTCGGCAAGGCGTTTGGCGGCTAAATTTAGCAAACAAATTTACGTAAAAAGCGTGCAACTGGGCGCGTCAAATTTCGAGCACGAGGCGCGCGCGGCTAGATACGAGTTTTTCGCTCAAATTTGCCGCGAGCAGGGATATGAAAATTTGATCTTAGCGCATCAATTCGACGATAAATTTGAGTGGTTTTTGATGCAGCTTGGGCGCGGCGCGGGACTTAGCGAGCTACTTGGCATGCAAGAGCTCGAAACTCGCGAAGACTACGTGATCGCTCGTCCGCTTCTAGGCGTACGAAAGTGCGAGCTGGAGCGGTTTTTGCGTGAGCGAAACCTAAAATACTTCACCGACGAGACGAATTTGACGGAGCAGTTTAAGCGCGGTCGCGTTCGCGCTAAATTTAGCGAGCCGTTTTTGGATGAGTACTTTGGCGGCGTGAAAAAAAGCTTTGAGTTTTTGGCGGCCGATGCGTTAAATTTAATTCCCGAAATTTCTAACCCCGCACCTAAAATTTACCTCGTAAAACGAGGCATAAACGAGCTTCGCGGCATCGATCAAGCGTGCAAGCGGCTAGGGCTCGTGCTAAGCTCGGCGCAGCGAAACGAATGCGCTCGCTGCCTAGAAAACGGCGCAAGCTGCGTGCTAGGCGGCAAGGTAGCCGTGGGCGCGGGCGTAAAATTTATCTTTGTAACGCCTTACATTAAGCCAGCGATGGATAAAAAATTTAAAGAAGCGTGCAGACGGCTTGCCATCCCGCCGATAAACCGCGGATTTTTGTTTGCTGAGGGCGCGGATCTATCCAAATTTAAAGAACTTTTGTAAGCTTTGGCATGCAACTGCCGCTAAAAATACACAAAATTTAAGATCGATAAAATTTGATGGCTACACCTCGCATAGCCTTTGCGCAAGGTTGTGCGGTCAGGCAAAATCGCAAATACAAACGCCGCTAAAGACTAACTGAATTTATCAAATTTAAAAGCCGCGACGATCACTCCCCGTATTTTTTCTTTAGATCGTCCCACGTCACCAACGTGCGTTTGCCCTCTAGGCTGCGGATGCGCGTGACGTCTTGCATCATCTCGAGCACCCCTTTAAATACGCCGTTTTCATCGCGCACTGCGGCGTAGTAGATGTAGATAAATTTGCCGTGAAGCTCCAGCCAAAAGTCGATCTCGTCGCGCTCGCCCTTGCGAAAGGCGTCGATGATCTCTAGCACGCTAGCTACGCTCTCGCGCGGGTGGCAGTTCTTCACGTCGCGCCCGATGACGCCCGCACTTCGCGGAAATACGCGGTGCTTGGTGTCGGTGTAAAATTTCACGATCTCGTTTTCATCGACGAAGGAGAGATCGACTGGCATGTGCTTATAAATGAGATTGATTTGCTCTAGCGTGAGCTTGCCCGTGGCGACGTCAAAAACCGCGTTTTTATCACGGCTTGCGTTTGGATTTAGTCCGTATTTGCTCATCAAATTTGACAGCTCTTTTAGGAAATTTGGATTTAAAATCGCTTCGTTTAGGTCGCCGTTTTGTAAATTTACCGCGCTTAAATTTGACTCGCTTTGCAAATTTACATCCTTTAAATTTGACTTCGGTCCGCCGCCGGAGTCTAAATTTAACGGATAAAATTCGCTCGGCTTTTCGATGAGAAAATATCCGATCTCATCATCGCCGCGTCTCATTGCGCGAAACTCCTCCTCGCTGATTAGCTCCAGCGACGTCGGATAGAGCGCCGCCTCCTCGCGTCCGAGCAGATCGAGCAGGTTTTCGTAGATCTCGTGCTGCGCCGCGATAAATTCGTCAGCCTTGCCGCCCTCTAGCAGCTCGCGCGCTGAGGCGATACCGTCACGGACCTTGTTATCAAAGCTCCACATGAAGCGCGACGGGCGGTCAAAGCCTTTGTTTTCGAGCATCGAGTAGAGCTGGTGCTGTTTTCTGGCAAAGTGCGTTCTGTTAAAGCCGCCCAGTTTGTCGTAAATTTCAAGCCACTCGTTTTTGATAAATTTCTTTTTTAGTAGCTCTTTTGCCTTTGCGATCAGCTCGCGCGCGGCATCGTTTTCGTTGATGTAGGTGGCGATGGGGTGGTCTTTTGGCAGCTTGGGGCGCTCTGCTGTTAGGATACCGCGCAGGATTTCTGATAGCTCGGCGGCGTTTTCGTCGATAAACTCGCTCTTAAAGCCTAAATTTAGCAAATTTGCGCGCACGTTTTTAAATTCTGCCGGCGTGAGTTTCGTTAGTTCCGATTTTGCAGCTTTTCTTGAGGCGAAAAAATTTACCGCTCCGCTGAGGTAATCCCTCAAAATCGCAGTCGCCAAAGCAACGGCAGCGTTGTTAAATTTGATCATTTTTTATCCTTAACTTAAATTTTAAGGATTATACAAAAAGCGGAGAGTAAAAACTTTGATTTATCTTAAGCTGTAAATTTTGACGCCAAAGGTCGCGTCGATCTTCTCGGTATCCTTGCGCATTTTGATCGGAAAGTCGATTTTTACGATATTTTCGTAGCTTTGTAGCGCGTCCATAAACTCGTAAAATTTAGCAGGAGTTTTCATAGAGCCCGTTACGGTTAGCTCGTAGACCGAGATCTCGCCGTTTTTTGTGGCCTCTTTTAGCTCGCTTAGATTTACGTTTGCGAAATATTTTGATGCGAATTGAGTAAATTTATCCGCGTCAAATTTGTTTTCAAGCGCGTCTAACACGGCCTTATCGTTTTGCTTTATCTTGTTTAGGGCTTTTGATTTGGCATCGTAGAGCCTTTGCGTTTGCGCACTTGCGGCGATTTGCATGCGACTTTCGTATTTTGCCTGCTTGTACTCTTTGATACTCGGTACTAAAAAGCCAAATATCATCACAAGGCAAGCTATGATACAAATGAGTACGTAAATGAGCAGCTTGGTAACGTCGATATTTTGCAGGCTTCTATCTTTACTCATTTTTACCTTCTAAGCTGTCGGTTTTGTTTGTGCTGATGAAATTTAGCCAGCCGTTATCTAACTGATAAAAAGAGGTATTTGACGTGCTAAAAATCGACTTTAACGGCGTTGCGAGCAGCATGTTATAAACATCTCGGCTAGGCGTGGTGCCTTTTACGATGAGCGAGTTTTTGTCCATCGAGATCTCGTGTAGCGTGATGCTTGACGGCACTAGATCGAGTAGGTTGCGCAGGCTTTGTTTTAAGACGGCATTTGAGGCTGCGATCTCGTTTGCGCTATCCCTTCTTTGCTTTAAAAGTGCGGTGAGTTCGTCGGTTTGCCTGATCTGTTCTTTTGTTTGTTCTTGTTTTTGTCTTGAAATTTGCGTTTCGTTTAGTAGCGAGTTGCTTTTTAGCTCGACGACTAAATTTACTATGGCAAAAAGCAGCACGGACGTAGCAATAAGAAGTAGCCAAAATTTACTAAAAAGATCAAAAAACGGTTTTTTCTGAGGTTTTATGAAGCTATAACTAGTCATTTTCCAACTCTTTTTTCATTAGCTCGGTCATAGTTTTTAGCGTACTAACCGGATAAACGGCGGTCTTTACCAAAAGCTCGTTTTCTATATAATGTAAAAACGTAGCGCTCGTCCTCTCCGTAGCATCAAAAATCACGACGTTTTCGATAAAATCGCCGTCGTATAGAGGATTTGAGTAAAATTCTTTAAGCGCTAACGATATATAGCGGTATATGCTCATATCGCGTCCAAATATCGACACCGAGGCCGTTACGTCGGTGGATTCTGGCATATTTATGTCGTAGTCGAGGTCTGCAAATTCCTCTTCGTTATCGTCCATTTTTAACATTTCGCCAAGATCGTCCAGGCCGTCCATGGTGTTAAAGCTCTCGTCCACGTTCGCGATAAAATCGTCTATCTCGTCGCTATTTTCTTTATCAAAATCCGCGCTATCGCTAAACTCCTCATCGTTTTCCTTGCAAACGGTAGCGTATTTTACGCCTTCGCTAGAAGTTATACAGATGGTAAAACCATCCTCGCAAGAGTAGACAAAAAGGGTGCTTGCCGTGGGTAAATTATGCTTTTCGATCTCTTTTTGCGTTAGCGCGATAGGCGAATAAAGTACGTCTACGCCGATATCCGTAAATTTTTCCTCTGCGGCTTTGACGTCTGAGTGTTTTGCATAGATGAGCCAGTTTTTGACAGGATTTATACAGGTTATTTCTTTTGTTTTGATGCCTAGTTTTTCGAGATTGTCGGCATTTTTAGCCTCAAATGCGCCTTGTTCGAGCGCATCGAAAAACAGCGAAAGATAAACCCATTTATACTCTTTTTGCAAATTTCTTATGTATTCGTTTGCTCTTTGGGAAACTGCGCCGGATTCATCTAGGTCAAATTCTGCTTTTATCGTTTTTAACAGCTTCGCGCCCTTGTAGGCCTCGCCGTAAAATAGGCATTTTCTAGACTGGATAACGGCGCTAAGATATAAGACGCTAAAAAAACGACGTATCAGCAAAGATTTCTCCTAAAAATTGCAATGCGTTATCATACCCAAAAAGCTATTAAGTTCAATTAAAACAGCTCTTTTTGCAGGGTTAAAAATTTATCCCTTATCATTTTGGCTTCCTCTTGCAGCGACGGATCGGTCAAATTTGACGGTTTTAGCAGATCATAGTCGCTCACGGCAATGTCGCACATCATGCGGATTTTGTCTAAATCCGCCTTGTTTATCTTGCCTGATTTGCTGATTTTTTGGATATTTTCTAAATAGCCGTTTGAGCGAGTGATGTAGAGTGCGTATTTTTGCGAGATTTCACTTTGTACCATCACGGTGTGGGCTAGTTTGTTGTAGATATCTTTGTGGTAGGCTGATTTTGAGAGCCTATAGGCGGTTTCATAGTCGCCCGTCTCGTAGCAAAATTTGGCTCCGAGCGCGTTTTTGTAAGATGGACTAAGCGTGATAAACGAGATAAAAATGGCCGCCAAAAGCGCTCCGATAGATAAAACTACGGTCTTTGAGCTCATTTTTCCATCTCCTTTTTTATTAACTCTCTTGCGGCCTCTAGCTCCATATCCGTCACGCTAAAAGGCGGCGAGAGAGTATAAGAAATCTCGCTAAACGGCTTTGGGATTATCATTTTATCCCAGCTTTTTAACTGCCAAAATTTGCTCGCTTCGTAATTTAAAATTTGTATCGGCGCATTTTGCTTTTGCGCGATGACGACGGCTCCGTCGGCGACGCTGTGGTACGGACCGCGCGGGCCGTCCGGGGTGATGATGACGTCGGTGCCGCTTTTTAGCTCTCTAAAGCTTTGCGCGAGGGCCTTTACCGCGCCTTTTGAGCTACTACCTCTGATCGCGCCGATACCGAAAAACGAAATCACGCGCGCAATGATCTCGCCGTCTTTGTGATCGCTTATCATGACTTTGGCTCGTCTTTGCGGATTTTGGTCGTTTTTCCACCAGTGTACGTAGGCAAAACTCATCAGTGCTAGCCTACCGTGCCAAAACAGCACGACGCAGGGCTCGTTTGTCAAATTTGTCTTAGAAAAGCTCTTTTTGCAGGTTAAAAATATAATCCAAATAAAAAAATAGATAATGCGCGGGGCTAAATTTATAAAAACGCTTCGTTTAAATTTAACCCACGAGCTCACCGTAAAGCACCATTCTCTTTGGGTCGTTCACGCGCACTTTTAGCGTCTTGCCCAGCAGCTCTTCACTGCCCGCGACTTGAACGAGGAAGTTATTAAAGCTTCTGCCGGCAACCCCGCCGTTAGCGCGAAGCTCCTCAAAATATACGTCGAAAATTTTACCTTTTTGTGCCGCGACGATTTCGTCTAAAATCTCGTTGTGGCGGCTTTGTAGGCGGGTTAGACGAGCGCTTGCGACGGCTTCGTCGATCTGGTTTGTAAACTTCGCCGCCTTAGTCATCGGGCGAGGCGAATACTTAAAGCTAAAAATTTGCTCGAAACGCACCTTTTCTAGTACGTCCATCGTGTCCTCAAACTCCTCGTCCGTTTCGCCAGGAAACGCCACGATAATGTCGGTTGAGATGCTAACCTCAGGACACATCGCGCGCAGTTTAGCGGCTCTGTCTAAAAACCACTCTTTGGTGTAGCCGCGCTTCATCTCGCGCAGGACTTTGGTGTTTCCGCTTTGAAGCGGCATGTGCATGGATTTGCAAATTTTGGGATTTTGACTAAAGATTTCTAAAAATTTATCGTCCATATGAAGCGGATGCGGGCTGGTAAATCGTATGCGCTCGACGCCCTCTATCTCGCTGATCTTTACGAGTAGGTCGCTAAAATCGATCTTCTCGTGCGCGCCTGAAAATCTCTTGCCGTAGTTGTTTACGTTTTGTCCGAGTAAGAAAATCTCCTTCGCTCCGCCCTCGGCGGCTTTTTTTACTTCGCGTAGGATCAAATTTGCGGGGATCGAGATCTCGTCGCCTCTGGTGTGCGGGACGATGCAGTAGGTGCATTTTTTATCGCAACCGATCGAGATATTTATGTGGCTTTTATACGGCGAGCCGCGAAATTCGCCGAATGCATACTCGCTCTCGTCGTGATTTATGTCGGTGCTGATAAATTTAGGCGTCTTGACCGCGGCTGAAATTTTACTGACGTTTCGCGCGCCCAGTACGAAATCCACGTAAGGCGCTCGTTTAAAAATTTCGCTTCCCAGATGGCTTGCCGTGCAGCCGCAAACGCCGATTTTAGCGCCCGCTTTTTTTACTTTTTCAAAGCCGCCGACCTCGCTAAAAAGCTTATGCACGGGCTTTTCGCGCACCGAGCAGGTGTTGATAAGGATGAGGTCGGCTTCGGAGATGTCCTGGGTGAGCTCGTAGTCCTCTTTTTGCTTGAGCTCGGCGATGATGTGCTCGCTGTCGCGGACGTTCATCGCGCAGCCTAAAGTCTGGATAAAGAGCTTTTTTTGCGCTGCGCTCAAAGGATGTGCACCTCGTACATATAGTCGTTTTCGTCGAGTCCGTATTTTACGGTGCGGTGATAGACGCTAAGGCCTTTTTCCTCGAAAAATTCAACCAAAGCGATGAGTTGTTTGTGGCTGTTTTCTCTGTCGAAATAGAAAATTTGTTGCGGATCTTTTGCAAATGCCGCTTCGATTTTTTCAAGAGAGATCGTTTTTGGTTTGGCGTCAAGTTGCGTTCTAGCGAGTTTTAGCTCCATTTTTAATCCTTTGAAATCTTTAATTTAATCTGTGAATATAGCAAATTCATCATAAAAAACGCATTAAACTTCTTAAAAGTATAAAGCTTGTATAATACCCCTCTAACTCAAAAATTCCCCCAAATTTAAATAACGGAGCAAAAATAATATGGAAAAAATAGCGGATATCATAGAATCTATCGCAAATGAAAAAGGGCTCGAAATTGAAGACGTAAAAGAGCGCGTTATAAGAGCTATTATCAATACCGCAAAGAAAATTTACGGTGAAAACTACGAATACGACGCGGTTATCGATAATGCGACCAAGACCCTTCATCTATATCAAAAAATCACCGTCGTAGAAGACGGCGACGAGCGCTTGGCTGAGGACAACGAGCATTATCTCGGGGTAAGCGAAGCCAAAAAAGTAGACTCTGGCGTAGAGATCGGCGACGAGCTAACATACGAGCTATCTACCGACAATCTCGGCCGAACTGCAGCGCAGACGCTTCACAAGGAGCTTGAGTACCACATCCAGCGCCTGATGGAGGAAAAAATCTTCCAAAAGTATCAAGACATGGTCGGCCACATGGTGTTTGGATCTGTCACGCGCGTAGATAGCGAGGAAAATACCTTCATCGAGATAGACGAGTTGCGAGCGGTGATGCCGCGCAAAAACCGCATAAAAGGCGAGAAATTTAAACCGGGCGACGTCGTAAAGGCTGTCATAAAAAGCGTCTATATCGACAAATCTATGGGCATCAAGGTCGAGCTAAGCCGCACGTCGCCAAAATTCCTCGAAGCCCTACTAAAAGCCGAAGTACCGGAGATCAAAGACGGCCTCGTGCTGATCGCCGCAAGCGCTAGAATCCCGGGCGAACGCGCTAAAGTAGCGCTCGTAGCCACCTCGCCTAACGTCGATCCCGTGGGTGCGACCGTGGGCACCAAAGGCGTGCGCATAAATGCCGTGACAAAAGAGCTAAACGGCGAAAATATCGATGCGATCGAGTATTCGGCCGAGCCTACTATCCTCATCACGCGAGCGATGGCGCCCGCGATCATCAGCTCGGTTAAAATCGGCGAGGATAACAAAGCCGTCGTGAGCCTAGTAACCGAGCAAAAGAGCAAGGCTATCGGTAAAAGCGGCATAAATATCAGGCTAGCTAGCATGCTAACCGGTCACGAGATCGAGCTAAACGAGCTGGGCGCTAGAGGCGAGAGCAAAGACGAAAATACCAAGGATCTAAAAGCGCTGTTTGGCGATCTGTAGCTGATTTGAGCTATTTGGTCGCACTTGTTGAGGCGGTAAATTTAGGGCGCAGCACTAGGATCAAATTTGAGTTAAATTAAATTTATCTCAAATTTGATCCGCTTCGTTTGCTAAAATTTGCCGCTTTTTATTTTCTACTTTAATGCGTTAAATTTTATTCATAAATCAACAGATTTGCTACGCTTTTCTTGCAAAACCCGCGCCGCAAAAAACCTGATGCCAAATTTACAATACCGTCCAACTGCAGAGTAAATAAATTCAATGCATTTAAATATAATTTTAAAAATGTTTAAGGACGCAATATGTAAAATACCCGCAATAACCTCGCAGGATCAAAAATGAACGTAAAATCGCCGAATCAAGCCAAACCCCTCAAAAAACTACTTTTGATAGCCCTGATAGCTTTCATAGTCAGCCATATCGGCATGTACGTAAACCAAAGAAGCGAGTGGCTCTACGAAGTCCAGCCCTACAAGAAAGCAAAAGAGTGGCTAATAGGTGCAAATTTTATGATGGTGTACGGCAACTTTCTAACCAAACTTCCCTTTGTCGATGAAAAAAGCTTTATCGTTCAGCCTGTGCTTGCCTTGCAGGATTATTTCATAAAAAGATGGAAAGAAAATTTACCCGACGACGATGCGGAAAAGTACGCGGACTGGTATGTTTTTAGGCTGATGATGTATATCGCATCCGACCGCATTTATCTGTTTATGAAGTACGATATGGACGAAGTCAAAAAAATAAATGAAAAAGCGTGGGAAACCATAGAAAATATGGTTAAATATGAAGCCAAAGACAAGATGTTTCAAGAGATCAGGTATGCAGCATTTAACAACTCGTCCGTTATATTTTCAAAAAACGTACTCGCAAACTGGTCTGATATAAAAAATAAAAACGGGCGAAAGTTGGTAAATATAAAAAACGAAACAAAATCTCAAGACGTCAAACAACACGAAAGACTCATAAAGCTGCGCGAATATATAAAATATATGAACGCGCTTTACTCCTCAAAATACCCTGAAATCTACAATAAAGCCAAAAAGGCCGAAGCGGCTGAGTATTATGAAAACGCGAGGTTGCACTCCATCGTAAGCCAAATTTTGCACTGGCAAATACTGACAAATAGATGCGCAAATATAGACGGCTTTTGCCAAACGGATAAAAACGAGTACCTAAAAGACTACATCGAGACCAGGGATTGGCTGATAAAAAATAAAGAAGATTTGGACAAATACGACATAAATATCTATACGACCTTAATAAAATCCGTGGACGACAAAATAAAAGAGGTTTGCGAGGACGTTAAATTTTAAAATGCGCCGCGAAAGCGTCAAATTTTATAAAACGTTAGCGAGATAAATTTAAGATTAAGGCGGCAAGTAACCGCCTGATTTGGAGTTATTTATTTTTAGTAGAGCGGTACATCGGGTGCTGATAGTCGTTCCTCTCGCAACCAGCAGCCAATAATCCAAATACCAAAACAACCGCGCATAATATAACTTTTCTCATTTTCTCCCTTTTTTTGAATTTCATTTTCGCCCGATTATAGCAAATTCTGCGAAATTGCCAAAATATCCGCGGCTAAATTTGACGGCGTTTTGGCGATACTATTTTGCGTTAAATTTATCGCGGTTTATCGCGAGCAAGCAGCGCGCACGTCAAATTTGCCCGCCTGATACACGCATGCGACAAATTCGCGCTTGCTGGCAAATTCCCTCGCCGAAATTTATCCCGCCTTGCGACGCGCCGAGCCGTAATATATTAAATTTTTATCCAAAAAAAAGTAGAATATCACATCTTAAATTTAAGGAAAAATCCGTGTTGCAAGCATTAGCGCTTAGATATAGACCGCGAAATTTTAGCGAGCTCGTAGGCCAGGAGGCCGTCAGCACTAGCCTCACGCACGCTTTGGACGAGAACCGCCTCACTCACGCCTACCTTTTTTCGGGGCTTCGCGGCAGCGGCAAGACATCAAGCGCTAGGATATTTTCAAAGGCGCTAGTTTGCGATCACGGTCCGACTAGCCGGCCCTGCGAGCAGTGCGCCAACTGCATCGCCGCAAACGAAGGCCGCCACATCGACATCATCGAGATGGACGCGGCCAGCCACCGCGGTATCGACGATATAAAGGGGCTCATCGAGCAGACCAAGTACGCTCCGGCGATCGCGCGCTTTAAGATTTTTATCATCGACGAGGTGCATATGCTTTCCACGCCCGCGTTTAACGCGCTGCTAAAGACGCTCGAGGAGCCGCCGCCCTACGTCAAATTTATCCTGGCCACGACCGATCCGCTCAAGCTGCCCGCCACCGTGCTATCGCGCACGCAGCATTTTAGATTTCGCCAGATCTCGCGCCCGGACGTCGTCGCGCATCTTGACTTTATCCTAAACCGCGAAAACGTCCCGCATGAAAAAGAGGCTCTCGAGATCCTCGCTCGTAGCGGCGCGGGCTCGCTACGCGATACTCTCACGCTGCTAGATCAGGCCATCATCTACGCCAAGGGCGAGCTCACGCAAGGCGCCATCGCGCAGATGCTTGGACTACTTGATCCGCAGCGCATAGAGGAGATTTTATCTCTTGTAATGAGCGGCGACAAATCGGCCGTAAGCGCGGCGGTAGCGCAGCTAGAAAGCTACGATGCCGAGATGGTGATAGATGAGATAACGGCAAATCTCAAGGCGAATTTCCTCGCGCAAAGCCCGAAATACTCGTTGCTTTTGTACGAGAGATTTTTTAGGATCCTCTCGCAGGCGCGCTCGATGCTAAGCGTCAGCAGCGACGGCGGATTCGTGCTTGGCGTGATGCTTTTTATGATGATCGAGGCGATAAATCTAAAATCGATCGACGAGATGATAGCCGTGGATGCGAGGGAAAAATTTGCGGATTCGCAGGCGCGCGCGGCTTCAAATTTTGCGAGCGCAAACGCGTCTAAACTCGCCTCGCAAAACGGTGCGGCTCATGGGCGAAATTTGAGCGCTCAGACTCTAACCGGCTCGGCAAAATTAAATGCCAAGACTCCGCATGAGATGGGCGACCAAACCCATGCCGTGAAAACTACAAGCCCCGCTTACGAGGCGTTTCTGGCCAAAATTTACGACCGCAGCTTTGATCTTGGCGAGTGCTTTAAAAACTGCATCGAGTTTTTGGAGTTTTCGGACGGCTGCATGAGTCTGGCTTCAAGTGCGGCGGGCGACGATCAGAAGCGGCTTCGCGATGGATCGAAGGTGATTTTGCAGATTTTGCGTAGTCTTTTCGGTGAGAGTGCAAAGATAAAGATAACTCCCAGGCAAAGCCCAGAAATAGGGGCGCAAGATAAAAAGGGCGCGGCAAATTTGGATGACGAGCGCGGTGGTGCGGCAAAATCTGAGAGCAATGAGGCGACGCCAAACCAGGCTGGCTCCAAATTTGACTCGGACGACGCGCAAGAAAATTTAAGCCAAAACGAGCAAGCGCAAGAGCTCTCAAATTTGACCGGAAATTTGTTTGCAGGCGGTAGCGAGGAGGGGGCAGTTGCGCCCTCGGAGCAAAATTTAGACGCCAAATTTGAAAGCAGCGAGCAGGGTGAGCAAACGCAAAATTTGACTCCGCAAATGCAAGCGGATATAAATGACGCGGCTCCGAGCACGCAAGCTAATAGCGACTCGTTACGCGACGAAACTGCGCCCTTAAATTTAAACGAAAACGAGTCAAATTTGACGCAAGGCTCGCAGACGGATTTAAATCAGCCGGCCGAGCCTAAATTTGCGCCCGATTTTGAGAGTATGCGCGACGACACGCACGATTTTCATGAGGCGTATTCGCTAAAATTTAAGAGCGACGACGGCATCGCAGCCGGGGCGGATCTGGCGTTTTTAGATGATGAGTTAAGACGGCTAGAGAGCCAAAATGCCGCAAAAACGGAGCAAAAGCCAAGCAGCGCCGCTAAATTTAACCAAAACCACGCGCCGCAAACGGCTACCTTTGGCGAGCCGCCGTTTGATCCTGATGGCGTGAGCGAGATGTTTAGCGAGGCGGCCGAGTATGACGATGGCCTTTTTGAGCAAGACGCAAGCGAGCCTGCAAACGCCGACGTAAGGCAAAATTTAGATACAGCAAATTTAAGCGGCGAAGAGTTTCAAAGCGAAGCGAATTTTGACGACTCGTCCTCAAACGAGGCAAATTTGAACGCTCAAAATCCTACGTCAAATTTGGCCGCAAAAACTCAAACCGATCCTAAAGCCGCAAAAAATCAAGCGGTTTTAAAAGAAGCTAAACGACTGTTTGGAGAGCCTAGTTTGGAGAATTTAAATTGAAGAAAGAGCCTGAAATAGGCTCTTTAAAATTAAAATTTGTATGTGTAGCCTAGGTAGAAACCGGTGTTTGTTTCTTTGGTGTTGTAGCTATAAAATGTTTTGTCGGCTTTGAAGCCTAGCTCGATCGCGTTATTTGCGTCAAGGGGATATTCGCCGCCCAATCTGCCCCTTAAAACCCAGCCGCTTACGCTACCGCTGTCAGAATATGCATCGTTGGCTATTAGTTGGTCTTTTAGTTTTGAGTAGCCTGCGTAGCCGCCTAGGACTAACTTAAAGTCTTGTGCGACGACGGGCGTATAGTCGGCACCGATTAAAAATTTATGCGTATTCCATTTGAAAGAAAACGAACCGTCTGCGTCCTCTCCTTGTTTTTTCACCTTAAAATCGTATATGTATGCTCCGTAAATTCTAAATACGTTAAAATCGTAGCCGCCTTTTATTCCTAGGCCAAACTGCGCTTTTTTAAAGGATCGCTATCTTGAGATTTTATTTTAGAACCAAAGGAGTAGTCTCCCTCTAAGCCCAAAAACACGCCTTCTGCCATGGCCAAAGCAGAGCCCAAGCTAATCCATAGGGCAATCTTGGAAACAAAATGTTTCATCCGTGTCCTTTTAATATAAAATAAAGGCGTATTATAAAATTAAATACATTAAACAGCGTTGAGCGGCTTTGGCTGGGCGGGTTGTGTAGATAAAATAAGATCTGGTATTAAATTTAAAAGAGTATATAAAAATAAGTCGGTTTTTTAGACCGACTATTCGTTTAATATCGAAAGCAGCTCTTTGTTGTCTTTGGTTTTTAGCATCTTGGCGTATAAAAACTTAAGCGCCTCTACGTCGTCCATCGTAGCTATCGCCGAGCGGATAGCCCAGATCTTTTGCAGTTCGTCCGGTTTTTGCAGTAGTTCTTCTTTTCTGGTGCCTGATTTTAGTACGTTGATGGCCGGGTAAATTCGGCGGTCGGAGATGTTGCGATCTAGCACGATCTCGCTGTTGCCCGTACCTTTAAACTCCTCGAAAATAACCTCGTCCATACGCGAGCCCGTGTCGATGAGCGCGGTGGCGATGATGGTGAGGCTGCCGCCGTGTTCGATATTTCGCGCCGCGCCGAAAAAGCGCTTAGGTTTATGCAGGGCGTTTGCGTCCACGCCGCCGGTTAGGACCTTACCGCTTGGCGGAGTTACGGTGTTATACGCGCGCGCTAGGCGAGTGATGCTATCAAGCAGGATGATGACGTCCTTGCCCATTTCTACGAGGCGTTTTGCCTTTTCGATGACGAGTTCGGCGACACGCACGTGGTTCATCGCAGGCAGGTCAAACGTCGAGCTAAATACCTCGCCCTTTACGCAGCGCTGCATGTCGGTGACCTCCTCTGGGCGCTCATCCACGAGCAGTACCATGAGATGCGACTCGGGGTGGTTGCGCGCGATGCCGTGGGCTAGCTCTTTCATGAGCTCGGTTTTACCGCTTCTAGGAGGTGCGACGATGAGGCCGCGCTGACCCTTGCCAAGAGGCGTAAAGAGATCGAGTACGCGGCCCGTTAGCTTCATCGGGTCGTATTCGAGGCGAAGTTTTTCCGTCGGGAAAAGCGGAGTTAGGTTGTCAAATAGCGGGCGCTCTTTGGCTTCGATTAGCGGCATATAGTTTAGCGCTTCGATTTTTAGCAGAGCGTAGTATTTTTCCTGATCTTTGGGTTCGCGTACTTGACCCGTCACGATATCGCCCACGCGCAGGGCAAATTTGCGAATTTGAGAGTTTGAGACGTAGGCGTCGTTTGAGCTGTCGCTGAGGTTTGCGTCTACCGAGCGCAAAAAGCCGTAGCCCTCGCTCGTGATCTCTAAAATGCCCGTGAAAAGTATAAATCCGCCCTGTTTTGTTTGGGTTTTTAGGATCTCAAATATCAAATCTTGTCTACGAAATTCGCGCGGATTCTCGACGCCTACGCTGTTTGCGATAGCGATGAGCTCCTCTAGGCTAAGAGTTCTTAGCTCTTCGATTTTGTGTCCGTCGACGGGGATGTGAGTGCGCGAGTTTTGGTGTTTTTTTGTGGTTTTTTGACTTTCCTGCGCAGAATTTGCAGGCTGGGTCGCGTTATTTTCCATTGTGTCCTCTTTAAAATTACGGAATAATTTTGTAGATAAATTTAAGTTTCAAAAGAAGTTTTTGAAAGTCGCATTTTATAAAATTTTGGCTTTGATGTCAAGAAGTGATATAATCTCGCCAAAAATGAAAAGGAATCTCAAAATGATGGATTTTAAAGACGGCAAGCGCGAAAAAAGGATAATAAAAACCGCGCTTATCGGCATAGTTACGAATTTCTTCTTAGCCGGAGCGAAAATTTTTATCGCCATGGTCTCAAACTCGGTCGCATTGATATCAGACGCTGTAAATAACCTTAGCGATGCAGGCTCAAGTATCATCACGATTTTCGGCTCAAAACTAGCTAGCAAGATACCGGGCGAAGCCCCACCCCTACGGCTACGGTAGGACCGAGTATATCGGCGGTCTTATCGTTTCGGTCATCGTGCTGATGCTGGGATTTCAGTTTCTAAAAACCTCCGTAGAAAACATCTTCGCGCCGGAGCCTACTAGCTTTACGATGCCGTTTTTGGCGTTTTTATTCTGCGCGATATTCGTCAAATTTGCGCTCGGATTTTACTATAAAAAGATCGGCAAACAGACCAAATCTATCTCGCTTAGAGCCGTAGGGCAGGAAGCTTTGGGCGATGCGATCATATCGTGCGTGATCCTTGCTTCCGCCGCGCTATCGTACTTCGCCGACGTCCAGATAGACGGTTACGCGGGTGCTTTGGCGTCGCTTTTTATTATCGTAAACGGCGTACTTTTGATAAAAGAAACCTTCGATAAAATCATCGGTCAGCGCGTCGAAAAGGAGATCAGCGACGAAATTTACGCCGCCGTAAATCGCTGCGAGATCGTGCGCGGCGCATACGACCTGATCCTGCACAACTACGGCGCGCAGCGATACGTCGGCTCGGTAAACATCGAGATAGACGAGCATTTGCCCCTTAGCGAGGTTTCGCAGAGGTTAAACGAGCTTCAGATTAAGATTTATAAAATTTACAGGATTTACCTGGTTTTCGGCGTTTATAGCGTAAATTTGGGGCAGGAGCAGAGTCGCGCCTGTGTGGCGAATCTACTCTCGCGATTTAGCAGCGTGCGCGGATTTCACGCATTTTTTATAGATACTAAGAAAAAGAGCGTGAGGTTTGACGTAGTGGTCGATTTTGCCGAGAAAAATCTAAGCCGTCTGCGCGCCGAGATAGAGTGCGAGATATCGCTAAGCTTTCCTGGGTATAAAATTTTCATCGTGATAGATAGGGAGTTTGCGTGAGAAGTTGCTATTTTTGTTGCGTTAAATTTGAGGTTAAAATTTAACTGGCATTTGAAAGATGCGAGTTTTAGCTAAATCCGGTCAAATTCACGGCTGCGTTTTTGGCGTGAGGAAAATCTGTCAAATTTGCCGTCAAATTCGGGCGCAAGCGAAATCCGCGCCAAAGCTAGCAAAATCAAGCGAGGCTTTAGAAATTTTACGTATAATCTAAAATCTTAAAACGAAAGAAAAAAGTAACCGATGGGCAAATTTAAGTGCGCGCATTGCAGGGGCGAATTTGAGCGCGAGGCGCTGATAGAGCGTAGCGGGGAGCTGTTTTGCTGCGAGGGGTGCGCGGGAGTTTACGAGATACTTAACGCAAGCGGGCTTAATGAGTTTTACGAAAGGCTTGGCAAAACTACGCTAAATCCCGCCCTAAGCGCAAAAAACGCGGCGCAAAAGTCGCAAGAGGACCTCGCGGCTATTTATCAAAACTACGTCAAAAACGAGAACGGGTTTAACAAAATCTCTCTCATCATCGAGGGCATCCACTGCTCGGCTTGCGTCTGGCTAAACGAGAAGATTTTATTTGCGCAGAAGGGGATTTTAGAGGTAAATATAAACTCTGTTAACAATAAAGCCCTCATCGTCTGGGACGAAAACGAGGTAAATTTGGCTCAAATTTTCGCTCTCATCCGCTCCATCGGCTACGAGCCCTACCCATACGACGCTCAGGCTCAGGAGCATAGGCTAGCTCTGCAAAAGCGCGAATTTTACGCTAGGCTGCTTGTGGGGATATTTTGCACGATGAACATCATGTGGCTGGCCGTCGCGCAGTACGGCGGCTACTTCACGGGCATGCGCGCCGACGTGCGCTCTATCATAAATTTCGCCGAATTTATCCTCGCTACGCCGGTGCTTTTTTACACGGGAAGCGGGTTTTTTAGGGGTGCTTGGACGGCGCTAAAAAACAAAACGCAAAACATGGATAGCCTCATCGTTACCGGCACGCTCTCGGCTTATATTTTCTCGATCTACGCGATGTTTTCGCGGCGAGGCGAGGTGTATTTTGACTCGGTCGCGATGATAATCACTTTCGTATTTATCGGCAAATATTTGGAAGTCTTGAGCAAGAAAAAGGCTGCCGACACGCTTGATAATCTAAACTCGCTAAATTTAAACTCCGTTAGCGTCAAAAACGGCGACGAAATAACCATAAAAAGCGCACAGGAGGTACGTGTGGGCGAACTAGTGGTCGTGCGAGTCGGCGAGCGCGTGCTGCTAGACGGCGTCGTAGTAAGCGGCGCGGCGAGCTTTGATCTCTCTAGCCTTAGCGGCGAGAGCGCGCCAGCGTATCTTAGCGCAAAAGATGGCGAAAACGAGATAAAAAGCGGCTCGGTTTGCGTGGACGGGGCGCTGGTTTATGAGGTCGGTGCCGTGTTTAGCGAGTCGGTGCTAGCCCGTATCATAAATCTGCTCGAAACCGCCGCAGCCAAAAAGCCTAAAATCCAGGCACTCGCAGACGCTATCGCGGCGAGGTTTTCGGCCGCTATCACGGCTCTAGCTCTAGCGACGTTTGCGTTTTGGTTCTGGCGCACGGGCGAGCTCTCCGCCGCGCTCATCGTCGCGATCTCGGTCGTGGTGATCTCGTGCCCCTGCGCGCTAGGGCTTGCTACGCCAGTTAGCACGCTCGTTGCGCTTGGAGCGGGCTTTAGGCGCGGGATACTTTTTAAAGAAGCGCGTATTATCGAAAGTCTAGCGAAGTGCGATACGGCCGTGTTTGATAAGACCGGTACGCTCACGTCCGGGCGGCTCAAGGTTAGTAAATTTACGCACTCGGGCAAATTTGACGCTAGCGCGCTTTTTTCGCTGGTTAGCGGCTCGGATCATCCCGTTAGCCGCGCGGTTGGCGAGTATCTGCTCGCAAATTTTAGAGATTTAAAACTTTTAGAGCTAAGCGGCTTTGAAAACATCGCGGCGCGCGGAGTAAGGGCTAAATTTGGCAGCATAAATCTAGCCGGTGGGAGCGAGAAATTTATGCGCGAGCTGGGGCTTTATAACGGCGAAGCGGTGCGCGAGACTTGCTATTTTTTTGCCGTGGGCGGGCAGATCGCGGCGGTATTTGAGCTAGAGGAAAGCCTAAAAGAGGGTGCCAAAGAGTGCGTAGCCGCGCTAAAAAACGCGGGTATGTGCGTGGCGATGCTAACGGGCGATAACGAATACGCCGCAAAGCGCGCGGCGGAGGAGCTAGGCGTGGGCGAAACGGTCGCAAACGCTCTGCCTACGGACAAGGCCGCCTACGTAGAAAAACTGGCTCAGCAGGGCCGAAACGTGCTGATGGCGGGCGACGGGATAAACGACGCCGCCGCGCTGGCGCTCTCAAGCGTGGCCGTGTGCATGGGTAGCGGAGCGGCCGTGAGCATCGCAAAAAGCGACGTTGTGCTGATGAGAGACGACCCCGCCTCGCTCGCGGCTGCGGTTAGGCTCGCGCGCAGGACCTACCGCATCGTGCGGCAAAATTTGGCCTTTTCGCTCGTTTATAACGCCGTGACGATACCGTTAGCTATGGCCGGCTACGTAGCGCCCGCCGTGGCCGCGCTCTCGATGTCGCTAAGCTCGGTCGCGGTCGTGCTAAACGCGATGCGGGCTAGGAGCGAGCGATGAGCGGGGCGGTCGTGGCGATGATGATCGGCGTCTCGACGCTGCTTGGCGCATGCGGGCTGGCGGCGCTGCTGTGGGGGCTCAAAACCAGGCAGTTTGATGACGAGTGCAAATTTTTGGACGGGACGAAATTTGACGACGAAGACGCGCTAAATGATGCCTATGAGCTAGAGATTCGCCGTAAAGAAAAGGGTTATAAGCCGCCGGAGTGAGTGTTTTGGTTTAAATTTGAGTTTAAATTTAACAGAAATCGTGCGGGCAAATTTGACGGATAGTGGGTTTAAATTTGAGCGTCAAATTTTGGCTGGCCTCCGTTAAATTCGGCGTCAAATTTGAGCGGATAAATTTGCACTAGAATTTAAAATAGAGCGAATTTGGAGCTAAATTTGCCACCTTAAAATGCGCGATAAGGCGGTAAATCTGAGTGAAAATTTTAAAAGTGGCGGACATCACAAGCGGCTTCAATAAGGATAAATTTGACGTTTGTGTGGCTAAAATCTGTGAGCGAGGGTTAAATTTAATTCACGAGTTTGGTTGTGTAGCGGCGTCAAATTTGGCTTAAATTCTGAGCTCTTATACCGATAAACTAGATTTTGTCCGTCAAATTTGTGTCGCCCAAATATCTACAAAAAGCTCAAATTTAAAGTCAAATTTGAGCCTAGCGAGCGAAGGCTTGCCAAAAAAGCAAGCCAAGCGCGGGATTTTTAAGATTTACTCCGCAGAGATCGTTTGAAATCTACTTGCAAAGATTATTTCAAGCTATCGATATACTCGCTAACAGCCGCCATATCCTCGTCGCTTAGGTTTTTAGCGTGTAGATGCATGACTTTGCCCATGCCAAAGGCGTTGTTTGAGCCGTCTTTGTAGCTTTGTAGTGCTTTTATGCGGTCCTCTTTGCTGATGCTAGTTAGCGCAGGCACTTTGTTTGCGTATTTTGCGTCAGCTTTTTCGCCGTGACAGGCCGAACATTTTTTGTAAATAGCTGCGCCGTCGGCCGCAAGTAGAGATAAATTTAACGCCAAAACAGCGGTAGCGATGTGATAGATTTTCATTTTTCGTCCTTTTTGATAGAAATTTAGACGAGATTATAGCCCTAAAAGCTTAAAAGAAAAGAAATTTTATAAAAAAGTTACTAAAATGAAGCGCGAAATAAAAAAGAGAGAAAAATCGGCGGAAAAAGTTCCGCCGAAAAGGGTTATTTTAGAGTAGGGATGTACTCTGATAGAGCTGCGATGTCGTCGTCGCTAAGTGGTTTTGCGATAGGCTTCATCATAGCTGCGCTTTTAAATTTATCTAGAGTGCCTGCTTTATAGCCTTTTAGGCTCTCGGCGATCTCTTCTTTTGAAAGCGTGTTAAGCGCAGGAACTTTATTTAGATACACTTTTTCCGCTTTCGGTCCGTGACAGGCTGCGCATTTTTTGTAAAGAGTCGCGCCGTCAGCGGCAAATAGGCTACCCGCTAGCAATGCGGCTGCACCTGAAACAACGATTAGTTTTTTCATTTTATATCCTTTTGTGGGAGTTGTTGCGGGCAAATTATAGTACAAAAAGCTAAATTTTACATTAGTTTTTAGCATTAGTTTCTAGCGCGGCGCGGGCGGCGATTTTCGGTTAAATTTAGATTTTTTTTGTATAATTTTCGCCATGGATAAAACAGTGTTTAAAGCGGTGCCAAAAAAGGCGCTATTTCTCGATCGCGACGGCGTGATAAACGAGGATGTAGGCTATGTTTATAGGCACGAGGATTTCGTTTTTAAAGAGGGCATTTTTGCCGCTTTGAGGGAGTTTGCGCAGGCGGGCTACGCGCTAGTCGTAGTGACGAATCAATCAGGTATCGGACGAGGCTACTACACGCTGGAGCAGTTTGACGAGCTTTGCGGCTTTATGCTTAGCGAGTTTAAAAAAGAGGGCGTAAAGATAGAGAAAATTTACTTTTGTCCGCACGCGCCGGAAGCTGATTGCCTTTGCCGTAAGCCAAAGCCCGGCATGCTGATAAAGGCCGCAAACGAGCTAAACATCGACCTTGCGCGCTCAATAATGATAGGCGACAAGGATAGCGACGTGCAGGCGGGGCAAAGCGCGGGCGTAGGGGTAAATTTAAAGCTCGGCGACCGGCTAAAAAGCGTGGCTGAGGCGCTAGAGTTTTTAAAAAAAGAAGGAAAAATATGAAAGATATAAAAAAGGTCGTAATAACGGGCGCTGCGGGCTTCATCGGCTCAAATTTGGCGCATTATTTCGATGAAAATTTAAAAGACGTAGAAGTGCTCGCCGTGGATAAATTTAGAAGCGACGAGAAATTTAGCAACGGTAATCTAAAAAGCTTCGGGCATTTTAAAAATTTGCTCGGATTTTCGGGCGAAATTTACGAGGGCGACATAAACTGCGCAAAGACGCTAGCCATGATCGAGCAATTTGCCCCCGACGCGATCTTTCACGAGGCGGCGATCTCGGACACTACGGTGACCGAGCAGGGTGAGCTCGTAAGGACGAATCTAAATAGCTTTAAAGATCTGCTGGATATCTGCGAAAAAACTGGCACGCGCATGATATACGCGAGCTCCGGCGCCACGTACGGCAACGCAAAAAGCCCGCAAAGAGTGGGCGAATGCGAAGCGCCCAACAACGTCTACGGCTTTTCAAAGCTAAAGATGGACGATCTGGGCCGAAAATACGCCAAAAAAGGCGTAGCGGTCGTAGGGCTGAGATACTTTAACGTTTACGGCGCGAGGGAATTTTATAAAAACAAGACCGCCTCGATGGTGCTGCAGTTCGGTCTACAAATTTTGAGCGGTAAAAATCCGCGCCTCTTTGAGGGTAGCGATAAAATCAAACGCGACTTCGTCTATATAAAAGACATCGTGCAGGCCAATTTGCTCGCTCTAAACGCGCCAAGCGGCGTATACAACGCAGCTACGGGCACGGCAAGAAGCTTTCAAGAGATCGTAGATATCTTGCAGCGCGAGCTAGGGTCGAATTTGCCTTGCGAATACATCCCGAACCCGTATGCGCGCTCATATCAGTTCCATACGCAAGCAGACATCGAGCCGACCAAAAAGGCGCTAGGATACGAGCCTAAATTTAGCCTGGAAGAGGGCATAAAAGACTACGCGGCCGAGATAAAAAGGATATACGAGGAAGAGATAAATGCGTGAAGTACGTGCTTTGGTCGCGGGCGATCTGATGCTCGATCACTACATCTGGGGCAGCTGCGAGCGTATCTCGCCCGAAGCTCCCGTGCAGGTGGTAAAGATAAAAAACGAAACCAAACGCCTAGGCGGAGCGGGTAACGTGGTGCTAAATTTGCTCTCGCTAGGCGCAAAAGTCGGCGTCATGAGCGTGCTAGGCGATGACGAAACGGGCGACGAGATAGAGCGGATATTGCGGGAGCAGGGCGCTAGACCTGAGTTTATCAAACGCGAGATCGGACGCACGAGCTCGATAAAAAGCCGCGTGATGGCGACGCATCAGCAAGTCGTGCGCATAGATAAAGAAAGCGTCGAAGCCGTAACGTGCGAGGACGAGCTGGCGGCAAATTTCGCCCGCGCGCTAGAGAGCTACGACGTCGCGCTGCTATCGGACTACGGCAAGGGCGTGCTGACGCCGTCGCTGTGCCAAAAACTCATAAAGGCATGCGCGGATGCCGGCAAGCCCGTGCTCATCGATCCAAAAGGTGCGGACTACTCGAAATACAAGGGCGCCACGCTGCTAACGCCCAATAAAAAAGAAGCGGGCGAGGCCGTGGGCTTTAAAATAGAAAACGACGAGCAGCTTTTTACGGCGCTAAATTTACTAAAAAACGAGCTAAATTTGACCCATTCGCTGATTACGATCTCTGAGGAGGGTATCGCGCTTTTAGAGGACGGGCGGGCGGTTAAATTTCCAGCTCTGGCAAAAGAGGTCTTTGACGTCACGGGCGCGGGGGATACGGTGCTAGCGACTCTGGGCGTGATGCTGGGTGCCGGCGAAGGTATCAAAAAAGCGATCGAGACGGCAAATTTAGCCGCCGCGGTCGTCGTGGCTAAGGTCGGTTCGGCGACGGCTAGCTTTGAGGAGATAAACGAACTAGTACGCCGTAAAAACGCGGCCGGCTTCGAGGAGAAAATCAAAAACGCGGACGAGCTAGCCGCGACGCTAGCTAGCCGCGGCGAAAAACGGCTGGTTTTTACAAACGGCTGCTTTGACATCCTGCACGCGGGACACGTGAGCTATCTAGCTAAGGCGCGGGAATTTGGCGATATACTAGTAGTCGGGCTAAACTCGGACGCCTCGGTGCGCGCGCTAAAAGGCGACGCTCGCCCCGTAAATGCGCAAGCTGATCGCGCTACCGTGCTGGCGGCTCTTGGGGCGGTTGATTACGTGACGATATTTGACGAGCTAACGCCTCTAAATTTGATCGAAAAACTGCGCCCCGACGTGCTAGTAAAGGGTGCGGACTACGAAGGCAAAGAAGTCGTCGGCAGTAGCGTCGTAAAAGACGTGCGGCTAGTAGAGTTCGTAGCGGGCAAAAGCACGAGCGCGACGATAAAAAGGATAAAAAGTGAAGACTCTTGAGATGATAAAAAGCGAGCTAGAGGGACATCTAGCGACGATACAGGCGACATTTGCACTGGAAGCTGACATCAAAAAAGCCTGCGAAACGGCGGTAGCGACGCTAAAGGCGGGTGGTAAAATTTTGCTTTGCGGAAACGGTGGAAGTGCAGCAGACGCGCAGCATATCGCAGCCGAGCTAACGGGTCGCTATAAAACCGAGCGAGGCGCGCTAGCCGGCATTGCGCTAACGACCGATACCTCAGCGCTCACGGCGATTGGCAACGACTACGGATATGAGTTTGTTTTCTCGCGTCAGCTAGAGGCTCTGGGCCGCGAGGGCGATCTGCTCATCGCGATCTCTACTAGCGGAAATAGCGGCAACGTCGTAAAAGCGCTCGAGCTCGCGCGAAAAATCGGTATCAAAACCATCGGTCTAAGCGGCCGCACGGGAGGCGCGATGAACGAGCTTTGCGAGCTAAATTTGGTCGTGCCGTCAAACGATACGCCGCGCATCCAAGAGATGCATATCATGATAGGGCATATCATCTGTCAAGCTATCGACGATGCGTTTTAGACGAAATTTAAAAGCATTTGCGGCGGCGGAGTCAAATTTGGCCCGCCCAGCCGCTCTTTAACTCCGCCTAGCGCGCAAGCAAATTTAACCACCTATGAAAACCCAAACTCCCGCCTACGCCGTCATCGATCTAAAGTCCTTCTACGCCTCGGTCGAGTGCGTGGAGCGAGGACTTGATCCATTTGAGGCGAATTTAGTCGTCGCCGACGCTAGTAGAGGCGAAGGTAGCGTGTGTTTAGCTGTTAGCCCCGCTCTAAAGGCTCTTGGCGTAAAAAACAGATGCAGGCTATTTGAAATCCCTAAAAACATCAAATATATAATCGCTGCGCCCAGGATGCAGTTTTACATAGACTACGCGGCTAAAATTTACGGCATCTATCTAAAATACATCGCCAAAGAGGACATCTACGTCTACTCCATCGACGAGGCCTTTATCGACCTTACTTCGTATCTAAAATTTTATAAACTAGAAGCTAGAGCCATGGCAAAGATGATAATGG
>NZ_JBQNAN010000024.1:0-24629 GCF_052170435.1 Campylobacter sp.
TCGAGGTCTTGCGCGCGCAGCTTGTCTTTTAGCGCTTCTTTTTTCTGATTTTTCTCGACGGCTGCGCCGGTTAAGCGCAGATCAAAGAGCCACCACGCGCCCCAAAGCGCCCAAAATACGTAACCCACGATCGCCCAAGCTAGGCTATATCCGATAAAAAAACAGCGCCATCATCGCAAAACCGCTCACGAATTTACCCAGATAAAATCTATGCCCGCCAAACCAGCCCGTAAGCAGCCAAAGCGCGTAGGCTATATAAACGTTATCGCCCATTTTTAGCCCCCTTTCGCCCAGCGGCAAAGCTCTGCCAGAGTATGAGCACGACTCCGACGTCGATCATAACGTCGGCGAGGTTAAAGATCGCAAACTCAAACCACTTGTGCCAGTAGACGTAGTCCACGACGCCGCCGTGAACGAAACGGTCGAGCAAATTTGAACTGCCCGCGCCCAGGATTATACCCGCTCCTAGCGCGTGCTCCTCTAAAATTTCCTTTTTCTCGCCGTTTGCGCTCAAATTTGGCTCCGCTTTTGCCGCGGTCTGCGCGTCAAATTTACGCTTTAACCGCCAAAGCAGATAACCGCAAATGCCCGCAATCAGCGCTAGCTGGATAAATTTGAGCCATTCGCCAAGAAACGCAAACATCGAAAACGCCACGCCTCGGTTGTAAGCAAGCACTAGCGAAAAATACTCGCCCTGCCACGAAAAACCGCCCAAAAATATCTGCTTGACCGCCTGATCGAGCGCGAAAACGACGAAAAACGCCGCAAAAAAAACGCCTAAAATTTTAGCCATTTAGCGCTTTTACGAAAAATTTTTCGACCTCGTCCATGCGGGTTTTTAGAACGTCGGCGCACTTGCCTTCAAGTAAAAGCCTAATGAGGTTTTCGGTGCCCGAGTAGCGAAATAGCGAGCGGATGCCCTCCTTTGCGAGGCTTGCTTCAAGCTCTTTTAGTCCGGCGATGCTTTCAAGCGGCTTTTTCTCAGTTATCTTTAAATTTAGCAAAATTTGCGGATACGGCTTTATCTCGTTTAAAATTTCGCTCGCTTTTTTACCTTTTTTTAGCACTAGTGCCGCAAACTGCAGCGCCGCCACGAGCCCGTCGCCAGTTTTTGCGTAGTCGCTAAAGATGATGTGACCGCTCTGCTCGCCGCCGAAATTCGTGCCGTTTTCTTTCATCTTTTCAAGCACGTATTTGTCGCCGACGTTTGCGCGTAGAAGCTTGATTTTGTGGGATTTTAGGTAGTCTTCGAGCGCCGCGTTGCTCATCACGGTAGCCACTACCGCGCCGCCTTTTAAGGCTTTGTTTTCTTGTAAAAATGCCGCCATGACGCCCAGCAAACTATCGCCGTTTGCCACCTCTCCGCACTCGTCTACGACTACGAGCCTGTCGGCATCGCCGTCAAGCGCAAAGCCTAAATCCGCCCGCAACCGCACAACTTCGGAGGCTAAATTTTGCGGATAGAGCGCGCCGCAGTTTAGGTTTATGTTGCTGCCGTTTGGCTCGTCGTTTATGACGATGGTTTCGGCTCCCAGCTCGCTAAAGATAGTCGGAGCGACCCTGTACGCAGCGCCGTTTGCGACGTCTAAAACCACGCGTAGTCCGTGCAGGCTGAGATTTTTAGGAAATGAGTTTTTGATCTGCACGATATAGCGGCCGATGACGTCGTCGATGCGCTTTGCGGCGCCGATTTCGAGCATTTGCTTTTGCGATCTTTCTATGAGCGCGTCGTCAAAATAAATCTTTTCTATCTGCGCTTCGGCCTCTTCGCCCAGTTTATTGCCTTCGCTGTCGAAAAATTTAATGCCGTTATCGTAGTACGGGTTGTGCGAGGCGCTGATCATGATGCCCGCGTCGCAGCGCATATCCTCGGTGAGAAATGCGATCGCGGGAGTAGGCATCGGGCCGATCTGACGGACGTTGTAGCCCACGGCCGTAAGCCCTGCGACGATGGCGGTCTCGATCATGTAGCCGCTTCTGCGCGTGTCTTTGCCTAGCAAAATTGTGTTCGTATGCGACGCAAACTGCCTAAAATATATCCCCGCGGCCATAGCAAGGCGCATGGACGTTGCGGCGGAGAGTTTTTCGCCCGCTTTGCCGCGGACGCCGTCGGTACCGAATAGTTTCATTATCTTTCCTTTTATGGCTTATATCGGCTTGTCTTTTGAGCGTCTTTATAGAAACCCCGCCTGCGGCGTCGCTACGCTGGTTTTGAATGAGTTTAAAATTTTCGCCCTGCGGCAGACTACTTGTCTAGCCTTGGGACGAAAATTTCCGCACAACATTCAAACCCATCTCAAAATACTGCACCGCAGAATTTGCCAGAAAGCTTTTTTCTTGGCAAATTCCATAAATTTATTAAATTTCCGACTTATTCTATCAAAAAATATTAAAATTTAAGCCGTAAATTTCCTCGCTTTAAATTTTACTTAAATTAAGCGGATTTTAAAACTGATTTTTATATAATCACGGACTAAAATTATGACAAAAGGGACATTATGGCAAACCATAAATCTTCTGAAAAAAGAGCCAGACAGACTATCAAAAGGACTGAAAGAAACAGATTTTACCGCACTAGGCTTAAAAATATCACTAAAGCCGTGCGCGTAGCCGTTGAGGCAGGCGATAAAGAAGCCGCGCTAAACGCGTTTAAAGTGGCAAATAAAGACTTCCACAGCTTTGTTAGCAAGGGCTTTTTGAAAAAACAAACAGCTTCTCGCCGCGTAGGACGCCTCGCAAAACTCGTAAACAAACTATCTGCTTAATCTAAATTTTAATGTTAGCCGACAAACTGCAGCCTTTTTTGGATCGCTACGACGAGCTCTCTCGTCTGCTTAGCGATCCGTCTATCACAAACGATATCGCAAATATGACCAAGCTCTCCAAAGAGCAATCAAATTTAGAAGATATCGCCTCGGCTACAAAGTCCTATCTACAAACTCTCGCGGATATCGAGGAGAACAAGGCTCTGCTCGATGACGCCGAGCTTGGCGAGCTAGCCAAAGACGAACTCAAAAATCTCGAAACCCAAAAAGAAAATCTCGAAGAAGAGATTAAAATTTTACTCCTTCCAAAAGATCCGAATGACGATAAAAACGTATTTTTAGAGATCCGCGCAGGTACGGGCGGAGACGAAGCGGCGCTTTTTGCGGGCGATTTGTTTAACGCCTACGCCAGATATGCCGAGCTTCGCGGGTATAAATTCGAGATCGTGAGCCAAAGCGAGGGCAATACGGGCGGCTTTAAAGAGATTATTTTGCTGATAAAGGGCAAGGGGGCGTACTCGAGGCTCAAATTTGAGGGCGGTACTCACCGCGTCCAGCGCGTACCCGAGACCGAGAGCCAAGGTCGTGTACACACCTCTGCAGTAACCGTTGCTATTATGCCTGAGGTCGAAGATAGCGAGATCGAGATAAATCCAAACGATCTTCGCATTGACGTCATGCGCAGCTCGGGCCACGGCGGACAGTCGGTAAATACGACCGACTCGGCGGTGCGAATCACTCACATCCCCACAGGCATCGTCGTCACGAACCAAGACGGCAAAAGCCAGCACAAAAACAAAGAAGCCGCGATGAAGGTGCTGAAAGCTCGCCTTTACGAGATACAAGAAGAAGAGCGCCTGGCCAAAGAAACCAGCGAGCGCAAAAGCCAAGTCGGCACCGGCGACCGCTCGGGACGTATCCGCACCTACAACTTCCCGCAAAACCGTATCAGCGACCACCGCATAAATTTGACGCTTTACCGCCTCGATGCGATAATGGCGGCGGGACTTTTCGACGAGATCATCGAGCCGCTGATTGCGCATTATCAAGCCGAAGCTATCTCGGACGCAGATCTGTAAATTTTAAAATTCGCTCAAATTTCGGCATTTTTATACGATATTTTCGTTAAATTTGGATGCAAATTTTGCTACAGACGGAGTCGTCATGCAGGTTAAATTTGAGAACGACTTATCTTTGCGCTTTAGGTAAAATCTATGAAAAATAGTTGCAAATTCGGATCTGCTTTTTTAAATTTAGCGTTAAAAATATCAAATAAAAACTAAGTTAAAGTATATAAACCGATAAATTTTTAGTCGCCGCTAACACGTAAATTTTCCAAATTTATCCAACTAAAATTTATCAAATTTCCAGCCCGCCGCGCCGTCAATACGTAAAACAAAAACCGTCCGTCAAAGTTAAATTCGGCGTTCGAAATCGAGTTCTATAAAAATAGCAAAACCCGTAAATTTCTCAAATTTAATAACCATAAACAAGACGGCTAATTTATTACAAGCGGCTTTGTAAAATTTGAGTGAAGTTTTGTAGCAAATTATCCAAATTTAATAACTAGAAATAATCTAAAATCCTGCGCCGAAACCAAATTTAACATCGCTCCGGCGTATCCGTCATACGCAAAACCCGTCTTTATACGGCTAAAAACAGCTTCACTTCGCTAGTTCAAGTATATTGCACGCACGTTTAGAGCCAAGCTCGCAGGCCTTTTTGAGTCGCTCGCCCGATAGCTCGAAGCTTTGCTCTGCGACGTCGCCCTTTAGATAAAACACTGACTCCTCGTAGCAGCTCTCCACGCTCCCTGCGGCGCAGGCATCTTTGTAGATGGCAAAGGCTTTTGCGCCGTCCTTGTAGCCCGTTAGTCCTTTGGCGTAAAACTCCGCGGAAAGGTAACAAGCCAGCGCGTCGCCGCCCGAGCAGCTTTTTTCTAGCTCGGCGAGCGTTTTTTCGCAGCTTGCGGCGTCGCCTTTGTTTATGCAGGCATTTAGCCCGGCCTCGTCTATCGCGGCGTTTGCGAACGCAACCGCAGCGGCGAATATCCAAATTTTCCTCATTTTTTCTCTAGTTCCTTTAAATTTTTAAATCTATAAATCCCGTTTTTCACTCGCTCGAAAATTTTGTGATTTTCAAGCAGTTTTATCGTCTGCGTGACGGTGGGCTTGCTGGCGTCCGTCTGCTCGCAGATATCTGAAATTTTAACGGTTATGAAGCCGTTTTCGTCCGCATTTCGGGATAAAAACAAGATGATCTCCATCTTTTTCTCGCCCAAAATTTGACCGAAAATCTCCCTCTCTAGCTCCGTCATCGCGCTAAATTTACTTGTATTCTAGCAGTTTAAAGTATTTTTTCGCGACGGGATCGAGCGAGAAAATGTCGTAATCCCCGGACTTTTCTATATCCGCGCTCTGGGGGAATTTACCCTCGTCTATATAAAATGCCCCCTCCAGCCGCACTTCGCCGCCGACGCATTTAGCCGTTTCGTCCCAGAGGTACTCCCATTTGTATTTTTCGCCCTCTTGCGAGCTAAGCGCTTGCAAAAGCAAAAACTTTTCGCGCCCGTCCTTTGCCTTGTAGACCATCGTTAGGTCGCCCGATTTTACGCCTGCGTTCATCGCTATATCGTATCCGACTATGTCGTAGTGTATGCCGGTATAGTCGATGCGCGCGCCGCCCTTTAGTTTATAGGTTTCGGATATTTCGCTTTCTCGACCCCCGTCCTCGCGGCTTTCCGCCTCGTTTTCGGCCGTTTCTCGGCTATTTTTATTTGCGCAGTAGCTCAAATTTAGCTTCACGATCTCGTCCTTGTTTGCCTTTAAAAACGCCCCCAGCTCCGTAACCGACTTTACGTCCGAGAGAAAAATGTTCGCGCTTTTTATCTCTTTAGCACCCAAAAACACGGCAAGCGCAAGCGATAAAACGATGATTTTTTTCATTTTTTACTCCTTAAAATGATCCTGATTTTACTAAATTTTAGCTTATTTTACGGCTCTTGCGATACAATACGCCAAATTTAACAAAGGATAAAATTTGAAACTAATCAGCTGGAACGTAAACGGACTGCGCGCCGTCGCTGCTAAAGACGGTTTTGCTTGGCTAGAAGAGCAAAAGCCAGATTTTTTGGGCCTTCAGGAGATAAAGGTACGCGAAAGCGACGTGCCCGCCGAGATTTATAAGCTTGGATTTAACGAAATCAGCGTCAATTCAGCGGCCAGAGCCGGGTATTCCGGCGTGATGAGTCTGGCTAAATTTAGCTCCGCCACGCAAAAAGCGGCATTTTTCGACGACGACGAGGGGCGGGTTTTGGAGCATAGATTTGGCAACGTCGCGCTTTTTAACATCTATTTTCCAAACGGCCAAAAAGACGAGACTCGCCTAGCCTACAAGATGGACTTTTACGCTAAGTTTTTGGCGTATATAGACGAGCTCGTAAAGCAGGGCATAGACGTGATATTTTGCGGCGACGTAAACACCGCGCACCGCGAAATCGACCTCAAAAACCCCAAAGCAAACGCCAAAACCTCGGGCTTTTTGCCCATCGAGCGCGCATGGCTGGACGAGGTCGTCTCGCGCGGCTTTATCGACACCTTTCGGCACGTGCGCGGCGACGAGGCGGACGCGTATTCGTGGTGGAGCTACCGTTTTAACGCCCGCGCTAAAAACGTCGGCTGGAGGATCGATTATTTTTTCATTTCATCAAGCCTCAAAGACCGCCTAAAAGACGCGTTTATCCTAAGCGATATCACGGGCTCCGATCACTGCCCCGTCGGCATAGAGATCGATCTGGACGGGCTTATTTAAATTTGCTTTTGGGCGGCGCGGGTTAAATTTGAGCTAAATTTACGCTTTTACGGCGAGCAAAACTGGGGCCAAATTTGACTCGCCGCGCGATTTGCCAAATTTAAGTCCAAATTTTACGCCCGCTTTTTAAAAACCAAACGCTTAAATTTAAGCCGCGATATATGCGTATATAATTATAATATCTAACGAAAAAAGCGACAAACAGGCGGGCCAAAAGGCTTTTACGTAATCAAATTTAAAGGAAAAAACATGACTAACAAAACTATCTTATCGGCTATTTAGCAGGTGCTACCGTTTTAACCCTAGGCGGCTGCTTTGATTATAGCGCCAATGGGGGGGGTGCTAAGGTAGATAAAGCTAGCGGAAAGGCAGCAAAGAGCCTAAAAGAGGTTTGCGATAATCCAAACGTTAAATATGATGCTTTGGCTGCAAATTTAAAAGTAAAAATGCTTGAAACAGATAACGAAGCCAATAAATCAATCTTTTTTTACGATCAAGACAGTCAAGATTTTAAAATCACATTAACCGCAACGACCACCCACTATAAACTTCAAAATATATCAATATCGCAAGTCGATTTTGATAACGTTTATTTAGAGGCAAAAGAGCCTAAGTGTGAAGCAGAGTCAAACCCGTATAAAAAAGAGTTACTAAACGACAAAGACGTATCCGATAAAAAAGCGGCCGAATATGAAAAAGTGATCACAATAAAAGACATAATAAAAATAAAAAGAATATAACTTATATAAAAATAGGAAATTCATGCAAGAAAGAGTGCAAATTTAAATATTTTTTAGGTTGTTTTCGTCGCGCGTGCTTGCCTTGTGGTCTGTATGAACGGCAAATTTAACAAAACGGCGCTTACTGCGAGGCGCCGTCAAATTTGACTCAAAAACCCGTGATCCAAAAGGTGTGTGATTAGGATTTTAAAACCAAGTCCGACGAGGATCGCGCCGCCTAAAATCAGCGCCTTTTGCTCCAAAAACTCTCCCGCAAATTTACCGACGTAAAACGCCGCGACGCTAATCGCGAAGCACACTATGCCGATCACGGCGGCGCTAAACCAGATATCAGCAGCCGTAAAGCTCAGCGTCACGCCCACGGCTAGCGCGTCGATACTGGTGGCAAATCCGCCGGAAAGCAGCATCTTCGTATCAAGGCTCACGGCCTGCGCGGGCTCGTTTCTACAGGCTTCGCGGATCATTTTTGCACCCAAAAAGCCCAAAATCGCAAACGCGATGAAATGATCGATCTGCGCGATAAATCTCGCAAACGCCGCGCCCAAAAAGTAGCCCGCAAGCGGCATCGCAGCCTGAAAAAATCCAAAAACAAACGCGATAAACAAAATCTTTGATAGCGCGAGATTGCGGTATTTTGCGCCGTTTGCGATGCTAAGCGCCGCCGCGTCCATGGCAAGCGCGATAGAGAGAAGTAAAAGCTCCATTTTATCCTTTCAAAAAGGCTAATTTTAGCTTAAAATTTACTTCTTGCGGATAATCTTGCTCAAATTTTCGACTAAATTTGACGGCTAAAATCGCTCGCCGCAAAGACGAAAGGGGCTTATAAATTTGCGCTTAAATTTAGCCCTTAAATCGCGGTTCGAATTTGGGATTTAAATTTGCAAATTTAGCCCTCCGTGCCGTAAAGGTGCAGGTAAATTTGCCCTAAAAAGGACAAAATTTACCCGTTTAAAAGCCGAGTTTTAATATCATAACCGCCGAATTTTACTTTAAGGAAAAAACGATGAAAAAAAGTTTGATCTTATGCGCGGTTTTACTCGCCGCTTCGGCGCAAGCAGGCTGGCAGGACGCGCTAAATAAAGAAACGCTAAATCAAGGCGCGCAGATACTTGGCGCGGCAAACTCGGGCGACTACAAAAGCGCGGTTAGCACGGCTCTAAACGCGGCCGTTAAGGAGCTATCAAACGGGGGATTTTTAAACAACGCCGCGGCTAAAATCCCGCTGCCAAAGAGCCTGGAAACGGCTGCAAATTTGGCTAAAAAAGTAGGCGGCGAAAAGTGGGCGAACGAGCTCGTAACCTCGATAAATAACGCCGCGAGCGCAGCCGTGCCGGGAGCTGCGGACGTATTTTCGGGCGTGATAAAAAACATGAGCGACGCGGACGTGAAAAAGGTGCTAGAAGGCGGCAAGGATAGCTTTACGAAGTTTTTGCAACAAAACTCGAGCCAGAAGCTGCAAGCCGTGTTTAAGCCGATCATCACCAAAATGATGAGCGATAATACCTTCGCAACGGCCTATAACGGGCTAAATTCGTTCGTCGCGGGCAGCGCGCTGGCAAAATCAGACGCCGCAAAACAGCTAAAAGGCCTCGCTACTAGCATGGGCGCGGGCGAATACGTTCCGCAAGAAAACGAGGATCTAAACGACTACATCACGCGCAAGACGCTAGACGGGCTCTTTAACGTGATGAGCGAGAAAGAAAGCTCGCTACGAGGCGGCGCGGTCGAGCAAGGCACGAAGATCCTGCAGGGAATTTTTAAGTAAAATCGCAAGGGAAAACGGTGAAAAATAGTTTGGAATTTCGCGCCGACGTAGGCATGATATTTGTTGCGATAGTCTTTGGTCTAGGCTATCTGCCTACCTCGCTCGCGCTTGCGACTAACGGGGTTTTCGGCGTTTTGTTTTGGAGATTTTTGCTAGCGGCGATCATAGTGGGGGCGATATTTTATAAAAAGCTAAAGGACGTAAGCGCGCCTGATATAAAACCCGGCGTGATCTTGGGCTTGTTTTTGTTTGCGGGATTTGTGAGTCAGACTTTTGCATTTAAATACGCCGACACCTCGTCTGTGGCTTTTATCATCGGGCTAAACGTGGCTTTGGTGCCTTTTATCGCGGCGGGGCTTTTTAGGCATAAAATTTACTCTTACGCGTATGTGGGCGTGGCGTTTGCGGTGGCGGGGCTTTATATGATAGGCGATACGAAGGTGGGCTTTGGCCTGGGCGAAATTTTGGCTCTGGTTTGCGCCTGCGCTTATTCGTTTCACATCGTGCTAACGAACCGCCTAGTGCAAAAATGCAACCTCGTAAATATGGTTTATTTTGAAATTTTGACCCTAATCGCGCTTTGTTTTGCGGCTATTTTGGTTTTTGAGGACGCTAAAATCGCTCCCGTCGTAGACAAGGCGTTCGTCATAGCGATGCTAGTCGTGGGCGTGCTAGGCACGGCGTTTGCGTTTTTCGCGCAGGCCTTGATGCAAAAATTTACAACGCCCGTTAAAACGGCGATATTTTTCACCCTAGAGCCCGTAACCGCCGGAGCGATGGGATATTTCGTCGGCGCGGAGGACATCAGCGCATATAGGCTTTGCGGCGCGGCGCTTATCTTGGTCGGAGTTTTGATCAGCGAGATAGGCAGCTATCTGCGCGCTAAAAAGGAAAATTTAGCCTAAATTTTGGCGGGTTTTGCCTGTCGTTTTATTCGCGGCAAAACCTCGCCGTAAAATCAAATTTATCAAATCGCCGTCAAATTTACTCTCGCGGCGATTTTGACGGAAATCTTTTTAAAATCGACTCTTAAATTTGGCTTTAAATTTATCGCCGTTTCGCCCGCTGGCAAGACGGCGGCGACTTTTAATTTGACGCGATAAAGCCCGAATTTAGTCAAATTGCGTTAAATTTGCCCCTTAAATTTAGCTAAAGAAATCAGATGAAAAAATCAACCGAATTTAAGGCCGACCTCGCGCTATTCGTGATCGCGGTGGTCTGGGGCGTGACGTTTTTGCCGATGGCGCAGACGCTAAAGACCAACGGCGTTTTTACGCTTTTGTTTTGGCGGTTTTTGATCTCGGCCGTTTTGATGGCGCTCATAAGCCTCAAATTTACGCGAAAAATCGACCGCAATTCGTTAAGATTCGGCGCATTTTTAGGCGCGCTTTTGTTTGCGGCCTTTACGCTTCAGACCTTTGCTCTAAAATACGCCCCAAGCTCCACCGTCGCCTTTATCACGGGACTAAACGCGGTTTTTACGCCCTTTATCGCGCTTGCGTTTTTCGGACAAAAGGTCGTCGTTTACGCCTTTATCGGCGCGTTTTTGTCGGCGGCGGGGCTTTATTTGCTAACGGGCAGCGAGCTGGGTTTTGGCGTCGGCGAGGGACTTAGCGTCGTTTGCGCGCTAGGTTTTGCGCTGCATATAATTTTCACGGGCGTTTTGGTGCGCAAGTGCGAGCTGTATTGGATGGTGAGCGCGCAGTTTGCGGCCGTGGCGGTGCTTTGTTTCGTTGCGGCGCAGATTTTCGAGCCTCGCGGCGTCGCGCCCGTTTTAGACGAAGCGTTTTTCGTCGCTGTCGCTGTAACGTCGGTGTTTGCGACGGTTTTGGCGTTTTTTGTGCAAACCGCGGCACAGCGCTACACGACGCCCGTTAAAACCTCGCTTATATTTACGTTTGAGCCCGTGAGTGCGGGGATAGTAGGGTATTTCGTCGGCGGCGAGATACTAAGCGGCGTGCAGATAGCAGGAGCCGGGCTCATACTCTTTGGCATCGTCGTTAGCGAGGTCGGCAGCTACTATAAAAATAAAAAATCGCGAGAAAATTTGAGCTAGCGGCTTTTGCATGCTTAAATACTGGGCGGCCGAATTTTACGGTTAAATTTAAGGTTTTAACGGCGAATTTGAGCGCTAAATTTTGCTCAAATTCGGGCGCATCGAAAGCAAAATTTGACGTGTGCGGCCCAAACTTACGTTTAAATTTAAAAATTTCGGCGTAAATTTGACCGCGCAAAGGAAGGGAAAAAATGAACGAGGATGAAAATTTAGCGGCGCCAAAGCACGCTATACTTGCGCAGGGCGAGGAGATTTTGTGCGAATTTGAGCTCGCGCATACCGTCCATAAAGAAGTCGGCTCCGCGTTTTGTCTTTTGATACTGCTTTTATACGCGCGCGACAAGGGCTTTGACGTAGGCGTCTTTTGGGTCGCCATGACGGTGAGCTGCGCATTTTTATTTTGCCTTTTTGCGCGCCAAAGCGTAAAGACCGCCAAGGCCAAAAAGCTTTACGTCACGAACAAACGCTTTATAACTGAACGCGGCGATACGGTCTGTATCGGCGACGTATATTTTAGGTATTTTGACTCTGGATATTCGTGGATATCGTTTAAAGTCGAACTTTGTTTTTATGAAAATAAAAAATTTCTTTTTTACTGCGTAGTGGACGAGGAGAGCGACGAGTATAAAAATTTGATAAATTCGCTATACGAGATTTCAAAAAACGACCGCCTCTTGCAAGAGCACCTAGGCTACTACGTAAAACAAAAGCTAATCAATCCGTAAATTTGGCCAAATTTGAGAGCGCCACGAGCCCGTCGCCTGTGGGCTCACAAGCGAAATTTGATCAAATTTGGCTCTAAAACACCGAATCTACCGCCTTTTTACCGCCGTAAATACAAAAAAGCAAACCGAAGCGATGAGGATAATGCTCGCCCCGCTGGTTAAATTCGCCTCAAAGCTCAGCCACAGCCCGCTCACGCAAAACGCGGCCGAGATGAGCGCAGCGTTTAGCATCATCGTGCCCAGGCGGCTTGATATCGCGCCCGCGATGTAGGGTGGGATCGTGAGTAGCGCGATAACAAGTATGAGCCCCACCGCGCGTATCGTCATCACGACGCTTAGCGCCATCATGCACGTTAGCGCGTAGTACAGCAGCGTCGTCTTCACCCCGCGCAGCCTCGCAAACTCCGCGTCAAAGCTAAGCGCCTCAAACTGGCGGTAAAATAGCGCGACCGAGGCGAGTATGACGCAGTTTGCGATCGCCATGAAAACAAGATCGCCCTGCGGCACGGCCAAAATCGAGCCAAAAAGATAGCTCATGAGATCGACGTTGTAGCCCGGCGCTAGGTCGGTTAGGATGATGCCAAACGCCATGCCAAACGCCCACAGCGCGCCGATAACGGAGTCCATCTTGCTTTTGTCTTTGAGCGTGATCGTAGCAATGAGCAGCGCCAAAAACAGCGAAAACAGACTAGCTCCAAGCAGCGGCTCGAGCGAAAAATAAAACGCGATGCCAAGCCCGCCGTATGCGCCGTGAGCGATACCGCCCGCGATGAAAACCATGCGGTTTATGACCGTGAGCGTGCCGATCACGCCGCAAGCGATGCTAACTAGGATGCCCGCTAGCAGGGCGTTTTGCATAAAATTTAAGCTAAGAGCTTCTAGCATTTGTTTCCTTTTTACTTTGTTTCGGCGTTTTTGGCGTTGCTTACCGAGACCCGCATCTTTAAGGTGCTAAATTTGGTTTGGTTAAATTTAGCGTTGTGCACTAAATTTAATCTTTCTTGTTAAGGGGGAAGGGGCTTGAATTACGAAGTCGCTCCCTTCCCCCTTAACAATCCCCCATCCCCTACGACGTGAGATGTTGCTGCACTGCGTGCAGATTTATTTGGCGCTGTCGCGCCGTACATTTTAAATTCGCATTTTTAGGGTGCGGGTTACGGCAACTCAAATTTGAACGCAGAAAGTTAAGGCACAGTATTTTGAGATGGATTTGAATGTTGTGAAGCAAAAATGAGCAAGGCTAACCAGATAGGTTGCCGCAGCGATATTTTTGCAAACTCATTCAAAGACGCTCAAAAGACAAGCCGTTGCCAAATTTAGCGATGTCCGCAGCCACATTCTTTCAACGCCACCTCCACATCGCAAAAATGCCTATGATCTCTCGCCAAATGCTCGATAAAATCCTGCTTTGAGCCGTGCGAGATCTCGTGCATGAAAAGATCGTGATTGACGTAGGCGACCTTGGTGGCGAAATTTAGCGTCAAATTTACGTCGTGGCTGATGAGCACGACGCCCGTGCCTTCAGCGTTTATCTGCTTTAGCAGCTTATAGACGTCCGCTTGACCCTTCGTGTCGATACTGGCGGTGGGTTCGTCTAGCATCAAAATTTTAGCCTTTGCGCAAAGCGCGCGCGCGATATAGACGCGTTGGCGCTGCCCGCCGCTTAGATCGCCGATCTTTCGCCGCGTAAATTCGCCCATCCCGACGCGCTCCAGCGCCGCCTCGGCCTCTATCTTGTCGTCCTTGCCGTAAAATCCAAACAGCTTTTTATCTATCCGCCCCATCAAAACGACCTCGAGCACGCGCATCGGGAAGCTCTGATTTATCGGGATATTTTGCGGGACGTAGCCCACGGCCTTGCTCACGCTAGCGGGCTCCTGACCGAACACCTCGATCGTCCCGCCGCTTGGCTTGTTTAGCCCTAACATCAGCTTTAAAAGCGTGCTTTTGCCACCGCCGTTTGGGCCTATGATAGCTAGAAAATCCTTACAGTCGTATTCTAAATTTATGCCCTCAAACACGAGGTTTTCATCGTAACCGAAGCTCAAATTTCGCACCGAAATATCGCTCATAAAACGCTCACCTTACCCGAAATATAAAACATAAAAACGCCAAGCCCCAGCATCACAAAAAGCGCTGCAAACTCGCAGCAAGTCCGCAGCGCTCGAAATCTCACCGCGCTCTTTAGCTTAAAGCCGCAAACGGCCGCCAGAAATATAACCGCTCCCATGCCAAGCCCCATAAACAGGCCGCTAGCAAGCCCCGCCGCGTAGCTGTTTAGGCTAAAGGCCAGCACGAAAACCAGCAGCGTGCCAGGACACGGCACGAGCGATCCTGCTAGCACCACTAGCCATTCGCTAGCCGTTTTTGGCGCCTCGTTAGATGCCCTACAGGCCGCGCAGCCGCACTGGCTCTCGTGAGCGGCGGGGTTAAATTTGACGGAATTCGCGCTCAAATTTGAAGCAAAAGCTAAATTTGAACCAAAAACTTTACTCGCCCGGTTTGCGCCCTTTTCGCCCGAGGCAGGCGTGGCGGCAAAGCTAAATTTAGGCTTTAGAGCCGTTTTTTTGAGCTTGGCGTAGATCATATAAAGGCTCACGCAAACGATCGTTACAGCCGAGATTTTTGTCATCGCGCCCGCCATGTCGCTAACCTTGTTCGTCAAAAACGCGTTTAAAAAAACGTAGCTAAAAAGCACGAGCAAAAACGCTCCCGCCACGTGCGCGAACCCGACTTTCATCGCAAAAGCCAGCGCGCGCGAGTAGCTGCCGCCGTTTGCGACGAAGTAGCTAGCCGTGAGCATCTTAGCATGCCCGGGACCAGCAGCGTGCAAAAAGCCGTAAAAAAAGCTAACCGCGGCCAGCAGGGCGAAATTTAGCGCGTTTAGTTCGGCGCTATTTATCTTGATGAGCTCTTTTAGGCGCTCCAAAAACTGTAGGCTCATACCGGAAACCGAGTCGAATTTAGCCTTATCCTCCGCGTCGATTTGCTCTAAATTTTGCTTATTTTGCGCCTTAACTAGCGAGCTAAGCTCAGGCTTTGCGGGTTCTATTTTAGGCGCTTTTGAGGTCATTTCAAAAAACGCCGCGCTCAAATTTACGTTTGGCACGAGATAAATTTTATCGGTGAGCGCGTAAGGCTCGGGCGAGCTTATTTTAAAGTTAAAAAATCCCTCGTGGTCAAAAACCTCGACCGTGACGACGCGGCCGTCTTTGACCGCTAAATTTAGCTCTAAAATATACTCGAAATTTAGCCTACCGTCCTCTATATAAACTCGCTGCGAGAGCGTTTTGGCGTGCAGATTTACGGTCTCGCCCGCGCCGTCGTAGTAGCCCACGCTCGTTAGATATCCGCGCGGTACGATGTAGTCGAGCAGGGATTTTTGCACCTTCCATGCTTCGTTTTTGCTGAGCGCTTTATCGGCGTTTTCGTCGTAGCTTTGTAGCGTGAGTTCTGTGAAATTTTCAGAAAACGTCCAGGTTACGGCGGCTGTTTTTATTATGTCGCCTTGGACGTCAAATTTGACCGAGGCGTGCGCGGTCGGGGTGTAAAGCGCGCAGAGCGCACAGGCGTGCGCAAAGCTAAAAAAGGACGCAAAAAGCGCTAAAACGGCAAATATGCGTCCGAATTTCATTTACAGGCTCTTTGCGAAAATTTGCGCCGTTTTGCGTAGCTCGGCATCCCAATCAAGCGGCAGTTGATCGATCTCTACGACGCTAGCGCCGCTTTCTTTGGCGATGGTTTGCGCGGCTTTTTTAGAAAACTGCGGAGCGACGAAAATGACCTTCACGCCGTGCTCTTTGGCTTCCTCGATGAGCTCTTTTAGCTGGGCGGGTTTTGGCTCCTTGCCCTCTACTTCGATCGCGATTTGCTCTAGATCGTAGCGCTTAGCAAAGTAGCCCCAAGACGGGTGATATACGATAAATTCGCGGTTTTTGACGTTTGCTAGAGTGCTTTTGATAAAGCCGTCAAGCTCGTCGAGCTTAGCTTCAAATTTAGCCAAATTCGCCTCGAAAAGCGCCTTGTTCTCAGGATATTTTTCGCTTAGCGCGGCGGCGATATTTTTAGCTTGGACTTTTACGGAAACGGGATCCAGCCAGATGTGCGGGTCAAATTCGCCGTGGTGATGCTCGTGATCGTGATGATCGTGGCCTGCGTGTTCGTGCTTATGCTCGTGGTGAGCATCGTGGGCTGCGTGTTCGTGTTTGGCGTCATGGTTATGATCGTGTTCGCCATGTTCGTGATGGCCTTCAAATTTGATCTTTTCCACGCCCGCATCGGTTTTTACGATTTTGAGATTTGGATAGGATTTTTGAAATTTCGGTAGCCAAGCCTCCTCAAATTCGATCCCGATAGCAAAATAAAGGTCGCTTTTTTCAAGCGCGGTCATTTGTTTAGGCTTTGGTTCGTACGTGTGCGGATCGGCTCCTTTGCCCACCATCACGTTTACCTCGACGGCCTCGCCCGCGATTTGCTTGACGAAATACTCCTGCGGCAAAATACTGACGCTAACTTGCCCTTTGGCGTAGAGCGCGACTAAGCCCAAACATAAAAACGCGAAAATTTTTCTCATTTTTATCCTTTCCGTGTTAAAATTTGGGCGAAATTATATCAAAAGCAACTTAGTTGCAAATTAATTTTTCTCAAGGTATAATACCCTAAAATTCTTAACGCGGAGGAAAAATATGGGCGAAAATTTGGAAGAAAAAGCCGGTTTTGAGGAGCTTTTAACGAAAAATGATATCAAAATCACTCCGCTTAGATTAGAGATTTTACACATTTTAAACTCCGCCGCCGCGCCGCTTAGTTATGATGAAATTTTAGCCCAGATAGGCGCAAACAAAACCACGTTTTACCGCTGTATGGACCTTTTTGAGGCTAAGGGCATCGTGCTAAAAAGCGAAAATAACCGCAAAAATTTCTACGAACTTGAAAACGGAGCAAAGGCGTATTTCGTCTGCGACGTCTGCCATAAGATGACTAATATCGACATGCCGCGCCTAAAACAAAATCACGTCAAAAGCGTCGTAGTTAAGGGCGTTTGCGACGATTGCTTTTAAAATTTGCGCTTAAATTTGGCGACAAATTCTGAATCCAAATTTACTTACTGGCATTAAATTTAAAAAACGACTTCCAAAAAAATTCGTCGCAAATTTATAAAAACGCGGTCTGCTAAATTTAAAGCGGTTGCTACGTCAAATTTAAAACTCAAATTTGACGCGGGGATTTAAAACTAATCCTCGTAAAGTCTCGCAATCTCCGGCGGTATAGCGATCGGACGACCGCGCGCTAGATCATAAAATACGTAAGTCGTCACCGCGCTAGCGACCGGTACGCCGTCCTTGCTAAACTCGTAAAAGCGCTTTGAGCAGCTTCTTTTTTCGGGCTGAGTCCAGGTTTTCACACTCACTTTATCGCCCAAAAACAGCTGCCCCAAATAGTCTATCTCGTGCCTGCGTACCATCCATGTGCGATTTTGCGCGAGATTGGTCTCGATGAGGTCGCCCACGGCGTTTGAGTGCGCGTTGGCTGCCTCTTGCATCCAGATGACGTAGTGAGCGTTGTTTGCGTGATGATTCACGTCGATGGCGTCCTCGCCCACGGTAAATTCGTAGTAAAAAATTTTCATTTTCGCTCCTAAAAACGCTAAAATTGTAGCAAAAATTTAAAGGCAAACAAAATGAAAGAGATGTGGGACAAAAAGGCGGCGAGCTATACGAGATTTACGGGCGAGCCAAGCGTTTTTCAAAGACAACTATACGCTAAGATCGAGGAATTCGGCGTCAAATTTGACGGCAAAAGCGTCGTGGATATCGGCTGCGGCACGGGCGTGCATACGCTGCTTTTAGCGCAAATTTGCCGCGAGATAACCGGCATGGATATCTCGGGCGAAATGCTAAAAGTCATGCTAGAAGACGCTGCTAAATTTAATATTTCAAATTTAACCGCCGTTCAAAGCGATTTTAAAAACTTTAATCCAAACCGCGTTTACGACGTGGCTTTTAGCACGATGAGCCCTGCGATCGCAGACGAAGAGGATTTTGTCAAATTTATAAATTTAGGCAAAAAAAGGGTCTATCTTTGGTGGAATAAACCGCGAAATTCAAGCGTTTTGGAGCTTTTTTACGAAGGATTTGAGAGGCGATGCTTTAAAGAAAAGGCAAATTTCTTTGAGGAATACTTGCGCCGCGAAAATATCGCCTTTAACTCCTGCGTGCTCGAGGAGTCTCGCGAGCAAAAACGCACGCTTGAAGAGATGACGCAAAACGCGCTTTGGCATTTGGAGATAGCAAATTTCGCGCACGAGGAAAACGCAGTCAGATCGCGGCTAGAAAGTATCGCGCAGGACGGCTTCGTGACGGAAAAAATCGTCTCTTCAATGAAGCTTTTAGTTTTTTAAGATATAATCGCGATATTTATTTAAAATTTAAAAAGGATTTTAGTTGCCGCGAGCGTTTTTGCAGATATTTTCGTGCGTTTTATGTTTTTTTTGCGTTCAAGCTTTTGCCGCTTCGCACGTTTTATCTCCGGTCACCCAGCCGAAATTTGACGAACAAAAAGCCAGACTAGGCAAGGAGCTGTTTTTCGACGCATCGATAAGCCCGAGCGGCACGCTATCTTGCGAGAGATGTCACAACCTTTACTGGGACTTAAGCGGCACGAGCAAAAAAAACGTAAAAATCTCCGCCGACGAGCAGATCAGCCCGCCTACCGCGCTAAATTCGGCGTTAAATTTTATATTTTTTAAAAACGGCGAGGTTAAGGAACTAGCTGAGCAGGTGAGGCAGAGCCTAACGAGTAAAAATGAGCTTGCCAGCGAGCCGAAATTTTTAATCCAGAAGGTAAATCAAAACTCCGTTTACAAGAAAAAATTTGAAGAGCTTTATGGGGATGGAGTAAGCTTTGAAAACATCGTCGATGCGCTGGTAAATTTTGAAAAAGCCCTCGTCACGCCAAACGCTAAATTCGACAAATTTATTAGCGGCGACGAGAGCGTTTTCGACGATGAGGAAAAGCGCGGATTTGAGCTATTTAAAAAAATCGGCTGCATAAACTGCCACAGCGGCAAAAATATAGGCGCAAATATCTACTATGAGCTAAAATTTGATAAGGGAGAAGGCAACAAAACCGGCCGTTACAAAGTGCCTAGCCTTCGAAATATCGAAAAAACCGCGCCGTACTTTTATAGCGGTGAAGTAATGGATCTAAAAGAAGCGCTTAAAATGGTTGCAAAAATGCGTATAAACTACGATCTAAGCGATGAGCAGACGCATGCGCTTTATAAATTTTTGCTGACTTTAAGCGGCGAAAAACCGGAAATTTTAAAATGAGACGCAAGATAATCTTCCATAAAATTTTGTTTTTTACTATAATTTGTATCGCATTTTTCGGTACCGTAATGACCCATAAGGTCGCCAGAGATCTAAACATCGCCTACGAGTGGAAAAGCTCGATTGATAATATGATGGATGCTAACGATGAGGTGAATTTCTTGCTCGAAAAAAGCCTCCTAGAGGCTGATTATGACGCGGTTATGGACCATACGGCGGAATTTGAAAAAGACCTTAGTAAACTTAATGATAGCAATTTAATCTCTTTTGAAAAGCTTGCAACAAATGAAAAAACTTTTAGAGAGTTAGAAGAAGCGATTAAAAAGAGAGTCGAGCTAACCGACAGATTTAACTCCGTGACGATAATGGCAAAGCTTGTTTACGATGAGATGATCTTAAAATTTACGGCATTGGATTGGTTTCATTTTAATGAACTAATGCCTCAAATCTTGATGTTTAGATATGATTTAAATACCGATCTAAGGGCGGCTAGAAAGCTTTTTAATGAGTACTTAAAAGAGCCAAATATTAGCAAAAGCGACGCTGATTTTTTGGCAGGCACACAAAGGCTGCTTGACTACTACGAGCAGACGCAAGAGCTTTATCACGAGATAATTTCGCTCGAAATTTACAAAAAACTGTCTAGCCTCAAAGAAAGCAACGAGCGCTATATACAAAAAGTTACGTCAAATTTGCGCGGTACGATGGTGCTGGTGTTCATACTATTTGCGCTTGCGTCACTATTTGTCTATATCTCTTACGTTAGGGCAAAGGAGCACATCAGGCTTCTAACCCGCTTCGAGCAAGCCGTCGATAATAGCTTTAACGCAATAACCTTTACCGATCTGGATAGAAAAGTAAAATACGTAAATAAGATTTTTGAGCGAAATTTCGGGTATAAATTTGAAGAGCTAAAAGGAAAAAATATAAACATCCTCAAGTCTTATCTGCATCCGCATGAATTTTATCAAGATATGCTAAAAACGATAGAATCCAATCAAATTTGGCGAGCCGATGAGCTAGTGAGCAAAACAAAAAGCGGTGCCCTCATCCATGAGCAGGTCATTTTCTCTCCGCTTTTTAACGAAAACGGCGACAAAGACGGCTATATGTCGATCAAATACGACAAAACCAAAGAGCTAGCGATGACTAAAGAGCTCGAAAATAAAAACAAAGAGCTGCAAAACGAGGCGTTAAAAGACAAGCTAACGGGGATGGGTAGTTATTTTGCTCTGACGCAAAGAACGGAGCTGGGCGCCGGCGGCATGTTGATCTATATAAACATCAACAACTTTATGGATTTTCGGTTTTTTTACAAGACTAAGACCGTGGATGCCATTATCGCGTCATTTGCCGAGACGCTTCAGCTTTGTATCGATACTTATAAGATGGACGCGGACATTTACAGAGTGCAGTTTGACGAGTTTTGCATCTGGTACGGCGGCGACGATACGGAGTGGGCCGTACGTAAATTTATGGATTATTTTAAGGCAAATAGCCTCTATATCACGGTCGAGGGCGCTAGAGAATTTATCCCTAATATCAAAATAACCATCGGCGTCAGCTTGTCTCAAGACACTCCGCAAACAAACCGCCTAACCCAAGCCATGCTAGCTCACCACGAAGCTAAGCAAAAAGGCGAAATAGTACAGTTTTACACCGAAAATAGCCACATCGAGCAGCAATACTACCACAACCAAATCATGTCGCGCACCATCGAAAACGCGATATATAACGATACCGTGATCGTCGAGTGCCAGCCTATTTACGACGTATCTGGCGAAGAGGCCGGAGTCAAATACTACGAAGTGCTCGTGCGTCTCATCGATGAAAGCGGCAAGATCCTATATCCGGGCGAGTTTTTGGATATAGCAAAGAAAATTTCGCTTTATAACGAGATAACCAAAAAAGTCGTCGAGCACGTATTTAGGCTCGTAGAGAAGTTTACAAACACGAGCTTTTCGATGAATCTTTCCAGTAGCGACATCGCAAACGAGAGCATAAGAGAGCTCATCGAGAAAAAGCTACGCGTCTGCTCAAAGCCCGAGCACGTGTATTTTGAGATATTAGAGAGCGAGGGCGTGGATGACTATAAGATAGTAAATGATTTCATCAACAAGATCCGCGCCTACGACTGTAAAATTTCGATCGATGATTTCGGCAGCGGCTACTCGAACTACTACCGCATCTTGGAGCTTGATATCGACACGATCAAGATCGACGGCTCGATCATCAAAAAGTTGCCGTTTGACAAAAACGCCCGCTATCTGTTGCAAACCATCATCGACTTTGCCGGAAGACAAGGCTACAACGTCGTGGCGGAGTTTGTGAGCTCAGAAGAAATCCTCGCCGAAATAAAAAAATTCGGTATAAAATACGCACAGGGATTTTTACTAGGCAAGCCGACCTCGCCGAGCAATATCGAGGAGTAAATTTACACATAGAGGATAAAGCGCATATGCATTGGATTTTGATACTTGCGCTAGCTTTTTTATTTTATGCGAAAAGCGTAGGGATTGTGTGGTTTGCAACTATTATGATATGTTTTGCGATTATCGGATATTGCGGGTATTATATTTTTGATGATTTTATCGATTAAACTCGAGCCGTTAATTTTAACAAACTTGTGCGATTTACTCGTGAAATCGGTATCGAATTTAAGCTCATTGGCGCTGTAAATTTATAAATTCTACTGCGAGCGCCTTTGTTTTATCTCATCATATTTTAGGTGTCTTAATAAAGCTGCGGCTTTTGAATAAATCCTCATATCGTTACCGTAAAGAGATTTTGAACCGATCACGCTACGTCCCAAATTTAGCTCGTTTGTTATGTCAAGATAGCTCAAAACGGTAACAAAGGTATCCAGGCTGGAACCCATAGAATTTATGATTTTTACCCCCTCAAAATCATCATCTATCATCATAAATAGCATTCCGCCGCCCTTGGAGCTATGTATAAGCGCATCATAAGTTTCTTTTGAGCTTTGTATATAAGGCACAACGTGATCGTTTTGAATCACGATAAGCGTATCTTTTGCAAATTCGCTGGAGCGTATTTTTTTAATAAAATTACCGACTAGCATATCGGTGCACTTAACCGCACGCAGCATCCGAACGCTGTTACCTTGAAAATTATACTCCATATTTTCGCAAGCTTTTGGTATTATGCCGTCGGGTGCGTGGGTGGAGAGCGTGATCATAGATTGCAAAAACGGCTGACCGCTTTTACTCAACCTGGTAAAATCTTCCCACGCGATATCAAACATATCGTCGTCATTTGCTCCCCATCCGCCGTCCCATACGGTTTTATTTGCTTTTATATCGATATCGGCAAGTCCCTTCATCTCGTCGAAATGGTGCGCTTTAAAATATTCGTCGGTCTTTTGAAATTTTAAAGAAGCCCCTTTCATAAAATACGTATGATAACCAAGCTCATGCAAAATATCGCTAGCGCACGTTATATTTTTATAAAAAATATTTTTGTTTTGATCGTCGAAATTATAAATATAAGGCATCGCGCAATTGCTTGCAAAAAATCCCTCTATCGTTATAGCTGCGCCGGGATTTTGGTGAATGTTGTCAAATTCCAAGCGCGGAGATAATGCGTTGATATTAGGCATCAGATCAGGAAAAAGCTTTTCGTCCATATAGCCGCTATTAAGGCTTTCTAAATAAATATAAACTATATTTTTTCTCTTTTTGGGCGCATTAAATTTAGGCAAGGCGATGAGCGGATAGATATCTTGTTTTAACCTTTTTACGCTTGGATAAAAAGCGTTTTTTACCTCCCAAGCCGAACGCGTTAGCGGATTTAGAACAAATGCCGCTGTAAAACAAACGGCAAAAAACACGGCTCCGATTCTGACTCTGTTTTTATTGCGAGGCAAATTTTTTGCCGCGGTAGATGATCTTTTATAAATTATCACACAAAATAGCGCAGAACACGCAACCGTGCAAATACCAATCGCAATGTCTTTAGCAAAAGGCTCAATAGGAGCACCCTGAATGCTTATTTTTAACAAATTTAGAGTAAAAGGCGTAAAAGTGTTACCGGTAAAAATTTGCAATGCGAATTCGCAAATTAAAAATACAATATACACAAAACCAAGCACGCTTGCTATGCCTATAATAACCCTGAAACGTAAAAACTTAATTAAAAAAATAGAAACAATAAATAAAACGATAGAAATATAATTCAAATTTTCTCCAGAAACTACCAAAAATATCATATAGTATAAATTTGCCTGGATTGTATATCAGTAAAAATTAAATTTAGCTAATCCCAAATACTACACTGCCAAAAATCCGAGCAAAACTATAGCCAAAAACAATCCCGCTTGAAAATAAAAATTCTTTTTCAAATTTTCGTTTATCAGAGAGCAAAACCCGGAGATAAAGATGTATAGTTCGCTCACGCATATCCTTTGGTCTCAAATTTTACGTCAAATTTGCCACCCTCGCCGAGTCAAATTTGAGCGAGGCGACGAAAAGCCGCTCAAATTTAGCTTGGATTATAAATTTGAGCTTGGCTCGCCTTTAAATTTCCTTCTAACAAAAACGGCGCAAACCGCAAACGAAATCGCCGTCAAAGCGTAAAATATATAGCTAAAAATAGGATTTGCGCGCGTTTCGCCATCTTTTAGCTTTTTTACCGAAACGGCGTTTCTAAACATATCAAACATCGCGATGCGCCAGCCGTAGTATTTGATCTGCGCCCTGCCTTCGCCCACTAGACTCTGGGCGGCGGCTTGGACATCGGCGGAGTTAAATTTAAAATAAAGCGGCAAGCCCCAGCCCGTGTCTTCGTTTCGATACGGCATCACCTTCGTGCCGTTAATCTCGCGCGTGTAGATAAAATACACGTCGCGCGTCGGGCCGTCGGCGGGATTTTGCGCGTCGATAAAGCCGTCTTTGTCCATGCGCTTGACCTCGCCGCCCGTGATGATCGCCTCGTCGTAGTGCGGGAAAGCGTAGTTTATCGCCGCAAACGCCGTAACGTGCAGGGCAATCAAGAAGCCAAAGATAAAATTTCGGAGATATTTTTTAAATTTTTGCATTTTCGTCCTTTGGGACGAATTTTACAAGATAGAAGTTTAGAAGAAGCTAAGCCCCTAAAATAGGGGCTTAGAGGGGTTAGGCTTTGGCCTTGCAGCTGCAGCTTCCCGCGATAAATTTAAGAATCTGGATAAAGAAGCAAATGCCGCCGATAATGAAGATCGTATCGCCGATCATCCTTAGCCAGCGTAAATTTTGCAAATGATCCATCTGTAGAAACTCCGCGCTTCTAGCGTACCACATGCCCACGTCTATCGCGGCAACGGCCTGATAAAGACCGATCGGAAGTAGCGACGCTAAAATCATCAGCATTAGACCCGCATTTAGGGACCAAAAGCCTACTTTCATCAGCTTGTCGTTAAATTCTTGCCCTTTGAAAAGGT
>NZ_JBQNAN010000025.1:0-21479 GCF_052170435.1 Campylobacter sp.
TGGAGCGAAACTATAAATTTAGCCCTAAAATCAGGGCTAAATTTGACTCCGCTTTAAATTTGGACGATAAATTTGAAGCGTCAAATTTGGACGTCGCAAACTCAAATTTAAGCGGCGATTTGGCTAGTCGAGACGGCTCCAAATTTAACGCAGACTGCGCAAATTTGGAACTCAAATTTATCGATGGCGGTACGCTAGCCATGGCGCTAACGCCCGTTATCGCTTGGGCGGATGTTTTGATAGTTGTTGACTGCATAAGCGCCGAGGGCGGCGATACGGGGGATGTGTATTTTTTCGGTTATGAGCAGATGCCGCCCGCCGTCTCGTGGAACGGCTCCGCGCACGAGGTCGAGATGCTAGAAACCTTGCGGCTAATGGAGCTTGCGGGCGATTTGCCGCGGACGAAAATTTTAGGTATCGTGCCAAAGCGCATCGAGCCTATGAGCTTTGAACTCTCCGCGCAGGCGCAAGAGGGGGCAAATTTGATGGAAAAGACGCTTTTAAACGAGCTTTCGCGTCTTGGGGTTAGCTACGAAAAGATCGCAAATTTTAGCGTTTCAGACATCGCTTTAGAGTTTTCAAAAAAGGGCGCGATATGATTTTAGCTTACGAGTTTGACGGTGCGAGCGAAAATTTCGCGTTTTTTCTTAAATTTTACGCGCAAAAAAGCGGACTAAAATTTAGCCTTAAGAAGAAGATAGATTTAACTACGCTTTACGCCGAGGGCGCGCAAGAGGAGCTTTTGGCGTTTTCGGATCAGCTTTCTGGCTCGTTGCCTCATAGCCTGTTTTTGCGCGGCTCAAAGGTTTACGCGAGCCAAAATTTACCGCAAGGCGAAACGAGCGAACCGCAAAATGCCCTCTCAAACATCACGCCGCGCGTCGTTAGCGCTTACCTAAAAGGCGAGCTAGAAGAGTGCGAAAACGGCGTTTTTAGCGATGTTTGCGTTTTTACGGACGGCAAATTTACGCCCGTAACGAAGGCGAATTTTAACGAGCTTTTGGATTTTGCTTTTAAAAAATTAAGCGCGGGCGAGGGCTTAAAATTTAAAGATATTAGCGGCGAATTTGAAGCGTCAAATTTTACCGAACTAAACGAAAATTTTAATCTTTTAATGCCGACAAACCTTAAAAATTTACCCAAAATTTTTATCGCAAACGAAGCCGAACAAGTAGCCCTAGCAAGCTACGAAAAGCCCGCTGTTACGCTAAAAACGACGGCGATTTACCGCGGCAATCACCCAAACTCGCCTAGATTTTTTGGCGTCTGCGCGGCTAGGGATATTTTTTTCTACGCGCTTTGCGACAAGCTTTTTAAAGCGGGCGTAAATTTTATCGCTTTTTTGGCGCAAAAGCCGCCGTTTAAGGCTACCGTGCTTGAAAACGGATATATTTTTAGCGGCTCTAGGATTTATTATTCGCGCGCAAATTTGAGCGAGGTAGAGGGCGCCGCGGATAAAAACCTAGCCGCTTTTAATCTCGCAAAAAAAGAATTTGACGAAGAGGGCGGGATAGCTAGGATATTTTTAAGCAGGTTTAAAGACGATGAAGTTAAAATTTACCCCAAATTTGATGATTTTAACGTCTTAAATTTCGCCTTGCCCGCGAGTTTTGACGAGCTTTACGCGCAGATAAAGCGCGAGGAGGGCGGCGAGAGATTGCTTCAAAATTACGGCGAAAGCTTTAGTTTGCCGCGCGGCGAGCTAAACGTACAAAACGGCTTTTTCGGGCTATTTTGCATGGTCGGAGCGCTGCTTGGATTTGATAGCGATGCGCAAAAAGCGGGCGAAATTTTACTGCAAAACGCGAGCGATTTTAACGGCGCAAAAGGGCCTAGGCTCGATTTTAAAATGCTAAACAAAACGCATTTTGACGTCGTTAAATTTGCTAGAAGCGGCATGAGCTTTAGGCTCGCTGGCGTCGATGCGAGGCTGCTTAGCTACGGATACGCCGAGTCGCTAGCGTATTTTTTGAGCGATTTTTCAGACTCGCTAAAGCAGGATTTTAGCGTGCAAAACGCGCTGCTTTGCGGCTCGCTTTTTGAGAACAAAACGCTTGCAAATTTGACGTTAAAGCATCTAAAAACAGGCTTAAACGCCAAATTTAGCAAAGAGTTTTTGATTGAAGAGATATTTTAAATATGAAATTTCAGGCTTGGTCCAAGGTGTTGGTTTTCGTCCCTTTGTTTATAATCTAGCCCTTAAATTCGGCCTTGCGGGCGAAATTTATAACGACGACGAGGGCGTGAAACTAACGCTTTGCGGCTCACGCGAGCAGATAGAAAAATTTGAAAAAGCGCTGCATGAGGAGCTACCAAGCCTCGCTCGTATCGACGAGATGAGAAAAACCGAGCTAGAGGACGCGAAATTTGACGAGTTTAAGATAGTCGCCTCAAAATCAGCCAAAAAACACGCGCCCATCTTGCCCGATTTTGCCCTCTGCCAAGACTGCGAGCGCGAGTTTTACGACCCTGCAGACCCGAGGTATCATTATCCTTTTATCAACTGCACCAACTGCGGCCCGAGGTTTTCGATTATCGAGTCGCTACCTTACGACCGCGCAAACACGACGATGAACGCGTTTAAGATGTGCGAATTTTGCGGCGGCGAATACAAAAATCCGCTAAATCGCCGCTATCACGCCCAGCCCGTCTCCTGCCCAAACTGCGGGCCCAGGCTTGCTCTAAAAGATAAATTCGGGCGGGTTGTGGCGCTGGATAACGATAGCGCGAAGCAGGCCGCGCGGCTCATAAACGAGGGTAAAATTTTAGCCGTAAAGGGGCTTGGCGGATTTCATCTGATGTGCTGTTTAAAGGATGATACGGTGGGGCTTTTAAGAGAGCGAAAAAAGCGCCCCAAAAAGCCCTTTGCCGTGATGTGCAAGGACGTTTCGCGCGCTAAAAAATACGCACGAATTTCGCCCGAAGAAGAGCGGCTTTTAAGCTCGAATTTAAAACCGATCGTCGTTTTGCAAAGCTTGCCTGGCGCGTCGGTTCCGTCAAATTTAGCGCCGGGGCTTAATAAAATCGGCATATTTTTGCCCTACACGGGCGTTCATCTTTTGCTTTTTGAGTACCTAGAGGGCGACGTCATCGCTACCTCGGCCAACGTCTCGGGTGAACCGATAATCTACGACGAAAAAGACCTGCGAGAAAAGCTGGGCGGCGTGATAGATTTTTACCTAGATAACGACCGCGAGATACACTCGCCAAGCGACGATAGTATCGCGTTCGTAGCTGGCGGCGAGCCTATATTTATCCGTACCAGCCGCGGCGTTCATCCTAAGTTTATCCGCACGAAATTTAAGAGCGAAAAGACCGTTTTAGCCGTCGGAGCGGAGCTAAAAAATCAGTTTGCGATCTTTAAGGACGGCGAGCTGATGATAAGCCCATATATCGGCGATCTAAAAAACGTCGCGACCTATGAGCGGTTTTGCGCGCTAATCAATCTTTTTAGCGAGATTTACGAGCTAAAATTTGACGAGATCGTAGCCGATTTGCACCCGCATTTTTTAAACTTAAAATGGGCGCGCGAATACGCCGCGAATTTGGGCTCAAATATCACGCAAATCCAGCACCATCACGCGCATTTGCTATCGGTGATTTTAGAAAACGATCTGGACGCAAGGCGCGAGTATCTGGGCTTTTGCTTTGACGGTACGGGGTACGGCGCGGACGGGAGCGTCTGGGGCGGAGAGATACTAAAAGTGCGAGGCAAAGAGTACGAGCGAGTTTGCAAATTTGACGAAATTTTGCTGATCGGCGGCGAAGCTAGCGTGAAAAATATCCGGCAGATCGCTTATGCCGCGATTTTAAAATATGATTTAGAGCGCGAGGCGGAGGCGTTTTTAGCCAAATTTGAGCCCGCTAAGCTAAAAAATCTAAAAATCCTGCACGAAAAGCAAATAAACTGCGTCAAAACCAGCTCGCTTGGACGAATTTTTGATGCATTTGCGGCGGTGATCTTGGGGCTTGATAGCATCAGCTACGAGGGCGAGGCGGGGATGAGCCTGGAGGCGCTTTTTGACGCAAATTTGGACGTCTGCTACGAGTTTGAAATCAGGAGTGACACAATTTGCTTTAAAGAGGCCTTTAAAAGAGTGCTAAAAGACGATGCCAAAACGGCTGCGACGGGCTTTATAAAAGGACTTGCAAAGCTCGTAGCAGACGTGGCTTGCGCACAGCCTAACGACGTCTTGCTAGCGGGCGGCGTTTTTCAAAATAAAGCCCTGCTTGAAAATGTAATTTTAATTCTTAAGCAAAAAGGTAAGAAGTATTACATAAATAAAAACTTTTCCTCAAACGACTCCTCGGTAGCTATCGGTCAGATCGCACTTACATTAATTTAAATTAAAGTTTTCTGATGTATAATAACTAATAATTTCTTTAAGGAGGCGATAGTGGAAAACATCATAAGATTTAGCGTCTCGTTGCCAAAGCAGTTATTAGACGAACTTGACAACAAAATAGGCGCTCAGGGCTATGCTTCGAGAAGCGAATTTACTCGCGATCTGATTAGGGAAAAAATAGTAAATGACAGCTGGAAAGACGCGGACGAGGATCTCATCGGCGTTTTGACACTCATTTATTTGCACCACCAAAACGACCTCGTCGTGAAAATGATGGACATCGAGCACCAGGCAAATTTACACATCGCCTGCACGACTCACGTCCATATAGATCACGATAACTGCCTGGAGACTCTGATACTTCGCGGCAAAGCGGGAGCTATCGAGAAATTTTCCGAAAAAATGGGCGGACTAAAAGGGGTTAAATTTTCAAAACTAACCAAGGCTGCCGTCCCGCGCTCATAATGCTTAAGATGCGGGCAAGCTTGATAAGCCATATCAAATTTGCCCGCAAAAGTCTCTCTTTTATCACGCATTTATCTCTTTAACGCTAAAATTATCCAAATTTATCACTATTTTTATTTCAAGGTTAAAATTTGAAACATATCTCTTTTAAAAATTTCGTCCAAAACGAGGCTAGTTCGGGTATCTTGCTCATACTTGCCGCGATTTTTGCGATGATATTTCAAAACGGCTTTTTGAGCGAATTTTACAACTCCTTTTTGCGCATAAATATGGGCGTGGTTTTTGGCGAATTTAGCCTGCAAAAGCCGCTTATCTTGTGGGTAAACGACGGGCTCATGGCGGTTTTTTTCTTTCTTTTGGGGCTGGAGTTAAAGCGCGAGATAGTCGAGGGCGAGATGAGAAATCCCGCTCAGATCGTGCTGCCTATCGTGGGTGCGGTCGGCGGTATCGTCATGCCCGCGCTTGTTTTTTACGCATTTAACCACGCCGATGCTTTTGCGCTAAAAGGCTGGGCGATCCCGACTGCGACGGATACGGCGTTTGCGCTAGGGCTTATCATGATCCTTGGCAAAAGAGTGCCGGCGAGTCTAAAAATTTTCCTCGTGACGCTCTCTATCATCGACGACGTTTGCGCGATTTTAATAATGACGATATTTTACAGCGGACATCTCTCAGCAGTATCGTTTATAGTTGCCGGAGCGGCTACTTTGGGGCTTTTAGCCTTAAATTTAGCCGGCGTAAATAAAAAAGCCTGCTACGTGATTTTGGGCATAATCCTTTGGGTGAGCGTGCTAAAATCGGGCGTGCATGCGACGCTAGCGGGAGTCGTGGCGGCATTTTTCATACCGCTCAAGGCAAAGGACGGCGAGGGCTCGATGCTAAAGCAGATCGAGCACGACCTGCACGTTTACGTCGCATTTTTCGTGCTGCCGGTGTTTGCCTTCGTAAATGCGGGCATCTCGCTAAAAGGTATCGGACTGGAGCAGATTTTTCACCCCGTGTCGCTAGGCGTCATACTGGGGCTGTTTGCGGGCAAGCAGCTAGGGGTGTTTGGGTTTTGCTTTCTTGCGATCAAATTTAAGCTCGCAAAGCTACCGAAATACTGCAACCTAGCTCAGTTTTACGGCCTTTGCTTGCTTACTGGTATCGGCTTTACGATGAGTCTTTTTATAAATTCGCTCTCCTATCACGACACGTACGAGTTTGCGTACGCCGATAAGCTCGCGGTACTCATCGCATCGCTGATCTCGGGTGCGGCGGGCTATGCGATGCTCTACTGGGCAGGGCGACACAGGATAATGAAATGCGTGGAGTAGAAAAATGATGATATTTCATAAAAATTTTCTCGCAGACGAGCTTGCGAAGTGGCGAGAAGAAGGGCTGGTAAGCGACGAGGCGGCGCGCAAGATAGCGGCTAGATACGATATAGATTTATCGGGCGCAAACGAGCGGCGAAGCTTTATATTAAAGCTCGTCGCCTATCTATTTTTGGCGCTTTCGCTATTTACTCTAGTGGGCGCAAACTGGGAGGAGTTGCCGCGCGCGCTAAGGCTAATCATCGTGCTTGGCATACTGGCAGCGGTAAATTTTAGCGGAGTTTGGGCGCAAAAAAACGGCAAAGAGACGCAGGCTACGACGCTATTTTTTCTAGGTAACTTTTGCTACGGCGCGGCGATCGTTTTAGTCGCGCAAATTTACCATCTAGGCGAGCATATGCCTAACGGCGTGCTGCTGTGGGCGGTCGGAGCTTTGGCGCTTGGGCTTGCGACGCGTAAGTCCATCATCGCATTGCAAGCTCTTATTTTGGGGCTTATTTGGTTTTTGATGGAGTTTGAGTTTAGCGGCGTTTCGCACGGATTTTTGTTATTTATAGTAGCCTGCGCGGCGGTGCTTTGGCGCGACGACTCGAGGTTGCTGACTGCTGCGCTTTTTGCGAGCGTGTTTGCTTATATCGTTTCTTTCGTGCTTTACGAGCGGTATTTCCTAGCTGATTTGCGCGTGGACGATGCGCTTTACGGAGTTCATTTTTTTGCGCTTAGCTACTGCTTGCTCGCCGTTTGCGCCTCGTTTTTGCTTGAGAGGGCGGGTAAATTTGAACTTGCGTTTTACCTTAAAAACATCGGTATCGTCTGCGGTGCGGGCATCTTGTGCTTTGATATGTCGCTTTACGAGGATTTGCATTTTTCGAGTCCGTGGTCTTACGGCGCCCAGAACTACGAGTATGTTTTGAACGGCGTTACATTTTTAAAAAGCGTGTTTGGAGCATTGTTTATGGCTTTTTGCGCGGCCTCTTTGGGACTTGCGTTTTACTTTAAAAAGTACGCCGCCGCAATAGTCGGAGCGCTTTTGGTTGCGCTACCTTTTATCTTAGACGCGTTTGCGGGCTACGAGGAGGGCGTGTTTTCGCTCATCGGCGTTTGCGTCGCGGTCGCTCTTATTAAGCAAAATAACATGAAATTTGGCATCGCGCTCATCTTTTGGGTGGCGTTCGTGCGCTACGTCGATCTAGTCGGCGATTACGTCAGCGCCAGCGCGCTATTTTTGGTATTTGCGCTCGTGGTGCTCGGCGTGTCTAGGATCTCTAAAAAAAGGAGCGCGAAATGAAACTAAAGCTGATTTTTGCCGCCGCGGTATTTCAAATTTTAGCCGTGATCGCGATGCTTGCGTATGCGTACGCGCCGATATATTTTGGCAAAGAGATCTTGATACGAACTACGGTTTATGATCCGCGCGATATGTTTCGCGGCGATTACGTGCACCTTAGCTACGGCTTTGCGAGCATTTACGAGCTGGATAAAAGAGACTCGAATTTAAGCAAAAGGCAGCAGCTGCACGGCACAAAAATTTACGCCGTTTTAAAACAGGACAAAGACGGCAGATATAAATTTGACAAATATAGCTTTGAGCGGCCTAACGGCGGCACGTTTTTAGCGGGCAGGGTTGATTATAACACCGCAAATTTCGGCATCGAAGCCTTTTTTATGCCGCCCAAAAGTGCAAAGCAGATGGAGCGAGATATGATGGAATTTAACGCCACCGCCGTCATCAGCGTGATGGATAACGGCAAAGCTCGCATCAAGGATATCGTAATAGAAAAACCAAAAGCTGGAGAATCTAGCAAGCGTTAAATTTACGGGTGGTCGGAGGGCTAAATTTGACTAGATTTGCCAGAACTCAAATTTAGCCCGAGCCGTCAAATTTAACGCGGCTCAAATTTGAGTCAAATTTTAACTCCTCGCCGCTATCATAAAAATCTCAAAGTATAAACAAAACGCAACGAAATAATATCCGCAAGGTATGAAACTAAAGCGGGATTTTAACATCTAAGAGTATAATAACCCCAAAAAATCGCTAAGGAGAAACAAAATGTGTAAAGATTGCGGATGCTCGCTAGGCGGGCACGACCACACCCACACTCATGCTGACGGCACGACTCACTCGCACGCTCACGATCACGGCGCCGAGCACGGACACGGCGCGGCTCACGAGCATAGCCACGGCCACGCACACCCTGCGCTAAACGAGAGCAAAACGGTTGAAGTGATAACGAAAATTTTATCCCAAAACGACGAAGAGGCCGCGCACAACCGCGCTCATTTGGACGAGCACGGGATTTTATGCGTAAATCTCATGAGCAGCCCCGGCAGCGGCAAGACAACGCTACTAGAAGCTACGATAAAAAGCGGTAAATTTAAAATCGGCGTCGTCGAGGGCGATCTAGAGACCAACCAAGACGCCGACCGCATAATAAAAGCAGGCGGCAAAGCCCACCAGATCACGACCGGGCAGGCATGTCACCTCGATGCGTTTATGGTGCACGAGGGGCTCCATCATCTGCCGCTAGAGGGCCTTGATATAGTTTTCGTTGAAAACGTCGGCAACCTCGTCTGTCCTGCTAGCTACGACGTGGGCTCGCACTTTAACGTCGTGCTGCTCTCGGTGCCTGAAGGCGACGACAAGGTGGCCAAATACCCGGTCATGTTTCGCGCCGCCGATCTCATCGTGATAACCAAAACTTCGCTGTTGCCGCATTTTGAATTTGACGTTAAAAAAGTCGTCAAAGAGGCTCGCAAACTAAATCCAAAAGTCGATGTCGTCGAGCTTGACGCAAAAACGGGCGAAGGCATGGAGAAGTGGCTAAATTTCTTAAAATTTAAAAAAGAGCTTAGATAATGTGCCTCTCAATCCCGTCAAAAGTGGTCGCGATCGACGAAGATAACGTCGCTACCGTAGAGACGCTAGGCGTGAGTCGCCGCGTGAGCCTCGATCTCATCGCCGAGCCCGTGGCCGTAGGCGAATACGTACTCATCCATGTCGGCTACGCGATGGAAAAAATCGATACAAAATTTGCGCTAGAAAGCATCGAAATCTACCGCCAAATCGCCAAAGATATGCAAAACGGCCAGATCGGCGCAGACGAAGGCGACGCGGGACTAAGCGCTATGCAAGCGGAGGCAAACAAGCCGGACGCAAAGGAAAAAGCGTGAATCTAATCAATGATTTTCGCGATAAAGAGCTTATTTTAGCGCTTTCAAAACTCATAAAAAAAGAGAGCGTAAAACCGCTAAATATCATGGAAATTTGCGGCGGACACACGCACTCGATCATGAAATTCGGCCTGCCGCAGCTAGTGGGCGAGCATATAAATTTCGTCCACGGCCCCGGCTGCCCCGTCTGCGTGATGCCAAGGAGCCGCATAGACGAGGCTATCAAGCTAGCCCAGATGCCCGGCACCATCCTGTGCACTCTAGCCGATATGATGAGAGTCCCGGGCTCCTCGACTAGCCTGCAAAAGCTGCACGGCGAGGGTTGCGACATCAGAGCGCTATATAGCCCGCTAGACTGCATAAAAATCGCGCGGGAAAATCCCGAAAAGAACGTGATATTTTTTGCGATCGGTTTTGAGACGACGACGCCTATGAGCGCAAATTTGGTGCAAAAGACGCTGGAGCTCGGGCTAAAAAATCTATTTTTCCATATAAATCACGTTACCGTCCCCGCACCCGTGCGAGCGATCCTAAATGATAAAGACGTTAAGATCGACGCATTTTTGGGACCTAGCCACGTGAGCGTGATCACGGGATACGGCATATACGAGAGTATCGCGGCCGAGTATAAAAAACCTATCGCGGTTAGCGGATTTGAGCCACTTGATCTGATGGACGGCATCCTAAATCTCGTCCGTCAGCAAAACGCTGGTACGCACGAGGTCTATAACGAATACGCCAGAGTTGTGACGCGCGAAGGTAATCAAAAAGCAAAGGCGCTCATAGAGGAGTTTTTCGAGCCGTGCGACTTTTCGTGGCGCGGTCTTGGTATGATCGCGCAAAGCGGTATGAAGCTGCGCCCCGAGTACGCGAAGCTTGACGCAAAGGTCAAATTTGACTGCAATGTGCAAAGCAAAGGCGAGAGCAAAGCCTGTATCTGCCCTGAAATTTTACGCGGGCGAGCAAAGCCGTTTGACTGCAAAATTTTCGCTAAAGCCTGTACGCCAAAAACCCCGGTTGGCTCGTGCATGGTCTCTAGCGAGGGCGCGTGCGCGGCATACTACAAATACGGCGACGTCAAAAGCGCGGGCTAAGAGGAGGCAAATTTGAGCAAGATAATGCTAAGCCACGGCGGCGGCGGCGAGGAGATGAACTCGCTCATAAACGAGACGATTTTTAGGATATTTGATAACGAAATTTTGCGCGAGAGCAACGATAGCGCGATATTAAATTTCGGCGATTTTGGCGCGGACGAAAATGCTGGCGACTCGGCAAATTTGACTCCTAAATTTAACGGCAAACTAGCCTTTAGCACCGATAGTTTCGTGGTTACGCCGATATTTTTTAACGGCGGCGACATCGGTAAGATCGCAGCGTGCGGCACGATAAACGACCTAGCCATGGTGGGTGCCGAGGCAAAGTACCTAAGCTGCGCGCTAATAGTCGAGGAGGGGCTTGAGATATCCGAGCTAGAGCGCGTACTAGGCTCGCTAGCTGCCGTCGCTCGCGAAAACGGCGTGCGGATCGTCTGCGGAGATACCAAGGTCGTGCCGCGCGGCAAATGCGATAAAATTTTTATCAACACGAGCGGTATCGGCGAGATCGTCTGCGAGGGTGTGGAGCTAAAAAGCCTGCGCGCGGGCGCTAAGATCCTGATTTCAGGCGACGTGGGCAGGCACGGTGCCGTGGTGCTGGCTAGCCGCGAGGAGCTTGATCTGCAAAGCGAGCTAAAAAGCGATTGCAAGGCGCTAGTGGGCGCGGTAAAGGCGCTGATAGAGGGCGGCGTAAAGCCTCTTTGTATGCGCGACGCGACGCGCGGAGGTCTTTCGGCGGTGCTAAACGAGTGGGCTAAATTTAGTAGCCTAGACATCCTCGTGCGCGAGGAGGATATCAAGGTCAGCGACGAAGTAACGGGCGTTTGCGAGCTGTTTGGCTTTGAGCCTTATGAGCTTGCCAACGAGGGTACGTTCGTGCTGGCCGTAGATGAAAAAGACGAGGCGCGTGCGCTTGAAATTTTGCGCAAATTTGACGCTAACGCAGCCTCGATCGGAGAGATTTTGGGTACCGCAAACGGTCGCGTCATCTTGCAAAACGCATACGGCTCGAAGCGCTTTTTAGAAGTGCCAAAGGGCGAGCTTTTGCCTCGAATATGCTAGGCGCGGCGATGAGTAGATCAAATTTAAATGCGCTAGATTTTCGGGCCTGTACGGCGCTGGAATCGCCTTGCAAAATTTATCAAATTTACGCCCTAGACGCGTGCGTAAAAATAGAATCCGCTCCGTTCACAAGCGAGTCAAGCCGATGCACGAACTAAGCATAGTGCAAAGCCTAGTCGCGCTTTGCGAGAAAAACGCCGCCGCAAACGGCGCGAAAGAGGTCGTGCGCCTTGAAGTGCGTATCGGGCGGCTAAGCGGCGTCGAGCCTCACTATCTAGAAAGCGCGTTTGAAGTTTATAAGGCGGGCACGATCTGCGAAAATGCCGAGCTTGCAATCATCGTGCAAAACGTCGCAGTGGAGTGCAAAAGCTGCGGTTTTAGCGGCGAGCTTAGCGAAAACGACTTCACGTGTCCGGCCTGCGGCTCGCAGGAGCTTGATGTCACGGGCGGCGAGGATATGCACCTCATGCGCCTTGAGATGCGGTGATTTTGCCGCAAATTTTAGCTCAAATTCGGTACTTAAATTTGAGCTAATTTTTAAAATTTACTTCTAAAAACGCGGCAAATTTGACGAAACCATATTTGTTTGCCCCTCTAAAACGCGCCTAGATAAATTTAAAAGGAAGCTAGATACCCAAATACTCATTTCAAACTATAGAGCAAATGCTGCTAAAATGCGTAGCCCGGGGCAGCGAGCCTGAGCTTAGCTTTCGCCTGCGCGGCGCAGAGTACATGATCATCACCTATGCGCATCGCTGCTCGTTTCAAAGGTGCGCGGACGATACGGGCGCAAACGCGAGCGGCGAGCGGTATTTTGCCACGCTGCAAGAACTCTACGCCGCGCCGCAGATAGACGGACGCTCGCTAAAAGAGCTTTGGGGCGAGGCGGATGAATTTTATTGTCCTAATTTCGAGCCGTGAGATCGCGAGATTTGTGAGGGCGGGCAAATGCGCGGGTAAATTTGAAAGGAAATAAATGGGCTCTGCTTGGAATTACAGCGCGAAAGAGTGCAGCTCGGACGGTAAATTTAGCGCGGAATTTGATGGTCTCGACATAGCCATGGGTGCGCCGAGTCTTGGCGAGCTACGGCTTTACGCGAGCGCGGAGCTTTTGCGAGATTGCTTAAATTTGCAAAGCGGACTTAACGGCGACGCAAACGCCGATGCCCAGGGTTTAAATTTGAAGCGCAAAGAAAGCGACGGCGAGAGCGAAAACGTAGAATTTAGCCGAAGCGGCGAGATTGAGCAAATTTTACTTAGCGAGCAGGCTACGGCGTGTTTTACGTTTTCGGATGATTCGCAGTTTTTGGCATTTGCCGAGTGGACGGCTGAAAAAATGCAGCTTGTAAAGGTGCTGCGGCTAGCGTACATGAGCATAAAAACCGTTGACAGACTCCAAAGAGTTGCGGAGTTTTTGTCTTTTAGGGACGGTTTGCTGGAGATTTTGGACTCACCGATTTTTATGCCCGAAAGCTTTTGGGTGGATGTTCGCGAGCTTTTTAACAATGAGATCAAAGGCTAAATTTGACGCCGTAAAACGTCCGAGCCGCTAGCGATAAAATTCAAAACGTAAGCAAATTTAAGAGCAAGATAGCGCCAAACGCCAAAACTCGTTGCAAATTTACAAGGAAAAATGCAAAAATCTACGGCTGGCGCGATATATTTATTGCAGTCGTTTTTGGCTTTAAGTACATTAACGCGCCTACATACTACATCTACGCTTCGTTTATTTTTCTATTTCCAGCTTTGTTTTATCAAATTTGACGCAGATACGATTTTTGATTTTGCGGTGCGTGATATCGCTGTGATTTTGGGCCTTATATTCGACTTAGTTTTTTTGCGAGGGGATGCCGTTTTTGCCGTATTTAACTGCGCGCTGTTTTGCTATAAATTTGATTAAATTTGCCAATAGCCCGCAAACGCCTTGCGCAGCCAAGCGGCGCGGGGTATCAAATTCGGCTTTATTTAACCCGCAAACTAGTGGCGCAGAGGCTTGCGGCTCGTCAAATTTACTCAAATATCAAAAACGGCGCTTCGAGTACGTTTCTGATAATCTTAAACGGCGAGAGTAGCGCGTCTTGCAGGATTTGCGTCGAGTACTGCGGCTTTTGCAGCGTTCCGCGCACCTTGATGACGGTCGAGAGGGTGCGGTCTTTGCCCAGCACGATCTGATTTATGAGCGGGATTTTGTCGATGATGGAGCTGGCGTCCTTTAGTAGCTTTAGTTCCAGATCCACGTCGATCTCTTTGGTTGCGAGATTTATCGTACCGTGACCGCCGATATCGGCGCTCGAACTCTCTAGCTCGATGGCTAAAAATTTTAAAATTTCGCCCTTTTTCTCAAACAAAATTTTGCCAAATTTCACGGGATACCCGTCTGCGCCGAAGTCCGGCGTCTTAAACACGAGCAGGGACGGCACTGAGTTTAAAAACGTGAGAAGCTGATTGTAAAACGTGTAGTCTTTTAACGTGGCGCCGATTAGTCTAACTTCACCTTTGAAATCATCCGTCCCGCCGCCTAAAACGCGCATTTTAAAGCTGCCGCCCTCAAAGCTTTTGATGTTAAAAATCGAGTTGATAAACTCGCCTCTGATGTCGTTTGCCGACATTTCAAATTTTTTGTCCGATTTTATGAGCGAAAAGTTGCCGCGAGCGGGCTTGGCGTCAAATCTCACCGTCCCGCCCGCACTTTGGCCGCTATAAGCTAGCAGGTCCAGAGTCGCGTTAAAATCGTTTAAAACGAGCTTCGAGCCCTTGGCTTCAAACTCGATGTCGCCTTCCTTATCGGTTAGATTTTCATCGCCGCTAAGCACAAGATCGAGCTCTTTTATAAAAAGCTCCGTCTTGCCGCCGGCGATTTTGAAATTTAGTCCGCCGCTTTTGCTTTTGCCCGTTGCTCCTTTTGCGTTTACGTCGATCGCAAAGCTATCCGCGTCGTAGGGCGAGCCGTCTTTTTTAAACAGCGGCGTTTCAAATTTAACGTCGTTAGCCTCGATGCTAAGATTTTCAAAATCTTTGGTTTTTATATTTACGCCGCCTTCCGATATTTTCAGGCTTTTTAGCAGCGGCGAGTAGGGCAGTAGGCTCTTTGCGTCAGGTAAATTTATCTCGTTTTGCGCGCCGAATTTCAAACTCAGCGCGGCTGGCGAAGCGATATCTAGCTTCGTATCCTTGCCGCTAAAATCAAGCCTTGCCGCAAACGGCATCGCGTTTAGTTTTAAAATTTCGCTCTTGCCGAAGGCTAAATTTAACCCCTTTAGCGTGCCGTTTATGTCGCCTGCGAGCTTGCCTAGATCAAGGTTTACCGCCGCGTCCGCGATAAAAAAGTCCATCCCCGTATTTTTCGCGTTTACCTTTAGCTTGTCGTTTAAAAGCTCGACGTCTGCGGTATCTACGTTAAATTTAGCTCCCGCGATCAGAGTCTGTCCGCCCGTGACCTTAAATTTACCCTTAGGCGTCACCTCTAGCGGGTCAAATTTGATATCAAGCGCGAGTTTGCCGTCCGTTTTGCCGCTTAGCTGCTCAACGGGAACTTCGATATCGTAGGCCTTTAGTATGGAGTTTACGCTTTTGTCGTAGAGGGCCGAGGTTTGCAGATTTAGCGTGAGTCCGGCGCCTTTTTCCTCGAAAATTTTATAGATTTCAAGACTGCTTCCGTTTAGATTTTTGCCTTGCCATTTCGGGTTTTTTAGCGTGAAAAATAGCGAGCCTTTTTTTAGCTCGACGTCGACTCCTTCGGCTGTGGCGGCGGGTAGTTTTTCGTGAAATTTAACCTTTACGTTTTTAGAAAAACCTTGCGCGCTAAGCTCGTTTAGATAGGGGTCTTGGCTGTTTAGGTCAAATCTACCCCGAAGCGATTTTACGAAGTAGTTATCCGCCGTGATATAGCCGTAGATCCAGCTTTTTATCTCTTTATCTAGCCCCGTTTTTGCGCCCAGCTCGTCCATAAAGCCCATTAGGCTAGTCGCGTTTATGTCGCTTAGTTCGTATTTTATCTCGCCTTTTTTGAGATTTACTAGAGCGTTTCCGTTTAGTTCGTGGCTTGAAAACGTACCGTTAAAATCGTAAATTTGGCGCCTCAAATCAGCATTGCTAACGCCGCTTAAGGTGATGTTAAAGTCCTTAAACTCGAGTAGATAAACGTTTGCGGTGATGCCGTCTTCGGTATCTTTGAAATTTGAGCTAACCGCCAAAAACGGGCTATCTAGATAAAAAACGTCGTCTCTATAAAATAGCGTGGACTCGCTGTTTAAAAATTTGACTCGCTCGAGTAGGATTTCGTCAAACAGCCTATCGATCCAGACGATGTTTTTGGATAGATCTAGCAGCGCGTCCTCGGAGCTATCCTTGGCGCTTTGTTTAGGTATCTCTATATTTTTCGCGCGTAAAATTATTTTTTTATCGAGTTTTATATATAATTGCTCTATTTTAAAGTCGCCCGCGTCGATATTTTCTATCTCGACGCCGTGTTTTAGGACGGCTATAAAAATGACGAATATCAAAACCGCGGGGATCAAAATGCGCCAAATTTTCTTCATTATCAGTGAGATGATTTTCATATTTTTTCTGAGCTTTCTTGTTTATCTTAGCCGCCCGGTGAGCGTGAGCGAGGTCATTTTCGTGCCTCAGGGCAGTACGCTTGGGATTATATCATATCTAAGCGAAAAAAATACGGACGCGAATAAAATAGACGCCGTGATCTTGCGCGCGATGGGGCACGTGCAAGCAGGCTGGATAGATCTAGGAGCGGCAAAGCTTAGCAAGCTTGATTTTTTATATAAACTCACGACCGCAAAGGCGGCTCTAACGCAAATAACGCTAATTCCGGGCGAAACGACGGCCGTATTTTTGCAAGAGGTTGCAAAAAAGCTAAATTTAAGCGAGGCCAAGCTAAATGAATTTTACTTTAAATTTGCTCCGCTAGAGGACGGCTTTTTGGTACCCGAAACCTATAAAGTACCGCTTGGCGTAAACGAAGAGCAACTAGCGGCGCATCTGGTAAATTTATCTAAAAAGTCCCACGAAAAAACGGCGACCGAGCTACTTGGTAGCTACGACGAAAAGCTTTGGAGCGAATATCTCGTGACGGCCTCGGTCGTGCAAAAGGAGGCTGCTAACGAGGACGAGATGCCTCTTGTGGCCTCCGTCATCCAAAACCGCCTAAAAAAGGGCATGAAACTACAGATGGACGGCACGTTAAACTACGGACTCTACTCGCACGAGACGGTCACGGCCGAGCGCATACGAAGCGATAAGAGCAAATTTAACACCTATCTAAACGAAGGCCTGCCACCAAGCCCCGTCTGTACCGTGGGCCTAGCGGCGATAAGAGCGGCGATAAGGCCCGCACAGAGCGAGTTTTTGTACTTCGTTCGCGATAAAAAGACGGGCAAGCATAAATTTAGCGCGACGTACGAGGAGCACGTAGGCGCGATAAATTCCCAAAAATAGCCCGCCAAAAGGCGTTTTAATATAAATTTGGATAAGATTTTGCGAAATTTATTTAGGAGGAAAGATGAGCGACATCGTCTATACTAGAACCGACGAATCACCGCTGTTTGCTAGCTACTCGCTGTTTCCGATCCTGCAGGCGTTTTTGCGCGCGGGCGGTATAGAGATAGTCCAGGCCGACATAGGGCTAGCCGCGCGGATCATCGCCGCTTTTAACGACAAACTGCCGCCCGATCTGCGCGTGAGCGACGACCTTGAGATGCTGCGAAATTTGACGCAAGAAAAGCGCGCGAACATAATTAAGCTGCCAAACATCTCGGCAAGCTTGCCTCAGCTAAACGCCGCTATCATGGAGCTTCGCGCTAAGGGCTACGATCTGCCGCCGTACCCCTCAGATCCAAAAACGCCGGAGGAAAAAGACGCGGCCGCTAGATACGCCAAAGTGCTAGGAAGCGCGGTAAATCCGGTGCTGCGCGAGGGCAACTCCGACCGCAGATGCGTTAGTGCGGTAAAACGCTACGCCCGCGAAAATCCGTATAAAATCACCCCTTTTGAAAAAGATAGCAAAACCGAAGTCGCTTATATGAAAGGCGGCGATTTTTACTCCTCCGAGCGATCGATCAGCTTTGAAACGGATGAAAATTTACGCGTCGAGTTTATCTCAAAAAGCGGCGAAAAACGCGTCCTAAAAGAAAATTTGGCGGTAGAAAAAGGTGACGTAATCGACGCTAGCTTTATGAGCGCGCGGGAGCTGGATGTCTTTATCAAGGAGCAAATCGCGGATGCGAAAGCAAAAAAATTGCTCTTTAGCGTGCATCTAAAGGCCTCGATGATGAAGGTGAGCGATCCCGTGATTTTCGGGCATTTCGTAAAGATTTTTTTTACGGAAGTTTTTGATGAGTTTGCGGACGAGCTAAAAAGCGTAAACGTCAGCGAAAACAACGGATTAAAAGACATTTTTGCGCGGATTTTAAATTTACCGCAAGCTACGCAGGAAAAAATCAAAGCCAAATTTGAGGAAATTTACGCAAATAGGCCAAATTTAGCGATGGTAAACTCGGCTGCCGGCGTTACAAATTTACACGTTCCTAGCGATGTTATCATCGACGCTTCGATGCCCGCGATGATAAAAAACGGCGGCAAAATGTGGGACAAAGAGGGCATAGCCAGGGAAACCAAAGCCGTGATACCCGATAAAACATACGCCGTGGTTTATGAGGCCGCGATCGCGGATATCAAGGCAAACGGCGCGCTAGATCCCGCTAAAATCGGCAGCGTCTCAAACGTCGGACTGATGGCTAAAAAGGCCGAGGAGTACGGCAGCCACGATAAGACCTTCGTGATGAGCGAAGCGGGCGAGGCGCGCGTACTAAATGAAAAAGGCGAAATTTTATTTAAATTTGAGTTAGAAAAAGGCGATATATTTAGGATGACGCAGGCTAAAGACGTCGCCGTGCGAAACTGGGTCGAGCTAGCGCTAAAACGTGCGAAAATCACGGGACAAAAGGCGATATTTTGGCTGGACGAAAACAGGGCTCACGACCGAGAAATCCTAAAAAAAGTAAGAACTCAACTAGCAAGTACCGATACTAGCGGGCTTGATATAGAGATATTGTCTCCTGCGGCCGCTTGCAAAAAGTCGCTTGAGATCATGAGGTGCGGCGAGGACTGTATCAGCGTCACGGGCAACGTCTTGCGCGACTATCTGACCGATCTTTTCCCGATCTTGGAGCTTGAAACTAGCGCCAAGATGCTCTCTGTCGTGCCTCTGCTAGAGGGCGGAAGTATCTTTGAGACGGGAGCGGGAGGTAGCGCACCGAGGCTCGCCGAACAGCTGCTGGAGCAAAATCACCTAAGCTGGGATAGCCTGGGAGAGTTTTTGGCTCTGGGCGCTAGTCTCGAGCAGTTAGCCGGCTTTAAGCAAAGTCCCGAGGCGCAAATTTTAGCCGATACCCTAAATACGGCCGTAGAGCGCTATCTGAAAGAAAACAAAGTCCCGCGCTTTGAAGTGGGGCAGCTAGATACGCGCGCGAGTCATTTTTATATCGCGCTTTACTGGGCGAGCGAGCTTGCCGCTAGCGGCACGCAGCTGGGCGATAAATTTAAACTCGTCGCCCAAAATCTCGCGAAAAACGAGAGCGCGATAGTGGCCGAAATAAACGCGGCGCAAGGACGAAAGATCGATGTGGGCGGATACTATAAGCCGGATGATAAAAAGGCGAGCGCGGCGATGAGGCCGAGCGCGACGTTTAATCAAATTTTACAAAATCAAATTTTATAAAAAAGGAAAAAAATGAAAATTTCAGTTATCGGAGCCGGAAACGTAGGCGCAAGCGCGGCTAGCGCTATTTTGCTAAGAGGCATCGCAGACGAGATCGCGCTGGTGGATATTTTCGGCGACGTGGCGCGCGCAAAGGCGATCGACCTATCTCAGAGCGCGGCGGTTTTCGGTCTGGACGCGAGCGTCGCGGGCGGAGATGATTTTGGGCTTATTAAGGATAGCGACATCGTGGTAGTGACCGCCGGAAGCCCTAGAAAAGAGGGGCAGACTAGAGAAGACCTGCTACTAAAAAACGCAGGCATCGTAAAAGGCACGGTGGAAAAAATAGCTAAATTTGCCCCAAACTGCGTCATCATAAACGTAACAAATCCGCTTGACGCGCTCACGTACCTAGTCTATAAAACGAGCGGTTTTGATAAAAACAGGGTGCTAGGGATGGCGGGCGAGCTAGACTCCGCGCGCCTAAAATACGAGATCTCTCAAAAAACGGGGCTAAAAAACAGCGCCTTTAGCGCGCACATCATAGGTTCTCACAACGACGATATGGTGGCGCTGCAAAGCAACGTGAGCGTGGATCTGGGCGGCGAATTTGACGCGGTGGCGCAGGAGGCCAAAACGGGCGGCGCAAAGATCGTTAAACTGCTTGGCACGTCGGCGTATTACGCTCCGGGCGCGGCTGCGGCCAAGATGTGCGAGGCGATAAAAACCGGCAGCGAGCAGTGGCTAAGCTGCTGCGTGATAGAGGGCGAGTGCGCGGGCGGTAGACTCGTGAAGCTAGGCAAAGGCGGCGTGCGCGAGATCAAGCAACCAAGTGCGGAGGAAAAGGCAGCGCTTGAAAAAGGCGAATCGCAAACGGCTGCAAATATCAAATTTTTAAAAGAAAGCGGGGTAATCGCGTAGCCGATGTTTATAAAATCCAAGATAAAAACGAATCAAATTTGCGCGCTTTTTTTGGCGACTTTTATTTCGGGTTGCGCTAACGTTTCGCCAAGCGCTCCGAAAAATGAAGCCTCGGTCGCGACGCAGACAAAGCAAAGCCAAACTCAGGCTGTGATGGCGGCAGAGAAAGGTCAAATTCAAGTTGCGACTTCGCTAGAAAAAGATAAAACCCAAAACTCGGGAAGCGAGACGACGCAAAGCAAAGTCGGCGACAGATTCGGCGTGAAAGAAAAAGCTCTGCTTGACCTTATGCAAAAGTATGTAGGCAAAAGAGACGGCGGCGACTGCTCTGGCTTTGTGACGCTTATAAATAAAAAATTTAACCGAGACTTTTTTGACGAAAAGGAACTCGATAAATTTTACACCAAGCGCGGTCTAAAAAGCGAAGCGATGTTTAAGCTTTACGAGAGTAAAAATTTGATCGCGTTTGACGATCCGCAGGTCGGGGATTTGATATTTTTTAATAACACGACTAGAGGCACGAAAAATAACAAAAAAGCCAAAATCGTCACTCACGTAGGCATCGTAAGCAGCGTCGAAAAAGACGGCACCGTAGCCTTTACGCATCATACCAAGGGTAAAAATATGGTGGATTTTATGAATTTAAACGATAAAAATACCCGCAAAAAAGGTAAAAAAGAGCTAAATTCCTACGTCGTATCATGCAAAAACAAAAGCACGTCGTGCCTTGCGTCAAATAGATTTTCGGGATTTGGCAAAGTGGGCGTGAGGAACTAAAGCATCCATAAATTTGTCTATTTTGAGTCTTAAAATTTACCGCCGTATCCGTACAAATTCGTCGTCAAATTTTACGGATCGGCGGCGGTAAATTTAACTTCTAAATTTCCTCTACGCCAAATTGCGTAATAGCCGTTAAATTTGAACCAAAAATCCTAAATATCAAGAACGGCATATCCGCTAGGGCGTTTCAAATTTGCTCGTTTTCATACAAAAAAACTCCAAATTTTGTTTTACTATCCGATTTAAATACCAAATTTAACTTAAATGCTATAAAATTATCGTTACGAGTTAAATTTGATAAGGAAAAATATGCTGATAAAAACTGACGCCCCCGTCTGGGTCGATATCTCGCGCTGCAAGGCGTGCGATATCTGCGTGAGCCGCTGTCCTGCGGGCGTGCTGGCGATGGCCGTCGAGCCGCGCGCAGTGCTAGGCAAAACGATCGAAGTGGTACACCCGGAGGCCTGTATCGGGTGCCGAGAGTGCGAGCTACACTGCCCCGATTTTGCTATTTACGTGGCGGAAAAGGGCTTTAAATTCGCCAAACTAACCGCCGAAAGTAAAGAGCGCGCTACCGCCGTAAAAGAGAATAAATTTGAAAAATTAGAGGCGG
>NZ_JBQNAN010000026.1:0-20848 GCF_052170435.1 Campylobacter sp.
CAACCAAGCCAGCCTGAACAACCAAGCCAGCCTGAACAACCAAGCCAGCCTGAACCGGAACCAGCTCCGACAATAATGGAAATTCCTTCATCTGCATATAATATAGAGATGGGTAGGAATAATAGTGGAAAATTGGGAATAAATGCCGAAACAACGTCAAACTACAATACTATGCGTGATAGCAATATGGATCCATCCCTAGATAGATCTAATGATTATTTTAAAAGTTTAAATGCGGTTCAGGGCGAAGATAAAAGTTCTATATCGGCTACTAGTGATGCATCTCAGGCTCAAAAGATATCTGATTCAGATATATCAAAAGCATTTAAAGACGCCGTAGACGGATTAACTATAAATAAAGGCGAGATAAGCGCAGGAGATAAACTTCTACAAAAACACTATATAGAAAATTATCAAGACAAATTCGATTACCAAGACGGTTGGTTCATAAGCAAAGATAAATCGACTATTATAGGATCGGATAATGCTAAAAAGCTAGTAGTGGCCGGAGAGAATACCAATACTTCAGGATATGAAAGTAAAGCGGATACTACCGTAGTAAAAGTAGATGATACTGTAAAACCTAAAATTTTTGGTTCCGATAAGGCCGATGACATAACCGTAGACGGAGCTAAAGTGCAGATGATCTCTACAGGAACTGGAGATGATACGATCAACGTTAAAAATGGAGCCGAAATTTTAACTAATATCAATAGCGGTAGCGGCAACGACACGATAAATGTAGACGGGGAAGGCACGAAAGTAAATGGTGAAGAAATAGTAAATCATACTGGCTATAAGATAAGACAAGGCGGTATAATAGCCGGCGATGGCGATGATACTATTAACATCACAAATAAAGCCAAAGTTAAAGCTGGAATTTACGACGGCGACGGCGATGATAAGATTAACATAAAAGGCGGAGCTACTGTCGGTACTGTAGGAGTTGAAGATGTATCTGACAGATATAAGAGCATAGATAAATATAAAGACGGTCGTGAAATTACCGATGAGGATAGAATTTCTATGGAAGCTCAATTTCAACAAAGATCTGGCGTTCAACTAGGTCATGGTAAAAACGAGGTAACTATAGAGGGCAAAGACACTGCTGTAAGTAGAGTAACGGGCTATAAATATAATCATGATGAAGGATTTAAAAATGAAGATTGGACTAATACTGTAACCGTAAAAGACAAAGCTACCGTATCCTTTGATATAGATATAAATAGTATAAATAATGATAAGGTAACGATAGATAATAATGCTACCGTAAGAGGAACTATCTATACTGGCAAAGGTAGCGATACTATAAACGTAACCAACAATTCTAAAGTCGGCGGTGTAAGGGCTGAATCCGATGGCGATACAATAAATATAATTGATTCAACGGTCGGCGGAAAAGGTAGTTTCTATGGAAATCCAACCAATAAAGACAGGGGTAATTTTAATGGAGACGACTCATCTAATAAAGGTCAATTCGAGGGTATTAATGGAGATGGAAACGATGTCTTTGATACGGTTAATGGCGCAGATACTATAACAATCAAAAATTCAACCGTTAACGGTGCAATTTGGGGCGGAGGTCGTACCGATACTATAGAGATATCAGACCGTAGCGTTATTAACGGAATTATCGACGGTGAAGGCGGAGACGATAAAATAACCGTAAATAACTCTACGGTAAATGGACGAGCCGCTAAAGATTCTAAAGGTAATGATATCAAAGAGGCTATCATAGGGGGCGAGGGCAATGATACGATCTCTGTACAAAACGAATCTAACGTAAAAGGCAATATTTCCGGAGATCAAGGTAGCAATACTATCACCGTAGAGGGAGGCTCGAAAGTAGCCGGCTGGGTTTACGGAGCAAACGGTAAATATGATAATATGTACAATGAAACCGGAAATAACACCATAACCGTCACCGGAGAAAATACCGAAGTATCTCGCGTCGGCGACGTAAGCTCGGGCGACTCTACGATAACGATCAGTAATAAAGCCAAAGTAAAATCGGTGCATGGCGATAAAGGCGTAGATACTATCACCGTAGATAACGCCACCGTGGCAGAAAAAATCGAGGGCGGACACGGCGATGATAAAATTTACGTTAGAAACGGCGCTAGGGTAGAAGGCTACGTTAGCGGAGATCTAGATAACGATACTATCGAGGTTTCTGGAGAAAATACTTACGTAAAAGAAGTAAAAGGCGATAAGGGCAACGATACTATAACCGTCGAAAATAAAGCCAAGGTCGTTACTATAGAAGGCAACGACGGTGTAGATACTATAAGTGCAAAAAGTAATGCTACTGTCGGAAAAATATACGGTAACGGCGGTGCAGATATCATAAGTCTGGAGAGTGGCGCTAAAGTAAGTGGGTCAATATATGGCGACACGAAAACCATGAATGATGTTCATGAAAAGCGTGTAAATCCAAGCCTAGATATAGTAGATAATGGTGCCGATGCTGATACTATAACATTAAGCGGCAAAGGAACTAGCGCAAAAAATATATTAGGTGGAGATGGCAACGATATTATTAAAGTAAAAGACGGCGCAAAGACCAAGCTCATCATAGCAGATGAAGGTGATGATGAGGTAACCGTAAGTGGTGCGGGAACTTACGTCAGTGCCATAAACGGTAGAGGCGGCGATGATACGATATTGGTAGAAAAAGGTGCAAAAGTCGATGGTATAGTTGGAAGATGGGGTAATGATAATATAACTATAACTGGAGCTGGCACTGTTGTAACAGAAAATGTAGAAGGCAACGAAGACGGTGATACCATTAAAATTTTAGACGGCGCTACCGTAGAAGGAAGCGTAAAGGGCGGCAATGGAGAAAATCCTAGCGTATACGGTGCGGCTCAGGATTCCGACGGAAATAATATCACCGTCCAAAACGCCACCGTAAAAGGCAACGTCGAAGGCAGCACCTATGGCGGCAAAAATATTATCGAAGTTTCAAATTCTACTATCGAAGGCAGCGTTTTGGGCGGTATAGATGTAGACGAGATCGATGTAACAAGCGGATCAAAAGTCAAGAAAACCGTAGAAGGCGGCGCGGGCGAAGACAAGATAACCGTAACCGGCGCCGGAACGGTAGTGGGCGAAGCGCTAACCACTCCGGAGCTTAAAGTAAACGGAAGCATCACGGGCGGCGAAGGCAATGATAAGATAGTGTTAAGCGACGGAGCGCATGCGGTAAATGCGGGCATAGCCGGCTGGGGCGGCGATGATAAGATAACCGTAACCGGAAGCGGTACGAGAGCGCACTCCATCAGCGGTCACGCCGGTGATGATATTATACGCGTAGACAACAAAGCCTATATCGAGCACGCAGTTAGCGCAAATACCGGAAACGGCACCGTAACGGTCTCGGGTGAGGGTACTAGCGTGGGCGGAATACAAAGCAACGGCAATGCGCCTATCACCGTCGAAGACGGCGCCGAGGTAAGGGGCGCTCTATACGCCTACGGAGCTAGCGGCGAGCAGACTATTGTCGTTCAAAGTGGAGCGAAGGTAGACTCTGTAGATACTACCACTGACTTTAGGGACGATATAAATACTGGCGGAAATACCAAGGATACTGTGATGGTAAAAGACGCAGGCACTGTAGTAAAAACTGTAAGAACGGGTAGCTATGATGATACGCTCATCGTCCAAGACGGAGCGACCGTAAAGAACGTTGATTTAGGTGCAGGCAACGATACCAAAATGACGACTACTAACAACAGTGGCAACCTAGTCGTAAACAGCCTAGATGGAGACGGCAATATTGATCTATCAAAGATCGCAAAAGTAGCGGAAAATATAAACTCGGTCGACGTAAGTGCCGTAAATAACGCCGTGCTAAACGTCGATCCAAAAGACGTGCTAGACCTTGGCGCCCAAGACAAGACGCTAGAGATCAAGGGCGGCAGCGATGATGCCGTAAAATCAAAATCGAGCGGTCAATGGAGTGCGGATGGATCTGACGCTACGCATAAGTCGTTTACGGGCAGCGCAAACGACGATAACGGCGTGGCTCAAACCGTAACGATCAAGGTAGAAAACGACGTCACTACCGATCTGTAAATTTTACCGCTAAGCTCGGCGGTTTAAAAATTGCCGAGCTTGAGCGATCTATAAATTTAGCCCGTAAATTTGGCCTTTAAAGCTAAATTTGCGGGCTAAATTTTACGCCCGCTTCAAATCTCAAAACATCTCCAAATTTTACTCGCAAATCCGCCAAAATAACCGCCCTTTAATCAAAATCCTTGTAAAATCCGCCAAAAAAATCGAGGCAAATTTATGCAAAAAAGTAAAAAAATCGCTCTTATTATCCTAGGCTCGCTCGCGGGCTTGCTGCTCATCTACACGCTCGCGGGCTTTTTAGGTGTTCCTTACGCGCTTAAAAATACACTGCCCGCAAAGCTAAAGGATATGAACGCGAGCCTTAGCGTGGCGGAGGCTAAATTTAACCCCTTTACTTTCGAGCTAAACGTTACGCGCCCCGAGCTAAACACGACCGCGCCGCTTTTTAGTGCGGAGCAAATCGACGTCAAGCTTAAGCCTTTTTCGCTCTTTAAAAAGCTCGCGGAAGTCGATATCTTGCACTTTGAAAGCCCAAGCGTAAATATCGCTAGAGATAAAAACGGCACGCTAAATTTAGCTACGTTTTTAAGCGAGTCAAACGCTACTAGCACCGAAAATAACGAAACTAGCAGCATAAATTTCGCTCTAAACAGCACAAAGATAATCGGCGGCTCGTTTGCCTACTCGGACGAGAGTTTAAAACAGCCGTTTAGCGCCAAATTTGAGGGCATAAACTACGAGATATCGGGCATAAATACCGAGCAAAATAGCGCTGGCAAGCACGTTTTTGACGCAAACTCCACGCTAGCGCAAAAGCTAGACTGGCAGGGCGGCATCGACCTTGCGCCGCTTCGAGTTTACGGCGAGCTTAGCCTAAAGGACTTTAACGTCCGCCCCGTCGCTCTTAGCTTCATCGACACGCAAGATCTGCGCATAAATAGCGCGCTTATAAACGCGAAAACCGGCTACGAACTAAGCGCGGACGGCGGCGTTATCAAGGGCGCTTTAAAAAACGCCGCTTTAAATTTAAAGTCGTTTGAGGCGCAGCTAGAGGGGCAAAATTTGAGCCTAGAGGAGCTTGATCTACCGAGCATCGAGATAAGCGCCCATGCCGGCGAAAAAAGAAGCTTCGCGGCCGATATCGGCGAGATAAAATTTAAAAACACGAGCTTTAAAGGCGAGGCGCAGGCAAATTTAAACATACTAAATTTAAGCGGCGTCGCGCTCAAGGCGGATATGAATGAAAAAGGCGATATAAACGCCTCTGTAGCGCTAAAAATCGTGGGCGTTAGCGGTATAAATTTGACCGAAAAAAGCGTCGGCGAGATAAAGCTAAAAGACGCAAACGCAAGCGAGCTGGGCGCCAAAACAAACGGGCAAAATATCGCAGCTAGCCTAAAAAATTTAACTCTTAGCGCCGCCTCCGCCCCGGTCGGTAAAAACGGCGCGGCAAGCCTAGAAAAGCTCATCATAAACGCGCCTAAATTTACGCTGGAAAATAACGCCAGCACAGCCTCTATCGGCGAAATAAAAGCTCAAAAAATCGCGCTAAAAACAAAAAATAAAGAGATCGCCGCCGTAGCTGAAATCGGCGTGAAGGATACGGATCTAGATCTAGCTAAAACGGCGCTACGCATCGAAAGCGTCAGCATAAATAAGCCTAAATTTACAACCGAGCTAAAAGAAAACGGCGAGCTTAGCGCTATTAGCGAGCTTGGCTTAAACGGAGAAAAAGCCGCCGCTAAAAAATCAAGCGCGAAAAAACCTGCCAAATCTCAAAAAACGGCAGAAAAAACCGCCTCAAAAAAGAGCCAAAAAACCGAACAAAAAAGCGCTCAAGATACAAAGAGCGGATTTAAATTTAGCGTCAAAAACGTCGCCGTTACGGGAGCCGACATAGGTATAACCCATGTCTTTGAGGGGCAAAAGATAGCGCACAAATTTGACGGACTAAATGTAAATTTACAAAATATCAGCGAAAATTTAGCCTCGCCCGTGAGCGCCAAAATCGACATGAAAAGCTCGCAAAAGCTAAATTTGGCGCTAAACGGTAAAATCACGCCTGAACCCCTAAATATCGAAGCGGACGTGAAGCTAAACGACGCAAATTTGCCTCGCTACTTCGCCTACGCTAAAAACTATCTGGACGCGAGCCTAAAAAGCGGCGAGCTAAATGCCGAACTAAACCTAAAATATGCCGCGGACGCCACTGTAAGCGGTAAGGCAAACATCGCAAACATCGAGCTTGCGGATGGCTCTGGCGATAAGGTGTTCGCTTTTAAAAACCTCAAACTATCTAAAATTTCGTTTGCAAAAAATTTCTTAAATTTAGAGCGCGTGACTCTTAGCGCGCCGTTTTTAAAGACGCATCTAAATAAAGAGCGCGAATTTAACCTAAGCCGTCTCGTGAAAAAGAGCGAGAGCGAAAACTCGCAAAATACGGACGCGAAACAAACCGCCTCTAAAAACGAAAAGACCGCCGAGGCCGTAAAAACTCAGAAAAAAGAGGGCGAGTTTGATTTTGCTATCAAAAATATCCTCGTAGAAAACGGCGACGTGGACTTCTCCGACGCGTCGCTATTTATGCCGTTTGCGACTAAGATCACCAAGCTAGAAGGCGTACTGATGGATATCGACAGCGCTCGCCCGACGATGGGTACCTTTGAGGGCGTAGTCGGCAAGAGCGGCTTTAGCAAGATCGGGCTCAAGCTACTACCGTACGACCCTAAAAAGAGTACGGAGGTTAAGCTCGGCTTTAAAGACATCGATCTAGTCGACGTGACGCCTTATAGCGGGCAGTTTTTGGGCTATAAGATCGAAAAAGGCAAGCTAAATTTGACCCTAAACTACGAGGTTATGGACTCTAAGCTAAACGGTAGCAACGTCGTAAACCTAGACACGCTCACTCTAGGCGAGAAGGTCGAGTCAAAAGACGCGGTAAACCTGCCTCTATCGCTTGCTATCTCGATCCTGAGCGATCAAAATAATCAGATCAACATCGACCTGCCGGTAGAGGGCGACCTAAACGACCCGGACTTTAAATACGGCGGTATCGTCTGGGAAGCGGTTAAGAAGCTATTTGCCGACATCACGCTGGCCCCGTTTAGATTTTTGGGTAATATGCTAGGACTAAGCAGTAAGGATCTAAACACTATCGACTTTATGCCTGCAAACGCCGAGCTAATCGTATCTGAGCAGGCTAAAATAGCCGACTTTATCAAGCTAACGACGGCGAAGCCTAAGATGAAGCTAAGCATCACGCCCGCCTACTCGGACGTGGACGTAACGGCGCTAAAAAACGCGAAACTAAACGAAAAAATCAGCCAAACGATGGCGCAAACGGGCAAGGACTACGCAGGAGCGCTCGCGTCGCTGGCTCCTAAAGAAAAAAGCACCGACGAAAAGGCGCTCAGAGAAGCTGCGCTAAAGGGTATCGAGATAAAAAAAGAGCAGCTGCTGGAGCTTGCTAGCGCAAGAGCCCAGGCCATCAAGGCTGCCCTAGCGCAGGCGGGACTGGCTGAGGATAGGATGGTCGTTAAAAAGCCTGAAAAAACTGACGTCAAACAGGGCGAATACTCAAGCATGATGATGGGCGTGGCGGACTAAATTTGCGCGGTTGCGGCTTTTCCGTATGGTTTTGAGCGGTTGTGTATTTTTGTCGCGACCGCGTTCTTGTTTGTTCGCCTTGCTTGCGGCAAAGGTTTTTTGGGCCTAAATTTGCAAATTTAACGCGGCCAGACCCGCGCCGCGAAAATGCTAAATTTGGCTCGGTTAAATTTTACGCCAAACTCTAGCGAGGCTTAAATTTTCGCGTTTTCAAGATTGCTGTTTTTAAGGGCAAATTTGACGCGAGATAAATTCGCGATATTTTAAAAGTAGAGGTAAAATTTGCCTAAAAAATAGCCTCCTTGAGGCGGTCGGCGTCGCGAAATTTTTAAAAATATTAGTTCGCGGGTAGCCCAAACTAGCGCGTTAAAAACCGAAACGCAAGCCGATCAAAGTGAAAATTCGTCTGCAAAAATCTACGAATTTAAGTTTTAGTTCGGTAAAATTAGATAAAAATTTTATAAAGGTTAATCGTTATGAGAGGTTACAAAATCTTTTCGGGTACCGCAAATCCGGCGTTTTCAAAGAAAATTTCGCATTATTTATCGCTTCCGCTCAGCGAAGCTACGATCAAGCGCTTTAGCGACGGCGAGATCAGCGTGCAAATCGGCGAGAGCGTGCGCGGCAAGGACATTTTCATCATCCAGCCTACCTGCGCGCCGGCAAACGTAAATTTGATGGAACTTTTGATCCTAACCGACGCGCTTAAGCGCAGCTCGGCTAGCTCGATAACGGCGGTGGTGCCGTATTTCGGCTACGCGCGCCAAGACCGCAAGGCCGCTCCTCGCGTGCCTATCACGGCAAAACTCGTGGCAAATATGATGCAAACGGCGGGCATCGACCGCGTCGTCACGATCGACCTTCATGCGGGCCAAATTCAGGGCTTTTTCGACATCCCGGTCGATAACCTCTACGGCTCGATCATCTTTAACGACCACATCAAAAACAAAAATCTCAAAAATCCTATCATCGCTAGCCCCGATATCGGCGGCGTCGCGCGCGCTAGAAGCGTCGCAAAAGCCCTAAATCTCGACATCGTTATCGTCGATAAACGCCGCGAAAAGGCTAACGAGAGCGAAGTAATGAACGTGATCGGCGACGTAGCGGGCAAGGACGTGATCCTAGTCGATGATATGATCGACACGGGCGGTACGATAGTAAAGGCGGCAAAAGTCTTTAAAGAGCGCGGCGCAACCTCGGTGATGGCGTGCTGCACGCATGCGGTACTCTCGGGCAAAGCCTACGAAAACCTCGCAGATAGCGCTCTAGACGAGCTAGTGGTGACAGACACGATACCGCTACGCGAGGAAAACGAAAAGATAAAAGTGCTCAGCGTCGCGCCGATTTTTGGCGAAGTGATCAGACGCGTGTATCATAACGAAAGCGTAAATTCGCTATTTGACTGATTTTAGGCGGCGCTTTGGTCGCCGGTTTTGATTAAATCTACCCCTTGACGGCGCATGCGACGAGTCTGCACCGTTTTTAAATTTATACCTATTTTTTGAAACATCAAATTTAACTCCCAATTTACAACCCGAAAATTCGAATCAATTTTGGTTTATGCCGTAAAGATGCGGGTCGTGCCGGTCAAATTTGACTGCGTCAAATTTACTCAAAAAAGACTGAAATTAAACGTAACTTTTCACGTTTTTTTCACGGAGTGAAAAGTGAAATAATTTATATTATTTTGGTTAATTTTGTAATCTTAAATTTAATCTCCAAAGCCCTTTAAATCGGCATTTGCTACTAAAATAGAACTTAAATTTATATAGCTTTAAATTTGGGGAAATTTTGAAATAAAACTTAATGATAAAGGCGAAATTTAAAAGTTATTCACATGCGGCACGGCGGCAAAATTTGGAGCGAATCTAAAAAGCGAGCCAGAAGTTAGGCTCGCAAAAAGCCTCAGTGCTCGCCCTTGTGTAGGAAGTAAAGTCCCAAGCAAAGCGCCAAAATCGAGGCGGCGAGATAGGTCATCTCAAGCGGCGTGGTGAAATTTGCATGCAAAACGCGCTGAAAAAAGTTAACGATAAGCACCATGATGATGACTTTGCCCAGTTTATCCTTGAGTTCGTCGAGCGAGTGCACCTCGAGGACTTTGCTCTGTTTGGACTGCTTGAGCTCCTCGATCTCGGAGATAAACAGCTCGTAAATGCCGAAGCTAAAGATGTAAAGCACGAGCGCCATGAGGTAGAGGTCGATCGCGCCCACGATCTCGCCGACGACGTCGGAGTGAAAATTCTCGGGGTGAAAATCGCCGAAAAAGTAGTGATAAACGGCGACGAAAACCTTGCCCACGTCGTAGCTGGCGATGACGAAAAGCACGATCGCGCCGAGCAAGCCGAACACTACGGGCAGGAGCGTGAAGTTGTTGCTAAAGAGTAGGATTTTTTCAAAAGCTTTACGCATTAATTTCCTTTGTTTAAAAAATAAAACGCGTATTTTATAATATTTTCCTTAAAGCTAGGGCGTGGATTAGAGTCGGTGCGTGCGGTTTGGGTTGTTATCGGGCGGGGTTAAATTTGAGTTTCGCGCGGATTTTATAAAGCTCGTTTTGGCGAGCGCGACTACTTGACGGGCGAGTCAAATTTGAGTTTATTAAATTTGATTGCGTAAATTTGACGGCGCGGTTTGCTCTGTAAAGGTGCGGGTAAACTTACGCGTCAAATTTAAAAAGCTAGTAGAAAATTCGTATCTGAAAAATGCGATTTTATATTTTAAAATCATCAAATTTTAGCCGAATTCACGCCAAAACTAAAGCGCAAATTCGGCAAATTTAAACAAAATGCGGGCGGCTACTCCTGCATCTCTATCCATTTTTGCGCGATTCTTACGGCATTGGTCGCCGCTCCCACGCGGATCTGGTCGGCGCTGCACCACAGATGAAGGATGTTTTTGCGGTAGTTATCCACTCTGATACGTCCGACGTAGGTTTCGTTGGTGTCGCTTGAGATGCTTGGCATCGGGTATTTTTTCGCGGCTGGCTCATCCACGACCACGATACTAGGCGCTTTGCGCAAAATTTCGCGAGCGGCTGCGGCGTCCACGTCTCTGTCAAAATGAATCGTGATAGCCTCTGAGTGGCTGCGAAGCACCGGCACGCGCACGCAGGTCGCGCTCACTTCCATATTTTTGTGGAGGATTTTTTGGGTCTCGTTGACCATTTTCATCTCCTCTTTCGTGTAGTCGTTGTCCAAAAACACGTCGATGTGCGGGATGACGTTAAATGCTAGCTGGTGCGCGAACACCTTTGGCTCGCACTCATCAAGCTTAAACTCGAAAAACTTTTGTAGCTGCACGACTAGCTCCTCCATACCCTCTTTACCAGCGCCCGAAGCCGCCTGATAGGTCGAGACGTCCACGCGGTTGATGCCGTACGCGTCGTCTAGCGGTTTTAAAATTTGCACCATTTGGATGGTCGAGCAGTTTGGGTTGGCGATGATGCCGCGGGTTTTCCACTGCGCGATGTCCTGTGGATTACACTCGGGAACGACTAGAGGCACGTCCGCGTCCATCCTAAAGTGGCTGGTGTTGTCGATGACGACCGCGCCGCTGGCGGCTGCAAATTTGGCGTATTTTTCGGATACCGATCCGCCTGCGCTAAAAAACGCTATATCGATCTCATGCTCGTCAAAAACGGTCTCGGTGAGCTCCACGACTTTGTGATTTTTGCCTTTAAACTCTATTTGGGTGCCTGCGCTTTTCGCGCTTGCTAGCGGTAGCAACTCGCCCACCGGGAAATCCACCTCCTCCATAACGCGGAAAAGCTCCTCTCCGACTGCGCCGGTTGCGCCTACGACGGCAACGTTAAATTTTCTCATTTTAGACTCCTTTGTTTTTACTTCTCGGTCGGCAAAGCCGCCCTGCGACCAACCCCATCGGTTGGATCCCGTACTCCTCGTAGCGTAGTCTCGTCGCAAGCGGATGCGATGCGAAAAGACTTGTCCGACTTTGCGGACCAAGTTTAGGTTTTACTTCTCGGTCGGCAAAGCCCTCGCGACGAGCCTCTTTGGCTTAACCCGGCGCCAAAGACTCGTTAGGCTTTGCGGACTAAATTTTGTTTGCATCTTAGGCGGCAAGCCGTCTTGCGGTTAGTTTCATCGGCTGGATCGCGCGCTTAAGACCAAACTCGTTTCGCGGACTAATTTTGAATTTTTCGTCTTGAAATTATCCGCGACCGCTCTTGTTTGATAAATTTAACTCAAATTTGCGATTGAATTTTACTTCTCGCCGGCTCAAATTTGCCAAACTGCACGTCGCATTTTCAGCGTCGCCGTCTCGGCCGACTAAATTTAAAATTTAAGCTAAAATTTCGCTTATTTTACTCGCGTAAAGCTTAAATTTAAGCTACTTTCTGCTGCGAGCCTGCAAAAAAAGATCGCCGGGTTGTATTTCCTCGCCTTCGCTCAGTATCGCCGCTCGCTGCACGACGGAGATGAGCTCGCGGATATTGCCCGGGAAATCGTAGTTTTCTAGCTCTTTTACCGCCGCTTTGGAAAAGCTTTTTGCGCCGAGATTAAACTCCTCGCAGCTTTGTTTCAAAAAGCGCTCTGCGATAGGCAAGATCTCCTCTTTTCGCTCTCTTAGCGGCGGGATGGCGACGGGCACGGTGTTTAGGCGGTAAAACAGATCCTCTCTAAATTTACCCTCGCTGATCATCGCAGGCAGGTTCGCGTTCGTTGCGGATACGATGCGAACATCGATCTTGACGCTCTTTGTAGCGCCAAGGCGCGTGATCTCGCGCTCCTGGATCGCGCGTAGGAGCTTTGGCTGCAGATTTAACGGCATCTCGCCGATCTCGTCTAAAAATAACGTGCCGCCGCTTGCTAGCTCGAACTGCCCCTTTTTCATCGCCGAGGCGTCGGTAAATGCGCCCTTTTCAAAGCCGAAAAGCTCACTTTCTATCAAATTTTCGGGGATCGCGGCCATGTTTATCGCGATAAACGGACCGTCCTTGCGCGGCGAGTTTTTGTGGATAAATTTAGCAAATAGCTCCTTGCCCACGCCGCTCTCGCCCATTAGCATCGCCGAGGCGTCCGTTTTTGCGACGCGCGAGGCTAAATTTAGCGCATTGGCAAGCGCCGGCGAGCTAGCGACGAAATCGGTCGAATCAGCCTGTAAATTTGACCCGTTTTGCGCGGCTTTTAGGCTCGCAGCTGGTAGTTTACGGCGTAAAATTTCAACCCTTTTTATCGCCTCGTACAGCGTTTGCGCGTCAAAAGGCTTCGTGAGGAAGTCCTTGACGCCAAGGCGCACGCTCTCGATAGCTTTGTTTAGCGTCGCGTTGCCCGTCATTATGATGACGTCAAATTTGCTCTCCAGACGCTTGATGAACTCTAGTCCGTCTATCTGAGGCATGTTGATGTCGGTGATTATGAGATCGACGTCCTCGCCCATTTTTTTAAGCGCCTCGACCGCGCTTTTGTAACTTTTGATTTTTAGATCGTCGTATTCGCCAAGCGCGATCTCTAGGGACTTGCGCATATTTATGTCGTCTTCTACTATTACGATGTTCATCTTTTACTCTTTGTTTTTAAATACGCTTATGATAGCCGAAGAGGGCTTAAATTTCACCGTAAAACGCACGGGAAACAGCGTGAGATCGGTTGCGGAGCTCATATTTTTGTTGCGTTGGACGAAGCGGTCTTCGACCTTAAATTTATAAGGCAAAAAGCACTCGAAAAGCTCGTTTTTATGTAAATTTAAAAACTCTAGCGAGCTTTGAGCGGGCTGCTTTGGGGCGTCTATTTCGCATAGATACTCGTACTCTAGCTCGCTTAGAACCATTGCCTTTGAAAGCGCGATATCGTCGTAAACGACAGAGTGATTTTTAGTGGAGATTTTGGCCCAGAGGATAAACTCCTCCGAGCCGTAAAGAAGCGCCGCAGCGGCAATCAGTAAGCAAAAATTTCTTGCCACTTGCTTTGGTCTATTTTCATTTCCATTCTGACGCGATATAGCCCGTCTTTAAAGTCGTGCTCGACGATGGAAGCGTTTTTGATGAGACCTGCTACTTGAGTCGTGATGGTCGAGTCTCTAAGCATCGCGTCTCTAACCGTGTCTTTAGAGTTTATCTTGACTCCGTATAGCTTCTCGGCTAGCTGTCTGTGCGCATCGGCGATGGCAGCGCGTTTAGCTAGAGCTAGAGACTGAGCGTGAGAGACGGTGTTGGTCGGAGCGATACCCTCGCCCACGGCGCCAAATACGGCATCGGCCGGTTCGATATCGTATATCATCTTTTCTTGTTTCATCACGCTTCTGATGTCTTCTTTATCGACCTTTTGGATGACGATGTCTTGCTTTGCCGACGTGGTCTCGTCTGAGGCAAAAGGGCTGTTAAAAGAGCAACCGCTCGTCAAAAAGGCTACCGCGCCCAAAACCGCGAATGTAATTTTTTTCATTCTTGAACCTTTAAATTTAGTTGTTTTTTTGTTTGCAAATTTACTAGCAAATTGTATTCCAAAAACACTAAATTCATTCTAAATTTTCTAGCGTATCTTCGCCGCCCTCATCCTCGCCTTCGTCGGCTTTAGGGCACTTTGCGATACTTACTACGTCGTCGCCGTCTACGTTTACTACGATGACGCCGCTGGTGTTGCGCCCTGCTTTGCGGATGCTTTGCATATCGACGCGTATCATCTTGCCGCTTGAGGTTAGAGCCATCAGATCTTGTTCCTCGTCGACCATCACGACGCCGATCAGATCACCGGTGCGGTTAGTTAGCTTCATGCAGATTACGCCCTTGCCGCCGCGATTTGTTAGGCGGTATTCGTCTGCAGTAGTGCGTTTACCGATACCTTTTTGAGATATGCTTAGCACTTCTTGTTCGTTGCTTTCGATGACGGCTGCGCCCACGACCTCGTCGCCGGCTTCTTTAAATTTAATACCCGTCACGCCGCGAGCCGTTCTGCCCATCTGGCGGACTTTGCTGAGTTTAAATTTGAGGCACATTCCCTTTTTGGTTACGATAAATAGCATCTTTTCGCTATCGTCGCTTCCTTCGGCCGCGTTCTCGTCGTTTTCCTCGCTATTTTCTTCGTCGATCTGGGCTTCTATCGCCTCTATCTCGTTTATCTCGGTCTCTACGCCAAGCTCGTCGATTAGATTTATCGGCTCTTCCTCGCCCTCGACGATTAGAGCGGTTACTAGCTCGTCGTTCTCGTCTAGGTTGATAGCGCGCACGCCGATAGAGCGGATGTTTTTAAATTCGCTTAAATTCGTGCGTTTTACGATGCCGTTTTTAGTGAAAAACGCGAGCGATTTACTCTCCGCAAAATCGGTCGTCGGGATGATCGCCTTGATCTTTTCGTCAGGTTGTAGCTGGATGAGATTTACTACCGCTTTGCCTTTTGCCGTGCGGCTTCCTTCAGGGATCTTATAAACTTTGAGCCAGTAGAGTTGTCCGCGGTCGGTTACGAACATCAGCGTGTCGTGGGTGTTGCTCGTAAAGAAGCTCTCGATAAAGTCGTCGTCGTACGTAGTTACCGCGACCTTGCCCTTGCCGCCGCGTTTTTGCTTCTCGTACTGCTTGCTCGGCACGCGCTTGATATAGCCTCGGTGCGTGATGGTTACGACCATATTTTCGTTAGGGATGAGGTCCTCGATGTCGATATCGTCGTAATCATCCACGATCTCGGTGATGCGCGGCACTTTAAATTTATTTTTTATCTCAAGTAGCTCGTCTTTGATTAGCTTTTCTAGCAAGGTTTCGCTCTTTAAAATTTCATCAAGGCGCGCGATCTCGGCCATTAGCTCGGCTAGCTCGGCCTCTAGTTTTTCGCGCTCAAGACCCGTTAGCTTGCTTAGTCTCATATCTAGGATGGCATTTGCTTGTAGCTCGCTAAGGCCAAATTTTGCCACCAAGCCCTCGCGAGCGCTCGGCGTGTCAGCGCTATTTTTGATGAGTTCGATCACCTCGTCGATATTATCTAGCGCGATCTTTAAGCCCTCTAAAATATGCGCTCTAGCACGGGCTTTTTCTAGGTCAAATATCGTGCGACGGATGATGACGGTTTTTCTGTGATTTAAAAATAGCTTCAAAAGCTCAATTAGGTTAAATACCTTCGGCTCTTTGTTGTTTATCGCAAGCATTATGACGCCAAACGTACTCTCCATCGTCGTGGATTTAAAGAGATTGTTTAGCACGATGTCGCTCATCGCGTCGCGTTTTAGCTCGATGACGACGCGGATGCCGTCCTTATCGGACTCGTCGCGCACTTCGCTGATACCTTCGATCTGTTTTTCTTTAACCAGCTCGGCGATCTGCTCGATGAGGCGGGCTTTGTTCGTCTGATACGGCAGCTCGTCTACGACGATGACGTCTTTGTTCGGCTTTTTTTCGATATGGGTTTTGGCGCGTAGTTTCACGCGGCCGCGTCCCGTGCGGTAGGCCTCGATGATGCCTTTTTTACCAAATATTATCCCGCCAGTCGGGAAGTCGGGTCCTTTTATGTACTGCATCACCTCTTCTAGCGTCGCGTTTTTATTTTCAAGCACGAGCAAAAGCCCGTCGATTAGCTCGTCAAGGCTATGCGGCGGGATATTCGTCGCCATACCGACGGCGATACCGCTAGAGCCGTTTAGCAGTAAATTCGGCACGCGGCTAGGCAGGACGTCGGGCTCGGTCTCTCTGTCGTCGTAGTTTGGGATAAAATCAACCGTGTCTTTTTCGATATCGCGCAAGATTTCTTCGGTGAGATTGGTCATCCTAGCTTCGGTATAACGCATCGCAGCCGCGCCGTCGCCGTCGATGGAGCCGAAGTTGCCTTGGCCGTCGACCGCCGGATAGCGCATGGAAAATTTCTGAGCCATACGCACGAGCGCGTCGTAAACGGCCGTATCGCCGTGCGGGTGGTACTTACCGATGACGTCGCCCACGATACGCGCGGACTTCATATACGGGCTGCGGCTGCCGACTCCGAGGTTGTTCATCGCGTATAGGATGCGTCTATGAACGGGCTTTAGGCCGTCTCTAGCGTCAGGCAGGGCGCGACCGACGATGACGCTCATCGAGTAGTCGAGGTAGCTCGTTTTTATCGACTCTTCGATATCGACGGTTTGGATGTCTTGATTGTTTTCAAATATATTTTCCATATTTTTCCTTAAAATTTACTTGCCGATTTTAGCTTAAATTTGATAAAAACTTGCTAAATAGATATACTTTTTCATGGCTTGATCGGGTTAAATTTAGCCGAAATTTGGGGTTTTATTTCGCTATTTTTAGAATGCTAAATTTTACTAAAATTTACCGCTATCTTTTAATACCTCGCATCCGCAAGCGTCAGCGCAAAAAGTACCTCGCAGCCGGCTTTTTGTAGCGTCCGTCTGGCTTCGTCTATCGTCGTGCCCGTCGTCACGATATCATCTATCAAGATAACGGGAAATTTAGGCGTTTTTAAGAGCTTAAAATTTCGCGGATTTTTTAGGCGAAAAGATAGGTCTTTGCCGTGATAGCTGACGTTTGAGCCTGCGTGCATGCAGGCGTAAAGCGGACGGATTTCCGCGCTTTTTAACGCGCGAGCCAAGATCGCCGTATGCGAGTAGCCGCTGGCAGCTCTATCGTCGATAGGTACGGCATTTACCGGCGAGCCGAAGCTAAATTTGCGTGCAAAAATCTTAAAACTCAAATTTGCAAGCGCGCCGTAGACGAAAGAGCCGTGAAATAGGTGCTTTGAGTAGAGTAAATTTTTAACTTCGGAGTAGTCAAAAAAGCTATAAATTTTAAAATCGCCGTCCAAAACGCGCGTCCTTGCGGGCGAGGCGAGCAGGTGATCTTTGCAAATTTGACAGATCACGCCGAGGCTCAGATGCCCGCAGTTAGCGCATCTCATCAGCTTTTTAGGATCTGGATCGCCGCGCGTTTTACGATGTCTTGGAGTAGTTCGTCAAAAAAGCTCTTAAACGCGCCGCTCGTGTGAATCGGGGCAAATTTGGTCTGCTCCTGCGAGACGTTTTTGGTGATGGTTTGATCGCCTCTGTGCACCGTTATCGTGAGCTTTGCCGAGCCTTTTAGGTTGTCGGTGGAGTAGCCGCTTAGATTTGCTTTAAGCTCGACGATCCGCACGTCCACGACGATATCGCCAAAGTCGCTCAAATTTGCCCCGAGGCGTTTAAGCTCGGTGCTAAGGCCGTCTTGTAGCCAGCCCTCGATGCTGTTTTGTAGCGTGACGTACTCCTTGACGTTGCCGTTGCTGCCCGTGATCGTGGCGACTATGCTTTTGTTTGCGCGAGCGTCCTCGATGCTATTTATACGGATATTTTTTTGGTAGCCCATCTGGTTTGAGGTTGATTGATACGGGGTCAAATTTAACACCGAGCTGCGCTGCGAACATCCGCTCATGACCGCGGCAAAAAGCGCCGCGGCAAGGGCGTAAAAAGCTAATTTTTTCATATTTTTCCTTTATAGTTTCGAGATTTCTTCGGCGGCTTTGTTGGCGGCTTGTTTAACCAGAAGGTAGACGTAGAGGTTAAAGTCCTGCGTATCCTCGGCCTCGAGTTTGCGTACGTCTTGTCTGGTAGAGATATTTAGCACGCGGGTTTTGTTTATGTTTTTGACGCCTAGCTTGCCTTTCATCGCCGCGCTTAGATACTGCGACGGCTCGCTATACGATGCTGCGTAGTCGGTAAATGCAAAATCCACTCTGTACGTGTACGGCGATGTTTGGCTATCCACGACCATGATGCCGCGATTTAACAGCTCGTCTTGTAAGAAAAGATGAAAAAGCCTCTCTAAACGCTCTTTTGGATAGAGCATTTTCGCACCGTTTTTAGAGGTAAATTTTATGCCGCTATCAGCTGCTCTTTCGTCGGCTATTTTGTGGATATAGACTTTTTTGATGGCCGCGTTAGTGTCGATCCTGCTTTGAGCGATGCAGCATTTTATTGCGACGTCGCTGGTGTAGTCCGTGCCGTTTATCTTGATGTCTTGACCGCCGCTAGCGCACGAGGAGCAGTCTGCTTTGATACGCATTACTTCTTTGTAGCCTTTGGCGTTGCCTTCGCTAGTTTGAGCGACCTCCGGCGAGCTCTCAAAAAGCCCGAAACATCCCGTAAAAAGGAACGCCGCAAATAAAAGTATAAAATTTTTCATAAAAATCCTTTCGTAAATTTTACATCGCGCAAGCAAAATTCTATCCAAATTTGAGATGAATTTCCAAATTTGCGTAAAATTTGGAAGAAATTGGAAATTCGTATAAATTTTATTAAATTTGATTTTTGAAATTTTAAAGCGGAGATAGCGTCAAATTTAGCATTTTCGCGGTGCGGGTCTGGGCGGGTCAAATTTGTAAATTTGAGCTCAAATTTGACCGCGAGATAATAAAAAGCGGCCGCGAGCGTAGCAAATAACTCCGCAAAACGCTCGCGAAATGCCGCTAGTCTATCTTTAAAACGCTTAAAAAGGCTTCTTGCGGCAAATTTACCTTGCCGATAGCTTTCATGCGCTTTTTGCCCTCTTTTTGCTTTTCGAGTAGCTTGCGCTTACGCGTGATATCGCCGCCGTAGCACTTGGCGGTTACGTTTTTGCCCATAGATTTTACCGTTTCGCGCGCGATGACTTTGTTGCCGATGCTAGCTTGAATAGCCACCTCAAAGAGTTGGCGCGGCACGATCTCTTTCATCGCTTTTACGAAGTCGCGCCCTTTGGACTGGGCTTTACTTTCGGGCACGATGATAGAGAGCGCGTCCACGGTCTCGCCCGCGACCTTGATATCAAGCTTCACCAGGTCGCCCACGCGGTAGTCGCTAGGCTCGTAGTCGAAGCTCGCGTAGCCTTTGGTGCTCGATTTTAGCTTGTCGTAAAAGTCCATCACGATCTCGTTCATCGGGATGTCGTACTCGAGCAGTACGCGCTCGGGCGTGATGTAGTCCATCTTAGTCTGCACGGCGCGGCGGTTGTTTAGTAGCGTGATGATGTTGCCCAAAAACTCGCTTGGAGTGATGATCGTGGACTTGACGTAGGGCTCTTTGACGTGCTCGATTTTATTGACCGGCGGGAGCTGGCTAGGGTTTTGGATGCGTAAAATTTGACCGTCGGTTTGTACGACTTCGTAGGTTACGGTCGGAGCCGTGGCGATGAGATCGAGGTCAAATTCGCGCTCCAAACGCTCCTTGATAACCTCCATATGCAGTAGCCCCAAAAATCCGACGCGAAAACCAAACCCAAGTGCGACCGATGTTTCGGGCTCGTAGCTAATGGAGCTGTCGTTTAGCTTGAGTTTATCGAGAGCGTCGCGCAGATCCTCAAATTTATCCGTTTCGATCGGATAAAGCCCCGCAAATACGAACGGCTTAGCCCGCTCAAAGCCGCCTACGGGCTCTTTTACGGGGTTACGAGCTAGCGTGATCGTATCGCCCACCTGCACGTCGCTGACGTTTTTTAGCCCTAGCACCACGATGCCGACCTCGCCCGCGCCCAAATTTGCCGTTTTTATCGGCGCGATGGGGTTTGGATACATGAGATCTAGCACGATGTGTTTTTTGCCCGTGCCCATGACTAGGATTTCGTCGTTTTTCTTTAGCTCGCCGTCGTAGACGCGCACGAGCGCCAGCGCGCCCAGATAGTTGTCAAACCAGCTGTCGTAGATGAGCGTTTTTAGCGGCTTTTCCGCCTCGCCGCCGGGAGCCGGGATACGCGTGATGATGGCTTCTAGCAGCTCTTTGATGCCGATGCCGCTTTTAGCGCTGACCTCGATCGCGCCGCTGCAGTCAAGCCCTATGACGTGCTCGATCTCGTTTTTTACGCGCTCAGGGTCTGCTGCCGGGAGGTCGATTTTATTTATGACGGGGATGATTTCGAGGTTGTTTTCAAGTGCTATATAGACGTTTGCGATGGTCTGCGCTTCTACGCCTTGGCTAGCGTCGACCACGAGTAGTGCGCCCTCGCAGCTAGCCAGAGAGCGGCTCACCTCGTAGCTAAAATCCACGTGGCCCGGAGTGTCGATCAAATTTAGGACGAAATTTTCGCCGCCAAGCGCGTAGTTTAGGCGCACGGATTGAGCTTTAATCGTGATGCCGCGCTCTTTTTCGATATCCATCGTGTCCATGATTTGACTGCTCATCTCACGGTCGCTCACGGCGCCGCACTCTTGGATCAGGCGGTCTGCGAGGGTTGATTTGCCGTGGTCGATATGAGCGATGATGCTAAAATTTCTGATGTTTTTCATGA
>NZ_JBQNAN010000027.1:0-13863 GCF_052170435.1 Campylobacter sp.
TGGCGCACTACGCGATGCCTACTTTTAGCCTAGCAAAACAGCTCAAAAAATCCCCCGTAGCCATCGCCGCCGAGCTAGCGTCTAAATTTGAAGATAGCGAAGTTTTCGAGGCTGCGGCGCTAAACGGATATATAAATTTTAAACTAAAGTCAGCATTTTTGGATAAATTTGCCTCGGCTAGCCTTGCAAATCCGAGCGAATTCGCAAAAGGCGGCGCAACTAGCGGCGAGAAAATTTTGCTCGAATACGTCAGCGCAAACCCGACCGGTCCGCTTCACATCGGGCACGTTAGGGGCGCGGTTTTCGGTGATACGTTAGCTCGCGTCGGACTTCACATCGGCGAAAATATCGCGACTGAATACTACATCAACGACGCAGGCAATCAAATCGAGCTTCTAGGCACGTCCATATCGCTTTGGGCGCGCGAAAATCTGTTCGGCGAGAGCGTGGCGTATCCGGAGAAATTTTATCGCGGCGACTATATCGAGCCCATAGCAAAAGAAGCGCTTGAAAAATTCGGCAAAGAGATATTTTACGACGAGAGTCGAAATCTCGAGCTAGCCGAGTTTGGCAAGGATAGAGTGCTTGTTTTGATCAAGCAAAATTTAGCCGATGCGCAAATTTTCATCGAGAACTGGGCTAGCGAAAAGAGCTACTACGACAAGCTCCCTCTCACGCTAGAACGCCTAAAAAGCGAGAACGGCATCTACGAGAGCGAGGGTAAAATCTGGCTAAAATCAAGCGAAGTCGGCGACGAAAAAGACCGCGTCATAGTGCGCGAAGACGGTCGCGGCACGTATCTAGCCGGCGACGTGGTTTATCACGACGATAAATTTAGGCGCGGGTTTGATCGCTGTATCAACATCTGGGGCGCCGATCACCACGGCTATATCGCGCGTATGAAGGCCGCGCTGCATCTGCTTGGATACGACGAAAACCGCCTTGAAATCATACTTTCACAGATGGTGAGCCTGCTAAAAGACGGCGAAGCCTACAAGATGAGCAAGCGCGCAGGCAACGTCGTGCTGATGAGCGACGTGGTCGAGGAGATCGGCTATGAGGCGCTTAGATTTATGTTTCTTAGCAAGCGCTGCGACACGCACCTAGAGTTTGACGTGGACGAGCTAAAGCGCGAAGACAGCTCAAACCCGATATTTTATATCAACTACGCGCACGCAAGGATCAATCAAATTTTCGCAAAAGCTGGCAAGAACGTCGCCGACGTTGCGGGCGTTAAATTTGCAAATTTGAATGAAGACGGCAAAAATTTGCTATTTGAGGCGCTCACGCTAAACGATATTTTAGTCGATAGCTTTAACACGCGCTCGATGAATAAAATTTGCGACTATCTAAAGAGCCTGGCTGCGAATTTTCATAAATTTTACAACGAAAATCGCGTCGTAGGCAGCGAAAACGAAGACGAGCTTTTAAAGCTTTTCGCCGTCGTCGCGCTCTCTATCAAAACGGCTTTAGGGCTAATGGGCATCGTTGCAAAAGACAAGATGTAGAGCCAAATTTGAGTAAATTTAGAAGCGCCGCTTAGCGCTTCTCGTTTAAAATAACCTTTTAAAATATATGAATCTTTCTAAAATTTCCGCCGCATTTTTCTTTATATTTTTGATAGCGATAGAGTATCTCGCCCTCACGCCCGCGCAGATAAAACTCATCGAAAACAGCTGGGATAAGGCAAATCATTTCATCGCTTTCGCCGCACTTTACGTTACTTTGTATTTTGGGTTTTGTAGGTTAAATTTGGGCGCAAAGGTCGCCGTTTTACTAGCTTACGGCATCCAGATAGAAATAGCGCAGTCTTTTGTGCCAAATCGTTATTTCAGCCTGCTAGATATCGTCGCAGACGGTATCGGTATAGTTTTTGGGATATTAGTGGCGAGAATTTTGGATGGATTTAAGGCGAGATTTTAAATTTAAGACTCCAAATTTGACTAGCGCTAGCTTTTTGTATCGCGCCGTTTTGCTTTTGTTTTAACTCAATTTTTATCGTCAAATTTAAACTAGCCGGCGGAGCAAAGCGATAAATTTATAAATAGTCGCTAAAATGCGCCGTAAAATTTAGCGGCAAGCGGCAAAAATAGCGCAAACCTGCGGCTAAATTTAAACGCAAAATCCAAAATGAAAGAGTAAAAATGAAATGGCAAGACAGCAGACGAAGCGACAACGTCGAGGATAGACGGCAAAACAGCGTAAACAGCATGGGCTCGCTGGGCGCGCTCATACCGATTATCAGATTTTTACTGGGCTCAAACATCGGCCGCGTGGTTTTGGTTATCGGCGCAGTGGCGTATTTTATGGGCTTTAACCCCCTTGCGCTGCTTGAGGGCGGCGGTGCCGGCGGTCAAAGAGCGGCGCTAGATAGCCCGCAGGAGAAAGAAAAGGTCGCCTTCGTTTCAGCCGTGCTGGCGCAGACCGAGGACGTGTGGAGCAAGGTGTTTAAGGCGGGCGGCGCGCAGTACAAGGAGCCTAGCTTGGTGCTTTTTAGAGACGGCGTTTCTAGCGCGTGCGGCACGGCGAGCTTACAGACGGGGCCTTTTTACTGCCCCGCGGACAAAAAAGTCTATCTTGATCTTAGCTTTTTTGACGAGCTAGAGGCCAAATACAAGGCCGCCGGCGACTTCGCGCAGGCCTACGTGATCGCCCACGAGGTCGGACATCACGTGCAAAATTTACTAGGCACGCTCGGTAAAATAAACGAGCTAAAATCGCGCGCCAAAAGCCCTATCGAGCAAAACGCCTTGCAAGTCAAGGTCGAGCTTCAGGCTGATTGCTATGCGGGCGTTTGGGCGCACTACATGGGGCGCTACAACGTGCTAGAAGACGGCGACATCGAGGAGGCGCTAAATGCCGCGAGCGCGATAGGCGACGACGCGCTACAGAAAAAATACCAAGGTCGCGTGACGCCGGACTCGTTCACGCACGGCTCGTCAAAGCAGCGCATGACGTGGTTTAAAAAGGGTTTTGAAGGCGGACAGCCAAGCTCGTGCGCGTTTGAGATCTGAATTTGACTTTTTAGCCCTGGACTCCGTTTGGCGAGCGCGAAATTTCTACTCGGCCGCGTTTAGATAAATTTAAATGCGGCTTTTTCGGGCCTCGTTTAGCGGAATCAAATTTTAAATTTCCGTGATTTTAAATAAATTTGGACGCAACGGTGCCGTTTGGTTTGCAAATTTAAGCGTAAAAAGAGATAAGATCAAAAAACGGAGCAAAAGTGAAAAGAAGGGACTTTATAAAGGGTGCGGCGACCTGCGCGGCGGGGCTTGCTGCGGGAGTAAATTTGTTTGCCAAGCCGACCGGCGAGACCGGCGCTACAAATTTGACGGACGGCGTAGATCTAAGTGGAGCGAAAAATCTCGGCGAGAGGCTTGCCGCGATGACTTCATATCTCACGCTAAATAATAGAATTTTGATCCCGATCATCGGACTTAGCACGGGTAAATTTGATGATTTGAAAGACAAAAACGCGCTGGAGGCGGCTCTAGGCCTAGGCTACCGCCTGATCGATACGGACGGAGGCGAGGAGGGCTTATCGGCGACGTTTGGGGCTAGCGGCTTAGAGCGCGGGCAGCTATTTATCCAAAGCTCGGTAAGCACTCAAAACGCGGACGAAAACGGCATGATAAAAAGCTTTGAGCGCTCGCTAAAAAAACTAAATACCGACTACGTCGATTTGCTTTTACTGCGCGCTGGGGCTGGCGATGCTAGCTCTGCTTGGCGCGTTTTGCAGCGGCTTTACCGCGAGGGACTTGCGGCTGCGATCGGCATTTGCGACCATCTCGGAGAATTTGGGGCCCAAAATTTAGCTAAAATCGCGCAAGGTAGCGAAGTTAAGCCCGCGGTTTATCAGACGCGCTCTCGCTCCTATCTGCGGAGCTTTGCTACGCGCGGCAAGGTTACCGACCATGGCGTGCAGGTGCAGCTAATATACGAGCCAGGCGAAGAGCTAAAAGAGCCTGCGCTCGCGAAAATCGGCGAGAAATACGGCAAAACGCGGTCACAAATCATCTTACGCTGGCTTGTGCAGCACGGAGCCTGCGTGATAGTAAACGCTGGCAGTAAAGAGCGTTTGCTTGAAAATATCGATATTTTTGGCTTTGAGCTTGCAGATGAGGATAGCGAGCTAATAGCAAAGCTCTGGCAGAGCTAGCAGGCGGACGAGGCCGGTTTTAGGCGTCAAATTTGCGTGTTTTAAATTTAGAGAGCTTGGATTGATGGCAAATTTTAAGAGCGTTTTTGTGTTTAAAAGTAAAATTTAACGGCTACGGCTTAAAATATTTTCATAAATTAAATTTACTGTCGTCTTAGGTGTGCAAATTTGCAATTGGTAGTAATGCAACTCGCTCTCCGCTCGTTCAAAGCCCACCCGAGCAAGAACCCACAAAAACAGACCGATAAAATCGGGCAAATTTAACCAGTGTGGGCAAGCTTACGATACTAGTTCGTTTAGCTTTTGCCCTAAAAGATAGCTCGCGCCGCCTCGCAAGATCTGGCAAATCTCAGTAGTTTATAGCGGTGGCTTTGGTCAAATTTACCGTCCGCTGTATCCTTTAGTCAAATTTGACGCTATCCGTGCGGCAAGCAAATTTAGCTTAAGCTTTCGCCTCTTTTAGCTTGCTTAAAAACTCTTCGATATTGTATTTTGCGCGGTACTGTGCGCTCATGAGGTGGATGAGGATGTCGCCTAGATCGATCACGACCCAGTCGCCGGAGCTTTCTATGCCTAAAAACTGCTCGCCCTCGTCCTTTAGCCCCTCTTTTAGGTCGTCCGTTAGCGAGTAGGCGTGGCGCTCACCCATCGTGGTGGCGATGATGACGCATTTTGCGATGTATTCGCGCCCGCTCATATCGATAGCTTCGATGGCTTCGGCCTTTTTGGCGTCTAGGATTTTGATGATTCGTTCGATTCTTTCTTGCATGTTTTTCCTTGGTAAAATTTCGCCGCTTCATCCGCTATGCACGGTATCATCAGATTTTTGTCTAAATTTTGCCTAATTTGCGAGGACGAAACGGGCGCGTTTATGTTTAAAATTTTAAAATTTTCGGGCACGGCTACGTCGCCACGGCTAGCTACAACGAAAGTCGCGAGCCTAAAGAGCTCGTCTATCTCGTGCCATTTGTCTAGGCTTGCTAGGTGATCGGCGCCGATGATGAGGTAAAGTCGGCTCACAGCGTAAATTTGCCGTATATGCCGCACGCTTTCTATCGTCGGTACGGGGCGATTTTGCGCGATCTCGTAGTCGCTCACGCAGACTTTAGCTAGCGCGCCCCAAGCCTCGCTCGCCCATCTTAGCCGAAGCAGCGGCGGAGCGGAAAACTCGCTCTTAAACGGGCTGATAAAGGTCGGCATGATGATGAGCTTATCCGCGTCTAGCCGCTCTAGCGCGGCTTTGATGACGGCGTCGTGCCCGAGATGAGGCGGATCGAAACTGCCGCCGAAAAGCGCGATTTTCATGAATTTGCCTTTAAAATTTCGGTGCAGTTTAGCGAATTTGAAGTGAATTTCGGTTGAAAATCAAAAAATTCGCCGATAAAGCGCAAATTAAATGGAGATTTTGTAAAATTTGGGAATTTTTGGGCTTTGACGGGCTTGCTTTTGGCGTCCGTGCAGGGCTAAATTTGCAAAGTCGGGCTTTAGAGCGGCTTAAATTTACGCGTTTAGCGGCGAGCAAAGGTGGATAAATTTAACGCGCGAAAAGCTAAAAAGTACGAAAATAACCTTTCAGGGCGCCCTAAAGCGGCCGGAAAATCTAGCACAAGGAGCTAAACATGGTAAAAATCGCGATCAACGGTTTTGGACGTATCGGCAGGTGCGCTGCTCGTATTATTTTAGAGCGAGACGATGTTGAGCTTGTCGCTATTAACGACACGGCGACGCGCGACATGACGCGCTATTTGCTTAAATACGACAGCGTGCACGGCGAATTTAAGCAAGACGTTAAGGTGATAAGCGACGATTTTATAGAAGTAAACGGTAAAAAGATAAGAGTTTTTTCAACAAGAGATCTAAACGAGCTGGGCTTCGCAGACTACGGCGCAGACGTGGTTTTGGAGTGTACGGGCAAGTTTTTGACCACTGAAAAGTGCGAACCCTATCTCGCGCGCGGCGTGAAAAAGGTCGTCATGAGCGCTCCGGCTAAAGACGACACGGCGACGTTTGTAGTTGGCGTAAACGACGATAAATACGCAGGCGAAGCAATCGTCTCAAACGCAAGCTGCACCACAAACGGCCTAGCGCCCGTCGCAAAGGTGCTAAACGATAAATTTGGCATCGTAAAAGGGCTCATGACTACGATCCACGCCTATACAAACGGTCAAAGCTTGGTTGATGTTAAGGCCAAAGACTTCCGCCGTTCGCGCGCTGCAGCCCTAAATATCGGACCTACGACCACAGGTGCCGCAAAAGCGATCGCTAAAGTACTTCCTGAACTAAACGGCAAGATGCACGGCCAAGCCGTCCGCGTACCGGTCGCAAACGTCTCTATGGTCGATCTAACGGCGGTTTTAAAAAGACCGGCCAGTAAAGATGAGATAAACGAGGCGTTTAGAGCGGCTGCGGAGTCGAATTTAAAGGGAATTTTGTTTGTCGATGACGATTATAGGGTTAGTAGCGACTTTTGTACGAGCGCATACAGCAGCATCGTGGCTAGCGACACTACGCAGGTCATCGCCGATGATATGGTGAAGGTCTTTGCATGGTACGACAACGAGTGGGGCTACTCGACAAGGCTTGTGGACCTAGCTAAGATCGTGGTTACGAAATAAATTTAAAGGGCTAAAAATGAGTGAAATTTTATCGATCAACGATCTTGAGCTCGGCGGCGCGAAGGTATTTGTCAGGTGCGATTTTAACGTGCCGATGGACGAGTTTTTAAACATCACCGACGACCGCCGTATCCGCTCGGCGATCCCTACGATCCGCTACTGCCTAGATAACGGCTGCAGCGTGGTTTTGGCTAGCCATCTAGGACGTCCCAAAAACGGCTTTGAGGAGAAATTTTCGCTGCGAGGCGTGGCAAAGAGGCTTTCAAGGCTGCTTGATAGAGACGTGATATTTGCCGAGGACGTCGTTGGTGCGGATGCCAAAGCCAAAGTCGCCGCGCTAAAACCGGGCGAAATTTTACTTCTTGAAAATTTACGCTTTGAAAAGGGCGAAACCAAAAACGACGAGGCGTTAGCCGCTGAGCTCGCTAGATACGGCGAATTTTACATCAATGACGCGTTTGGCGTCTGCCACAGGGCGCACAGCTCGGTCGAGGCGATCACTAAATTTTACGACGAGAAGCACAAAGCGGCGGGATTTTTGCTACAAAAAGAGATAAATTTTGCCCAAAATCTCATTAAACACCCTGCGCGCCCGTTCGTGGCGGTCGTGGGCGGTAGTAAGGTAAGCGGCAAGCTACAAGCCCTACACAACCTGCTTCCGCGCGTGGACAAGCTGATAATTGGTGGCGGCATGGCGTTTACATTTTTAAAATCGCTCGGCGAAAATATCGGAAATTCGCTGCTTGAAGAAGATCTCATCGACGATGCGCGCGAAATTTTGCGCAAGGGCAGGGAGCTTGGCGTTAAAATTTACCTGCCGGTGGACGTCGTCGCGGCTCAGACCTTTTCGGCAGAAAGTGCCGTGAAATTCGTCCCCGCACAAGAGATTCCAAGCGGCTGGATGGGGCTAGATATCGGGCCGGCGTCGATTAGGCTCTTTAAAGAGGTCATCGCCGACGCGCAAACCATCTGGTGGAACGGGCCGATGGGCGTTTTTGAGATGGATAAATTTAGCAAAGGCAGCATCAAAATGAGCCACGCCATCATCGACACTCACGCGACTACGGTCGTGGGTGGCGGCGATACGGCCGACGTGGTCGAGCGCGCTGGGGATGCCGACGAGATGACCTTTATCTCCACAGGAGGTGGCGCTAGTCTGGAGCTCATCGAGGGCAAGGAGCTACCCGGCATAAAACCGCTTAGAAAGGCTGCGGAGTGAGGTTTTTAGCAAATTTAAAGTGCAATCACACGAGAGGTAGTTTTGCTAAATACGCTGAAATTTTAGACGCAAATTTAAGCGCAAACGACGACGTGACGGTATTCCCTCCGTTTAGCGCGCTTTATCTTGCGGCTCATAAATTTAAACTCGGCGCGCAAAATTTCTACCCGTGCGAAAGCGGCGCTCACACCGGCGAGATCGGCAAGGCGATGCTGGACGAGTTTGGCGTAAAAAGCGTGCTGATCGGGCACTCCGAACGGCGCGAGCTAGGCGAGAGCGAGGAGCTTTTGCGCGCTAAATTCGACTTCGCCGTAAAGGCGGGCTGGCAGATCGTCTACTGCATCGGCGAAAATTTGAGCGTAAACGAAGCTGGCGGCGCGAAGGAGTTTTTAGCGGATCAGCTAAAAAATATCGACCTTGGTTACGAGCGGCTGTTGATCGCCTACGAGCCCGTGTGGGCGATAGGCACGGGCAAGAGCGCGAGCGCGGAGCAGATCGAGAATGTTTTAAATTTCATCCGCGAGCAGACGAGCGCGCCGCTGCTTTACGGCGGCAGCGTAAATGTCGCAAATATAGGCGGAATAGCGGGGATCAAAAACTGCGACGGGGTGCTAGTAGGGACGGCGAGCTGGGACGCGTCGAAGTTTTTAGAGCTTATACGCGTTGTCTCGTGAGTGTCTTTTAATGAGTTTGAAATTTTAAGTCCGCGACAGGCTATGTGCCTAGTCTTGACTTAAAATTTCTACACAACATTAAAATCCATCTCACGATACTGCCGCTATTAAATTTGGCGTTTCGTTGAATTTTGTAAATTTATAAATTTCAAAGACACTAAAAAGCCAAGCAAATTTTAAAGGAGAAATAATGATTTTAAAAGGCAAAAAGGGCCTTATCGTCGGCGTCGCTAACGCCAAATCTATCGCTTACGGCATCGCCGAAGCTTGCCACGAGCAGGGTGCGCAGATGGCGTTTACCTACCTAAACGACGCGCTAAAAAAACGCGTAGAGCCGATTGCGGAGGAGTTTGGGAGCAAATTTGTTTATGGGCTTGACGTAAACAATCCTGCCCACTTGGACGGGCTTGCGGATCGCATCAAAACAGACCTTGGCGAGATTGATTTCGTCGTGCATGCCGTGGCTTATGCGCCAAAAGAAGCGCTAGAGGGCGAGTTTGTAAATACGACCAAGGAGGCCTTTGATATCGCGATGGGCACTAGCGTGTATTCGCTACTAAGCCTCACGCGCGCAGTACTTCCGGTGCTAAAAGAGGGCGGCTCGGTGCTAACTCTTACATATCTTGGCGGACCGAAATTCGTGCCTCACTACAACGTCATGGGCGTCGCAAAAGCGGCTCTTGAAAGCTCCGTGCGCTATCTCGCTCACGATCTTGGCGCGCGCGGCATCCGCGTAAATGCGATCTCCGCAGGCCCTATCAAGACGCTTGCCGCAAGCGGAATAGGCGATTTTAGGATGATTTTGCGCTACAACGAGATCAACGCGCCGCTCAAACGTAACGTCACGACGCAAGACGTCGGCAAAAGCGCGATGTATCTGCTCAGCGACCTTGCTAGCGGCGTGACCGGCGAGGTGCACTACGTCGACTGCGGCTACAACATCATGGGCATGGGCGACGTGGCTACCGACGCCGAGGGTAAGACGATCCTTGCGTGGGATGCGAAATAATCCTCTAATGCAAATTTGGCGGGGCGACTCGCCAAAATCTTCTTTTAAATTTCATTAAATTTATCGCAAGAACTCGCAATATGGGCCTTAGAGCGGCGCATAGATACAAATAAGCCGGGCCGGGAGCTGGTCGAAGAGCGGCTAAATAAGCTAAAAACGAGTGAAATTTTACCGCGTGACGAGAGCAGGGCGCAAAGCGAGCTTTTGGGACTTCAGGTCACTACTAGCTCGCCGATGGGCGCGCTTGCCCATGGGAGCAGCGGCATCGTGATAGATGGCGGTTGGCTGCGCGTGCTAGGCTCTGGATGTGAGCAGATGAAGCGCGGAATTTACAGTTTCAACCTTGGCAAAAGCTTTAGCGAAGCAGGGCAGATGCCTAGTTATTTGCTAGTGGCGGACGATATTTTGGGCGGATTTTTCGCGATAAACGGCGGCGCATTTTATGGCAAAGCCGGCAACGTCTTTTACTACGCACCAGATAGCGGTGAATGGGAGGATACGCAGCTTGCCTACTCGCAGTTTTTGTACTGGGCGCTTTGCGGCGATGTATCTAAATTTTACGAGCTTTACCGCTGGGAGCGCTGGCGCGATGACGTGAGTAAATTTAGCCTGTATAGGGTGATGTTTGTCTTGCCGCCGATGCTTTAGCAAGATGCCGACGTAAAGCTAAGGCTAAAACAGATGAAAAAAGACGGCATGGACATAGACGAGTACTTTACTTCTATTTTTAGCGGCGGTGAGCAAATTTCCAAATTTGGCGAGAACTAACTTAGGCTGTTGCCGCACACGTCTTTATAGTCGATCATTTACTAGTGCGGTCGCTAAAATTTGCCGCGCGAGTTAATAAATTTAAACAAATATCCTAAAATAACCGCAAATAATTTTCAAAGGATTTCTCATGCAAAGCTTGCTTTTCTCGCCGCTAAAAATCGGCGATCTAGAGATCAAAAACCGCGTCGTAATGCCGCCGATGTGCATGTACAAGGCTAAGAACGAAAACGGCCTACCTAGGTGCTTTCACCGTTTGCACTACGCCGCACGAGCGCTAGGAGGCGTCGGGTTCATCATCGTCGAGGCTACGGCGGTCGAGCCTAGAGGCAGGATCACGAGCCGCGATCTGGGGCTGTGGAACGACGAGCAGCTAGAGGCGCACGCCAGACTCGTCAAAGAGTGCGTCAAATACGGCGCCGCCATGGCCGTCCAGCTCGCGCACGCTGGCAGAAAAAGCGAGTGCGATGGTCTGATCGCGCCTAGCGCTCTGAAATTTAGCGAGAGCTACAAAACGCCGAAACAAATGAGCGTAGAGGACATCGTCTTGGTTAAGCAAGCTTTCGCCCAGGCCGCGGTTAGAGCCCAGCGCGCAGGATACGCCGCGATCGAGATCCACGCCGCGCACGGTTATCTCATCAGCGAATTTCTATCGCCGGGGATCAACCTGAGAGACGACGAATACGGCGGGAGCTTCGAAAATCGCACGAGATTTTTAAAAGAAATTTTAACCGAAATAAAAGCCGCGGTACAAATCCCCGTCGGCGTGCGCATAAGTGCGCAAAGCTGGGTAAAGGGCGACTGGAGCCTAGAAGATAGCGTGCGGCTAGCAAAGGAGCTCGAGCTCTTGGGCGCAGCGTTTATCCATGTCTCGGCGGGCGGATTTTTTGAGCGCACGGATAGCGCTCCGGCGTTTACTCCGCTTTATCAAGCGGACTATGCCAAGGCCGTAAAGCAGGCAGTCGGCATCCCGGTGATCGCGGTCGGGCTCATAACAAAGGCGTCCGAGGGCGAGGCGCTACTGCTAGGCGGCGTTTGCGACGCGGTGGCTTACGGTAGAGAGCTGCTACGAAATCCAAATTTCGCGCAAGCTGCGATGAGCGAACTAGGATGCTCCGAGCTAATAGAAAACTCGTATAAAAGGGCGTTTAAGTAAAATTTGGGGAGATCGCTAAGTATAAATTTGAACTACCGGTGTCGGCTAAATTCGCCGTAAATTTGGCAAATTTGGATTCCTGCTGCGGCGTCAAATTTGATTTGATTAGGACCGATTTTAGCTGCGCTAAATTTATAACTAGAACGGCTTATTTTTGCGTCAAATTTGCAGAATAAAGGTAGAAATTTAAGCCGCAAAAACGGCTTAAATTTACGTGAGCTTGTAGCTAACCGGGATTTTGATGACGTAGTCGCGATCAAGCGTCGGAAAATCCGGTGCGGCGCGGTTTATGAGCTCGACTGCGGCCTCGTCTAGCGTCTCGTAGCCCGAGCTTTTTATCACTTTTACGTCGCGGACGGTGCCGTCTTTTTTGTATAAAAAGCTAACCTCTACGACGCCCTGATGGCGCATTTTTTGCGCGCGTTTAGGGTATTTGTGATGCTTTTGTATCGCTTTTTGGATTTTAGAAAATCTCTCGTCGCCGGCTGATGTCGCGAAGTTAAATTCTCCGACGGTTTCCGCTCCGCTAGGCGGTAAATTTGATTTTACATTCGAGCTTGGAGCGCTGCTTGGCTGCGCCGCGGGCGGCGTAGGGGTAGGCGGCGACGGCTGCGCGGGCGGTGCTACCTGCGCTACTTGCTGTTCCGGCTCAGGCTCAGGCTTTTTGACCGGTTTTGGCGTAGGTTTAGGCTTTGGCTTTTCCACCGGCTTTTCTACCGGTTTTGGTTTTTCAACAGGCTTTGGCTTTTCAACCGGCTTAGGCGGCTCAACCGGTTTTGGCGGCTCCGGCGGCGTGACGACAGGTTCAGGCGGAGGAGGCGCAGGCGGTGCCGGAGGCGGCGGGGCCGGCGGAGTTGGGGCCGGCGGGAGCGGAGCTGCTGGGGGCGTAAAGGTATTTAGCGCTATCTTGACGCTTTTTTCTTCCGGCATCGGCTTTAGTTCTTCGTAAAATTTGATAAAAGATCCGATGAGTATAGAGTGCAACAGGATAGAAACGCCAAGCCCCGTAAAGCTGGCGCGTCTATTCAGTTGTTGTCGTGATAGCGAAGTTTTCATGATTTTTTTCTTTTAGTATGTCGATAACCTTGATAAACGAGTCGAATTTGCTCTCTTTATCGCTTTTGAGTTCTATTAATGTTTCGTTTTTTATCTCATTTAGCTTTTCTTTTAAATTTTCCTCGGCGATTTTCTCTTCGCCTATAAAAAATTCATTATCTTTATTAATTAAAACGGCGATTTTATCGTTTTCGTCTTGCTTTTTTTCCGCGCTTTCGCTGTTTGGCAGGTCGATTTTGATATGGCCCTGAGCGATAAAAGTCGAAACGCTAAGTACGATGGCCAGCAAAACGAGCATAATATCTATGAGCGGGATTACGTTTAATCCCTCTTTTTTAGGCATTCTCACGTGAAGCCTTGTAGCGGTTTACTAAAACGTCCACTTTTCTCATAAACGCGTTGTAGATCATTAGCGTCGGTATCGCGACGATGAGGCCTAGCGCGGTTGCTTTTAGCGCGAGAGACAGGCCGACCATGATGCTTTTAGTGTCGATGCCGCCGCTCATACCCATGTCGTAAAAGGTCACCATGATGCCCGCGACCGTACCCAAAAGCCCGATATACGGCGCATTTGAATAAACTATATAAAGCGTTGTTAAATTTCTAGTTACGCTCTCTTCAAAGTCGTCTTGATTCTTGTAGTTTTCAAATTTAACGTTTGCGTAAAAAATCAAGCGCTCTATCGTGAGCCATACTACGACAAAGCTCATAAGCCCTAAAATACCGATGATAACGTAATCGACGTTGTGTTTGAGAAATTCCATTTAATGCCTTCTTACTAAAATTTGCGCGGCAATTATATCAGATTATGGTATTTATTGTCAATAACGAATAAGCAAGTAATATTTTAAATAAATTTATCTAAAATTTAGTCTTAAGATTGTAGTATTCGTTTTCAAAATTTGAGCAGATTAGAGAAAACAAAATTTAAATGTTTTTCTAAATCGGCGCAAATTTGCGTAAATTTAAAGAGGAGAAAAAATGAGTTTTAACAATGTTGCGAAAATTTCTTTCGTAGCGGCTCTAGCCATCGGCGCAAATGCCGCCGAAAACGTAACGCTAAGCGGCGTAGAAGTAACCAGCACCGGCGGCGGCTACGGCGTGGACGACGTAAAGATAAGCACGAGAAACGCAGGCATACTAAAAGACGTCATGCGCGATATTCCCGGCGTTTACGTAGGCGGCACGAACGGCATGAACCAAAAAA
>NZ_JBQNAN010000028.1:0-13011 GCF_052170435.1 Campylobacter sp.
ACTTCGCCGTTTATCTCGAAAAAATCGCAGCGTATCAGCGCCCCGTCAAAGCCGCAGTTGTAGATGCGCTCAAAGCTTTGTTTTAGCTTGGCGGCTAGCTCTGCGCCGATATCGGCCTCGCGCGCCCTGCTCTCGTTTGAAAAGCTCATATATTTTTGTTCGTAGTCTAGAAATTCTTTCTTTTTAGGCTCTTCGATGATGGAAAATTTGATCTCGCCGTCGGCCTTGCAGCCTGCTAGATTGTACTCCTTCACGCCTTCGATAAAGGGCTCTACTAGGATCTCTTTGTCAAACTCGTATGCCACGTCCAGGCCGTATTCTAGCTCGCTAGCGTCTTTTATCACGCTAACTCCTATCGAGCTTCCTAGGCGAAGCGGCTTTAGGATCACTGGTAGTGGCAGGCTAGACGCCTTTCCTCTGCTTACAACCTCGTAGTTTAGGGTATTTACGCCCGCTTTTTGCGCTAGTAGTTTGGTTAGCTCCTTGTTGTAGCTTAGCGCGCTAGCTTCCACGCGAGGGCCGATATAGCTAAGGCCGTAAAACTCTAGCAGCGCCGCGATCTTGCCGTCCTCGCCGTCCATGCCGTGGATTAAATTTATAAATACGTCCGCCTCGATCTTTTTCTCGCCGAGTAACCCGCCCGCGAAAAATCCGCCCTGCTTAAGGGTGAGCTTTTTGGCGTTTTTATACTTGCCTGAGCTAAAGAAATTCGCCTTCATATCGGCGCCGTTTATCAGGTAAAATTCTCTAAATTTATCGCAAAATATAAATAAAGGTTCTTTTTTTAGCACCTTTTTTAGGGCTATAGCGCTCACGATACTGATCTCGTGTTCGTAGCTTTTAGCGCCAAATATCACAGCAAATTTCATATCTTTTCCTTTTTTATGCTAGTTTTTTTAGGGCTTGTTTGACGAGTTCGCCCGTATTTTGCGCGTCGCACTCGCTAAGCGCCTTGGTTATCTTTTCTCTTTTAAAGCCGAGGCTCTCAAGCGCCAAGATCGCTTCGTGCTGATAGCTAGGCAGATTTTCGTCCATCGTCATCTTTGCGTCGCTAAGTTCGGCGATGATGCGTCTAGCCGTCTTTGCGCCGATGCCCGGCACCGTTTGTAGCGCCGCCGCGTCTCCGCTTTTAACCGCGTTTAAAAATGCGTTCGGATTTAGGCTCGAGCACACCGCCATCGCCGTCGCCGCGCCGATGCCGCTTAGTTTTATCAGCATCTCAAACATCTTTTGCTCGTTGCTATCTAAAAATCCGTAAAGCAAGTCCGCATCCTCGCGAATGATCTGCGTGATGTTTAGCTCCACGCTCTGGCCTCGCTCGAGCTTTGCCGAGCAAAAAAGCGAGATAGCTACGCCGTAGCTCACGCCGCCGGCTGTTTTTAAGATGAGATTTGCGGGCTCTTTTTTGGTTATGACGCCCTCGATCGCTTTTATCATCGTTTTCCTTTAAAATTTGCGATTATCTCTAAAATTTGATTAATTCTTGCAAAAATTTATCCGTAACCTCGCTAAATGCGGCGTTTAGAGCCTTCATCGCGATTTCGCCCTCGTCCGCACCTGCGTCTTTTTGCGAGCTTAGCACGACGCTTTTTAGCTCCTTGCCGTCTTTAAAAAAGCTAAATAACATCGAAATTTGCGCTTTTTGGTCTTTGATTTGAAGCGTGAGTAAATTTGACTTTACGATTATATCCGCGTTTTTAAAAGACGGCTTAAACGCGCACTGATCGCTCGCGGCTATGATCAAATTTCGCCTCGCCATCTCGCTTGGGAGCGCTAAAAATTTGATATTTTTTAGCGGACGAATCTCGCCGTTTGCGTCTATCTTTAAAACTTCTCGGCTCTCGTACGCGCCAAAAACCCGCACTTCTTCGATGAAAACCGTTTTTTCGGGCCTATTTTCGCACTCTTTAAATTTATCCTCCGCGCCGCCTAGCATAAAATAATTCGTCCTAGGCGCAGGCTTTGCCAAAACGCTACAACCGCTAAAAAACAGCGCCGCCAGAGCTAAAACCGTACTTAAAATTTTCATTTTTCGTCCTTTTTCTGCGTATCTTTAAAGAAAAATTCGTACGGGTCGTCCTCGAGTCTAAAAAGGGTATTTCTAAAATCAGAAATGAGCTTTTGGAAGCTAAGCAACGTCCTCTCCGTCTCGTCGCCAATCGTATTTAGCGCATCTTTCACGTCGTATTCGCCGCTTTTTATTTTTTCTGAGATTGCGGTTTGTAGATTTTTGAGCGCTTGCGCCGCGTCTGAGGCCTTGGTCGTAAACGAATTTATAAACTCAAGCGTGCCCGAGGCGTTTTTTAGCGCTTTTTTTAGCTCGTTTAGCGTCAAATTTGCATTAGCCAAAACCTCGTTTGCGTTTGCGATAGTCGCGTTTATATCGAGATTTCCGGCGTTTATCTTTTTCGCGGCTTCATCAACCGAAACTAGGATAGACGAAAATTTAGCCGCGTTTTCGTCGCTTAAAAATTTATTGATATTTTTAAAGGTAGACTCTAAATTTTTCGTTAGATACTCGGCTCTGTCGCCGATTTTATCAAAAAAGCTCGCCTCAAGCCCGATGTAGGCCTTTTCGTTTTTATCAAAGAGCGGGCTGTCCATGCTGCCGCGCGAGATATTTAGGTAGCCGATGCCCGTGATGCCCTGTATCTCCGCAGACGCCGTGCTATCGGTTCTAATGGGTATATCTTTTCTCACGGAGAGCTCAAGCTCGATGAGGGCTTCTTTTTCGTCGGCAAAGCGGATATCCTTGACCGTGCCCGCGTCTACGCCGATAAATTTGACCGTGGAGTCCTTTTTGATGCCGCTTGGCAGGCTTGTAGTTTTGATGAAATACGACCTGTAATCATCGGCCTTTTTCCCGTATCCGCCCAGCCACCACGCCGCGATGCCTAGCGCGCTCACGACAAGCACGAAAAAGAGGCCTATCAAAGTATAATTTATTTTATTTCCCACCGTTTTTCCTTGTTTTTAAAAGCTCTTCGAGCGGATTTTCGGGCATTTGCATCAGCTGCTCAAAAGTCCCCTCGAAGGCTATCTTTTTATCCTGAAGTATCAAAAATCTATCCAAAATCGTGCAAATGCTGTCTATATCGTGCGTCACCATCACGACCGTGACGCCAAGCGTATCTCGTAGCTCCACCACTAGCTCGTCAAACGCCCGCGCGCTACTTGGGTCAAGGCCGGAGTTTGGCTCGTCTAAAAACAGAATTTTAGGACTTAGCACTAGAGCCCTAGCCATCGCCACGCGCTTTTTCATACCGCCGCTTAGCTCGCTTGGGTACTGCAAAGCGACGTTTTCGCTAAGGCCTACTTTTTGTAGCCAAAACATCGCTATCTCGCGCATCGATCGCTCGCTCATCCCGCTATACTCTTTTAGCAGGATATAGATATTTTCCAGTACGTTCATCGAGGTATAAAGCGCGCCGAACTGAAACATCACGCTGCAAGCGAGCTTTATCTCCTGTCTAGCCGCTTCGTCTAGCGACCACAGATCACGCCCTAGCATCTCGACTTTGCCGCCGCTTGGTTCTTTTAGATATATCATCGTTTTCATCAGCGTCGATTTACCCGTGCCGCTACCGCCCAGTAGCCCGTAAATTTCAGCCTCGTTTACATGGAAATTTAGCCCGTCGTGGATCACTCTGTCGCCAAATTTCGTCGTTAAATCAGTCGCTTTTATTATCATTTATATGCCTAGCTGCGTGAAAATAATCGAAAACAACGCGTCCACCATGATCACGCCAAATATCGCGTTCACCACGCTCACGGTCGTATATGTGCCCACGCTTTGAGTATTTCCGCTGATCTGAAAGCCTCTCATGCAGCCGATAAACGCGATCACGACGCCAAAAAACGGAGCCTTAAAAAGACCGACGTAAAGATGTTTGATCTCCACCTCTTGGCCAAACCTCGCTAGATAGCTATCAAAGCTAATGTTTAGGTAGTTTTCCATCACGACCATCTCGCCGAAAATCCCCGCCACGTCGGCTAAGAATACGATAAGAGGCATAGCTACGATGAGAGCTATCACGCGAGGAAGAACGAGAAATTTAAACGGATCAAATCCCATCGTTTTCATCGCGTCGATCTCTTCGGTGATTTTCATAACGCCGATTTGCGCGGTAAAGCTAGACGCCAGGCGCCCCGCCACGATAATAGCGGCGATGAGCGGAGCTATCTCGCGCAGGGTCAAAAGCCCCATCATCTCGACGATTATTATCGTAGCGCCGAAACTCTCGAGCAAATTTGAACCCTGATATGCCAGCACGATGCCGATGAGAAAAGAGGTGAGGCACACGATAAAAACCGACTTTATGCCCGCATCCTCGAAATAAGCCAAAATTTCCTTCACGCGGATATTTTTTAGCATAAATATCTTGCTAAATTTGACCAAAAACTCACCCATGAAATTTAAAAACGCGCAAAATCCCGCAAAAAAAGCGGTCAAATTTTTACCGATTTGAGAGAATGGATTTTCGTGAGGTTTGGCGTCTATGATCTGCTTTATTTTGGGATTTATTTCGCTATTTATCGAGGCGAAAATCTTTTGAGCGTGCGGGTTTAAATTTACGAGCTCGTAGCCTTTGCGAGCATTTAAAAAGGTATTTTTAAAAAACAACGCCGCTGCGTAATCGAGCTCTTTTACGTCTTTAAAATTTAAAACGATTTTATTAAATTTCCTTGAGCCGATGAGCGCGGCCGTCTGAGTCCAAATTTGAGCCGGCAGCTTGTAGGTCCAGTCGTTTTTTAGACTTATAGTTAGCTTGCCGCCGCTTTGCTCGCACTTGTAAAATTTGCTTTCAAATTTTAAAAAAAGAGGCAAATTTAGGCCTTTTTAGCGTTATTTTTTTTCTTTATCACGTAGTCTATGTCGCCGTCCTCGGTCTCGACTTTAGCTATCGTGATTATTCGCGCGATCTCGTTTTCGCGTGTGCTATACGTGATGTCGCGAGCCGGGTCTACTAGCCTAAATTTTATCTCGTTAAATTCGCGCCAATTGCTGTGATTTATCACTTTTGAGTTAAATATACCCTCTTGGATATTTGTTATCTCGCCTCTTAGCTCGGCGATCGCGGCTTTTTTCTCGCGAAATTCTTTTAAAAGCGCGTTGTACTCGTGCACTAGCTGCTGATACTCTTTTAGCTTTTTCATAAACGTCGCGGGCGGAGTGTTATTCGTGCTTTTTAGTTCCTCTATTTTAGCCTTTATGACGTTTATCGGGCCTCTGTTTTCTTCGATGACGCATCTTTTTGACTCTAGCGTGCGCGGCATTTTTACGATCTGTTCTCTGATAGCTTTTATCTTAGCCATACGCTCGTTTATCTGCTCGCCCGTGTTTTTTATCATGCTAAAATCGACTAAAATTTTATTATTCACGCCTTTTAGTTTTTTTATCTCCAAAGTATCGGCGATTATGATATTTGAGTTTGATACGAGCGTATCGATGGCGACGCTTTCGGCGATTATCTCGCCGCCGATGACCGATTTTATCACGGCTTTTTTAGCTTTTACCTTGCCGCCTTCGAGCCTATCTATCTCGACACTCTCGCCTTCAAAGCTACCGATATGTACGGCTATTTTTGCTTCTTTCGCCTCGATGAGAGCTTTGGCATGGGTTTGTCCGCCGATCGTTACTTTGTTTGCCTTTACTACAGCGTTTGCGGCGACGTTTCCCTCGACGTTTACTTCGTTTGCCTCGACCGTCATGCCCGTACCTATGGCGTCTTTCGTTAGGTCTTTTTCCTTTACGTTTAGCGTTACGTTGGTATCAAGCCCCGTATCGACCGAGCCTGTGGTTTTAAACGTGATTTCATTTACGTCAAGCTCGTCTTTGATATCAAAAACGCCTTTTTCCTCTTTGACGTAGCCCGGTTTTTTGGCGAAAAATTTTATCCCCTCGTTATCTTCTTTTGCGTAGATATTTTCGGTGTGTTCGGGCATTTTCGTTATCGTGGCTTTGGCTTTTTGCGCTGGTAGGAAATTTCCTCGCACGTCGCGGCCGCTTGTGCCGTCTCTTAGTTTTACGTATTCGATTATGAGCTCGTTTTCGACGACTCCGAGCAGATAGCCTCTGTTTGCGTAGTCGATCTTGTCGTTTTCATCTACGTTTCTTATTTTTGTTTTGTAGTGATAGATTAGCGCGTCGTCCGTGGACGGAACTACGTTTACGCCTACAGTCACGGCAAATGTATAGTCCTTGTCGATAAATTCTTTTACTCTTAGAACCGAAGAAATTTTAGCGACCTCTTCTAGCATCGTTTTGTTTCTGATACCAACCAGGATGCCTACTTTTATCAGCTTTTTGTAGATGAAATTTATCAGCTTTTTGTCAAATTCTTTAAAATAAACCGTGTTGGCGTTTTGCGAAACGGTAGCTAAAATTTTGGTCAAATTTTTATTTGCATTTACGGAAACGTTAGGCAAAGGCGTAGGTTTTACGCGCCTAACGTCGTAAAATTTAACCAGATAGCTTTGCTTGATACTCTCGACTCTATCTACGTAAAATTTATCGTTATCAAAGACGTTTAGCTTGTCTTCGGCGATTTGTCTAGGTTGGCTCTCGCCTACCACCTTGCATTCGGTTTTGATTTCTAAGATATCAAAATCTATAAATTTGCTATCGACGCCGAAGCTCTTTACTAAATTTAATATCTCGCCGTACGGGTTGGCGGTCTTGACCTCCATCTCGGCTAGGAAGTTTTGCTGCGCGTTTTGATTTTCTGGCACGTGATACTCTCGCGTTATTTTTATTTTCGCGAGATTATCTCTAAAATTTCATTAAAAAGACGTTATGCGAGATTTTCGCGCCCGCTTTTACGTATTTTAAAACAAATTTTGTCTATTATTACGCCAATTTTAAATAGGAAATTTTATGCTCATAAAAGGCTTTTTTTCAAACAGCATCGGCATCATGGTTTCGCGAGTTTTAGGGCTCGTGCGCGACCTACTTACGGCTTCTACTTTGGGTGCGGGCATTTACAGCGATATATTTTTCATCGCGTTTAAGATACCCAATTTATTGCGCCGTATCTTTGGCGAGGGGGCCTTTGCCAACGCTTTTTTGCCAAATTTTACAAAATCAAACAAAAAATCGCTCTTTAGCGCCGAGATTTTTCTTAAATTTCTAGCCTTTATCGGCGTTCTCACGCTTTTGGTAAATTTATTTGCTCCGTTTTTTACCGCCGTTATCGCCACGGGCCTAGCGCCCGGCGACATAAACGAAGCCGTCCCGCTCGTAAAAATCAACTTCTACTACCTAGCGCTCATCTTTGCCGTTACATTTTTAGCCTCGCTTTTGCAGTATCGCGGGCACTTTGCGACGACGGCGTTTTCGACCGCTTTGCTAAATTTAGCCATGATCGGCTCGCTACTTTTAGCTCGCGGACAGGAGCCTAAAGTCGCGGCTTATTATTTGAGTTTTGGCGTCGTGGTCGGCGGCGTTTTGCAGCTCATCGCGCACCTTATCGCGCTTAAATTTAGCGGCATCTCAAAGCTCTTTTTCGGCGGCTTAGTTAAATTTGCCCGCGGTAAAAGAGCCGATACGAAGGGTTTTTTTAGCAACTTTTTTCACGGTCTAGTCGGATCGTCCGCGATGCAGCTAAGCTCGTTTATGGATACGTGGCTGGCGTCGTTTTTGGCGGCGGGATCGATCAGCTATCTTTTCTACGCTAACCGCATTTTTCAGCTGCCTTTAGCGATATTTGCGATCGCGCTCTCAACCGCGCTTTTTCCTAAAATTACGCGCCAAATCAAGGCCGGTAACGAAGCCGAAGCTCTAAAATGGATGCGAAAAAGCTTTGAAATTTTATATTTTCTGCTCTTTGCGGCGACTATCGGCGGCATTATTTTGGCTCAGCCCATCATCAAGCTGCTTTTTGAGCGCGGAAGCTTCACGGCATCCGATACCGCAGCGACCGCGAGCGTTTTGGTCGCTTATATGATCGGACTTTTACCTTTTGGGTTGGCTAAACTTTTTTCGCTTTGGCTTTATGCGCATTTACGGCAAAAACTAGCCTCCAAAATCGCCGTTATCACGCTCGTTTTTAACCTCGTTTTGGCCGTTGTTTTGATGCAAATTTACGGCGCATTCGGACTGGCTCTAGCTAGCTCGCTGGGCGGGTTTTTGACGCTAGCTTTAAACGTCAAATTTTTTGGGATAAGGAAATTTTTAGCTATAATTGAGCCTAAAAAATTAACGCTTTTAAGCGCGGTTCTGGCTTTAGAGGCGGTGATTTTGATATTTTTAAGGAAATTTTTAGATGCAAATTTTTGATAGCGTAAAGAGAAAAAAAGTAGAATTCGAGCCCGTAAAAAGCGACTTCGTGCGCATTTACGTTTGCGGGCCGACGGTTTACGACGATGCGCATTTGGGGCACGCTAAAAGCGCGATTAGCTTTGATCTGCTTAGGCGCACGTTGAGCGAGCTTGGATACAAGGTCAAATTCGTGCGAAACTATACCGACATCGACGATAAAATTTTAAAGAAAATGAGCGAGAGCGGCAAGAGTCTAGAAGCGATCACGGATAGATACATCGCAAGCTACGAGCGCGATATGGGCGCGCTTAACGTACTAGAGCCCGACGTCAAGCCAAAGGCGACGCAGACGCTAAAGGAGATGATAGAGTACATCGAAATTTTGCTAAAAAACGGCTTTGCTTACGAGATAAAAGGCGACGGCATATACTTTGATACGGCAAAAGACGCGCAGTATCTGAGCCTTAGCGGTAAATTTGACACCGAAGCAAACGTCGCTCGCGTCGAGTCAAATTTACAAAAAGAGGATAAAAAGGACTTCGTGCTATGGAAATTTGACGAGAAATGGTACGAAAGTCCGTTTGGTCGCGGTCGGCCCGGCTGGCACACCGAGTGCGTCGCGATGATAAAAAAGCACCTAAGCAGCGGCGAAAAATTTGAGATCGATATCCACGCGGGCGGGCTTGATCTGCTCTTTCCTCATCACGAAAACGAGGCCGCGCAGTGTCGCTGCGCCGAGCGCAAAAGCCTGGCTAAATACTGGATACACAACGGCTTTATCCAAGTAAACAACGAAAAAATGAGCAAGAGCCTCGGAAATAGTTTTTTCGTTAAGGACGCGCTAGAGCGAAATTTGGGCGAAGCGGTGAGATTTTATCTGATTTCTAGCCACTATAGGGCGAATTTTAACTTTAGCGAAGATGATCTAAACGCGGCAAAAAAGCGCCTAGATAAAATTTACCGTCTAAAAAAACGAGTTCTTGGCGCCGCGGCAAATTTGAGCGCGAACGAGAAATTCAAAAGCGAGTTTATGTCTGCGATGGGGGACGATCTAAACACCTCAAAAGCCCTTGCTAGCGTAGACGAGTTCGTCCGCAGCGCAAACGACGAGCTAGATGCAAACCCCAAAGACAAAGCCAAAAAAGGCGAAATCGCGGCAAATTTGGGGCTAATAGCGCGCGTGCTAGGCATCTTGCAAGTGGACGTATTTGAGTATTTTCAGTTTGGCGTGAGCGACGAAAAGAGAGCCTACATCGAAGATCTGATAAATCAAAGAAACGAAGCTAAAGCGGCCAAAAACTACGAGCTATCGGATAAAATCCGCGATATGCTAGCCGCAAACGGCATCAGCCTCATGGATACGCCAAACGGCTGCATGTGGGAAAAGATATGAAGCAGATGAGCCTAAAAGAGGTTTTGCGGCGGTTTGCGCCCTATTTTAGGGATTATATTTCGTATTTTATCATCGCCATCGCCGGCATGCTGATGGCTAGCGGCGGCACTGCGGCGTCGGCGTGGGTGATCGAGCCGGTGCTAAATAAAATTTTTATCGAAAAAAACAAAGACCTGCTTTATCTTTTGCCCTACGCTATCATCGCGATTTACGTTTTAAAGGGGCTTGGGACGTTTTTACAGGCGTATTTTACGGCGTATATCGGGCAGGATATCGTGAGGAGATTTCGCGAGAAGCTGCTAAAAAACCTGCTAAATTTGGATATGAAGTTTTTTAACGATTACCGCACGGGCGAGCTAATCAGCCGAAATATCAACGACATCGACCGCATCAGAAGCATCGTTAGCTCCATGATCCCAGAGCTCATCCGCGAGGCTATCACGATCGTCGGGCTACTTTGCGTCGTGCTTTATCAGAGCTTGCAGCTTGCGTTTTTTGCGCTAGTTATCATGCCTGCTGCCGTCTATCCGCTTTCAAAGCTCGCAAAAAAGATGAAAAAAATCTCCCGCGCCTCGCAGGAAAAAACCTCCGACATCAGCTCGAAGCTAAGCGAAATTTTTACCAATATCGAGATCATCAAAGCAAACAACGCCCAGGAGTTCGAGCACGCTAAATTTACCGACGAAAACGCAAAATTTTTCAAGCTAAATTTAAAAAGCGTAAAAGTAAACGAGATGGTAAGCCCGATGATGGAAATTTTCGGCTCCGTCGGCGTCGCGGCGGTCGTCATTATCGGCGGCAAAGAGGTCATAGACGGAAATTTGACGATGGGAAGCTTCTTTTCTTTCCTAACCGCGCTTTTCATGCTTTATACGCCTATTAAACGCATTTCAGGCCTTTACAACAAGATGCAAGACGCCGTGGTCGCGGCAGAGAGAACCTTTGAGCTACTTGATAAAGAGCCTCAAATTTTAAGCGGCGACAAGCCCGTACCGGCTGAAATAAATTTGATAAATTTTAAAGACGTCAGACTAAACTACGACGATAAAGAGGTGCTAAAAGGCATAAATCTAAGCGCGAGCAAGTCCCAAACCGTCGCGCTCGTGGGCAGTAGCGGCGGCGGAAAAAGCTCGATCGTAAATCTACTCATGAGATTTTACGACGCAAACGGCGGAGCGATCGAGATAAACGGCGAAAATATCAAAAATTTTGACCTCGGTTCGCTTAGACAAAATATCGGCCTCGTGACCCAGCGCGTCTATATCTTTAACGACACGGTCGCAAACAACGTCGCCTACGGCCGCGAATACGACGAAGCAAAGGTCGAGCTCGCGCTAAAAACGGCAAATGCGTATGATTTCGTGTCAAATTTACCCGAGGGCACGCAGACTATTTTAAATGAATTCGGCACCAATCTCTCGGGCGGCCAACGTCAGCGTATCGCCATCGCCCGCGCTCTCTACGACGACCCGCAAATTTTGATATTTGACGAGGCCACGAGCGCTCTAGATAACGAAAGCGAACAGCAGATAACCAAAGCCATCGCGAATTTACAAAAAGAAAAAATAATATTTATCATCGCGCACCGCCTAAGCACGGTGCAAAATGCCGATAAAATCGCCGTTATCAGCGGCGGAAAAGTGGTCGGTTTTGATACCGACGAGGCGCTTAGCAAGAGCTGCGAAATTTACGCGAAACTAAAAGGCGAAGCCCTTGTTTAAGCCTAAATTTGATAAAATCGCTCAAAATTTAAGGATAAAATTTGAATTACGAAACGCTAAAATCCATATTTTTTAAATTTGACCCCGAAACCGCTCACAAAATCGTCGAAAAAACGCTAAGTATCTCAGACTGCGTATTTCCGGGGCTTTATAGCATCGTCGCCAAAAACTGCGTCGTCACGGACGCGGCTCTTTCGCAAAATTTGCTGGGAACTAGCTTTTTAAATCCTGTAGGAATCGCCGGCGGCTTTGACAAAAACGCCACCATGCTACGCCCGCTAGCCGCGCTCGGATTTGGGCACGTGGAGTTTGGCACCGTGACGCCAAAAGCGCAAGAGGGCAACGCAAAACCGCGCCTTTTTCGCCTAATTGAAGAAGAGAGTATCCAAAATGCGATGGGTTTTAACAACGAGGGCGCAGACGCCCTTAGCGCGCGCGTTAGCAAGCTCTATCCCTTTGCGATACCGCTTTTTGCTAACATCGGTAAAAACAAAATCACGCCAAATGAAGAAGCGATAAAAGACTACGAAATTTTAGTCGCTAAATTTAACGAAATTTGCGACTGCTTCGTTATAAACGTCTCCTCTCCAAACACCCCAAACCTACGTGAACTACAAGAAGAAAGCTTTGTAAAAGATCTATTTGCGCGCCTTACGCCCATCGCAAAAAAGCCGATAATCTTTAAAATCGCGCCCGATATGGACGACGACAAGGCCGTGCAGATCTGTAAAACGGCCGTAGAAAGCGGCGCGAAAGGCGTCATCGTAAATAATACGAGCATTGATTATTCGCTATCAAAATCTGCGAATTTGAAAAATTTCGGCGGGCTAAGCGGCAAGGTCATAGCCAAGCGCTCGCGCGAGCTTTTTAGCGCGGTGGCTAGCGAGCTTTACGGCAAGACGGTTTTGATCGCAAGCGGCGGCATAGACAGCGCCGAGGAGGCATACGCGCGGATAAAATCTGGCGCAAATTTGGTTCAAATTTACACTTCTTTCATTTTTAAGGGCCCAAACATCGCAAAACAGATAAACGAAGGTATTTTAAAGCTTTTAAAAGAGGATAATTTCGCCTCGATTAGCGAAGCGGTGGGCTGCGATATAAAAAACAAAATTTAAGGAAATTTATGCTTATAAAATACTCCAAAACAAAGCTCAAAAACGGCTTTGAGATCTATCATATCCCCGCTAGCAAGGGCTCTAGCGTAATTAGCGTGGACGTGTTTTACCGCGTAGGCTCGCGAAACGAAACCATGGGCAAAAGCGGCATCGCACACATGCTAGAGCATCTAAATTTTAAATCTACGAAAAATATGAAAGCGGGCGAATTTGACGAGATCGTAAAGGGTTTTGGCGGCGTAAATAACGCTAGCACAGGCTTTGATTATACGCATTATTTCGTCAAATGCTCAAAAGGCAACCTAGACGAGGCTCTTAGGCTTTACGCCGATATAATGGAAAATTTGAGCCTAAAAGATAAAGAATTTCAGCCCGAGCGCGACGTCGTGACCGAGGAGCGCAGATGGCGCACGGACAACTCTCCGATCGGCTTTTTGTACTTTACGCTCTTTAACGTCGCTTTTAGCTATCACCCGTACCACTGGACTCCGATCGGCTTTATCGGCGATATCAGAAACTGGA
>NZ_JBQNAN010000029.1:0-12988 GCF_052170435.1 Campylobacter sp.
GTTAAAGGTGGTTTCTCAATTCGTGAGCTCGAATTATACAGATAGGATGCTTAAAAAATACTGAAGAATAAGAGGGTCGAGAAGAAAATTTAGAGATTTTTTGTTGGGAGTTTTGTTAAATTTGATCTATCAGAAATTTACTTTAATATATAAGCAAAAATAAAACTCATTTAGCGGACGAGGCAGTAAATTTTACACTATCGTCCGCTAAAAATAAAACGAAATTAGTTCGCCATTAGGCTCATTATAAATTCTTTGAGCGAAATTTTATCGTTTACGAGCAGGTCGTCGCTACCGACGTCGTGTTTAAATTTCGCGCTCATATACTCGCCGTCTTTGGCAAAAAGCGAATTTACGCGCTCCTCAAAAGGCTTGATGCCGTCCATCATTTGGTTAAAGTCGCTATCGGCCATTAGCCCCTTATACGCGCTCAAAAACTCCGTTATAGACGCGGCTTGCACCTTTATCTCGCCGTCAAATTTGACCGCTTTTAGCGCCGTTTGGATATCTACGTCGTCATGCAGCGTTTTGCTTTCCGCGCCAAGGCCCGATGCATCGGCTACGGCGTTAAATTTTAGCTCTTTGCCGTTTGGGTTTTTAAAGCTAAAATTTTTAATCTCCATCACGTAGTTTTTACTCATCAAAATTTTATAAAGAGCCGACTCTTTCAGGTCGGTGACATACATCGCCATCGCTTCTTTGTTTACGTTTTTCTCGTTTAGGCTCAAATTTAGCTGTGTGAGCACCTTTTTGCCGTCCACGTCAAGCGCGCCTAGGCTCGCGTCGGTAAGCGTATCGAGGAGATTTGCGTCTGCATTTTGCTTTATCTGCGCTAAAAACGACATGCCAGTAATGCCGACCGATTTTGGAAAATCATAGCCCCTAGTGCTGTTAAAGCTCATTTTATCGGCCTTCACTCCGATTTTAGCTATATTTTCGTAGGCGGTTTGTATGTTTATAAACGAGATTAGATCGTCAAAGCTCTTAAAGTCGTTAAGCTCGATGAGCGCGGAGACGTTTTCTATATCGACCTTATCCGTGCCGTCCGTATCGCCGCCGCCGATTCTACCGACGCCGATTTCTAGGGATTTTATCTTATTTTCTTTGATTTGCGCCTTTGCAAAAGGCTTTGAGATTACAAAGCTAGAGTCATCTTCATTTGTTTTGATATCGGCCAAATTTAATGTCACGTCGCGAGTTTTATCAAATTTTATCAGCGCGTCGACGCTTAAAAACTCGTCAGTACCGAAAATTTTCTTTAGATAGAGCGCGGCTTCGGGCGTTAGCGCCTTCACGTCGCTATGAGCTTTAAAGCCGCTAAATAGCTCGGCAAATCCGTGTTTTAGCGTCGTTTTGGCTTCAAATTTGACCGGATCGTTGCCGTCGGTGAGCTCGAGTTTTAGCACCGCGCGCGAGCTAAACAGCCCTTTGTCGTAGTCGTTTTCTACCGCGTTTGCTTTTATATTAAAAAATCCAAGCTTGAGCGTCTCGCTAGCTAGCCTCGCCACGCCCCTATCGTAGGACTCTTTGGCCTTAGACGAGCCGTAAAACGCGACTCCAAAAACCGCGATCAAAACGACCGCGAGCGCAAATATAACCTTTTTCATTTTTTTCCTTGATTTTAAATTTTACTTCATCGCCGCGATGAGCTCAATCTCGACTAGGCCGCCTTTTGGCAGCGTTTTAACGGCGATCGTACTTCTAGCAGGATACGGCTCGCTAAAAAAATTAGCGTAAATTTCGTTTACCGCCGCAAAATCCTCGATATTGGCTAGAAAAATCGTCGTTTTTACCGCGTTTTCAAAGCCAAGCCCCGCCTGCGTCAAAATCGCCTTTAAATTTAGCATCGATTGCTCGGCTTGAGCTCTCACGTCCTCGCCCGCAAATTTGCCGTCAGGCGTAACGCCCAGTTGCCCTGAAATAAACAAAAGTCCGTTTGCTTCGATCGCCTGCGAATACGGTCCGATCGCTTGTGGAGCGTCTTTTGTAGAGATAACCTTTTTCATTTTCGTCCTTTGTAAAATTTGGGCGCATATTACCTAATTTACGGCTAAAAAAGCAAATTTCGCTATAATTTCCCGCAAGAAAGGCACGGAAAATATGAAAATCACCCTTGCGCCAAACGAGTTTTTGGATGATTACGTTCTTGGCTGCGAATTTGCGCGAAACGCTGAAATCTCGGGCAATGCGTATCTGTTTTGGAGCGGCGCGATCTGCGCTAAATTTGAAAACTCGCGCATCGTTTTTCTGCATAAAAAATGTATTCCCGCGCGTTTTCGCGAGGCCGCCGCGCGCTGCAGCGATCTAGCAGGACTCGTGCTAACGTCGGCGTTTTGCTCGTTTACGACGCTAGCGCCCTCGCATCTAGTCGCCAAAAACGGCTCCAAACTCTACCCGCTTTTTGATCTACGCGAAATTTGCGGGATAAAATTTATAAATTTAAAGAAATTTTACGACGACTTCGGGCTTGACTACGGCTACAGAATTTACATCGAAAAGTGCTCGTTTTTCTCGCCTGCGCCGCTTGAAAAGCGCATAAAGCTAACCGAGACGATGTGTCTTGGGTATTATTAAATTTACCTTACCGCATTTTGCTTATCTTGCTCGGTTACGGACGTGAGTTTAGAGAGGCGCTTGCCGAGGAATCTTTTCGCATCGTCCACGATAGAGTAAACAGTCGGCACGAAAACGAGGCTAAGCAGCGTAGAAACGGCCAGTCCGCAGATCACGGTTACCGACATCGTCGCGCGAAACTCGGCCCCTGAGCCGCTAGCAAACACCGCGGGCGCCATGCCGGCGATCATAGCTATCGTAGTCATCACGATAGGTCGCGCTCTCTCGGAACCCGAGCTTAGCAAAGCCTGCCTGACGCCGCTTCCGCGCAGGCGCTTTTCGATGACGAAATCAACGAGCAAGATAGAGTTTTTACCCACAATTGCCATGAGCATCAAGATACCGATGACGGCGGATAGATCAAGCGCGCCGCCGTAAATTAGCAACCCGCCCGCCGCGCCGCCGATAGAAAGCGGAAGCGCGATAAATATCGTAGCGGGCTGTAAAAAATCGCGAAAAAGTACTACCAAAACCAGTAAAAACATCGTCACGCCAAAGCCCAGCGCGATACCAAACTGCTCAAACATCTCGCTCATATACTCGCTATCGCCGTACTCGGGCGAGACGATGCCTGAGGGTAAATTTTTCATCGCGGGCAGTGCGTAAATTTGCTCCAAAACCTCGCCTACGGTAAATCCGGGCTGCAAATCGGCCTCGAGCGCGATCTTGCAGCGCTTATCAAACCGCTCTATGCTAGCAGCGCCTTGCGAATACGAGATTTGAGCTACGCTAGATAGCGACACTGCTGTCCCCGCCGCGCTTTGGACGTAAATTTTACGCAGAACATCAAGATCGTCTCTAGCGCTCTCCTCTAGGCTCACGCGGATAGGCACTTGGCGATCCGGCAGGTCAAATTTCGCCGACGCCGCGTCCGTGTCGCCCACGGTAGCGATACGCAGAGCCTCGGCTACGGCTTGGTGGCTCACGCCTAGCCTAGCGGCCTCTTTTTTGATTAAATTTACGCGGATTTCGGGCTTTTGCAAAGGCTCGTCTACTTGAGCGTTTTTCGCGCCCGCCACGCCGCTCATTTGGGATTTTATCAGCGCGGCGGTTTTAGAGAGCGCGTCCGCGTCCTCGCCCGTTAGGATGACCGAGATATCGCGCGCGGCCATATCGTTAGCGAAGGCAAATCTCATATCGCTAAATTTAGCCAGCTCCGCCCGCAGCCCGTCTTCAAACCGCTTTTGCGTAACTTCGCGCTGCTTGTGCGGTTTTAGCGTGATTAGCAGCTCGCCCTTGTGCGTTTCGCCGCCGCCTCCGGCTATAGCAAAAACAGACAGAACGGCCGGGTTTTGCTTAACGACGCAGGTTAAATTTATCAGCCTCTCATCGGTCTGCTCTAGCGTAGAACCGGGAGCTAGCGTGATATTTACGCTACTGCTGCCCGAGTCGCTTTGAGGCAAAAATCCCGTCGGCAAAAGCGGAATTAACGCAAAAAATCCCAGCAGTAGCAAAAAGCCGATAAAAAGCGTAAATTTACGGTGATCTAGCGTGGAATTTAGCAAATTTAGATAGGCAGCCTTTAGCTTACCCGCTTCGCGCTCCTCTTTGGCCTCGGGTTTTAGGACGTAGGCCGCTAGTAGCGGAGTGGCTAAGCGCGCTACTAAAAGAGAAGCCAAAACCGCCGCCGCGACGGTTATGCCAAACTGCCTAAAGTACTGCCCGATACCCCCGCCGATAAAGCTAACGGGCAAAAATATCGCCACTATCGTTAGCGTAATGGCAACCATCGCAAAGCCGATATCATCAGCCGCGTCTATGGCGGCTTGATACGGGCGCTTGCCTAGGGCTAGGTGCTTTTTGATATTTTCTATCTCCACGATCGCGTCGTCCACGAGTATGCCGATAACTAGCATTAAAGCTAGCAGGGTGATGCCGTTTAGCGTATAGTCCAGCAGATAAAGCGCTGCAAACGTCGGCAAGATCGAAAGAGGCAGCGATATAGCCGCCACCAGCGTCGCTCTCGCGTCTCTCAAGAAAATAAACACGACCAAAACCGTCAATATCGCGCCCTCGGCCAGCATCCAGATCGTTTGGGTATAGCTTTGCTTGGTCTCGTCTGCCGAGGTGTATATCTCGTCTATCTTTACTTCCGCATGCTCTGCGGTAAATTTAGCCAGCTCCTCCTTGATCTTTTGCATCACGACCGTATCGCTGGCGCCTTTTGAGCGCGAGATGCTAAATCCCGCCGTCTCCAGTCCGTCCATCCTAGAGCGCGACCTAACCTCGGCGTGCGAGTCCTCTACGCGAGCGATGTCGCCCAGACGGACGCTACCGCCGCCCTCTAGTCGGATGGGGGTGTCTGCTAGCTCCTCGATACTCTTTGCGCCGCCCGTTACGCGCAGGCTGTTTTCAGCACCGTCTAAAACGGTCCTGTCCGCCGGCAAATCGGCGTTATTTTGCGCGAGCTGCTTGTTAATATAAGCCGCGTCTATCTTTAGCGAGCTAAGCGCGGCGGGGTCTAAAAGCACCCTAATCTCGCGCGTAACGCCGCCCAGGCGCTTTACTTGTTGTACGCCCGGGATCGCTAGCAGCCGCCTTTTTATCTCGTTATCTATAAGGCGCGATATCTCGCTTTGGTCTAAATTTACGCCTCCTACCGAATAAAACGCCAGCGCGCCGCCCTCGACGTCCACGCGCTCTACTAGCGGCGTATCGATGCCGGCCGGTAGTTCGTCTCTGATCTGCGAGATAGCGTTTCGCACGTCGTTTACGGCTCGATCGACATCCGTCTCGATGGCAAACTCCACCGTCGTAGCCGAGCTGCCCTCGGAGATCGTAGAGCTAACGTGCCTCACGTCCGCCAGCCCACCCACGGCGTCTTCGATGCGCCTAGTAGTCGAGCTTTCCAGCTGAGTAGGCGACGCGCCGGTCTGCGTGACCGTGACGCTAACGATAGGGAAATTTACGTTTGGATTTGCGTTTATCGGTAGGCGCAAAAACGACGCTACGCCGCCTAAGCTAAGCGCAATAAAAAGCACGATAATAGGGATAGGATGATGGATCGCCCAAGACGAAATTTTCACTCCGCGCCCCTTTGCGCCGCTTCGCCGTCGTTTACCAGCGCGGAGGCTTTTAGCGCGACCTCATCGCCCTCGCTAACGCCCGAAATCACCTGCACTAGCCCGTTTGCTCTAAGTCCGGTTTGGATTTTTCGCTTCTGCGCCTTGCCGTCTTTTATTAGCGTCGCAAACGCGCCCGCCTCCGTAAACGAAACCGCCTGCGCAGGCAGCGCTAACGCGCTAAATTCGGGCAGGTCGATGACGGCTTTGGCGTACGAACCGATAAATTTAGCCCCGCCGTCTAGCGAAATTTTAACCTTGCCTAGGCGCGAGCTCGTATCCACGCTCACGGGCACCAGCCGCACCTTGCCGTTTACGGCCTCTTTTACGCCGTAAATTTGAGCCTGCGCGCTCATACCGACTTCTATCTGCGCTAGCTCGGCTGCGTCCGCATCTGCAGATAGCTCGATGACGCCGTCTTTTGCGATGTTAAACAAAGCCTCGCCGCTAGTTAGCGCGCCGATTTGGGCTTTTTTGGCCGTCACGACGCCGCGAACGGGCGCTATCACGCTAGCTTTGCCGAGCTGATCTTTAGCCTCCGCGATCTGCGCGTCTATCTGCGAAATTTGGGCTTTTGCGGAGTTTAGATTCGCTCTGGCGCTTGCTTCTTTCGCGTTTGCTTGTTCGAGTTCTTGCGAGCTGATCGCCTTTTTTGCGGCTAGGTCTTTAGCTCGCTTTAGCGCAGAGCTAGCCTCGCTAAAAGCGGCCTTGGCGGAGTTTAAATTTTGCTTTGCGGCCTCTAGCGCGGCGGTTTGCTGGTCAAATTTCGCTTTTACGCCAGCATTATCTAGCAGGGCTAAAATTTGCCCCTTTTGCACGTTTTCGCTCACTTCGACTAAGATCTGGGCGATTTGTTGGCCTTGCAGCGCCGAGCCTACGGCAACGTCGTCTTTAGCGACCAGCTCGCCGTGCAAATTTAGCTTTGGGCTAAATTTTGTGATCTTGGGCGAGACGACCGTGAGCTTTATGGCTTCGTCGTTTTGATTTTGCCTAGCATCCGAATTTCTGCCGTCTCGGCCGACGATTGATTTGCTAGCATCGCCGTCTTTTACGCTCGCTTGAGCCGTTTGGCGCTCGGACGCGTTTTGCTTGTTTTGCGGCGGCGTTTCTTGCGCCGATTTATTTTCCTGCGTCGCCGCCGTTTGTTGCGCGGTCAAAATCAGCGCAAACGATAAAAAATATGCCTTTAAAATTTTGCCGAATTTCATAAAATTTCCCTTGAAATTAGTCTTAAAATTTATCATATTAACAAAATTTAGGACTAAAAGTCAATCCTAAAACCTTGAAAATATTTTGGGATTTTACTAAAATTCGCCCAAAATAAAAAAGGAAAACGATGTATAACTTTGACGACCTAGGCAAAAAAATCAGCGAGATTGACGAGCGCATAAACGCGCTGATTGCCAAAACAGGGCTTAGCTACAGCGAATTTGCGGTGTTTTATACGCTAGCAAAAGACGGCAGTTCGACGCAAAAAAAGATCGGCGAGGAGTGGCTCATACCCAAGCAAACGGTCTTTAATGTCTGCAAGGATTTTCGTCAAAAAGGGCTAGTGCAGCCAAGCGAGCAAAGCGCCGATAAAAGGGAGCGCGCGATGAGCCTCACGCAAAAAGGACGCGAAGCGGCAGACCCTATCGTGCGCGCTAGCGATGAGCTGGGCGAGCGGGTGTTTGCTAGGCTCGGCGAAAAAAATACCGAAAAACTCTTTTCACTGCTGACGCGCTTTTGCGAGATTTGCGACGACGAGATCAAGGGCGCATCCGAGCTCAAAACCGAAATTTAAATTCGCCGACATTAAATTTTACTTTTTGCGTTCTTTTAAATTCGGCGAAAATTGCGGCTTAAATTTAGCGAATGTTTTTTGCCGGAAAGCGCGGATTTGGCGGTAAAACGCGCAAAATTCATCCAAAGCGCCGCGGTAAATTTAATGTAAATTTATATGGGCAAGCGCGAAATCGCGGGCTTTTGCCAAAACTTTGCGACAAACCGCGCGCAGACCAAAGCTAACGGTAAGCCTCGCGCAAAATGCTCTGGCTGAACGCACCGCGCCCTAACGATATTTATCTTGCCGAATTTTTGATACCATCCGTTTTTCGGCTTGCCGCTTTTGGCGGTTTAAATTTAGGCTTCACTCGCGCGTTTTGAAGCTTAAATTTTACAAATTTCGCCTGGCAAAATTATCAAAAAGCCGTCTTGTTAAATCCTATGCTTAAAATTTGCTGCCGCTTAAACGAAATTTACCTAAATTTAGAAAAAACGCTTACAAACACAAACCGCCGCTAAATTTACTCGGTGCGCTCTTGAGGCTAAATTTACTAGGCAACGGCTCAAGCTACCTAAAACATAGGACGATTTACCGAAGCGACGCAGTAAATTTTGCCTGCAAAATACCGCCGTAAGCGCAAGCGGCGCTACTTTGATTTAGCATTTACGGCACACAAAATCGTCAAAACTAGGCTTAAGGGCGCGCTAGCGTATATTTTTACCGCGAGTTTGCATTATTTTGCCCCAAAAGCGCGGGTAAATTTAAACCGCCGAATTTTAATGCGTCGCGTCTGGCAGCCTGCTGATCTTAAGCCTTGTTCGCGGGCTAATTTGCCGCATGCTTAGATAAAATTTGTCAAGCCCTAGCCTAGACATCGCCGTTTTAACGGCGGCGACCGTCAAATTTATCCGCGAGTAGTAAAATTTAAATTTCGTAACATTTTAGAGATTTATTTACGTTTTTACCCATGTGTAGTAAATTTTGGCAGCTTAAATTTTAAAATTAATCAAAAAATATAATTCAAAACTCTATAATCGGTAAATTTAAAACCGAAAGGAGAAAAAATGAAACTATTTTCAGCTCTAGCTCTATGCGCTGCGATGATGATTAGCGCGCAAGCTGCGGAAAAATACAAAATCAAGCTCGCCTCCACGTACGAGAGCAACGTACCCGTGCTAGGCGACGCTCCAAAGAAATTTAAAGAGCTCGTGGAAAAGATGAGCGACGGCCGTATCGAGGTGCGCGTCGACTATCCGTCCAAGCACAAGGCGGCGTTTGCGTTGCTTGATATGGTCAAAAGCGCCCAGTACGACGCAGCCTTCACCGCGAGCTACTTTTATAAGGGCAAGGACGCCAAGCTCATGCTCTTTACGACCGTGCCTTTTGGTATGAACAAGGCCGAGCAGGACGCATGGTACGCGTACGGCGGGGGCAAGGAGCTCGCGCAAAAGGTCTTTAACGAGTACGGCATCGTGACCTTTCACGGCGGAAATTTCGGCATGCAAATGGGCGGCTGGTTTAAAAAAGAGATCAAGAGCACGGACGATCTAAAGGGACTAAAACTGCGCATGACCGGGCTTGGCGGCGAGATAATGGCAAAGCTAGGCGTAAACATCAACACGATCCCGATCGGCGAGCTATACATGGCGATGGAGATGAACACGATCGACGCCGTCGAGTGGGTCTGCCCTGCGATCGATATAAATTTCGGCTTTCAAAAGGTGGCTAAATTTTACTACACCGGCTGGCAGGAGCCCGCTAGCGAAAATGAATTCTACATCAACAAAAAGCTCTGGGACAAGCTACCGGCCGACCTCCAAGCTATCGTAGAAACTGCGACCAAGGCCGTAGCGGCCGATGTCTACGAGTCGGCGGTTTATCAAAACTCGCTGGTCCTTGATAAAATCAAAAGCGAGTATCCGGACGTGAAAATCGCTTCGTTTCCGCCAGAGATCATCGCTGCGCTGCGCAAGGCTACGGACGAGATCCTAGACGAGCTTTCGGCAAAGGACGCGACGTTTAAAGAGATCCTAGACTCGCAAAAAGCCTTTATGAAAAAGGCTAGAGTCTGGACACAGATCTCTGAAAACAGCTACATAAACAGCACTACGGAGTGATCGCCGCTAAATTTAACGAGCCGTCCAAGTAAAATTTGACGGCTCAAAGGCTAGTGCAAATTTGAGATTAACGCCGGTTTGCTCAAATTTAACTCGCAACTTATTACGCCAAACCTAGTCCCGCAAAGATGAGTAAATTTTAACCCCAATAATGCTAAAATCACGCAACTACCAAATTTGAAAGAAAGGTCATGAAAGTATCTAAATTTTGCCTTTTGGCGGTGATTTTTTGCGGACTCGGCGGCGCAAATCTAAGCGCTCAAACGACGAAAGCCGAGCTAATGGAAAAAACGGTGATCGATTTTTACCAAACAAACTACGGCAACGGCGAAGTGCAACCTATAACCTCGGAGTGGCTAACGCCCGAGCTTGACGGGCTCATTTACGATCAGTTCGGCTCTGCGCTCGGACGTCTGAGCGGCGTAGAACACGTATCGTCGGATCTAGATGCCGATCCTTTTATAGATGCACAGGATATTGACGAGCTCAAAAACTTTAGCGCAAAAGCAGTCTCAGAGAACGAAGTGCGAGTAAAATTTGAGCTGTTTGGCGAAAAACGGGATATAACTTTGCGCCTAATTTGCGATAAAGATTGCCTAATCGACGACGTAAAGCTTAGCGACGGAGGTTCGCTAAAGGCTAAGATTAAAAAATCTTTGAAAAAAGCGTATCCGAGCAATTACGACAAAATTTTTAAAGAGTGAGCGTAAAATTTGAGAATTTTCGCGCCGTTTGGTTTCAAATTTGCCTGCTTTCAAACTGCACGCAAACCAAGAGCGGCGCACGGATAAAGGCGCGAACTAGCGATAACCCGCGCCGATAAATTTATATTTTTTTATACGGAGCTTGTCCGACTTCGTAGAAGTTATTGCCCTCGCTATCTATCGCTACGATAGCTGGAAAATCCTCGACCGTAAGTCTCGCGACCGCCTCTGGGCCAAGCTCTGGATAGGCTAGCACTTCGTACTTTTTGATACTTTGGCTGATTAGTGCGCCCGCACCCCCGATAGCGACCATATAGACGCAGCCTGATTTTTTCATCGCTTCGACAACGGCGTCGCTGCGGTAGCCCTTGCCGATCATGCCGTTGATGCCTACTTCGTTTATCATCGTCGGAGTGTATTTATCCATGCGTCCGCTAGTAGTCGGTCCCGCAGCACCTATGACGTCGCCCGGTTTTGCGGGGCTTGGTCCTAGGTAGTAGATCGTCTCGCCGGCTAAATTTACGGGCAAGGCCTCGCCGCGAGCCAAAGTCTCGGTTAGCGCCTTGTGCGCGGCGTCGCGGGCTGCGATGATGGTGCCGCTTATTAGTACGTTATCGCCTGCTTTTAGGCTTTTTACGACCTCTTTATCAAACGGCGCGGTTATCTTTTTTACTTCTGACATCTTTTCTCCTTAAATTTCAGCTTCGGCGTGGCGAGCGGCGTGGCAGTTGATGTTGATAGCGACCGGCAGGCCAGCGATGTGGGTCGGATACCACTCGATGTTTACTTTTACCGCGGTCGTGTCGCCGCCTAGACCTTGCGGTCCGACGCCTGTTTTACAGGCGAGCTCTAGCAGCTCCTCCTCTAGTTTGGCGTATCGCGGGTCAGGGTTTTTGCTGTCTGCGTCGCGAGCGGCGGCGTATTTTGCCATTAGTGCGGCCTTATCCATCGTGCCGCCTATGCCCACGCCGATCACCATCGGAGGGCAGGCGTTTGGACCCGCTAGCTTAACGGTGTCTAAAAATACCTTTTTCACGCCCTCTAGGCCGTCTGCGGGTACTAACATCTTTAGAGCAGATTTGTTCTCGCTACCAAAGCCTTTTGGAGCCACTTTTATATGGATTTTATCGCCTTTTACTATCCTTACGTTTATGACGGCGGGGGTGTTGTTCGTCGTGTTTTTACGCTCAAATATCGGGTCGTTTACGACTGATTTGCGTAGGTAGCCGCCCACGTAGCCGTCTTTTACGCCCTCGTTTATCGCGTCTTCTAAAAATCCGCCCTCGATATGCACGTCCTGTCCGATATCGACGAACACGACCGCCATGCCCGTGTCTTGGCAGATCGGCGCGATGCCCTTTTGGGCTAGATCGGCATTTTGGAGTACCTTGCCTAGGATGTCTTTGCCTATCGGCGAGCTCTCGTTTTCTCTAGCTTTTTCAAAAGCCGCTCTCATATCGGGCGTTACGACGTAACAGGCCTGCTTGCAAAGCTCGCTGACGGTTTTGGAGATTAATTCCGCTTGAACTACTCTCATCTGTCCTCCTGTGTTAAATTTGTTTTATAAATTTCAAAATATAGAATTTAATTTTTATCTCTTATTAAATTTCGCGAAGTTTATCAAAATAAGCTAAAAAGTTAGATTAAATTTGTGGATTTTGAGAGTCCGAGAGAAAAATCGGTGTAAATTTAGCGAGGCAAATTTAAAGCAATGCCGCAACCCAAATTTGACGAAATAGCTTAAATTTGAGCCGATTTCGCGAGTGAGGCTGCGTTTTCAAATTTTAGACCGACTTAAATTTGAAAATCCGCTTCCGCGCCTCAAATTTAAAACCAAATTTACGCCCCGCCTGCAAAGGTAAGGCGCAAATTTGTCTAGTCTTCATCCTCTTTTTGCTCAAATTTTCTGCGTACTTTGACGCTTGAGATGCTAGCGCCGTCCATCTTGCGCACCTCGTAGTAGCAGTTTTCATCCTCGATCTTGTCGCCTACGACAGGCAAGCGACCGATGAGATTAAAGACGTATCCGCCGATCGTTAGCTCCTCGGTCTCATCGGCAAAGCTTATCCCCATCAGCTCCTCGACGCTTTCTAAATCAAAGCGCCCCTGAAACTCGTAGATATTTTCGTTGATTTTTTTGTAATGCGGGTCGGCGTCGTCGTGCTCGTCGTTAAAGTCGCCTAGGATCTCTTCCATTATGTCTTCCATCGTGAGCAGCCCCGCCGTACCGCCGTATTCGTCTACGACGAGGGCGGCGGAGATTTGCTGCTTGTTCATCATCACAAGGATTTTAGATATCGAGAGGTTTTCGGGCACAATGACGAATTTACGCACAATGCTGTCAAATTCGCGCTTTTTGTTACCCAGGTCGATTTGCAAGATATCTCTGATATGGATCATGCCTAGTATCGCGTCCTTGCTGCCGTCGATGTAGGGGTAGCGCGTGTATTTGGAGTCAAAGATCACTTTGATGTTTTCTTCGTAGCTTTTTTGCTTGTTTATGCAGACCATATCGCGGCGCGGAGTCATGATCTCTTTAGCGACCGTGTCGGAGAAATCGACCGCATTTTTGATGATCTCGGTCTCAAAGCTATCTAAAACGCCGCCTTTTAGGCTCTCGCCCACGATGATTTTTATCTCCTCTTCCGAGTGGGCTAGCTCGCTCTCTTTGGCGGGCTTGATGCCTAAAATTTTAAGCGAAACGCCTGCTAGAAAATCAAAAGTCTT
>NZ_JBQNAN010000030.1:0-11645 GCF_052170435.1 Campylobacter sp.
CGCCGGACGCCGCATCATCGGCTCGTTTAGCGCCGCCTCAAACGTCACGGGCGTCATTAGCGATTATAAAAAGATCAGCGAGCTAATCAGGGCCGCGGACGGCATCGTCGCCTTTGACTGCGCGGCGCTGAGCTCGCATGCAAATTTAGATTGCGACTACTTTGACGCGATTTTCCTCTCGCCGCATAAGTTACTTGGCGGACCTGCTAGCTGCGGGCTTTTGGCGATCAAAAAGGAGCTGCTCAGTAGCGATGTGCCGACCTTTGCCGCAGGCGGGACGGTCGCCTACGCCAGCCGCGAAGGACACGTATTTTTGAAAAACCCCGAGCAGTTAGAAGAAGGCGGTACGCCGCCTATCATCGGGCTTATGCGGGCAAATTTGGCTTATGTGCTGCGAAACGAAGTCGGTTTTGAGAGGATAAAAAGCGCCGAGGACGAGCTCGCACGTCTTTTTGAGAGCGAGCTAGCGGGCATTGACGAGATCATAAACTACGCTCCAAAGGGCGCGCCGCGGCTACCGATAATTTCCTTTAACGTGCGTGGCGTCTCGGCGTATGATTTCGCCGCGAGCCTTAGCAACGACTTTGGTATCCAGATGCGCGCGGGCGTGATGTGTGCGGGCCCGTACGCTCACGATCTGCTGGGTATCAAGGAGGGGCGCATGCCGGAAAGCAAACCTGGCTTCGTGCGCGTGAGCCTGCACTACACGCACACCGAGCAAGACGTGCTATATCTCGCGGGCGCGATAAAATCCTGTATCAAAAAGCACCGCGAGCTTTGGGGCGAAGAAAAGGCGATGTATGAGATGTTCGGCGGGAAAATTTAAATTTAAGCGGGTTAAATTTGGCTCGTAAAAAGGTCAAATTTGAGCAAATCAAAAACATGCGGTCAAATTTGAAATTTTACGTCGTCAAGATACGGGTTTGGGCGGTCAAATTTGATTAAATTTAAAAAATAAAAAGAGTAAATTTAAGAGAGAAAAAGGGCGCAAAGCGCGCCCGAATCACGCAAATTTAAGCCGTAAATTCGGCTCAAATTTGCGCGTAAATAAAATTAGTTCTTGCGGGTATTCGCGTCAGGCGTGAAAAGCGGCTTATCTAGCAGCTTAAAGTCGCCGATAAATTTCTGACCCTCTTCGCTCGTCGCCCACTCGATAAATTTATTCGCGTTTTCGATATCGGCCTTAGCGCAGTGCTTCGGATTTACCGCGATTAGCGAGTAGAAGTTCTTTAGGTCGTTGTCGCCCTCGTTGATGATAACCATCTCAGGCGCGCCTTTTTTGGTGTCCTCGTACTTGATGTAGGTGCCGCGGTCGGTGAACGTCACGCCCTTTTGCTCGGCTGCAGCGTTGATGGTAGCTAGCATGCCTTGGCCTGTTTGCATGTACCAGCCGTCTTTTTCAGGCACTTCGCCGACGATTTTTTTCCAGATACCTTTTTCTTTGTTGTCGGTGCCTGATTTATCGCCGCGAGAGAAAAATTTGATATTCTCTTTTTTGATTAGCTCAAAGCTCTCTTTTATGTCTTTGCCTTTAAATTTATCGGCGATAGATTTATCGGCGATGACGACGAAGTCATTGTACATTACGGCTTTTCTCTCGACGCCAAAACCTTTTTCAACAAATTCTTTCTCAACTTTTGGCGAATGCACAAAAAGTATGTCCGCATCGCAGTTTTCGCCTAGTTTTAGAGCCGCTCCGGTGCCTACCGCCGTCCATTTGATATCGACGCCGGTTTTTGCCTTATACGCAGGATAGATTGCGTCTAGTAGTCCCGTATTATCGGTGCTGGTAGTGGTAGCCATGATGAGTTCGCTATCGCCCGCGAACGCCAAAACGCTCGCAACTAGCGAGCCTAATATTACTTTTTTCATTTTTCTCCTTTTTTAAAAAGTATGCTATTATAGCACATTAAATTAACCTTAGAAATATGCGGAGAAAGAATATTTGGATTTTTTACTAAACGGATTTTTGGAGGCCTTTAGGCTGCTCTTTAGCGGCGACGAGGAGACGTATTCGGCGATCAGAGCGACGCTTTACACTTCGAGCGTTTCGATATTTTTTGCGATTTTAGTCGGCTTTCCGCTTGGATTTACGCTGGGATTTTACGATTTTCGCGGACGGCGAGTATTACGATTGCTTAGCGATACGGCGCTTGCGATGCCCACCGTTGCGATCGGGCTTATTTTGTACGCGTTTATCACGCGAAACGGTCCCTTTGGCGAGTTTGGACTGCTTTTTACGCTAAAGGCCGTTATGCTCGGCCAGTTCGTGCTGGCTCTGCCTATCATCGTCTCGCTAAGTGCTAGCGTCGTAGAAAATATGGATAAAAAGCACTACCTAACCATCCTAAATTTACGCCTGAGCCCGCCAAGGCTAGTGGGCTGCGTGCTTTACGAGCTAAGATACGCTTTGATGGTGGTCGTAGCTACGGCGTACGGGCGTATCGTAGCCGAAGTCGGCGTAGCGATGATGATCGGCGGAAATATCAAATACTTCACCCGCACGATCACGACCGCGGTGTCGCTGGAGACGAATAAGGGTGAGTTTGCGATGGGTATAGCGCTGGCTTTGGTGCTTATCTTTATCGCGTTTGCCGTAAATTTGACGATACACGCGCTAAAAAGGCTGGATAAATGAAATTTGATAAATTTAGAAATTTTACGCTCGCAAAATGCGGTCTAGGCGCGTCAAATTTGAGTCTTTGTGCAAATTTAACGAGAAAGGCGCACAGTGATAAACATTAGAAATTTACGCCTAAACTATGGCGCGAGCGAAATTTTAAACATCCCGCGCCTTGATATCGACGTTAGCAAAATCACCGCGCTAACGGGCAGCAACGGCAGCGGCAAAAGCACGCTAATGCGAGTGATTTCGTTTTTACAAAAGCCCACTAGCGGCGAGGTGCGGCTGTGGGGAAGCAGCGCGCCTAGCTTAAATTTACTGCGCGACGTTAGCGTTTTGCTACCAGAACCCGCGCTTTTAAAACGCTCCGTGAGGGAAAATTTTAGAGCCGTTTTAAAAAGTCGCGGAGTGCTTGCGGAATTTGAGCAAAGGGCGAGCGAGGCGTTAAATTTGGTCGGGCTTGACGAGAGCTTTTTGAACAAGCGCCACTTTGAGCTTAGCTCGGGACAGACGCAGCGCGTTAGCTTTGCGTTAAATTTGGCGCTTAGATCGCGGCTATATCTGCTTGACGAGCCGACAAATAGCGTGGACGTGGGTACCTCAAAGCTTTTCGGCAAAGCGGTGCTTTACATGCGGCAAAGATACGGCTGCGGCTTTGTGATCGCTAGCCACGACGACAAATGGCTAAGCGCGGTCGCCGAAGAAAACGTCTTTTTGCACAAGGGTCGCGTGTGCGAATTTGAGTACAAAAATATTTTCGACGCGCGGGACGGGGTTTTAAAATTTGACGAAAACGCGAGCGTAAATTTGCCGTCAAATTTGCGTAGCGCCGTAAAGATCGCCGTAAATCCCGGCAAAATCACGCTAAGCAAAACTCCTATAGATGGGTGCTTGAGCGGTGTTTTGCACTCGGTTTCGCTCTATCTTGGTAAAGAGCTTTTGGTGAAAATCAAGGTCGGCGACTTTTTGATTAAAACGCTGGCGGCAAATTCGCAAAATTTTAGCGTCGGCGAAAATATTTATTTTAAATTTGACGAGGGAGCGTTTTTGGGGCTTGAGTGAGCCCCGAAATTTTGCAAATTTCGCTCCTGATTTTAAATTTAGGCTCGTTTAACGCCCGTTAAAATAGCCGAGTTAAAAGTAAATATCAAAATGAAGCGTAAATGCAAGATATATGCGCAAATTTCATATTTCTTTTATCCCCTAAAATTCGCTACAAGTAATATGCAATTAAGGCATATTTAAGCGTATATTAATTTTTTTAATTTATTTTTTTTTAAGTATAAGAAATAAGCCAAAAAGTAGTATAGTTTCACAATCGAGAAAAATCTCAAAAAATAGATAAAAATGATAAAGGAAGGCGATGACTAGCAAGGGCGAATTTGCGGCGGGACGCGGGCTTTACTACTCGCTATTTTCGCGTTTTTTCGTTTTTAGCCAAGACGCCGATAGATTTAGCGGCCTAAATGCGATGCTAGGACTTGCCGCAGCTCACGCTCTAAATGAAGAATCGGCTGCCGCGATAATGCGGATACAGGCAAAATTCGACGAGAAAAATCCGAAAAATTTAGCGGATGAATTCGATGAAATTTTCCACGCTCCGCCAAGTCCGCTTAGAAACTCGCTGTCGTACTATGACGAGGGCTACGAGGTCGGACATGCCTGCGCGAAAGTGCGTAAAATTTTAGCCCGCACCGACCTTAGGCGCGACGAGGCTAAATTTAAAGAAAACGAAGATAACGTGGGCTTCGTGTTTGCGCTAATGAGCGAATTTATCGCACGAGAGAGCGAGTTGGAGCTATACGGCGAGCTTGAGGAGCAGCTTTTTAAAGAGATCATAAACCCAAACATCGACGAGTTTATAGAGAATCTTTTTAACCACGAAAGCAGCGAAATTTACAAGGATGTCGCGGTGCTACTGCAAGGATTTATCGAGTTTGAGCGCGTAGTTTTGAGCGCGCCGCGCCCTATAAATCAAGGCGAAAACAAAAAGACTTTGGACGGAGTTTCAAGATCCGAAGCCATAAGAAGACAAAAAAATCGAGTGAGAAAGATAAAAGCCATGGAGGAAGAAAATGCAAAAAAATAGGCGAGAATTTCTAAAAAAAGCCGGCATCGCGGGCGCGGTAGCGGCTACGGCCGGAGCCATAACGGCAACGGCGTCAAACCTAAAATCCGGGAAAAGTAAAAAGACCGAGGTGCTTTATAAGAGAAGCAAAAACTGGGATCTATACTACGAACAAGCGAAATAAATAAAATTTAAGAAAGGATGAATATGTCTGAGGCAAATTTGCGTCTTATGCCCCACTCAAACGCAGTCGGGCGAAGATCGTTTTTAAAAATGGCCGCGCTAGCGGGCGTAGCGGGTGGCATGAGCGGACTGGCTGCTAGCGGCGTAACTAGAAGCGCGACCAAAGAAGAGATGGCAAATCCGTTTCCAAACTCTAAAATCGTAAAAACCGTTTGCTCGGTTTGCTCTGTGGGATGCGGAGTGCTAGCCGAGGTAGAAAACGGCGTTTGGGTACGCCAAGAGGTAGCTCAAGATCACCCGGTAAGCGCGGGCGGTCACTGCTGTAAAGGCAGCGACGTCATCGATATGGTACGCTCTCACTGCCGCGTAAAATACCCGATGAAAAAAGTCGGCGGCAAATGGAAACGTATCAGCTACAAAGACGCGCTTGACGAGATCGGCGCCAAACTAAAAGCATATCGCGAGAAAAACCCTGAACAAGTGATGTTTCTGGGCTCTGCAAAAGACAGCAACGAGCAGAGCTACTATATCAGTAAATTCTCTGCGATGTTTGGGACGAACAACCTAGATCACCAAGCAAGAATTTGACATAGCGCAACAGTCGCCGGTGTGGCGAATACGTGGGGTTATGGAGCTATGACTAATCACCTTGGAGATATCCAAAACGCGAAGTCTATCTTTATAATCGGCGCAAATCCGGCTGTAAACCACCCGGTAGGATTCAGGCATTTTCTAAAAGCGAAAGAAAATAACGGCGCGAAGCTGATCGTGGTCGATCCAAGATACACGAGAACTGCTGCAAAGGCTGATTACTTCGCTCAAGTTCGCCCAGGCACGGACATACCTTTTATGTACGGTATGATAAATTTGATATTTGAAAACGGCTGGGAAGATAAGAAATTTATAGACGACCGTACGTACGGTATCGACGAGATCCGCAAAGAGGCCGCAAAATGGACGCCCGAAGTGGTCGAAGACGTGACGGGAGTGCCGGCTGCGACGCTAAAAGAGATAACGGAAGTTTTCGCTAAAAACCGCCCTGGATCGGTCGTTTGGGCGATGGGTCTAACTCAGCACACCATAGGCAGCTCAAACACTCGTATCGCTCCTATCCTGCAACTAGTACTAGGAAATATGGGCGTATCAGGCGGCGGCTGCAACATCCTGCGCGGTCACGATAACGTCCAAGGCGCCAGCGATATGGCAAACGCGCCCGATAGCTTGCCTGGTTACTACGCTAAAAACGAAGCCACGTGGAAATACTTCGCTAAAATGTGGAAAGTAGACTACGAGTGGCTACAAGGAAATTTTGTAAAACCTGAATGGATGTTTAAGCCGGGATTTACCCTAGCTCGCTGGTGGGCGGGCGTACTTGACGGTAAAAACGGCAACGACTCAATTGAAAACGCAGGCGATAGCCTAAAAGCACTTGTGGTTATCGGCAATGGTATAACTTCAACAGCGCAACAAGTAAAAGTACAAGAGGGCCTTGACGGACTCGAGCTTTTGGTATTGCTTGATCCTTTTGTAAACGACGCCGGCGTTATAACAAATAAAAAAGACGACGTATATCTACTACCTGCGGCGACGCAGTTTGAGGGTAGTGGCACGGTCGTAGCTACAAACCGCAGCGGCCAGTGGAGAAGCCAGGTCGTAGAGCCTCTGTTTGAGAGTATGCCAGATCACGAAATTTTATTTGAGCTTGCAAATAGAATAGGCTTTTACGACGAGCTAACTCGCACGATCAGAGACTCCGAGGGCAAGATCGAGTGGCCAGAAGCTGCTACTCGCGAGATCGCTAGCATCGTAAAAAGCATCGGTCTAACGGGCTGGACTCCGGAGCGTCTAAAACGCCATCAAGCTAACTGGGATAAATTTGACGAAAAAACGCTAATGGGCAAAGAGGGTACCGAGGTAGCTGGCGAATACTACGGCTTGCCGTGGCCTTGCTGGACGGAAAAACACCCGGGCAGCCCAAATTTATACGATATAAACAGGCCGGTAATGCAAGGCGGTATGGGCTTTAGAAACCGCTTCGGACTAGAGCATAACGGCGTAAATCAGCTAGCGGCCGACGGTAGCGCGCCTGTAGGCGGCGCTCAAAGCGGCGGATATCCGGAGATCAAAAAAGATAACATCGAAAAGATACTAGGCATCACGCTAACTGATGAAGAGCGCGAAAAAATGGGGGCTACGTGGGCAACCGACGCTAGCAACATAATCGCCGAAAAATGCATGGAAAAGGGCATCGCTCCGTACGGCAACGCAAGAGCCAGAGCGGTAGTTTGGACCTTCGTCGATCAGATACCGCAGCACAGAGAGCCTATCCACTCGCAGCGCCAAGATCTTGCGCAGAAGTATCCGAGCTTTGAGGATAAACCGAATCACTACCGCGTATTTACGAAGTATAAGAGCTTGCAGCTAAGTAAGGATTTCTCGAAAGAATTCCCGATAAATCTAGTCACGGCTCGTCTCGTAAACTTTAGCGGCGCGGGTATGGAGACGCGTGCTAGTATGTATCTAAGTCGCCTAACGCCTGAGATGTTTGCGGATATCCACCCTGAGCTTGCGGCTAAACACGGCATTAAAAACTGGGATTTCGTATGGATTCATTCGCCTGAAGGCACTAAAATCAAGGTACGCGCTAGAATCGTACCGTCGGTCAAGCCTGATATGATTTTCTTGCCGTTTCACTGGGCCGGACACATGCAAGGCGTCGATATGACGGGCAATTTCCCTGACGGCACGAAGCCTTATACGGTAGGCGAGAGCGCAAATACCGTCACCAACTACGGCTACGATATAGTCACTCAAATTCCAGAAACAAAAGGCGGTCTATGCCGCATAGAAAAGGCGTAAAATGAGCGAATTTAACGATAATAATAGACTTAAATTTTACTGCGACGACGATAGATGTATCGACTGTAACGGCTGCGCGGTAGCTTGCGACGAGGCTCACGAGCTACCTCTTGGTATCCGCCGCCGCCGCGTCATCACGCTAAACGAGGGCGTACCCGGCAAGGAAATATCAACCTCGATAGCCTGCATGCACTGCGAGGATGCTCCGTGCTCGCTGGTTTGTCCGGTTGATTGCTTTTACATCAGAGCAGACGGCGTCGTGCTACATGACAAAGATATCTGTATCGGCTGCGGATACTGCTTATACGCGTGTCCGTTCGGCGCGCCTCAGTTCCCGCGCGAGGGAGTGTTTGGCGCCAAAGGTTCGATGGATAAGTGTACGATGTGTGCAGGCGGTCCGCTACCGACGAATAGCGAAGCCGAGCGCGAAGAGTACGGTCAGGATAGAATTTCCGAAGGCAAAGTACCGGTTTGTGCGGCGATGTGCTCGACAAAGGCTCTGCTAGTAGGCGAATCGGCTATGATAGAAAAAATCTACGGCGATAGAGTCAAGGCTCGCGGCTACGGCTTTAAAGACCTAAAACAAACTCCGACCTGGAAGCTTGCTTATTACGCGGGCGACAGGCTAAAATACAGCTTCTAAATTTATCCGCTCCGCTCGCTTTGGCGGGGCGATTAGTCTCATCAAATTTGACGCGGTTTGTCTGCGTCAAATTTGACTCACGCTTCTTTAATTTCATTAAATTTTACATGGATAGTTCGTCAAATTTGAATGCTGGTAAATTTAAAATAAAAGTGGATAAATTTAAGTAGAAAAAGGGCGGTCTCCCGCCCTAAATTTAAGCCCTTACAGGCGATAAGTACGGATTTGCTGAGTGCATCGACATCTCGTTTTGCTCTCTAAATTTAATAAACTCCTCTTCGCTTAGACGCCTGATATTTGCTATCGTCATCTTTAGCGGCGTGATGCCCGAGAGCGGATCGGGATCGCCCGCGTTGGCTAGCTCGTTGCCGTCGGCCTCGCTGTAGTGGAAGGTCGTAAATATCGTGCCTTCTTTTAGATCCGGATTTACGCGCAGTTTGGCGGCGATCTGACCGCGTTTGTTTTGTACGAGTGCGTAGCAGCCCTCCTCTAGCTCCCTCTCGCGAGCGATATCGGGGCTCACCTCGATGAGCGCGCCCTCGACGCCTGCGCCGTATTCAAGAGCCGGACACTCTCTAGTCATCGTGCCCGTGTGGTAGTGATAGACCTTGCGTCCGGTCGTAAATAGGCATGGATATACCTCGTCTGGCACTTCGCTAAGCGCGCCGCTACCGACTGGGTAGCCCTCCGGGATATTCATCTTGGCTCTAAATTCGGCCTCAGCCTTTGCGCGCTCCTCTTTATCGTCTACGTAAAGTACCGGCGCGAAGCGGAATTTACCGCCAGGCAGCATAGACTTGTGATCTTCGTAAAGCACCGGCGTACCGGGATGCTCCTCGTCTGGGCAAGGCCAGCTGATACCGCCTAGCTTGCCTAGTCTATAGTAGCTGATACCGCCGAAAAATTTAGGCATAAGCTCCCTTAGCTCGTTCCAAATTTGCTCAGGGCTCGCAAAGTCAAACCCCTCTAGCCCCATGCGGTTTGCGATGTTGCAAACGACCTTCCAATCAGGCTCCACGCCGTTAACGGGCTCGCTAGCCTTGCGCGTGCGTTGGACGCGGCGAGAGGTGTTGATAAAGGTTCCGTCCTTTTCGCCCCAGCCCGCGGCAGGTAGCACCACGTCAGCCTTGTGCGCGCTTTCTGTGAAAAACAAATCCTGCACGATAAAGCAGTCTAGATGATGCACGGCGTGGACGAAGTGCTCGGTCCAAGGATCGCTCATTACGGGATTTTCGCCGTAGACGTAGAGGACTTTTAGCTCGCCGCTATCCATTTTATCGGGTGCTTGCGTTAGCTTAAAGCCCGGAACCGGATTTAGCTCAAAGTGCCATACTTTGCGCGCTTGCTCCTGCGCGTAAGGGCTGTTTACCGCGCCTGCCGGGATGACGTTAGGCAGCGCGCCCATGTCGCATGCGCCTTGGACGTTGTTTTGACCGCGCAGAGGATTTACGCCCGCACCCTTTTTGCCTAAATTTCCCGTTAAAACGGCTAAATTTGATAGCGAAAAGACGTTTGACGTACCGTCGCTAAACTGCGTGATGCCCATCGTGTAGCAAATCGCCGCCGCGCCTGCTTTAGCATACATCCTAGCTGCCTCTATGATAAGCTCTTTTTTTATACCGGTTTCGCGCTCGAAACGCTCGGGCGTAAAGTCCTTAACCGCTTCTTTTAGATATTCAAATCCCTCGGAGTACTTCTCGATAAACTCGCTATCTTGCAAATTTTCGGCGATTATGACATGCATCATCGTATTTAGCGTTTTGATATTTGCTCCGATCGGGATTTGCAAGAAAATATCGGCTTTTTTGGCCATATCGGTGCGCTTTGGATCTACGACGATCATCTTTGCGCCGCGCTGAAGGCCGCGCTGCATCTGCATAGCGATGATCGGGTGGCACTCGCTCGTGTTGGTACCGATGAGTAAAAATACGTCCGTGTCAGTCGCAAATTCGACCAAATCATTAGTCATCGTTCCGTTTCCTAGCGTGCTGGCAAGACCTGCCACTGTAGGAGCGTGTCAAAGACGGGCGCAGTGATCGACGTTGTTGCTGCCCTGGGCGCGGAAAAATTTCTGGAAAACGTAGTTATCTTCGTTGTTTGAGCGCGCGGAGCTAAAGCCCATGATCGAGCTTGGGCCGTATTTTTCGACGGTGGATTTAAATTTATCCGCGAGGAAATCATAAACCTCCTCAAAACTCACTTCTTCAAGCTCGCCGCGCTTGTCGTAGATGCCGTTTAGCTTTCTCATCATCGGACGACTTAAGCGTTTAGGAGAGTTTACGAACTCCCATCCGAACATTCCTTTTAGGCAAAGCTCGCCGTCGTTTACGTGGTGGTCTTTGCTAGGTTTGGCATCTACGATTCTATCGTTTCGCACGATAAGATCGATACCGCAGCCCGTACCGCAATATGGACAGGTAGTCTTTACGATCTCTTCCATTTTTGCTCCTTTCTGGTATTACTGAAATTTATGAGATTATTATACAACGGCAAATATAAATTTAGTTTTAAAATTAGTATAATTCTTTAAGAATTATTTAAGTAATATGCAAATTTAGCATATTACTTTTTAAATTTATAAAGCATAATATATGGCTCATATTGTACTTCGGTACAATAGATTTTTGCATAAAATATATGTATAATCAGCCCGTAAATCAAAATTTATACTAAGGAAAACAATGGCAAACAAAGTAGGCATCGTAAAAGATATAAGCGGCGGCGCAGCTACGGCGGTAGATAGTAGCGGCAATAAAAGAACGCTAAATATAGGAGACGTAGTATATCTAGGAGAGGTTATAAAGACCGATAGCCCTTCTGCAAAAGTAGTAATAGCACTAAATAACGGTAAAGAAGTCGCTCTTGTGGGCGAGGATACTTTGTCGCTTGATCAAAGCGCGGTAATTAACGAAGGTTTTGGCGGCGAGGCCGTAGCTGACGTTTCTGCTATTCAGCAAGCCCTACTTAACGGCATGCAGCTTCAAGATTTGGAAGAGACTGCTGCAGGCGGCGGCTCTGTTGCTTCTTCTGACGGCGTTAGCTTGAGCCAAGTTTCATTTTTGCAAGGCGGGCATATATCTAACGTTAATACAATGTATGGAAATTTAGGCAATGTGGTAAATAGCGCAAATCCGCTTCAGTCTGCTTATGGTAGCAGTAGTAGGCCAAGTCTCGCATCTACTCAGGAAAGCAATATCCCGACGCCAACTCCAACTCCGACGCCAACTCCAACTCCGACGCCAACTCCAACTCCGACGCCAACTCCAACT
>NZ_JBQNAN010000031.1:0-10699 GCF_052170435.1 Campylobacter sp.
ACGAAGTCGATCGCTATTTTTTGGCAGGCCTTTTTGTCCTTTTTCTCAAGGCACAGCGTCTCAAGCTCGTCGCGGCTCATGCCTTTGTAATCAGCCACCGTTTTGGTCGTGCCGCCCATATAAAGCCACGTAAGAAAGCCCAAAATAAACAGGATAAAAATTAGTCTCGCCACGCCCGCTCCTTTGTAAATTTATCTTAATGATACAGCGGCGGCGGTTAAATTTGGCTTGATTTTGCGCTAAATTTGACGAGGTTCGGCGCTTAAATTTAAAAAATAGTCTCGCGGTAAAAATCGCCGCGAAACCCGGTAAAACGATGGCCGCGGCGTTGGTAAATTTTACGCCGAACTCGCTAAATTATTTTACCTTCTTGCCGTTTTTATAGCTTGCGAAAATTTCGCTCGTGCCGTCCTTTTTAAACGCAATCACATCGTAATCCTCGACGATGCCGCCCTGCTCCATGCCGGGGCTTCCCAGCGGCATGCCTGGTACCGAGATACCCACGACATCAGCCGGTTTAGCGCTCAAAAGCGCCTTTATCTCTTCAGCCGGCACGTGCCCCTCGATAGCGTAACCTCCGACTATACCGGTGTGGCAGCTGGATAGCTCCGGCGGAACGCCGTATTTGTTTTTCGTTTCGATTATCGCGTTTGTTTTGTGCTCTACGATCTCAAAGCCGCTTTTTTTCATTATCTCGCCCCACTTTCCACAACAACCGCAGTCCGGGCTTTTATAAACTTCGATCGTCTCGCCTCCCAGAGCCGCCGACGCAAGCGCCGTAAATAGCGCAAATCCCAAAATAGTCTTTTTCATTTTCATCCTTTGTAAAAAATTCGCCGGATTTTAACGTAATACGTATAACAGCAATCTAACGCGCATAAATTTAGCCTGGTTTTGCTATACTTTGCGATTAAATCTCAAATTTAAAGGCAAATAGATGTTTTCGTCGTTTTTCGCGAGCAAAAAATGGGTGCAGTGGGCGCACCTGGGCGTGATATTGATACTAGCTCTTACCTACGCGCAGGTGCAGCTAACGGTAGCGATAAACGAGTGGTACAAGGGCTTTTACGATATATTGCAAGACGTCAAAAACCACACGGTGGGGGACTTTTGGACGGCTATCGAGATTTTTGCCGCGCTAGCGTTTCCTTTCGTGCTACTAGGTACGGCTATATCGTATTTTACGCGAGTTTGGACGCTTCGGTGGCGAGAGGCGATGACCTTTAGCTACATCGACTACTGGAAAAAGACGCCAAAAGATATCGAAGGTAGCTCGCAACGTATCCAAGAGGACATCTACCGTTTTGCTAAGATCGTCGAGGATCTGGGCACTACGGTGGTGGATGCGGTTATGACGCTAGTGGCCTTCGTGCCCATCCTTTGGGTGCTTAGCGCGAAGGTAAAGGTGCCGTTTATGGAGGACGTAGCCGGCTCGCTCGTGTGGATCGCGGTGGCTACCAGCGCGGGCGGTCTCATCATCTCGTGGTTTGTGGGTATCAAGCTGCCCGGCCTTGAGTACAACAACCAAAAAGTCGAAGCCGCGTTTAGAAAAGAGCTCGTCTACGCCGAGGACGACAAGCAAAACTACGGCGATACGCGCAAGCTGGAAGAGCTTTTTCAAAAGATAAGATTTAACTTTGGCAGGCTCTTTTTGCACTACGGATATTTCGACGTTTGGAAATACAGCTTTAGCCAAGCCATGATCATCGTTCCGCTCATAGCCCTAGGCCCTAGCGTACTAACGGGCGCGATAACCCTAGGCGTGATGATGCAAGTCGTAAATGCCTTTTCTCAGGTGCGCGCCAGCTTGTCGATATTTATAAGAAACTGGACGACCATCACCGAGCTACGCTCCATCCACAAGCGTTTGAAAGAATTTGAAACCAACATCGGCTACAAGGGCACGAAAAACGAGAATAACGAGGGGCTGGGGCTTGATATATTCGCCTATTGGGCGATCACGATCGCGGCCTTTGCGATATATTTAAAGCTAATGGAATTTAGCATGTAAACCGCGGCGCAACTAGCGGCGGCTCAAATTTAGCTTTGACTCGGACGTAAATTTACCCGCCGTTTCTTTACGAATTTGACGCCGTTAAGTCAAATTTAAACGCTTATTTACGAATTTATAGCTGTTTTAGCGGTATAATCGCCAAAATCTCGCAAAGGATGAAAAATGACGATAAGAAAAATTATTTTACTCGCCGTATTTACTGCGACGATGCTGACGGGCTGCTTCACCAGCTCCACTAGCGGCGGAGCGCTGGGCGAAAACAGACGCCAGATGTTTTTGGTCGGCGAGCAGGAGATGAACGAAGCCGCAGCCAAAGCCTACGTAGAGACGCTAAGCGGCGCGCGCAAAAAAGGCGCGCTAAACATCGATCCCGTTATGACAAAAAGAGTGCAAGACGTCGCCAAGCGCCTAATCGCGCAGGTCGGGGCATTTAGAGAGGATGCGCTCAAGTGGAAATGGGAAGTAAACGTGATCGACGAAAACACGATAAACGCGTGGTGTATGCCAGGCGGCCGCATCGTCGTTTATAGCGGCATCATCAAAAACCTCTCGCTCACAAACGGCGAGCTAGCCGCAGTCATGGGACACGAGATCGCGCACGCGCTGCGCGAACATAGCCGCGAGCAGGCCAGCACGGATATGCTCAAAAACGTCGGCATTTTCGCTGTTTCGCAGGCTGCGGGACTGGGCGATCTAGCTACCGGCGCCATGAATATGGCCGCGCAGTACACCATCTCGCTGCCGTTTTCTCGCTCACACGAGCGCGAGGCCGACCACATCGGCACGGAGCTGATGGCGCGCGCGGGATATGATCCTAAAGAGGCGGTAAACGTCTGGGTCAAAATGTCGCAAAAAAGCGGCGGTAGCGTGCCTGAGATACTGAGCACCCACCCGTCTAGCCAAAGCCGCATCGCCGATCTACGCGAGGTCGCAGCCAAGCTCGAGCCCGTGTATCTGCAAGCCAAAAAGTAAAATTTAGCTAGCGTAACGGCTCTTTAAACGCTTGCTGTTAGCTGTTTGGAGTTACCGCGGACGTTTTAATATATTTTGCAAGGCGGACAAACGAGTCGCAAAATCCGCCTAATGCTAAATTTGAACGATTAGATTTTAAATTTGCAGCTCAAATGCGGTTTTTGATTTGCTTTAAAAGTGGCAAATTTAACTGCGTGTGATTTTGTATGGATTTTGTTTGAGTTGTATTTTGCCGTTTTGCATCAAATTTACGTATCAAATTATCACGCTTTTTGCTTACGTAAAACGGCATGTGGCGAGTGCGACGTTAATCAATCTCCCGCATCGCATCAAGCCGTTTTAAAAACAGTTCCACCTTGCGCAGCTGCGCCGCATCTAGCGCCCTGCCCGAGTAAAAATACTCCACGCTGTTGCCGTTTGGATAGTAAATTTTGCCGCCGCTCTCGTCGCATCTTTCTGCACCCTGCTCGTCGCCACCTTCCTTGCCTTGCTCGCCCTCGCCGCGCCCTTCCGAGCCCCGCTTGCTCTTGCCTTTTATACTCTGTCCGCCGCCTGCGCCTCGCACTTCCGCGTCAATTTTACCGCCTTGCGCCGATGAATTCGTATCAAATTTTACGTCGCCGTCCGCGTTAAATTTAGTCGCCTGCGCCGATAAATTCTCGCCGCACGCGAGCTTTATCCGCCCGCCCAGCTCGCTTACTAGGCGATTTAGCGTGCCGTCTATGCCGTCGATGATGCGCACGTGTGGCGGCAAAATTTCGCGCAAAACGTCCTTAAAATAGTTAAAATGCGTGCAACCAAGCACGAGCGAACCGAGGCGCTCAAGCTCAAATTTAGCTAGCTCCTCCCGCAGATACGCCCGAACCGCGGGCGAGTCAAACTCCAAATCCTGCGCAAACTCCACGAGGCTGGGCAGCGGCAGGCTCCACGTCTCGCACTCTAGCCGCCCCACGAGGCGCGCGAGCTTCTCGCCAGCAATCGTTAGCGGCGTGGCGATGAGCAGCGTCGGGCGGGCGCCGAAGCTGTCCGCGGCGAGCTTGACGGCGGGCTCCATGCCGATGACGGGCACGCTAAATGCGCCGCGAAGCTCCGAGATAGCCGCGCTCGTGGCGGTGTTGCAAGCAACGACGACCCCCTCCGCGCCGCGCGAGACTAAAAACCCGACCGCATCGAGGCTCAGCCGCGCGATCTCGGCTCTACTTTTCGTGCCGTAGGGGACGTGATCCTCGTCGGCAAAATACAAAAACTCCGCCCCGCTAAATCGCCGCAGAGCCTCGGCCAGTACGCTCAGCCCGCCGATACCCGAGTCAAAAAACGCTATTTTCAAATCTTTATCCAAGGTTAAATTTAAAAAGAGATTATAGCTCAAATTTACGGTAATTTCGCCTTTGGACGCAAATTTGCCTTTTTACGGCCGCTAGACCCGCGCCTTTATCGACGTAAAAATTTGGCGTTTTCGCTGCTGTTTTTAATCAAATTTGGCGTAAAATCGGTTAAAATGAACAAAAGGCTCAAAATGCAAGAAAATCTCGCCGATGCAAAATACGAAATCTCGCGCGCCGTCAAGGCCGATCTAGCCGCTATTACGAGCATTTATAACGCAAGCATTCTAGAGCGAAACGCCACGGCCACGCTGCACCCCATTAGCATAGAGGAGCGCGAAGCGTGGTTTGACGCGCACGAGGCCGCAAATCGCCCGATATACGTGTTACGCGAGGTTTGCGACGCAAATTTGACGAGCAGAGAGGGCGAAACATTTAAGGCTAATTGCGAGAGGAAATTTGACCCAAAGGGCGCAAATTTGGGCGCACAAAAGCCGAGCGTCACAAACCCAAAAGGCGAAATCTTAGCCTGGGGTAGCCTCGGCGACTATCATCCGCGCGAGGGCTACCGCATCACCGCCGAGATCAGCGTCTATGTCGCGCCAGGCGCTCGCGGCAAAGGACTGGGCGGACGGCTCGTAAATTTTATGCTTGAAAGCGCGCCAAAATTCGGTGTCAAAAATGTCGTCGCGCTGATATTTTCCAGTAACGTGGCAAGCCTAAATTTGTTTGCTAAATTCGGCTTTACGCGCTGGGGCGAGCTACCCGAAGTCTGCGATATGGGCGGCAAAATCGAGAGTCTAACGATACTGGGCAAAAAGCTGGGGTAAATTTTAAAATTCGGCGCGAAAAATAGACGCTGGATTTTAGCCGAATTTTAAATTTTAGCAGCGCCGTGCGGTCAAATTTGAGCGCTATTTTTGCTCTGGCGGCATAAAATTGACGTTTCCCGGCGGTACGCGTATTTTTAAAGCCGCATTTGCTACAATATAGTTGCAAATTCAACCCAAAAAGAGAAAAAATGAAAGAGCAAATCCTAAAACTACTGGCAAACTCGGAGCCGATGAAGGTCGGCGAGATCGCCCAAGCGCTAAACGCAGACAAAAAAGAGGTTGAAAAAGTGCTAAAAGCCCTAAAAGACGAGAGTATAATAAGCTCGCCGAAGAGGTGCTATTACTCGGTATCGTAAATTCGGCGGACGTCAAATATGATCGACACGCCAATCTAGGACGCTTGAGTTTAAAATTTTTTTCGCAAAGCTAGAAGCTTGCGGAAAATCGGCTTATTTTGCGTTTAGGCCGTAATATGCTCCTCAAGCCGACAACATAACAGTCGTTAAGCTTTAAACGTCGAATTTAGTCAAGGGAAATGGGCAAATTTATAAATTTTAAAAGCAAAATAGTCAAATAAAAGACAAAACTCGCCTCAAAAAACAGCGGCAAAATCTCGCCACCCAACTACGGCAAACGCTGTAAAATATGCCCAATGGTAGAGATTTACCAGCCAGAGTTGGCGAAGAAAGGTCGACATGTGATAGATGACTGGACCGTTTATTTAAAAAATTATTAGCGTATAGACAGGTTACATGGCAATTCTTATTCCTGAAAGAAAAATAATTGAGCAACAAAAAGTTTTACCTACAAACGGCGAGATGGCAATATTAAACTTTCTAGAAATCACACTAAATGACGAGTATGAAATTTATTACCAACCCTATCTCAACGGCAAAAACCCAGATATTGTTTTAATGCGAAAAGGCGGCGGCGTCCTGATCATTGAAGTAAAAGACTGGAATTTAACACACTATTATATTGATAATTCTGGTGATTGGCGATTAAGAGAAAATAATGCATATATTACTTCTCCATTTCATCAAGTAGAGATTTATAAAAATAAACTGCAGAATATGAACTATCGATTCTTATATGAAAATTTTTTTAATAAAAATATATACGGCGTTATAAGAACAGCAGTTTATTTCCATTGTGAGAGCAGGGAAAGTGTTCTATGTTTTTTAAAAGGCCAGAATATTAATCGATATGTCCAAATCATAGGAAGAGATAGTTTAAATAGCTCATTTTTTAATAGCTTATTAAATTCAACATATATTGGAAGAGTCAGTAAATATTTCAATGATGAACTATATAAAAGTATAAAAAGATACTTAAAACCAACTTTTCATCAATTAGAAATAAATCAAGAGGTTATTTACACTAAAGAACAGGAGGAATTGACTAAAAGCAGAATAGGGAAACGACAAAAAATCAAAGGCGTTGCTGGTTCAGGAAAAACCTTAGTTCTAGCTAAAAGAGCAGTAAATGCGCATATTAGGACTCATAGAAGAGTGCTAGTGCTAACATTTAATATTTCACTAGTAAATTATATACATGATCAAATAAGTAAAGTAAGAGAAAGTTTTGCTTGGAAGAATTTTTACATAACCAATTATCATAGTTTCTTTCGTGAATTTGCAGATCAATATGGGTTAAAAATAACTGGGCATGAAGATTTTGATAATAAAGAATTCTTTTCATCAAGGCAGAATAGTATTAAAAAATTTGATGCTATTTTTATTGACGAAATTCAAGATTATAAACAAGAATGGCTTAATTTGATTGTAGTCTATTTTTCTAAACCAGACACTGAAATAGTTGTATTTGGGGATGAAAAGCAAAATATTTACGATAGAGAATTGGATGAAAATAAAGAAATTATAACGACTGGGATTGTTGGGCGATGGAATAAAAGTCTGAAAAAATCTTTCAGGCTTAACCATGATATTGGACGCTTGGCTATCGAATTTCAAAAAGAATTTCTTGACAATAAGTATATATTAGATGAAATGTTGATAGCTCAACAAGAGTTTGATTTTGAACCATCTGTGATTGAGTACCATGAAATCGGTAATTTATCAGAAATCAATGACATGGTTTTTAAATTTATAGAATTGCATAACATTCATTCTAATGATGTAGCTATTTTAGGTGATAATATAGGAATATTGAGAGAGCTTGATTTTGAAATTAGATCTAAATACCAAGAAGAAACCATAACAACTTTTGAAATGAAGGAAGAATATAAGGAGCTGGAGAAAAACGGGCTATTAACAAAAGACAATATTGATCAGATCAGACGAGCTAAAAAAGTAGGCTTTTGGTTAAATGCGGGAATGATTAAACTATCCACAGTGCATAGTTTTAAAGGATGGGAAATTCATACATTATTTCTATTAATTGATAAAAAATCTACATTTGAGTTAGTGTATACGGGAATAACCAGAGCTAGACAGAATATTGTAATTATTAATTTAGGGAATACTGAACTTTCTAATTTTTTTAGTAAAAAATGCTCAGCAAAGAATTTTTATTGAAAGTTTAATCATATTTCTCAAAAAAACACAGTTAAAATTCCAAGGAGTTTCTCTATATCCAAACCGCATCAAAAACCTCACGCTACTGACAAATTTAGTTAAATTGCATGTATTGAGCCCCCCCGCCGCCGCCTAAAACCTCCGACGTGCAAAAGGCCGCCGAAGAAGCGGTAAGCCAGGTCAAAGCGCTCGGCGGCAGCGGCGGTATCATCTCGATCGACAAGCACGGGCACGCGGGCTTTGCGTTGACGAAAGATAAGCTCGGCATGTATCACGGTGAAGCAAGACTCAGAGCTAAACCGATTGTCTACTGGCCGCTTGGCGAGAAGTGATTGATTTTAGTAGCTAGCGCGGAGAGTGTGGAAGCGCTCGGGGAGAAATAATCAAATTTGCCCCGCCTATTTTGACTCGGGCGGGGTCAAATTTAGTTAAATTTTGGTTTTATACACAAATATGCAGTCAAATTTAAAAGCGGCAAAATATAGCTTCGCCGCTCAAATTTATCCTATTTTACGCTATTTTCAGCCTTAAATTTAGCCAAAAGCTCCTCGTCGCATTTTGGGCAGTACTCGTGCTCGCCGCTGATGTAGCCGTGCTTGGCGCAGACGCTAAAGACCGGCGTTATCGTGATGTATGGCAGCTTGTAGTTGCTTACCACGCCGCGCACGAGGTCTTTGCACGCTTCGGCCGAGCTGATGCGCTCCTTCATGTATAGGTGCAGCACCGTGCCGCCCGTGTAGGAGCTTTGCAGTTCGTCTTGCAGATCGAGCGCCTCGAACGCATCGTCGGTAAAATTTGCCGGTAGCTGCGTGGAGTTGGTGTAGTAGATATTTTCGCCAAAACCGGCCTGGATGATATCCGGATAGCGCTTTTTATCCTCTTTGGCAAAGCGATACGTAGTGCCCTCGGCAGGCGTGGCTTCGAGGTTATAGAGGTTGCCGGTGCTCTCTTGAAACTCGCGAATTTTACCGCGCAAAAACTCTATCATCTCGATCGCAAATTCTCGCCCGAAATCGGTCGCGATATTTTCCTTGTCGTTCGTGAAATTACGCAAAAGCTCGTTCATGCCGTTGATACCGATGGTGCTAAAGTGGTTGTTAAAGTGTTTTAGATAGCGCGCGGTGTACGGATACAGGCCGCGTTCGTACATCTCCTGGATAAAGGCGCGCTTTTTTTCGAGCGTGGATTTGGCTAAATTTAGCAGATACTCAAGGCGCGTGTAGAGTCCCTTTTTATCGCCTTTATATAGGTAGCCCAGGCGAGCTAAATTTATCGTCACGACGCCGATACTGCCGGTCATCTCAGCGCTACCGAACAGCCCTCCGCCGCGCTTTAGCAGCTCGCGCAAATCCAGCTGCAAGCGGCAGCACATCGAGCGTACGTGGCCGGGTTTATAGGCTTTTTCGTTTGCGACGCGATTGCCGTTTTCATCGGTCGTATACTGAGAGCCGACGAAATTTTGAAAATAGCTCGATCCCATTTTTGCCGTATTTTCAAAAAGCACCTTTGCCACCTCGCTGTCCCAGTCGAAGTCCTCGGTGATATTTACCGTAGGGATCGGGAAAGTAAAGGGCTGCGAGCACTTGTCGCCCTCGGTCATGATCTCGTAAAACGCTTTGTCTATGCGGTTCATCTCGGGCTCAAAGGCGCGGTAGGTCATATCGGTTAGCTTGTTAAAACCGCGCTTAGCGGCCTCCTGCGCTAGCTCGGCGTCCTCTAGGTCGCTAAATATATGCCTATCCTCGCGCGTAGGTATCTGGTCGCGCAGATCGGACGGGCAGGTGATGTCGATCGTTACGTTGGTAAACGGACTCTGGCCCCAACGAGCCGGTACGTTTAGGTTAAAGATAAAGCTCGTTATCGCCTTTTTGATCTCTTTATCGCTTAGCTTGTCGCGAAAAACGTAAGGCGCAAGATATGTGTCAAAGCTGCTAAACGCCTGCGCGCCCGCCCACTCGCTTTGTAAAATTCCTAGGAAATTTGCCATCTGATACAGCGCCTCTCTAAAGTGCTTAGGCGCCTTGCTCTCAACCCTGCCGCGCACGCCGTTAAACCCCTCGTTTAAAAGCGCTCTTAGACTCCAGCCCGCGCAGTAGCCCGTGAGGCAGTCAAGATCGTGGATGTGATAGTCGCCGTTTCGGTGCGCGAGGCCCTCTTCTTTGCTATACACCTTATCCAGCCAGTAGTTGGCGATGACCTTGCCCGCGGTGTTGTTGATGAGGCCTGCGTTTGAGTAGCTGGTGTTTGAGTTGGCGAGAATTCGCCAGTCGGTACCGTTGATGTACTCGCTGATGGTTTGGGTGGAGTTGATGTAGGTGGTGTCTTCGTTTAGTCCTAAAATTTGCTCGCGCTGAAGCTTGTGCGTGTGGCGGTAGAGCATAAAGCTCTTCATCACGTCGAAGTGTCCCGCGTTAAAAAGCGCCTTTTCGATGTAGTCTTGCACGTCCTCGACGCTCAAAACTTCGCTGTCAAACACGTGCCCCATCACATCCAAAAAGACCTTGTCGTCGTACTCTTTGGACTCGCTTTCAAAGGCTTTTTTGATCGCGTCTTGGATTTTATACGGGAGGTATTCTTGCTTCGTGCCGTCGCGTTTTAGGATAAATTTCATTTCGTTCCTTACGTTAAATTTTGATGATAAATTTGACGAAAGTATAGGCAAAGTTGCCTTAAAATTTAGCGACCGAAATTTGCTCTCCGGGCATTTTGAAAATGTCATTTTTAAGTTTAAAATAGCTCTTAAAGCGCGTATATTTGGGGATTTTATCGAGAGCTAATAAATTTTAAGACAAAGCCGTTTTTGATAAGAGATATTAAATTTGAGCAAATTTAAAAGAAAGATGAAAAACAAGCGAAAGTTCAAATTTGACGAGATTTTGCGGAAGTTAAATTTGATAAATTTGAGTAAGAGAGAGCCCCGCCGTAAAATTCGGCGGGAAAGTTTTTATTCGTCGTATCTTAAGAAAATATCCTCGCCGCCTTTTTCAAGGTTTAGGATACCTTCGCCGCGTTTAAACGTTA
>NZ_JBQNAN010000032.1:0-9943 GCF_052170435.1 Campylobacter sp.
TATCTCGTTAGAGGCGATATAAAGCCGCTTTTTGAGCTGCCCGAAAAAACAGCCGCGCTAAAACCGGCCGATCTAAACGAAATTTGCAAAAAATACGCGAGAAAAGAAAAATCCACGACGATCATCCTAAGAAAGGAAAAAAGTGAATAAAAAAGCAATAACGGGCGCTATGACAGCGCTGATTACGCCTTTTAAAGACGGTAAACTAGACGAAATAGGTTATGAAAAATTAATCAAAAGACAAATAGCAAACGGCATCGACGCGGTCGTGCCCGTAGGCACAACTGGCGAGAGCGCGACTCTAACGCACGACGAGCACAGGATCTGCATCGAAATCGCCGTAAATACCTGCAAAAACACCGGCGTAAAAGTACTCGCGGGTGCCGGCAGTAACGCCACGCACGAGGCGGTAGGTTTAGCAAAATTTGCTCAAGATCACGGCGCAGACGGCATCCTATCAGTAGCCCCATACTACAACAAACCGACACAAGAAGGCCTCTATCGCCACTACAAAGCGATCGCCTCAAGCATAGAAATCCCGGTGCTACTCTATAACGTCCCGGGCCGAGTGGGCGTAGATATCCAGCCGTGCACGGTTTTTAGGCTATTTAAAGAGTGCGAGAATATTTGCGGCGTAAAAGAAGCCACCGGTAGCATCGAGCGCTGCGTCGATCTGCTCGCGCACGAGCCTAACCTATCCGTCATCAGCGGCGAAGACGCGATAAACTACCCTATCCTCTCAAACGGCGGCAAGGGCGTGATCTCGGTTACGGCAAATTTGCTCCCCGACGAAATCTCAAATTTGACCCACTTTGCGCTAAAAGGCGAATTTGCGCGCGCAAAAGCCATAAACGACGATCTTTACGCGGTAAATAAAATAATGTTTTGCGAGAGTAACCCGATCCCGGTCAAAGCCGCGATGTATATCGCAGGGCTAATATCAAGTCTCGAATACCGCCTGCCGCTTTGCGAGCCGAGTGCCGAAAATCTCAAAAAAATCGAACAAACCATAAAACAATATAATATAAAAGGATTTTAATGAATTGCGAAAACGAATTTAAAGGCAAAACTCTTGTAATCAGCGGCGGAACGCGCGGCATCGGACGCGCCATCGTGGAGGAATTCGCCGCGAAGGGCGTAAATATCGCCTTTACTTATAACTCAAACGAAGAGCTAGCCAAAACCCAAGCCGCCGAGCTTGAAGCGACGTACGGCATAAAAGCCAGAGCCTACGCGCTAAATATACTAGAACCCGAGACCTATAAAGATCTATTTTTAGAGATCGACGCCGACTTTGACCGCGTCGATTTTTTCGTCTCAAACGCCATCATTTCGGGTCGCCCGGTAGCAGGCGGCTATACGAAATTTATGAAACTTCGCCCTCGCGGTATAAATAACATTTTCACTGCGACCGTAAACGCATTCGTAGTGGGCGCGCAAGAAGCCGCAAAACGCATGGAAAAAACGGGCGGCGGCAGTATCATCTCGCTATCATCGACGGGCAATCTCGTCTATATCGAAAACTACGCGGGCCACGGCACCGCAAAAGCCGCGGTAGAAGCCATGGCGCGCTATGCGGCCACCGAGCTTGGCGAAAAAAACATCCGCGTAAACGTCGTTAGCGGCGGCCCGATCGAGACGGACGCGCTTAGGGCTTTTACGAACTACGAGGAAGTACGCGACAAAACGGCCGAACTAAGCCCGCTAAACCGCATGGGTCAGCCCGCAGATATCGCCGGCGCATGTCTGTTTCTCTGCAGCTCAAAAGCTAGCTGGGTCACGGGCCACACCTTCATCATCGACGGCGGTACTACATTTAAATGAAAAAAGCAAATTTAGCCTGCACTCCTTTGTCGGTTGGTCGCGTTTTGGGTAAATTCGGCAGTATAAATTTAACGCGCTTGCAGGCTAAATTTGAAAATTTAAAATTTAAAAGCAAATTTTGCGGTGCGGACGATTCTTTCAAATTTGATCTAAATTTAAAAGAATCAAAACGCTTTTTGCCGTTAAATTTAAATCCAAAACCGCCCAAATTTGACGAAGCGCCGAGCAAATTTAACCAAAGCGCAAATCCGCGACCGATCAAATCAAGCAAAATGCGGGTCGGCAAATTTTACGCGGATTTTAGCGCCGAGCCGTCAAATTTTAAACTCCTAAATCAAAAAGAAAGAACAAATAAATGAGCCTAAATTTACCAAACGCCCTAGCCTTCCTGCGCGTATTTCTAGCACCTCTGATGTTTTGGCTGCTACTTAGCGTAAATTCCTTCTCAGGCGTGCACGTTAGCTGGATGAACTACTTTGCCGCGCTTGTATTCGTGATCGCTAGCGTCACGGACTTTTTCGACGGATTTATCGCGCGCGCGTGGGATCAAAAGACCAAGCTAGGAGCCGTAATCGACCCGCTTGCCGATAAGATGCTGACTCTTGGCGCGTTTTTAGGACTCATGATGATAGACCGCGCGAGCCCGTGGGCCGTGTATCTCATCCTCGTTCGAGAGTTTTTTATCACGGGATTTCGCGTCGTGATGGCGGGCGAAGGCGTAGAGGTCGCCGCATCTATGGCGGGCAAGGTCAAAACCGTCTGCCAGATGGTCGCGATCGGCTTTTTAACCATGCAGTGGCCTTTTGGCGAGTTTTTGCTCTGGCTTAGCGTCGCGCTGACGCTGTATTCGGGCTTTGAGTACGTAAACGCCTATGTAAGGCACGTTAAAAATCAAGCCAAAAAGGCGTAAATTTGAGAAACGGAAACGCTATAATCTATCTAGCTAGTTTCGTCGTAGTTGCGGCGGGACTAAAGGCCGCTAGCGTCGTCGTGCTACCGTTTTTGATGGCGGTTTTTATCGCTATCGTGGCGACGCCTGCGATAAATGCGCTCGAAAAGCTCAAATTTCCGCGCGTTTTAGCCTTCGCGCTAGTTACGGCGGTCGTGTTTTTGTCGCTAGGGTTTATCGCAAACACCGTGATAAAGACGATAAACGGGCTAGTTAGCTACATGCCCGAGCTTCAGAGTAAATTTAAAGCCCTCGCCGATCATTACCACCAGATGCTAGCGAGCCGCGGCCTAATCGATCCCGAGAGCGTCGCCGCACCCGCAGACTTTGATATAAATAAAATTTTTGCCGTGCTGGGCGGATTTTTAAGAAGCGGTACCGAGCTCGTTTCAAAGAGCTTTTTCGTCTTTTTGCTCGTTACTTTTATGCTTTTTGAAGTGCAGGTATTTTCTCAAAAAGTCGAGTATTTTGCGAGTAAAAATCCGCAAACGAACCAGATCGTAGATACGTTTATATCAAATCTCAAGCGCTATCTCGCGATCAAGTCCGCAGCATCGTTTGCGACGGGCGTTTTTATATTTATCGGGTTAAATTTCATCGGCGTGCCTTACGCGCCGCTTTGGGGGATTTTAGCTTTCGTGCTAAATTTTATCCCGACGATCGGCTCTATTATCGCGGCCGTCCCGGCGCTTTTGGTGGCGCTTTTGCTAAACGACGCAGCCTCTTGCGCTTGGACTACGGCGCTATATCTAGCCGTAAATATCGTCATCGGCAACTTTATCGAGCCGAAATTTCTAGGCAAAGGCCTTGGTATAAGCACGCTTGTAGTGCTTTTGAGCCTACTTTTTTGGGGATTTTTGTTCGGCGTCGGCGGTATGTTTTTAGCAGTACCGCTTACCATGAGCCTAAAGATCGCGCTTGACGCAAACCCGAGCACGAAGTTTATCGCCGTTTTGCTCAGCGATAAACTCGAGCGATAAAATCAAATTTAAAGGTAAATTTTGAAAAGCATTATCTTTGTGGCGGCGATGTTAGCCGTTGGCATTTACGCGTATTCGTGGCACTTTTTGATCACGGTTTTGGTGATTAGCTTTCTTATATTTTTCCACGAGCTTGGCCACTTTCTCGCCGCTCGCATGCTAAAAGTCGGCGTGCTAAAATTTAGCGTGGGCTTTGGGCAAAGTGTCTACTCAAAAACCATCGGCGGCACCGAATACGCCATCGGCGCGATACCGCTTGGCGGCTACGTGAGCCTAAAAGGACAAGAGGACGCAAAGCCCGGCCTAAAAAACGAGGATGCCGACAGCTACACGAGGCTTAGCCCCCTTGGACGCATTTTCATCCTTTTTGCCGGTCCGTTTTTTAACTTCGCTTTGGCATTTTTTATCTTTATCGCGCTTGGACATATCGGGGTTGAGAGGCTAGCGCCGACTGTCGGCAAAGTGCTGGAAAACTCCGCCGCGGCAAGCGCCGGACTGCAAAAAGGCGATAAAATTTTAAACATAAACGGCATCAAAATCAGCGAATGGGACGAGATAAGCAAAAACGTAAATTTAACCTCCACGGCGATCACGCTCGAGCGCGCGGGCGAAATAAAAACGATAAATTTGACGCCTAAAATCGGGCAGAGCGTGACGATATTTGGCGAAAAGATAGAAAAACCGCTCATCGGCATTTCGCCTTCAGGCGAGGCCGTCACGATACGAAACACCGGCTTTAGCTCGCTCAAATTTGCGCTCGTTGAGACCGTAAACGCCTCAAAGCTCATATTTACGGGGCTTGAAAAGCTCATCGTAGGCGTCGTGCCGCTAAAAGAGATGGGCGGCATCATCCAGATCACCGACATCACCTCAAAAGCCGCAGGCATCGGCGTCTCAACCCTGCTCATCATCGCCGCGCTGATCTCCGTAAATTTAGGCGTGCTAAACCTGCTGCCTATCCCTGCGCTTGACGGCGGACATATATTTTTCAACCTTTACGAGCTCATTTTCCGCCGCGAGATGAACGAAAAAGTCTATATCGGCCTCACCTACTGCGGCTGGGCGTTTTTGCTCTGCCTGATGGCGTTTGCGACCTTTAACGACGTGATGCGCCTAAGCGGAGCGGGACAATGAAGCTCGCGCAAATTTTAGAACGCATCGAAAACGCGCGCACGAGCGAGCCCGTAAAGCTAATCGCCGTGAGCAAAAACGTAACGACTAAAGAGGTTTTGGAGCTTTTTAAACAGGGACAAACGAGCTTTGGCGAAAACCGCGTGCAAGAGCTCAAAAACAAGAGCGAAATTTTGTCAAATTTGCCGATCGAGTGGCACTTCATCGGGCGACTTCAAAGCAACAAAATAAACCACCTGCTAGCGCTCAAACCCGCGCTTTGGCAAAGCTGCGAGAGCGTAGGGGCCGCGCTTGCGGTGGATAAGAGGCTTGACTATGAGCTACCATGCCTGCTGCAAATAAACTCGGCCTATGAAGATAGCAAACAAGGTATCTCGCCCGAGGCCGCGCAGGATGCGTTTTTACAAATCGCACAGGAGTGCAAATTTTTAAAACCCATCGGCGTGATGAGTATCGGCGCGCACGTTGATGACGAAAAAATCGTGCAAAAAAGCTTTGAGACTACGCGTAAAATTTACGAAAATCTGCAACCTCGCGGCGCAAAAATCTGCTCGATGGGCATGAGCGGCGACTTTGAACTAGCGATAAAATGCGGCTCGAATATGATTCGTTTGGGGTCGATTTTATACGCATAGATCAGTCGCGATCCGTATAAATTTAGAAAAATCTACCTAAAAAGGAGCCAAAAATGGGCTACGACGTGAGTTATCATCCGATCAACGAAAACGAGATAAAGCAGTGGTATTTTGACGCGTTAAAAAGCGCGAGAGAGGGCGACTGGTCGGTCGCGCAAAGGCTCGCAAAAGAGTACGGCATGGAGGATTTTTACGCGCAAAAATACATCGATACTCTTAAAATCGCGCTTGAAACCAAAGATGACGAGAGCTTTTCGACGGGACACGGCTACATACTCGCCGCCGTGCAGGGATTTTTTAGAAAATACTTCTACACGCGCGGCACGGCGTTTGGTTTTTTGGCGCAGGAACACTGCGAATTTAAACAGTATCTAAGCGACATAAGCGGCGTTATACCGCCTGAAATAAAAGCTAAATTTACCGGTGAATTTGACGGAAGCTACTCGTCGGGCGCGTTTATAAGCGCGGCAAATTTGGCTAAATTTTGGCAGGACTACAACGCCGATGAAAATATCAAGCAAAAAACGGATGATTTTTACGCGCAAAATTTGCCCGCATTTTTGAGTGCGGTTAAATTTAGCGTAGAAAACGGCTACGGACTGCTTGAGGCAACCGACGTCATCGTGCCAAACCCGCTCGATCTAAATAAGTCCGAGTGCTACTCAAATCTTTTTAACTGCGACCCCGAAGGCGCGTTTATCTATGCCGATACGGCGGCTCAGCAGCTAAGCGAAGCGATGAAGCTGAATAAAAAGAAAGATGGAAGCGATAAAAACGAGGGCTCAGGCGGCTTTTTAGGCGCTATAAGAAAGCTTTTTGGTAAGTAAATTTGATACGAGCTAGGATAAACTAGCGACTAATTTTTCGTATATCAAGAGCTTAGATTGGCCTTTTTTGGTCAAACATAACTTTGCTGTTATTTGCAAAATTATCGCAGCAATTATTCAAATTTGATAGGTTTGTCACTTTATCTAAACGTTTTAGGCGTAAAATACGGGCGAGTTTATTGCCGCAAATAAAATTTTACGCTAATTTTAAAAACCGTGGTAAGTAAGTTAAATTTGATGCGATAAATTTACGCTCAAAGTTTGAAATGAAATTGAATCCAGCCAAACATGCAAGCGGATACTATCGACTACTATTTGACATAATAATTTAACGAATCGTATTTGTGAAATTTTATTTACAAAAAAAGAAGTAAAACCGCCTTGCCCGTTTTAGACAAGGCGGCAAGAAAATCAGAATAAATTTAAGATAATAGGTTTATTTTCCTCGACCCATTTGTCGATGCGTTTTGCGTAGTTTTCATCGCCCTTGACGTCTAGGGCTAGGCCTGCAAATTTGCCGTTAATGAAAAACGCGGAGTGGTTAAATTTATATCCGTCCGCGTCGCTAGCGCCGAAAATTTGCGCGTCCTTTAGATACGGCAAAAAATCCACCGCGCCGCTAAAAAGCGTTTGGGGGTGATTGGCTTGATTACCCACGGCTACGATGGCGGCTTTTTTGCCTTTACTGCCGGCTTTTAAAAGCGGAAGTTTCTCCGCCCAGTCAGACTGTAACTCGCCGTCGCCGTAGCTAGGCGCCGCTACGATGATAACGTCAAATTTAGCAAAATCCTCCGCCCCTGCGCTCTTTACGTCTATTAGCTGCGCTCCTATTTTGCCCGCTAGATACTCGCACGCGCTCTTTGTGTGCCCCTTTGTCGTCGTGTAAAAAATACCAACGCTCATTTCGTTCTCCTTAAAATCAAATAAATTAATACCTGAATTATAACGAAATGATACTTAATTTATCTTATTTCAAATCACGCTTTTATTTGCCGTTTTCTATGCAAATTTCGGCGTATTTGAGCCCCAGCTCGTAGGCTTTTTCGTTCTCGGCGTAGACTTTTTTAGGCACTTTTGAGAGCATTACGCGTTTAACTAGCTCGGTATCCAGACAGCCGCTCATCTGCACGGCGACTGCGAGCGCGACGACGCTTTGGGTTATTACGTTGCCCACTTCGTCTTTAGCGATGGAGATGATGGGTATTTCGTAGATCTTCCACCGTTTTTTATCCTCGTCGCTAGCGTGTACTAAATTTGGCTCCACGACGATGATACCGCCATCTCTCACGCCGTCTTTAAACTGCTCGAAGCTAACCTGCGCGGTAGCGAGCATAAACTCGATCTCGCCCTCGTTTGCGTAGGGGTAAAATATCTCGCGCTCGCTCAAAATGATATCGACCTTCGTCGGCCCTCCGCGCACCTGCGAGGTGTAGGTTGAGGCCTTGACGCCGTATCCGCCCTCCTCGATCTTGGCCGCGGCTAAAATCTCGCCCGCTAATATCACGCCCTGGCCGCCCACTCCGACGAATCTTAACTGTCTTTTCATTTTAGCGCTCCAAAGTCGATTTTCTCGCCGTCTCTAGCGGCTTTTATCACCATGTCGTAGGCCTTGGTGTACTCCATGCGCGACTCGTCTTTGTGCAGTACTCCGAGCGGAAATTTACCCTCTCGCTCATCCTCGCTCATCGCATCAAATTTAGCCTTGCTCACCGTGCGACCGTCGATCCACTCTAGCATCTGCGTGGCCTGCCCCATTTTGTTTTTGCGGCCCAGGTTTATGTGGCAGTTTGAAAATACGTCAAAAAAGCTGTATCCGTCATGCTCAAAGCCCTCGGCAAATATCTTTTCCAGTTTTGCAGGCTCTATCACGCTGCTGCGCGCTACGAAGGTCGCTCCTGCGGCGGTTGCGAGCTTGCACGCGTCAAAATTCGGATCGATGTTGCCCTGCTGCGCCGTCACCGTCCAAAATCCCATCGGCGTAGTCGGGCTTGTTTGGGAGTTTGTTAGCCCGTAGATGAAATTATTTATCAAAACGTGGTTTAAATTTATATTTCTGCGGCATCCGTGGATCGTGTGATTGCCGCCTATCGCTAGCCCGTCGCCGTCGCCTGTTACTACGATGACGTGTTTATCGGGGTTTGCTAGCTTGATACCCGTAGCATAGGCGATCGCGCGACCGTGCGTGGTGTGGACGGTGTTGCAGTTGATGTAGGAGCTAAAGCGCCCAGAGCAGCCGATGCCCGAGACCACGCACACGTCGTTCATATCCCAGCCTAGCTTATGGATTGCGCGGATTAGCGCCTTTAGTATCACGCCGTCGCCGCAGCCCCAGCACCACAGAGTCGGCGTTTTGTCGGTGCGTAGGTAGTCGTCGTAGTTAAATGCCATCGAATTCTCCTATTTTTTGCGCGATTTCTTGCGGGCTGATCGGGCGGCCGTTGGCTTTTAGCAGCGTTTTAAAATCCTCTCTTAGCGTAGCTTTTATTATCTCGCCCGCGTACTGGCCCAAATTTAGCTCACAGATCAAAATTTTGCTAAATTTAGCCGAGATTTCTCGTAGTTTTTCGTTTGGCGTCGGAAATAGCGTGATAGGCTTAAAAAGCCCTACTTTCACGCCTTTTTCGCGTAAATTTAGCACCGCTTCCTTTGCCGCGCGAGCCACGGAGCCAAACGCGATAATGCAAATCTCCGCGTCACCTAGCATAAACTCCTCGCAAAGCTCAAACTCGTGCGCGTGCGCGTTTATTTTGTTAAAAAGGCGCTTGATGTTGTAGTCCACGACCGCGCCGTCCTCGGTCGGAAAGCCCGTCTCGCCGTGATGCAGACCAGTGACGTGATAGCGGTAACCGCCGAAAAATTTATTTAGCACGGCAGGCTCGTCCGCCGCGGCCCTGTACGGGCGGTAGTCCGCGGGATCGCCGCTAAACTGCTTACGCAAGTAGATCTCTAGCTCGCTAATCTGCGGCAGCACGGCCTTTGCGTGCATATGCCCGATCGTTTCGTCTAGTAGCAAAAACACGGGCGTCATGAATCTCTCGGCGAGATTAAACGCGCGAACGGTCTGCGTATAGCACTCCTCTAGGCTTGAAGGCGCGATAACGATGCTGTTTACGTCGCCGTGAGTCGGGTTTTTCGCCTGCAGGAGATCGCCCTGCGCCACGCGAGTAGGCAGCCCCGTGCTAGGGCCGCCGCGCATGACGTTTACGATCACTAGCGGCACCTCCGCGATAAAGCCAAGCCCGATCTGCTCGGCCTTTAGCGAGATACCGGGACCCGAGCTTGCAGTCATCGCCTTTGCCCCGCTCATCGAGGCTCCAAGCGCCACCGAGATGCCCGCGATCTCGTCCTCCATCTGGATAAATTTGCCGCCGTGCTTTGGCAGCAGTACGCTTAGTTCGTGCGCGATCTCGCTGCTTGGCGTGATCGGATAACCGCCGAAAAAGTTACACCCGCACTCAACCGCCGCAAGCGCGACCAGCTCGTTGCCGCTAGCGATGACCTCTCTTTTGCCGCCGTTATTATTTAAAAATTCGCTCATTGCTCCGCCTCTAATTTTTCAAATTTATTCTCTTTTACGGCGGTAGCGCGCTCTTTACT
>NZ_JBQNAN010000033.1:0-9706 GCF_052170435.1 Campylobacter sp.
TCGCTTTTTGGAGCTTTTAGCTCGCTTTTAAAATTTCTAGCAGATAGCGAAAACAAGCTGCCCGAGATCACGTTTTGGCTGATGGGCAGCCTAGCTCGCACGGGAGGATATCAAAACGTCCTTTATATGCTAGGCGTAACGGCGTTTTGCTCGGTGCCTCTGTTTTTGCTTAGATTTAGGCTAAATATCTTAGCCTTTGGCGAAGAAGAGGCTAAAGCCATGGGCGTAAACGTCAAATTTTATAGCTTCGTTATCATCTGCGCTTCTACCTTGCTGACGGCTTCTAGCGTGGCTTTTTGCGGTATAGTGGGCTGGGTCGGACTCATCGTGCCGCACATCGCTCGCTCTATCGTCGGGGCGAATTTTAACGTCTTGCTGCCCGTTTCTATGCTATTAGGCGCGCTATTTTTGCTAGTAGTAGATACGATAGCAAGGTGCGCGATGGCTAGCGAGATACCCCTTGGCATTATCACCTCGCTCATCGGCGCGCCCGTTTTTATCTACCTGCTTTATCAGAGCAAAAAGGGCTGGCTATGAAATTTAAGATAAAAAATTTAAGCTGCGGATACGGCAAAAAGCTAGTCGTGAAGGAATTTAGCGCCGAGCTAAAAGACGGAGAAATTTTATGCTTGCTCGGACCAAACGGCGTGGGCAAGACGACTGTTTTTAAGACGATTTTGGGATTTTTAAAGCCTTTTGGCGGAGAAATTTTAGCAGACGGGCGAGATTTTTTCGCTTTAAGCGACAAAGAGCGAGCAAAGATCGTTAGCTACGTGCCTCAGGCTCACACTCCGCCCTTTGCTTTTAAGGTTTTAGACGTCGTTTTGATGGGGCGCTCGCCATATATCGGAGCTTTTGAAAATCCAAGCGCAAAAGACGTAAATATCGCCCTGCAAAAGCTTGATATGCTAGGAATGAGCGAATTTGCGGATAAAATTTACACCGATATCAGCGGCGGCGAGAGGCAAATGGTCTTAATTGCAAGAGCTTTAGCGCAAGAAGCAAACGCCGTGATGCTTGACGAGCCCGCTTCAAATTTGGACTTTGGAAACCAAGTAAAAATCCTAAAAGCCGTAAAAGAGCTAGCGGCAAACGGGCATAAGATCATCATGACGTCGCACTTTGCCGAGCATGCTTTTTATATAGACGCCAAGGTTGCGCTTTTAAAAAGAGATCAAAACATCATCTACGGCAGCGCTAGCGAAGCGATAACGGATGAAAATTTAAAACTTGCTTACGGCGCCGATATAAGAGTAGTAAAAAACGAGATCGAAGGCAGGAGCGTTTATTCCTGCGTTCCGATTATTTAAGGAGAAAAAATGAAAAAAATTTTGACGGTTTTGATACTTGCGGCTTGTCTTTTGCAAGCGCGTATCATAGTAGACGACGGCGGCAAAGAGGTGCAAATACCTGATAACGTAGAGCGCGTAACGCCGATGATAGGAGCATTTACGCAGATGAGCGCGATGCTAACGGGCGAAGATAAAATCATCTCGGGCGCGGCTAGGCTGCCTAAAATGATGAGTAAAATTTTCCCTAAAATAAAAACGATGAATAACGTAAGCGGCTCGCTAACAAGCAGTGCCGAAAGCATCATCGCCTCAAATACGCAGGTGGTTTTTGGGCCCGTTGGCATGATATTTGACGAAAATCAAAGAGCGCAGCTAGAAGCCGCCGGCATAGCGGTCGTAAATATAAATAAATTTAGCAACGCTAGCGAGATAAAAGGCGCGGTTAGCAAGATAGCCCAAATTTTAGGCGGCGATGCGGTAAAAAAGGCGGAGGAATTTAACGAGTATTTTGACGAAAATATAAAATACGTAAGCGAAAAAGTTCAAAATATTAAGGACAAAAAGCGGGTTTTGGCTCTAAATTTTAACTCCGGAAATTTTAGCACGATCAGCGGCAAAGATATTGGCGCGGAGTACATAAAAATCGCCGGCGGCATAAATTTAAGCTCACAAGATAACGAGACGGATTTTAAGATTTCAAAGACGATAAACGAGGAGCAAGTTATTATCTTTAACCCTGACGTCATCATCACGAATTCTCGCGAAGGCAAGGAAAAAATCCTAAATAATCCCGCGTTTAAACAACTAAAAGCGGTCAAAGAAGGCGCCGTTTTCGTCGTGCCTAGCGGAGTTTATCTGTGGTCGGTTAGAAGCGCCGAGGGCGCCTTGCAGCCGCTTTGGCTAGCTAAAATACTTTATCCAGATATTTTTTCTGACTTAAATTTAGAAGAAGAAGTAAAGAAATTTTATCTTAAATTTTACCGCTACGAACTAAGCGACGAGGAAGTAAAAGAAATACTAAACCCAAAATAAAACCGCTAAATTTTTATCTCGCTCCGTAAAACGCGGGGCGAATAAATTTAGCCCTCGCCGCTTTTGCGTTTTTATAAATTTAAGCCCGTTTGGGTATAATCCACCCTTTTAAACGCGAGGAAAATATGCCCCTTTCAAAACTAAATCAAGAACAATACGCCGCCGCAACCGCCCCCGCCGGACACAATCTAGTCATAGCAAGTGCGGGCACCGGCAAAACCAGCACCATCGTCGCGCGCATCGCTCATCTGCTAAATTTAGGCGTAAAGCCCGAAAAAATCCTGCTGCTAACCTTCACCAACAAGGCCGCAGCCGAGATGATCGAGCGTCTAAACCGACATTTTGATAAAAAAATCACCTCGCGCATCACTGCGGGCACCTTTCACTCGGTTTCTTATTCGCTGCTTAAATTTCTAGAAAAACCGGTCACGTTAAAGCAACCTAGCGAGCTAAAAACGCTGCTAAAATCGCTCGTCGAGAGGCGCAAATTTAACCATCTAAGCGACGTTAAGCCTTATGGGGGCGCCTATCTTTACGACGCGTATTCGCTGTATCAAAATTTAGCCTTAAAGCAGACGTTTGGCGAGTGGCTAAAGGAGCGAAGCGACGAGCAAGGCGTATATGCCGAGATTTACGAGGACGTTTTGCGCGAATTTGAGGAGGAAAAGAGCAAATTCGGCTATGCGGATTTTAACGACCTGCTCATCAAAATGCGTAACGAACTAAGAAAAGGCGCGCCGCTAAAATTTGAGGAAATTTTAGTCGACGAGTATCAGGACACAAACTCCCTGCAAGGCTCGCTAATCAGCGCTTTTGAGACGAAAAGCCTCTTTTGCGTCGGGGATTTTGACCAGAGCATTTACGCTTTTAACGGCGCAAACATCGAGATCATCGGCTCGTTTAAGGATCGTTTCGCAGACGCTAAAATTTACGCGCTAAACATCAACTATCGCAGTAGCTCCGCTATACTAGCACTTGCCAACAAGGTGATCGCAAACAACCCGCGTCTCTACGAAAAAAAGCTAGTCGTCGGCCGCGAGGGTAAATTTACCTCGCCAAAGCTGCTGGTTTATAGCGAGCTTTTCGACCAGTACGCAAACATCGCGCAAATCATCGCCGCTTCAAAATACAAAAAAGAAAATATCGCCGTAATCTTTCGCAACAACTCAAGCGCCGACGGCCTGGAAGTCGCGCTGCGGGAGCTTGGTATCGGCTCCAAGCGCAAGGGCGGCGTGAGCTTTTTTGAGAGCCGCGAGGTGCGCGCCGCGATGGACCTACTAGGCATCCTTATAAATCCAAAAGACATCATGGCCTTTATCCACGTGTGCGAATACGCAAAAGGCGTCGGCGCGGCGCTTAGCAAGGAGATTTTCGAGGTGCTGAGCAAGGTCGGACACGGCGACGTCGTGCGCGGATTTTTGCAACCTGATGAGAGCGTGGAGGCCTTTGCTAAAAAGACCAAAAACTACCAGCTGGGGCTTTTTGACGAGCTTGACGAGGTCGGAGAGAAGTCGCGCTTTGCTAAATTTAACTTTAGCGAGAAATTTTTCGCACACCCCGTGCTAAAAATGCAAAAACTAAGCGAGAGCGGCGGGCAGTTTTTGTATGAAATTTACAACTTTTTAAGCGCCGCCAAACGCCACTCGCGGCCGACCTCGCTGATAGAAGATCTCAAAAATAGCAAAATTTACGCCCTTATCGCCGACAACCTCGCGACCAAGCGCGCCACGCAAAAAAACGGTAACATAGACGAAACGCTAAAAAAAGAGGCTCTGGAGCGCATCGCGGGCAAGCTAGAGGTACTGGGCGAACTAGCCAAAAACTACTCGGAGGCGGAGAAATTTTATAACTTTATCACGCTGGGCAGCAGCGAAATGAGCAGCGGCGAAGGGGTAAATCTGCTAAGCGTGCACGCCTCAAAGGGGCTTGAGTTTGACCTCGTTTTCGTAGTCGATCTCGCGCAAAATCGCTTCCCGAACCTCAAACTAATGAGCATGGGCGGCTCGCTCGAGGAGGAGCGGCGGCTCTTTTACGTCGCGGTCACGAGGGCGCGCGACGAGCTGATTTTAAGCTATGCTAAATACGACAAAATCAAAAAGATAAACTACCAGCCCAGCCAGTTTTTGATCGAGGCGGGGATGGCGAGCGCCGGGATTTAAATTTGATGGCAAATTTGACCGATGTGAAATTTGAAGTCGTTTAAATTTAGCCGCCCTATTTTATCTTTCATCTGCGGCAATTGGCGCTTGGCATAACCCGCACCTTGAAAATAGGCCTTGACAAGTATCTTAAAATCTAAATTTAAGAAATGTCAAATTTATAGAAGCTTTGAAATAAAATTTAAAAACATCAAAATGAGTAAAATTATCTCAAATTTGACGCTACATATCTAAGTAAATTTGATGAAACAAGGCACAAAAATAGGCCGATCCCAACTAAAATTATTTCATCTTATAAAAAGTTAGCAGCGTATCGGTTTCATGTCTGCAAAGAGCGGTTTCTCAGTCGCTGTGACAGCCCGCGACGAGCGCTGTAAATACTGCGCCGCGGGCGCAAATTTGATCATCGCTTTTTTCATTTCACTTCGTAAAATCTAAGTAAAACTTTATCAGGCAATCTAACCGCATAACACACCCAGATCGCGCGTTCCATCCATTTATATTTTGGATCGTAGGTTTCAAACTTTGTGGTGGTAGCAAAATAAACGTATTTTGGATCTACAATCTTGCCTTTTGCGGCCTCTTTGGCGACCTCAGGATCGGTGATGTGGCGGATGCCGTCGTTGTCGATGTAGATTTGTGCACCGTCGTCAAGCTTGATCGCGTAGCGCGCTACTAGTTCGGTGAGACCGTCAGGGCGCACAACTTGACTATCGACGCCATAAGGAAGCACCTCGCCGTTTATCTTGCCGCTTACTTTACCGCCCTTGATATATATGAGTCGGCGAAGCCCGTGCTCGTCGTCCTTGCCTACGGTTAAAGGCTTGTCAACTTCGATATCGATCATGAAACCAAACTCAAGCTTTGGTTCTTTGATGTCTTTTGCCGAAATTTCAGCAGCTGCGAGTCCAAAAGAAAATATCATCGCAAACGTTGCGATAAAAATGCCTTTTCTCATGCCTTCTCCTTTGTTTTGGATTTGTAATGAAGATTATAGCTAGTTTTTGAATAAAATCTTAAAACTTTGACTTAAATTTTAAATTTAATGAATTTATGCATTGAAATCGTAACAAATCATAGGGTCTGTTTGCCTGTGAGAATTTTTAAAGTTATAGTTTTTCGTGTCGCCACAAAAGACAATTATGGTAAATTTTAAGTAAAAAGCATTTAATAATAGCCTAAAACGTATAGTGTTAGAATCTTTATATAAATTTTATAAAAGGCTATAAATGTCGGCCGTTGCTTTAATTATTATGATTTCATTTGCTTGGGCTATAGTTATATATCAGATTTATTTGTCAAATTTAAACAAAATACTAAAATTTGCGTCAATGCTAACGTGCCTAGCGATGTCGGGCGTTTCGACTTTATTTTCCGTGCTTTTAACGCCGTTTTTTCTAGGGCTTTTTCAAAAAAGACAAATAAAATTCGACAAAAAAATCGTTTTCATATTAGTGATACTGCTTGCTTCTATAAGTTTTATGGATGTTAAAAACCGCATCGTTTACGAATACAAATGTAATATCCAAAAAGACTATGAAATAATCGTACTCGATAGCAACTTTACGTTAAGTGATTTAGACAATATGTATGTGGATTTTTCAGGCGAACAAGATGACTCTAAATTTACCAAAAAGCTAAACAATATAAATATTTACAGCGATATGCATAAGACAAAAGTAGTGGCTAAAATTTATAATATTTATTGTCCAAATTCGTTTATTTTAGCTAGCATTCAGAAAGAAATATCAGGCACGGAAGACGGGCTATCTTGCGGATATACTAAAACGGGCTTGTTGCAATATAATTATCAATTAAAACAGATACTTGCAGAAAAATTGGCCAAAAATAAGCGATAGAATTTTTAAATTTTAGCTAATAATGCCACAAATTATAGTGTAAATTTTTGCTTTATAGTGTCAAGCAGTAAGCCTATAAATCTGGTCTAAAGACCAAATTTTAGCCGCCTCAAAATCCTCAAATTTACGCCTACATAAAGCTCGGCGCGTCGTTTGAAAAAAGGATTAGATCGCCCGCTTTGGTGTTTTGTGCTAGGGTTTCTTGAAGATTGGATTTGTCCTTGATGACGATGACTTTTGGCCTACTTAGGTGCTTTAGTAGCGCGACGGCGTTTAGCGAGCTTGTTAGCATAACGATGTCAAAGGTCTTGTTGATGATCTTGCTTAGCTTTTCGTTCTCCTCGTCGCTGCTCTCCATGATGCCGGGCGTCACGAGCACCTTTCGCCCTTCGTAGCTACCGACTAGCTCGTAGCTCGCGCTCATACCGTTAAAGTTACCGTTAAAACCGTCGTCGATGATGATTTTGCCACCCGCATCGATACGCTCGAGTCTATGCTCGACGTTTTTTAGGCGCGCAAGAGCGGAGGCGATCCTAGCCTCGTCTAGCCCCAGATATAGCGCGGTTTTGACGCAGACGGCTAGGTTTGCGGCGTTAAATTTACCAAGTAGCGGCGAAGCAAATTCCCTCCCTCCGAGCTTAAATTTAACCCCGTCCAAGCTCGCCTCAACGCCGCTTAGATCTTTATCGTAAATTTCTATCTTCTCACCCTCGTTTGCCTGCGTGCTGCTGTGCACGAAAGCCTTTTCTAGGCGCTTTGAGCTAAGGGCTTCAAGCTTTGTAGCGCGGATATTTTCAAGCGTCTTAAAGTACTCGATATGCTGCGTGCCGATCTCGCCGACGATAACGATCTGCGGGTTCAAAAACTCTGTGATCTGCGCGATGTCGCCTTTTAGACGTGCGCCCGCCTCGGCGATGTATATCTGCGTACCGGCGGCAAGCTCGTTGTTTACGTCTTGGATGAGGCCTGCTAGCGTGTTTACGCTACGAGGGGTTTTACGGCAGGCGAAGTCATTTTTAAGTAGCTCAAATAGGAAATTTTTGATGCTGGTTTTGCCAAAACTCGCCGTTATCATGATGATTTTAAGCTCCGGCATCGAGGCTAGCTTTTTGCGCGCGCTGTTTTCGTAGGCCTTAAATTTAGCCTTTTCCAGCAAAAAACTAAGTGCAAAAGAGACCGCTAGCGGCAGGACGATGCCTAAATTTACGCGGTGCTGCGTCGCGAGATAGACACCGTAGCTAGCGATAACAGCAAGCGCCAGGATAATAAAAAATCGCTTGACTCGCGGCGTAAAAACCAGCTTTTTATCGAGCTTTTTGTGCCAAAGAGCGAGGCTTGGCATCAGCGCAAAGTAAAAATAAATCCAAAAAAATCGCTCCGCCCCGTAAAAAAGCACGATCGGCACGATGAGGAAAAACACGTGCCACAGCGGCCTGGTGAAGTGAAACAGCACGCGCTCAAACTTGTAGGAAAACCACTGAAGGCAGGTGATGAGATAAAATCCCAGCGCAAACGTAAATAAAATCTGCGTCGCGGCAAGGCCGATATTTATGAGGGTTTCGTTCATTTTTTCTCCTAGGTTCACTTAAGCGGGCTTTTGTTTGCGCCCTTTTTGCCAAATTTAGAGTTTTGTGGTTTGTTTTTGCGTGCTTGGCGTAAATTTGATAGTTTTTTTCGTTAAAATTGAGAGCAAATTTATCCGCCCTGCTTTTTTTACGCCGTAAAACGCAAATTTATCAGCCGAGATTTTACAGATTTTGGGCTTAAATTTAGCTCGTAAATTTGATGCAGGCCTGCTAAACCCGCATAAATTTAATGCTAATAACTAAGTCAAAAGCGCAAATACCAAATTTGCACTCTAGCTTAAATCAAACGTTTGCTGTACCGGCTTTTTTGGGATTTTTTGATCACCCTGCTCATCTTTTGGCAAAATTTGATTTCGCTCGTCGCTGTTTAAAACATCGCTTTTAGGCTCGGGCTTGTCTAGTGCACTTTCTTGCTCGTCAAACAAATTTTCTTTAAAAATATTGTTCGCAACAACTTGGTTGCTTTCGTCGCCTGCGGCGTCAAGTTGCGGGTTTTTATCGGCCAAATTACCGCTTTGCGATTGCTCGTCAAAAAGGCTGCTTTGAGAGACGGTTTTTGTGTTTATGGCCACCTCTTGTTCCAAAGTCTCCTGGGTAGATTCCGTCAAATTTTGCTCGGTAGCGTTTTTAGGATCGCCGTTTTCGTCGGCACTCTCGATTTTCTTGCTCAAATTTTCACGGTTTTTCGGACTTAAAATTTTTACGCTCTCTATCCCGCTTTTTTCGTCTAAATCCGTCAAATTTAGCCCCGCATTTACGACGCCGTCGATATAGCGAGCGTGAAGTAAAAAGAAAAAATGATCGCCCTTTAGCGCGTGAAATTCGCTGTTTTTGATGAGACGACTTATGCGTTCGCCGCTTTTTAGAAGCGTTGCCTTGTCCTCTTCGCCCCAAAATATAAACGCCTTGCCGCCAAAGTCAGCAAATTTTGAGCTAAAATCCTCGTCGACGACGTTTTTTAGGGTCTCGTACATCGTTTTGCTCATGCCTTTTACGTCTTTTGTGGCGAAAAATTTGTATAAAAACCCAAGCCCGAATAGCTTTAAAAACTTAAACAAAGCGATCTTAAATCGCACCCAAAGCGGCTTTTTAGCTACGATGCCGGCCGAGCTTAAAAGGGCGAGATATTCGGGATTTAGCAGGGTTGCGACCTTGCCGCCGAAGCTATGTCCGAAGATGATTTTGGGGCTTGCGCCAAGCTCCTCTAAAAAGGATTTCATGATTTTTGCATAGTCTTTCGTCGCTAGCGCGCCGTGCATACTGCTCGCGCCAAAGCCGGGCATATCGACATAAACGTGCCGAAAGTCCTTAAAATACGTGCCGAAAGCCTTTTTCATAATCTCTTTGTTTGCGCCCCAACCGTGCAAAAATAGCGCGACGTCCTTGTGCGCGGGATTTACGGTTTCGTAGCTGATGCGGTAAATTTTGCCGCCGTATTTTACCTCTTTGACTGCCATTATTCGCCGCTTCCGGCTCGTTTTTTAGCCTCATAAATGCTTTGCAGTACCTCGACGGCCTCGCATAGGCGCTCGTACTCGCCCATGTTTAGCAGTACGGCTTCAAATTTATTATTTTTGACGATCACGGCGCGCTTCATCTGCGCCTTGCCGACCTTACCCAAGACGGCACTGAAATTTCGCACCACTTCGGTCGCCGTGTAAATTTCATCTTTGCTAAAAGTAGTCATTTGTGTTCTTTGTGTAAAATTTTATGTAAAATATAGCATATTATCTTTAAATTCAAATTAAAATATAATGGCGCATTATGTTCTTTAAAAT
>NZ_JBQNAN010000034.1:0-8284 GCF_052170435.1 Campylobacter sp.
AGCGTGCGCGGGATCGGCGTTGCCGAAAACTGCACCACGTGAGCCCTAGTCTCGTCCGCAGCTTTTGTTTGCTTATTTCCTTTTTCGGGCGCGGTTGAGGTCAAATTTACCTGCTCGCCGCCGTCAAATTTACCGCTAGATTCGCCATCCGCCCCGCCAGGTTGCGGGTCTTGCACAAGCCCTCCGCTAGCTAGAGCATTGATTTTCTCGCGCTGATTCGAGCCGAAACGGTGCTGCTCGTCTATCATAACTAAAGGCGCTGCGGGCAAGCTTTGATATAGCAAAACATGAGTGCCGACGATGAGATTTACGCCGTCAAATTTTGGCTTGTCGCCGCTTTTAACAAGCAAAACACGCATAAAATCAGGCAGCAAACGCACCGCCTCGGCATAAATTTGCTCGGCTAATATCGACGTGGGCGCCATGATGAGCGCAGGGCCGGGATAGACGCTAAGCGCGGCGGCTAGCATAACAAGCGTCTTGCCGCTGCCCACATCGCCCATCACGACGCGTCGCACCGCCTCCTCGCCGCTAAAGTCCGCGCGCAAATCGGCGATAGCGTTTAGCTGATCAGTTGTCGGCGCAAACGGCAAATTTTTAAGCCACGAAGAAATATCAAAAAGCTTGATTTTAGGCGCCTTAAAGCGAGTTTTTTTGGCGTTTAGCTTTTTTAGGTAGTTGTAAATTTCGACGAATTTTAGCACGTCCGCGCCCGCTTTTTCTCGCACGAATGTGTCCAGCATCGCCACGCTTTTTTCGTCTCCTCTGTGCAGATCTAGCAAAAACTCGGCCTCCTTAGGCGCGAGTCCCGCCTCAAGTAAATTGGGCAAATTTACGTATTTTTGGATCAAATTTTTAAACGAATCGTCTCTGAGAGAGAGCTTGTATTTGGGTATGATTTCGTTTATTTTCGTGACGATTTTGGGATTGGTTAGCTGCCACGAGCCGTAGGCGTAGGCGCATTTGCCGCTTACAAACACGCTTTTGCCGACCTTAAATGCCCCGTAATGCCAAGACTTGGCGTTAAAAATCACGATTTTGACGTTTTGCTCCCACGCCTCGCACCAGCACTGCGCGTGCAGCATCCCGCCTTGGCGATACGCGCTTTTTATCTCTACGGCGATGCTCACGTGTCCGTCTTTTGGCGCGGCGACCAGGCTCGTATCCTCAAAGCTTTTAGGAAGCTTAAGCGCTAGATCGAGCAGAGTGGTTACGCCGATTTTTTTTAGATTGATTCTATCTTTTTCATCAAATTTCATTGTAAAGCACGGCAAAACTGAGCTTTTCTATCTCTGCGTGCTCCGCGATAAACGCGTTTAGCTCGGCAAGCTTTAGCTTTGAGATTTTTTCTAGCTCGTCTTTAAAATTTCCTAGTTTAAAGCCGTTATAAAACTCGCTCTGAGCAATATTTAAGCGGTTAAAAAGCGTCTCTTGGCGTAGCGGCTGCGAGCCTAACAAAAATCTTTTGGCTTGCGCTAGTTCGCCTGCCTTTACGCCGTTTTTGACGAATTTAGCAAATTCGTCTTTCACGACTGCGACCGCCTCGCTCCTGCTCTCGTTTTTGGTTTGCAGGTAACCCCAAATTTGCGAGTGACTAAGCGCAAATTCGCTCCTAGCATACGCCGAATACGCTAGCCCCCGCTTCACGCGAATCTCCTCCATCAGCCTACTGCCAAAGCCGCCTTCGCCCAAAATAAACGTCGCTACCTTGGCCTTATATCGCTCTTCGCGGGAAACGTCAAAAGGCGCGCCAAAGTAGATATAGGCTTGCTCGCTAGGTTTGATGATAGCTTTTTCACCGCATTTTTCATCGGTTTTTAAAAGCCTTAGCTCGCGCGGCTCGCCAGCCTTTAGCGAGCTTAAAATCTCGTCTAAATTTAGCTCCCCAGGCGTTACTTCTCCGCCCAGCACTACGAATAAATTTGCCAGATCAAGCTTGTTATCGATGAAATTTTTAACGTCCTCTAGCGTGATACTCTCCACGCTTTGCTTCGTGCCGATGCTTGGGCGCGCTAGATTCGTACCGGGATATAGCAGCCCGTTTAGCGCGACTCTAGCTAGATAGTCGTAGTCGCTCTCGTTGCTAGATATCTCGCCCAGAGTCAAAGTTCGCACCTTCTCAAAGCTTTTTTGGCTTAAATTCGGCTCCTCTAAAAGCTCTTTTAGCTTAGCAAGCGCAAAAGAAAAGTGCTCCTTTAGACAGTTTAGCTCAAACGCAAAGGTCTCAAATCCCGCGCTCGCGTAAAGGCTGATCGCGCGCGTTTCAAGCTCTTTGGCAAAGCTCGCCGCGCCCTTGCTTAGCGTGCCTTCGTCGAAAATTTTAGCGACGAATTTAGCAAGTCCGGCCTTCTCCTCCGCGCAAGCTCCGGCGACCTTAAAAATAAGCTTTAGGCTCACCGCTGGCAAGGTTTTGCTAGCCTCGTAAACGGTCAGGATTTGTAAATTTGCGGCTTTTAAATTTATGATTTTCATCAATAAAACCTTTCTAAAATATCATAATTGGTATTGCGTTTGGCGGGTTTTTCGCCGATGTCTTTGATGAGGCGTATCATCTCGTCTTGATTCATGCGGTAGCTAGCGCCGGCGGCCTTGACGACGTTTTCCTCCATCATCGTGCTGCCTAGGTCGTTTGCGCCAAACAGTAGCGCCAGCTGCCCGATGTAGCTGCCCTGCGTGACCCAGCTGCTTTGGATGTTTGGCACGTTGTCTAAAAACAGCCTAGAGACCGCAAGCAGGCGCAAATAGCGATTCGAGCTTTGCTTTTTGATCTCGGGACGTTCGGCGGCTAGGCGCGTGTTTAGCCCCTGAAAGCTCCACAATATAAACGCTCTAAAGCCGTCCGTAACGTCTTGCAAACTCCTAATATGCTCCCAGTGCTCCACGATCTCGCGCGTGGTTTCGACGGTGCCAAACATCATCGTAGCAGTCGTCTTTAGCCCCTCCTCGTGCGCCTCGCGGTGGATGCGCAGCCACGTCTCTACATCGCATTTTTTAGGCGCGATCACGTCACGGACGCGGTCGCTGAGTATCTCGGCTCCGGCTCCGGGCATCGAGTAGAGACCCTTTTCTCGCAACCTACGCAGCACCTCCCTCGTGCTGATACGCGAGATCCTAGCGATATAGTCGATCTCAACCGCGGAAAATCCGTGAATCGTGATGCTTGGATATTTTTTTGCGATAAACTCCACGAGATCCTCGTACCACTCGATTTTTAGCTTCGGGTGTACGCCGCCTTGAAATAAAATTTGAGTTCCGCCGATAGCGATGAGTTCCTCGATCTTTTGGGCGATCTCGTCAAAGCCGAGCACATAGGCCTCCTCGTCCTTGTGATCGCGATAAAACGCGCAAAATTTACAGTCCACCCAGCACGCGTTCGTGTAGTTGATATTTCTATCCACGATAAAGGTCGTGACACCTTCTGGATGCAGCTCGCGTTTGCGCGCTAGAGCCATCGCTCCAAGCTCGTTTAGATCGGCGTTTTCTATCAAATTTACCGCCTCGTCTACGCTTAGTCTAGTCAAATTTTTCCTTTAAATTTTTTACGCGAGTTTAGCGAAAAACGCTTTTATCTTTGATAAAAGCGTTTTTTGACGTCTTGCGGATATCATTTTACGGCATACGCAAAGAAAAGAAATGATTTTAAAATCCACAAAAAGATGCTCTCGAGCTAAAACTTAGCCTTTTGTCGCTAGCTGCGACGCTCCGCATCGTCATAGATAGTCGAACGTATAAAGCCTAGAGTCAAATTTGCAACGGCTTTTTAAATTTAACCCGATTTATAAAGCTTAAATTTGATAAAATCGTGAGACATTTTATAAAAGGAGAAAAGATGAAAAATTTAGTTTTAGCTGCGATTTTGGCGCTATTTTTTGCAGGCTGTGCGGCAAACAAACCAGCTCCGGCCGAACAAAACGCGCAGGAGTATCGCCACGCTACGCAGATAAAAGACGCTAGCTGCCCTCATCACGGCACGGCAAACGCTAGCTGCGCCCAGTCTCACGCATCGACGAAAGAGTGCCCTCATCACGGAAATCACGGAGTAGATAAAAGCCTGGGCTGTAGCGGCGAGAGCGACAAATCAAAGCCATGCCCAAAATGCGACGCAAAAGCGCAAGGCTGCGCACAGCATAAAGAGTGCTCTCATCACGACAAAAGCCGCGCAAGCGACGAAGTGCACGCCTGTCCTCATCACAAACACTAAAATTTAATGCGGTCAAGGTCAAATTTGATCGCATTTCCTCATCAAATTTACGCCAGCCAACAACATCAAAATCAAGTCAAATTTCACAACAAAGTAGTTAAATTTCAGTTTTAGTCTCGTCGTCTAAAATTTTAAGCAAGCTAGGTATCCTAAACTCGCCGCTCATCCCCTTTACGAGCTGTGCCACTTCGTCTAGGTCGGTACCGACAGCGCTAACAAAAAGTGGCCTCTTACTACCGCCTCTGCAAATTTCTCTTGCGAACTTGCAGCTGCCTTTAAAAGGCGATTTGGCTACGCCCACGATCTGCACTCTGCGCTCCAAGCGCTCGTATAAATGCCCGCCCAGACCGTATCCGCCCTCGTCGTCAAGATAAACGAAACCGTCGATCACGATGAGCGAGATATCCCGCACATCCAAATCCTGCAAAAGCGAGACGATGCACGGTAGCTCCCTTTTATAAAAGCTTCCGCTCTCATAGGGCGCCACGTCGTCTACTACTTTTGAGATGATTTTGAGCGGCTTTTCGTCGCTAAAGTTTTCAAACAAAACCCCTACGACTTTAGCCTTGCTTCCCACATAATACGCATCTACGGCAAGTTTCACCGCTATCCTTTTTTGGTTTAAATTTGAGCGATACAAAAAGGCAAACAAAGCATCAAAAAGCCGCCCTAAAAGTCAAATTTAATCTCGCTCCAAAACGACTTTATTTCCCTTTGTGCCGCGCACACGTACCTTCGAGCCCTCGGCTAAATCGCCGTCGTAGCGCCACAAAGTACCTTTAAAATAGACCATCCCCTCTCTGATCTCGCCCTCGCCGCTCTCGTTTAAAAAATCGTCTTTGACCTCGCTTTCGTGCTGGTTAAATTTGGCCTTTAGCGGCTTTCTAAGTGCAAAAAGTAGGACTAACGAGACGATAGCGATGAGTAAAATTTGATACTCCCAAGCGATATCGATAAAAAATCCCAAAACTCCGACCGCCAAAAATCCAAGCCCGAAAAATAGCACGAAAAAGCTACCGAGCATAAACTCGAGCATGATTAGGCCTACGCCCGCGGCCAGCATCAAGTACGCGGGTATCATTTCGCCGCCCTAGCGCCCAAAAAGTCCTTTAAAACGCTTAGAGAGCCGATGAGCTCGGTCGCTTCATAAGGGACTAAAATTTTATCTTTCGAGCCGTTTTTGGCTAGCTCGTTAAAGGCTCCGACGCGGTCGCGCGCGAGCAGGAACTCGGCTGCTTTGGCGTTTTGCGCCATGCTTTCGTTTATCATATCCATCGCCTCTTTTTGAGCCGTGGCTAGCGCGATTTGCTCGTATTTTTTCGCATCGGCCATACGCTCGATGGCTTCGGCTTGCAATACTTTTTCTTGTTTTAGCGCCTCGGCGTTGCGGATGAGCGCCTCTTTTTCAGCCTGCGCTTTTAGCTCGATCGCGCGTTTTTCGCGCTCGGCTTTCATTTGTAGATTCATCGCCTCTTCGATGCCGTGCGGCACGGAGATCTCCGAGATCTCGACACGCATGATCTTTACGCCCCAGTTATCGGCGGCGTCTCCGAGCGCTCTTTGCAATGCGGAGTTTAGGCGGTCGCGCGAGCTAAGCGTATCATCAAGATTCATCGCACCGATCTCGCCGCGCAGCGTCGTCATGGCCAAATTTGCGATCGCGCGCTTGTAGCTATCGACATTATACAGAGCCATTTTGCCGTCTACGACCTTTAAAAACACGATGCCGTCGACGCTGATGTTTACGTTATCTTTTGTGATAACTTGCTGTTTCGTGATATCTACTAGCTGCTCTCTAACGGTGATCACGGCGCGGATCTGATCGACAAAAGGGATGATGATGTGAAATCCGCCGTCAAGCACCTTGTGAAATTTACCCAAACGCTCGACGATGTAGATATCGGACTGCGAGATGATCTTAATACCGGCTTTTAAAAACAATACCGCAAAGGCTAGCACGACCACGGCAAATACGATAAACGGGATGCTCTCTTCCATGACTACTCCTTAAAATATTTTTCATCATTTTAGCCGCTTTTTGCTAAAAAATCGCCATTTTAGCGGAAAATTTTTAGTATAATTAGCCAAAATTTTAAGGATAAATCATGAAAAAAATTTTATTTTTAGCCGTGGCTGCGATGATATTTGCGGGCTGTGCGACCGGCGCAAGTGCGGTAAATAGCAAAAAATGCGGCGGTACTGAGGTTTTTGAAACGTGCGGCGCCGAGGTAGATAAGGAAAATTTGATCGGCGTTTACGAGGCTAAGGTGCTTTGCGACGGTTGTAGCGAAAACTCGAAAAGCACGCTAACCCTAAACGCGGACAAAACGTTTAAAATCGACACAGTTTATCAAAAAAAGATCGCGCAAAGAGAGCTACAAAGCGGCAAATACGAGATAGAGGGCAACACCCTAAGCGTGACGAATCAATACCGCGAAAAGCTAAATTTCGAGATTAACGGCGATACATTGCGCCAGATAAGCAACCAAAACAGCTTTATCAAAGAAAATTTCGCCCAGGAGCGCATCTATAAAAAGCTAGAAGCCGACTAAGCGGCAAATTTAGCGCTCAAATTTGACCCGAAGCCAAAATGAATAAATTTATCGACCTACTAAAAACGCAACCCGTTTTTGCGCGCCTCTCGCTCATACAACTGATTTGCTATTTCGGCGTTTGGTTCTCGCACACGGGCATTTTCACGCTACTTATCGAGCTTGACGCGCCCGTTTGGGCTATCACGGCGGCGGCTGCGTTAGCTTTCGTGCCGGGCGTGTTACTATCGCCTTTTAGCGGTATCGTGGTGGATAAATTTAGCCCTAAACCTATGCTAATAGCGCTCACGGTCGTAGAGATGGCGACTGTTTTTATACTCGTTTTTATCGATAAGCTCTCCTTGATGTGGCTGCTATTTGCGATAATATTTATCAGAGTCGGGGCCGGTGGAACCTATTTTCAGGTCGAGATGAGCCTGTTTCCCAAAATTTTAAATAAAGACGAGATAAAAACCGCAAACGAGATCCACTCGCTCATCTGGGCGTTTTCATACACCGCGGGCATGGGACTAGCGGGCATTTATATCCATTTTTTCGGGATCAAAAGCGCCTTTTTGCTTGACTGCGCTCTTTACGCGGTAGCGCTTATCGTCCTGCTTAAAACCGATATCGCCGTGCGAGCCAAAAAAGGCGGCGAAAAAGTCCGCGAGATGCTAAAAAACGGCCTAAAATACGTAAAACAAAACCCCCTCATCGCGCATCTCATCATGCTGCACGCCGTAGTTGGCGTGACTAGTTACGACGCGCTCGTGGCTCTACTAGCCGACTATCCGTACGCTGGCCTACTCTCGGCATCGCTCATCATCGGCTACATCAACGCCTGCCGCGCCGTCGCCCTTATCGTAGGTCCGCTCGTGCTTAGCAAATTCGTCTCAAACACCAACCTAGTCTATATCTACGTCGGTCACGGGCTTGGCGTCATCGCGTGGAGCGCGCTTCAGTTTAACTTCTATATCGGATTTATCGGGATTTTCTGTGCGGGATTTTTCACCTCGACGCTTTGGAGCTACACCTACACGCTCATCCAGCAAAAGTGCGATCCCGCATTTTACGGCCGCATCATAGCCTATAACGATATGGTTTATCTAGGCGTCGCGGCGGTGATCTCTAGCGGTATAGGGCTGCTTTTTGAGCTTGGGCTTAGCCTCTCGCTGATCACGGCGCTAATAGGCTGCGTGTTTTTTGCCGGAGCGATTTATTGGGTATTCGTGCGTAAAATTTACAAAGACGAACTAGCGTAAATTTGCTCTGTGGCGCGGGCCTAGCAAGGCAAATTTAAACGCATAAATTTACCGTCCGCATCAAAAACGTAGCCGTCCGCTCGCGTCAAATTTATCAACCGAATTTAACGGTAAATTTGAGCCGAATTTGACCCAAATTTACCTCGCCTAGGCCTTAGCGTAATAAGTCGTACCGTTTGAAATATGCTTTTTATAAAGCGTCGTAAACGGTACCAGATCGGCGTGCCCGACGTATAGTCTGCCGTGATCGCTCAAAATTTTATGAAAGCGCTCAACCGTTTTTAGCTTAA
>NZ_JBQNAN010000035.1:0-8128 GCF_052170435.1 Campylobacter sp.
CAGCATAGATGCGCACAAGGCGAGAAACGCTTTATGTTTCATGCGAATTCCTTTCTGTGAGGTGTCGGCTAAAGAGATGCGGTCTCTTTAGCTTTTTCTTTTTTAAATTTCTTCGTCGTTAAAACTCTTTTTAACTCGAATTTGAGCTCAAATTTAAACTCAAATTCGGCGGTTAAATTTGAGGGGCAAATTTGGTATTTAATTTTCATAGCACGCTATACGCGGCAACTTTAAATTTGTCTTTTCTTATTAAGGGGTAAGGGGCTTGAATTACATTTCAGCTTTACTTTGCAGCTTACTTTATTCTTTCTTTGGGAGAGGAAGGGGGTTCTACTTACGAAGCGTCGCCCCTTCCTCTCCCAAGCCCTCTCTAACCCCACTCACGTTAGAGGTTGCTGCACTGCGTGCAGGTTAAATTTGGCGCTACCACACATCAAATTTGCCATCAGATTTAACGAAATATCGCAAGCCGAATTTGGCCTGTGATACAAAATTAAAACGAATTATCGCGAGATGATTTTAAATGTTTTGAAGTAAATTTCATCCCAAGACTAGACATATAGTCTGTCGCAGGGCGAAATTTACGAAATCATTTAAAAGCGCTCGCGAGAACTTCGTTTTACCAAATTTAGGCTAGATTTTCTCCAGCAATCATTCCAAACACTATACAATCGGTTATCGCAACCGTTCCTAGCCTGCTCGCGCCGTGCGTACCGCCGGTGATTTCGCCTGCCGCATATAGACCCGGGATTGGCTTATTCGTCTTGCTTGAGATGACCTCGGCTTTGGCGTTGATCTTTAGGCCGCCCATGGTATGGTGAGGCTTTGGCGATAGGCGGATGACGTAGAACGGTCCTGCTTCGTTGATCTCGCTTAGCGCGCTTTCTTGTTTGCCAAATTCGTCTTTTTTAGCCTTGACGCCTTCGTTATATTTCTTGACGGTTTCTTTTAGCGCGTCGGCAGGCACGCCGTATTTTTTAGCGATATCATCGAGCGTAGCGCACTCGCCTACTAGTTTGCCGCTTGCCATGCCTTTTTGGATGATCTCTTCGCTTAGGTCTTTAAACGCCATTTTTGTGTCGGCGAAAGTTATCGGATATGCGCCCGGTTTTTCGCGTAAAATTTTAAACTCGGCGTCCGCGCGGGTTTTGCGGTCGGCTAGCTCGTTCATAAAGCGCTTGCCGGTGCGTATATCGACCGCAATGCCGTATTTGAAGGTGCCTTGCTGCGTCAAAATCGGAGCGGTGCCAAAGCCCTTTTCGTCCGGGCTCGCCCACGGACCAAACTGGATCCAGTCTACTTGCACCGGATACGCGCCGATCTCAAATGCTTTTAGCAGCGCGCCCGCAGTCGCTCCCGGGTGGTTCGTGCTATCGACGTCGTCGGGGATACGAGGGTCTTGAAGCTTTCTAAACGCCTTATCGCGGCAAAATCCGCCGGCTGCCAAAACTACGCCTTTGTTTGCCTTTAGCGTTTTTTTTGTGCCGCTCGTGTTTTCTAGGTCGTCGCTGTAAAGCTTATCGTCGAATCTATACTCTTCTCTGATCGTCACGCCCACGACTCGGCCACTGTCGTCTAACACGAAGTCGTCAAATTTGGCGCGGCGGCGAAGCTCGCAACCTTTGTCTTTTAGCGCTTCGAATTTCTCGAGCATCGGCTGGATGTAGCCTGAGCCGCTATCGTTTGTAGTTAGCAGCGAGCGAGCAACGGTGTGACCGCCGAAGTGCGCGCAGTGCTCTTTAAACTGAACGCCGTTTTCAAGAAGGAAGTTATACGCGTCCATGCCGCGATCGACTAATGTCTCCAAAAGCTCGGTGTGATTGATACCAAGACCGGCTTTTAGACAGTCTGCGATAAACAGCTCTTTGCTGTCTTTGATGTTAGTTTTTGCTTGCACCGGGTTGTTTGCAACCGCCATACCGCCGCCGTTGATAACGGAGTTGCCGCCGATACGGCCCATTTTTTCCAGGATTAGTACCTTGCTACCTTTTTGCGCCGCTTTTAAGCCCGCCGCAAGCCCCGCAAAGCCGCTGCCGATGATGATTACGTCCCACTCTTCGTCAAATTTGACGTCTTTTGCGTTTAACGCGCTTGCTTGCGCATTTACCGCACCTAGCGCGAGCGCGCCCGCACCCGCCATACCTAGCTTTAACAAATCGCGTCTTGACATTTGCTCTTGCATACGTCCTCCTTTGGATGAAATATCGTAATAGCATTATAGTTATAATATCGTGAGTTTACTATGAGTTTTATTAAAAATTTACTGTACCAAAGTTATCCCTAAATTTAGGGGATTTAGTGTAAATTTGACTGCGGATAGACGGTTTTATGAGATTTTATTTTTAATATTTATCAAGACTTTTCTATTAAAATCTAATCTTTATATGTTTTTATTTTGGGATCGCCGAGCAGGGTCAAATTTGGCGAAATAGGATCGCGTTCAAATTTTGCTTTTTACGAAAAATCGCAAAATTTAAGCTAATTTCAATATTATTTTGGGTAAATTTCCATTTTTCGGTCCCGTAGCTCAGTTGGTAGAGCACTACCTTGACATGGTAGTGGTCGATGGTTCGAGTCCATTCGGGGCCACCATTTCGCTTCTTTTGATTCAAATTTTCAAATTTCGCTTTATCTTTCGCACCGTAAACTCAAACGCTAAATTTTTGCCAAATTTGCCTACTAAAGCTAAAAGTATATTATGTTTTATTTTGAAGTAAAATTTCAGTGATTAAAGCGCAAAGGCAACCACTCCTTTGCGCAATTTGGGAGAAAAATGAATCAAAACAATGCAAAGACGAGATAGATGCATGATTCATTCGATGAAATATTAGCGTTAGTTTTCTTAAAGTATAATAAAGTATATTGAGAATATTACCGATTTAACAATATTTAAATTTTAATCAATATATTCTACTATATTCAAAACTCAAATTTGACCGCCGTTTAAACCCAAATCAAATAAAACATTAAGTAAAGCTTAAAAACATTTTAGCTAAAATCAAGCCCAATTCTTTCAGCGTAAGAAAGATGTTTCGATAAAAAGGACGTAAAATGAGCGATATCATCGCATACAAACTGGATGGAAACATAGTCGATACTCAGAGTATCAACGGGCGAGAAAACGCCGCAGAACCGATTCATTTTGACAACTCCCCCGACGCGCTAAACGTCATCAGGCACTCCTGTGCGCACCTCATGGCGCAGGCGATCAAAGAGCTTTATCCGCAGGCTAAATTTTTCGTCGGACCAAACGTCGAGGACGGATTTTATTATGATTTTAAGGTCGATGATGCCAACAGCAAGCTTAGCGACGAGGATCTAGAGGCGATAGAGGCTAAGATGAAAGAGCTAGCCGAAGCAAAGCTTGACATCGTCAAAACCTGCTCGACCAAAACCGCGATGAGCGATAAATTTAAAGACGACGAGCTAAAACAAGAGGTGCTAAAACGCATCCCAGAGGGCGAAGTCAGCAGCTACAAGCAAGGAAATTTCGAGGATTTATGCCGCGGACCGCACTTGCCAAATACCAAATTTTTAAGATTTTTTAAACTAACCCGCGTAGCCGGAGCGTATCTGGGCGGCGACGAAACGCGCGAGATGATAAACCGCATTTACGGCACGGCATTTGCCGATAAAGAGAGCCTAAAAGAGCACATCCGCATCATCGAAGAGGCCAAAAAACGCGACCACAGAAAGCTTGGCGTCGAGATGAAGCTGTTTACCTTCGATGAAGAGGTCGGCGGCGGCCTACCGATCTGGTTGCCAAACGGCGGGCGCTTGCGCTCGAAGTTAGAGCAAATTTTATACAAAGCGCACCGAGACCGCGGCTACGAGCCGGTTAGAGGCCCCGAGCTACTAAAAGCCGACGTGTGGAAAAAGAGCGGCCACTACGCAAACTATAAAGAAAATATGTACTTTACGACGATCGACGAGGCAGAATACGGCATAAAGCCGATGAACTGCGTCGGCCACATCAAGGTCTATCAAAGCGACATCCGCTCATACCGCGATTTGCCGCTTAAATTTTTCGAATACGGCGTCGTGCATCGCCACGAAAAAAGCGGCGTTTTGCACGGACTTTTCAGGGTGCGCGAATTTGCCCAGGATGACTCGCACATCTTTTGTATGCCAAGCCAAATCAAAGAAAATATCCTAGAAATTTTAAAATTTGCCGGCAAAATAATGGAAAATTTCGGCTTTCACTACGAGATGGAGATTTCAACCAAGCCCGCAAAAGCGATCGGCGGGGACGAAATTTGGGAAACTGCAACCAAAGCGCTAAAAGAAGCGCTTGACGAAAACGGCTTTAGATACGGCATCGACGAGGGCGGCGGCGCATTCTACGGTCCAAAAATCGATATCAAAATCACCGACGCGTTAAAACGAAAATGGCAGTGCGGCACGATCCAGGTCGATTTTAACCTGCCTGAGCGCTTTGATCTGGGCTACATCGACGCAAATAACGAACGCCAGCGCCCCGTAATGCTGCACCGCGCGCTACTGGGAAGCTTTGAGCGATTTATCGGTATCTTGATCGAGCACACCGGCGGCGAGCTACCGTTTTTCGTCGCTCCGACGCAAGTAGTCATCGTGCCGATCAGCGACGCGCACCTAGACTACGCTAAAACCGTCGCCAAAGAGCTTCGCAAAATCGGCATAGATAGCGAAATAGCGAGCAAAAACGAGAGCCTAAACAAACGCATCCGCACTGCAGAAAAACAGCGCGTGCCTATGATCGCGGTACTTGGCGACAACGAAGTGGCAAATAGCGCTATCGCTCTGCGCGACCGCACGACCAGGGAGCAAAAAGATATGAAGCTGGACGAATTCGTAGGGCTTCTAAAATCAAAACTCGCCGAGGTAAGTTTTTGAAATACGGACTAAAATCCGCTAAATTTGAGCTAGGCGCGGCTTTATGCTAAGCCTGGCTTTTACCAAAATCCGCAAAAATTGTCACGGCGCAATAAATTTCTACGAAAAATACAATAAAAACACAATATTTTTGGATATAATCAACAAATTTCAACTTAAAGGAAAAAACTAATTGGCTAAAGAAAACGAAGTGTTGCTCAACGAAGATATCAGAGCGAGCGAAGTAAGATGCGTAGGGGACGACGGCACCGCATACGGCGTTATCCCAAGAGTAGAGGCCTTAAAAATCGCCGAGAAAATGGAGCTTGATCTGGTGCTAATCGCGCCTGATGCCAAACCTCCCGTTTGCAAGATAATGGACTACGGCAAATTCCGCTACCAGCAGGAAAAAAAGCAAAAAGAGGCCAAGAAAAAGCAAAAAACGATCGAAGTAAAAGAGATCAAGCTCTCCGTCAAAATCGCTCAAAACGACATCAACTATAAAGTCAAGCACGCGCTTGAGTTTCTAGAAGACGGCAAACACGTCAAATTTCGCGTATTTCTAAAAGGCCGCGAGATGAGCAATCCCGAAGCCGGCGTCGCGATGCTACAAAAAGTCTGGGAGATGGTAAAAGACGTCTCCGACCGCGATAAAGAGCCGCTGCTGGAAGGCCGCTACGTCAATATGTTGGTAACGCCGAAGAGATGAGAAAAGTTTGTCTCGTTTGCGCGCTGGCTCTGGGTCTAGCGGGAGCCGAGTGTAGTCCGTATTTAAGGTTAGCCACCATTGGCGCTAAATCAGCGTTAAATCAAATGGAAGATGAAAACATAAAGGTTACCGAAGTGAGTTGCAAAGACGAGATAATCGCCTACGAATACGTCTTTAAAAACTCGCAAAACATAGATTGGGAAGCTATCTCGGACGAATATAAAAAAGAATTTACGTCTACTATGAAAGAGCTTTTGACGGAAGATTTTTGCTCTGATAAAAACACCCTTGTGCTACTACAAAAAGCAAAAAGTATCGTGATGAATTATCGTTTACCAAGCGGCGCGCTTTTCAGTAAAGTAGAGCTAACTGCAAAGGACTGCAAGAAATAAGCAATTGTGTTTGATCTAATTTGAAAGCCTCAAAAACTAATAAAACGTTTTAGGGGCTTCCAAGTAAAATTTGACCGAGTAAAATCAAAAACAAACTCGGCAAATTTATAAAATATCGCTCGAACACAAATTTACAGCCTCACGAAACATACCTGCGCGATAACACAAAAGAAGCAAAATTTGATAAATTTGAGCCAGAATCGCTAAAGAATAAATTTCGTATGCGAGCCGCCCAAGGCTAAATTCCACGCCCAAAGCGGCCGCATACTTAAAGCTAGAGTTCAGGACAAACCTCGATTATTTGCCGACCTTTTTGCAGCACTCTCTCATGAGGCCACCGCTCTTTTTGCAGCATTGTGCGTAGGCTTGCTTTGAGAGAGCGTCATTTTTTTTCACTCTCTGAGGGCCCGCACCGCCCTTGCCGTATTCGTATATCACGCCAAGCTCTTTGCAAGAGCCTGCTTCGTTATCGTTATAGTTATAACAAGCTGCCGTGAAATACTGCACTGCGTTAGCCCACTCTCCTCTGGATACGGCTCTCAATCCATCACCGTACTCTTGGCCGCCTTGTGCCGAAGACAACGCCAAACACGCCAAAAAGATCGCTAAAATCAACTTTTTCATGACGACTCCCTTGTGTGGATTTGTAAGGCGATTATACTACAAAAACGCTTTGATGTTTAGAAAATATTTATGCTATATCGTGATTAAATTTGAGTAAAAGTTTATCAAAGCATTCAGATTTGAGCCGCGAGCCACAAAGCCGTCCAAATTTCAAAATTACCAAATTTTGCGGTTTAAATTTAACTCTTTTATTATCTGTGTAAAGCTTGCTATCTCGCTCTCGTAAAGCGCTATGGTTTCGTTGTTTATTAGGGACTTGCGGATATCTGGCTCAAAGTCGTCACGCCAGGTCTCTACGGCGATAAATATTTCATTATCCTTAAAAACGGCGTTTGCGGGTGCATCTAGCCTTAAGCAAAAGCTGAGTAAATCTTTCCATCAGCGCCGGGCTAAGCGCGTATCTAGCGCCAATCTGATCAGTCGTATAGACGTCAAATATCTCCTCAAATCTCGCGTCGTCCATATTCGCCTTTTTGCCGTAGATTGCTAAATTTCTTGAGTTTATATGCGAAATTTGAGTTATGGAGCTTAAGGTTTTGTTAAAATCGGCCTTAAAAAGCACGCCTTGAAACTGCACGACCGTTTCGGTGCCATTTTTCTTTTTCACCTCTTTGGCCGCGTAAAAGTCGCTAAATTTGACGCTAACGCTATCTATATCGCCCTCAACAAGATCCTCACTATGCCACTCATCAACTCTGCAATCGTAAATGGTAAAAAAGTCATCAAGCCCTAGCCCGCGGTCTTTATCGTAGCTAAGGCCGTGCTTTTTTACGATATTTTCTATGATTTGACGTTTAAAATTTGCCCTAAATTCTCGCCTTTTAGACGCAGTCAAAAGGCCAGTCGTCACAGCATATGAGATAGCGCCCAGCGTCATACCGAAAATCGCGTCTAAAAGATACGCTATCGCCGCGCCCGCGCAAACGCCGACGCCAAGACCGATCAAATTTGCTTTTTTGATAGCGGCGACTAAATTTACGCGCTCGTTTTCCAGCTCGCCCAGCTCGGCGGCAAGCTCGCTAGAGACGAAATTTTGAGCATTTTCGTTTGGAGTTTCCGCCGGTTTTGCATAAAAATTTGCTATAAATCCGTAAACCGAAGGAGCGATAAAAAGAATAGCCACGGCGCCGATAAAAAGGTAGCTAAACGGCTCGTAAAGCCCGCCGTTTAGGAGAGCGCTTGATAACGCAAAAAGGGCGGGCGCGGCGATCAGGACGGCAGCTACGCGCATGAGTTTTTTGAGCGCGTTGGCGCGTTTTGCCTTGGCGTAGAGCTCGTCCGTATCAGCCATCCTCGCTCCTAAATTTGCCTAAACTCGCGAGCTAGCTCTAGGCTCGCCTCGATTTCGGCGCGCTTTGCCATCACGCTTTCGATGTTTGCACTCAAATTTAGCCCGTTTTCGTCGCCGAATTTCTTTAGCTCGCGCCAAATTTCTTTGATGATCTCGCAACTTTGCGCCAGATAGTCCTCGCTGGCGTTTAGCCGCGCCTCAACCGCGCTAGGCACGCTAACGCCCAGCCATTTGATAAACTCCAGCGTTTTTGGATTGCCC
>NZ_JBQNAN010000036.1:0-7964 GCF_052170435.1 Campylobacter sp.
AGTCTGCCGTGATCGCTCAAAATTTTATGAAAGCGCTCAACCGTTTTTAGCTTAAATTCCTCGTTAAAATAAATCATCATATTTCGCGAGAAAATGATGTCGAATTTGCCGAGCTTAAAGATCGCATCGTCAAAGATATTTGCCACGCTAAACTCGCATCTAGGCAGCATCTCGCGCTTGATTTCGTACTTGCCGTCGCGTTTTGCGAAGTAAATATTTTTTTGATTGTCGTTTAGACGGTGCAATGAACGCTCGCTATAAACGCCCTTTTTACAGCTATCGATAGCCTCGGAGTTTATGTCGATACCAACGATACTAACGCGGTTTACGTCGAGTAAATTTGAGTGCGCGAGCATACCTAGCGAGTACGCCTCGTCGCCCGTCGAGCACGGCGCGCACAGTATCCGCACGCTATCAAGCTCCTCTCTGGCGTAGTAGATCGCGGCTTGTAGCTGCGGCAACTCTCTGTAAAAATAAGTTTCGTTAGTGGTGATTAAATTTACGATTTCTTGCCTCATAAAGCGGTCTATGACGACTTTTGAGCTTAACGCTTCAAAGCTTGAAATTCGGTTTGCTTGGCAGAAATTTATTAGGCGCTGCTTTATCATGTCCTTTTTGGACTCCAGATCCACGCCGCACATATTTTTGACGACTTCGACGAATTTATTCAGTCCCGCCGCATCGCTAGGAGCGGGCGTCAAATTTGCATTTTCAAGCATGTAAAAACCTTTCCAGTTCCGCTCTTATACCGCCGATGGGTAGCGACCTTAAATTTGCGTTGATTTCTTTCGCGCGTTTTGGCATGCCGTAGACGATAGCGCTCTCCTCGTTTTCGGCGATGCATTTAGCGCCGGCTTTATATAGCTCGTTTAGCCCGCGCGCGCCGTCGTCGCCGATTCCAGTTAACAGGATCGCCATGACGTCGGCAAACTTACAAGCCTGAACGCCGGAGTGAAAAAGCACGTCTACGTTTGGGTTATACGTGGTCTCTTTCATGGGTGAACACATACCGGCCGTTAGGGGGCTAGCAGAGATTATCTCGGAGTTTTTCTCGCAGATATATATCGCGCTTTTTAGCTGCACAGGCGCGCCCAGCATAACTACCTCCGCCGCGCACTCCTTATCAAACTGCGAGATAAAACTAGGGATGAAAGCCAGGCTCATATGCTGCGCGATAACGACGCTAGCTCCGTTTAGCTCAAGCCCTTTAAAAAGCCTTTTTAAATGTCCCGGACCGCCCGTCGAGGCGCCGACTAAGACCAGTTTTTGTTTCAAATTTATTCCGTTTTTTGAGTTAATTTTACGGCTATTTTATCTTTATTTATATTAAATTTAGCTATGAGCGTAAAATCTAAAAAACGCAAAATATGGTAAAATACTCAAAAATAAATTTAAGGAAAAATATGCTAGTCATTCAAAATGCGGATAAATATATTATAGAAATTTTACGCTCCATAAATACAGCCATGAACAATAAATACAACATAGATGTAATAGAAAACCAAAGTTCGCTTAGCGCCCAAGACGCAACCCATCTTTTAGAAACTATCAAGCTAAAAAACCAAGGCAAGCTTAAATTTTACGATCTTAAAGAATCCATGAAACAATCCAACGAAACGCTGAAAAAACTTGGCGCCGATATATGAACATCAAATTTTCAGAGAGATTCCATCAAAATTTAGATGAAATTTTAGCGTTTATCGCAAAAGACAGCACAGAAAAAGCGGTTAAATTTAGAGACGAGCTTTATGAAAAAATTAGTGGCGCAGCGTTTATGCCGCGGCGTTTTCGTAAAAACGGCTTGACAGCAAACGACAACATAAGAGAGCTAATTTTTAAAGGCTATGTTGTCGTATTTGAAATTTCAGATGAAAATATAGAAATTTTAGGCATTTATAAAAATAATCTCTGGCAAAAACCGTAAAACCGTCCTATTTTTTATTCGTCATTTGATATAAAAAGCTAAAGATTTCGGCGACCGCTTTATAGAGATTTGGCGGGACTTCCTCGTTTAGATCGACCTTACTTAGAACCTCGACCAGATCGGCGTCTTCTTTGATCGGTATATCGTGAGATTTGGCTAGATTTATGATATTTTTCGCCACTTCGCCCGAACCCGTAGCTAGCACCTTAGGCGCGTTATCTTTTTGGCGGTTGTAGCCAAGGGCCACGGCCTTTTTAGTTTTTTGTACTTTTGCCAAATTTACGCCTTTTTATCAAAGCCCATATCAAGCTTATCCAGACCGCCGTAAACGCCGCTAAGGCGCAGTTTAGGCATAGTTTTTAGACTAAAATTCGACACTATCAAGCCCTGCTCGCCGATAGCCCTTTTTAGCTCCTTCGCGCCGCTTAAGATGAGCTCCTTAAACTCCTCTTTTTGCGTCGCGATCGCAAGGTCGATGTATTTGTTTTCGCTAAGCGCCACCATGATGTTGATTTGGCCGAAATTTTGAAAATTTAGGTCGATTTGCGCGTAGTGTTTTTGCTTTTTGCCCTGCTTAAACCTGATATTTCCGCCCTCTACGCCCTCCCAGACGTAGGGCAGATAGGTCTGCACGCCGCCTGCGACCGCGGAGGCTAGCTGATGCATCTCGATTTGAGCTAGCAGTTTTGAGGCGGCGTCTTTTACGGGGCTAGCGTCGGGAGACTTTGACTGCATGTTTAAAAGCGCGCTTTTTACGTCGTTTTGCAGGACTTTTGCCGTCTCTTCGGCGCTTTTTGGCGTCACTGCGCCAAGCTCGCCGCGAGCGATGTTTTGCTGCTTGATTAGCTTGCCGACTTCATCTAAGTTGTTTTTTGCTTCAAAGCCCGCTTTATCGGCGATTTGCAGGGCGAAATTTAGCTTTCTAGCCGCATTTTGCAGCTTATCTTGCAGCGTCGCACCCTCATTTCCCTCTGCGCCGTCTCGGACGATTTTTTGCGCAAAATCGTTAAATTTATCCTGCGAGCCAGCAAGCGCGCTAAGCTCGTGCGTTAGATCTTTTATCGCGCTTTTTAGCTCGGCGAAATTTAGAGCAAAGCCCCTGTTTTGACTTAGCTTTTCGCTGTTTAAATTTTGCATTTTTTCGCCCGCGTTTGCTAGCAGCTGCGAGATTTTATTTAACTCGGCGTTTAGCGTTTTTTCGTTTAGGCTTAGCCCGCTGCCGCTCATGGCGTTTGCTTGCTTGTCCATAAATTTAGCCGCGTTTTCGAGCTTGTCAGCGATTTCAAAAAGCTGCTTAAAAGGCGAGCCCGCTAGCGTATCTTTGGCTGCAGTTTTAGCGTTTTGTAAAATTTGATCAAGCCTCGCAAAGCTCTCGTTCGTGCTTAGGCTATCGTCCTTAGCTAAGGCTGAAATTTGCTCCAAAAGCTGCTGATTCGAGAGGTTTTTTATATCGCCGAACAGCTTATTTATCGCGCTGGGTAGGTTAAATTTGCCGTTTAGCGCGTCTTTTAAATTTGCCTCCAGCATGATGCCCGAGTTTTTTATCTGCTCGTTTAGCGGCGCGTTTTTTAGATCGGCGACTGGTTTTAAAAACTCCTTTAGTTTAAGTGCGAATTCCTTTAGATCGGGCTCGTTTTCGGCTAGAGCCGCGAGGCTTTTCATATCTTTTGCGAGATTTGGCGAGAGTTGTAGATTTTTCGCCTGCGCGGCTAACTCTTTGGCCTGCATAGGGCTTGATTTTAGCTCGTCTAAAAGCTTATTTACGAGCTTATCTATATCCTTTACGGCGTTATCCGCAGCCTCGGAGCCTAAATTTTGCGAGGGTGCGGGCTGGTTTTTAAAAAGATTTTTAGTTTCGCCCGCCTGACCCGTCTGTCCGGCGTTTGCGCCGCCTACGCCGCCGGTTTTGGGTAGCGCGCCGCCGACTGCGGCCTGGGTCGCGACTTGCGAGCTTATAGCGTTATTTACTGATTCCATACGGCTATATCGTCAAATTTGAGATTTTCATTAGCTATTAGCCATCGTGCCGGGGCTATGCTCAAAGCCTCGCCTACTTTCAAGCGGAACGGTCTTTTGCGTAAGGCAAAACGCGATGAGAAACGCAAGCAGCGCCGCATAAACCCACATAAAACCGTCAAAGCCTAAAATTTTCATACTGGCGCCCATTATCACGGACGAAAGAAGCGAGCCGAAAGAGTAGCTAAAAAGCACGGCGCGCCCTACTTCTATGCCTTGATTTTTATGTTTTAAGACGTCGTTGGCGCGGGCAAGCGATAGCGCATAGAGGCAAAAAGCGCCGGAACCCAGAAAAAATGACAAAACGTACTGCGCGTAGATAGATGGCTTAAGCGTCAAAAAACAAATAGCCGCAAATAGCGACACGCCCGCGCAGCACATTATCGCGGGACGGCGGCCGAATTTATCCGAAAAGCCGCCGATGAGAGAGTGAGCTATAAAACCGCCCGCCATCGCGACGGTCATAAAAAAAGAAACCTCCCTCGCGCCGTATCCTTGCAGCAGGATATAAACGCTAGCCATCGTAAAAAAGCCGTTTATGAGGATGCCCGCTACGATACTGGTAATGAGCGCCAAAGGCACGAGCGCAAAGACTCTCGGGATCGAGACACTCTTTTTTTCAGGGATCGGCGGCTCTTTGATGCGGATCAAATTTAAAGGAATGCTCGAAAACAAAATAAACGCCGCGCTAAGCAAAAGCACGTGAGAAGTGGATAAATTTAGCGATAGCACGAGGATACCCAGCCCAAAGCAGACGTAAAACGTAACCTCGTAAAAGGCCAGTACTCGCGAGCGCACTTCGTTTCTAGCGCGCGCGTTGAGCCAGCTTTCGATTATCATCAAAATCGAATAGTAGCAAAACCCGAGACATCCGCGCAAAAACGCCCAAAAATAGAGATTTTGGCTAAGAACGTGAAACATCGCCGCGATACCGAAAAGCGACGCAAAGATCCCAAAGCTTCTGATGTGGCCGACTTTTGAGACGATTTTATGCGAAAATATCGTAGCCGCCATAGCTCCAACGAAAAATACCGCGATGACAAATCCCGTCTCCAGCTCGCCCGCGCCCATTTTTTTTAGCTCGACGCCGGCGGAGCTGATGATGAGGCCGTTTCCCACAAACAAAAACGCCATCCCGACGAATAGTGCAAACATCGATCTGATCGTTATTATCGAGCTATTTCTCATTGTTTCTTACTCCATATATCAAAGCGCCCGCAGGCATCGCCGCAAGCGCGATCAAAAACGCGGCTAGATCAAGGTTGCCGTGCCTTTTTAGCGCCAAAAATCCGACGACCAAAACCGCATACGCGATCAGCCGAAAAGGCACGAAAGCGGTGAAGTAGTTGGGCGAATTTTGCTTTAAATTACGCGCGAAATTTTGCTTTTTTGAGGGTTTAGTTTCGCTGTTTTGATTTGATTCGTTTAAATTTGACTCGTTTGCCCGGCTTAAATTTAACCGACCGCTTTGGCTTGCGTCGTTTAAATTTTGCTCGTCAAATTTAGCCCGCTCGTTTTCGTCGTTTAAATTTAACCCATCCAGGCGCTTAGTATCTTCGCAGTGCGGGTCATGCTCGTCAAATTTAGCCTCCGCTGGGCTATCAGGAAACTCCTCGTGATTTTCGCCCCACTCGTCTATATCGTCATCCGCAGAAGCGTCGTAGTCTCGCACGCCGTTTTCTACGCGTTTTTTGTAGGCTCTAAAGGTCGCCGCCAGCACCAAAAGCGAGCCCGCAAACGCGACCTGCGAGCTGTAAAACCACGAGCGGCCGAATACCGCCGAGCCCAGCAATAGCAAAGCCTCAAACGCGCCGTAAACGGCAAGGAGCTTAAAATTCACTCATCGTCCTCGTCGTCGTCTTTCGCGGGTTTAAATTTACCTTTGTCTTTTAGCTCGTCAAGGCTTTTTATCTGCGCGTCGTAGGCCTTTTTGACGTTTAGCGCGGCTGCGGCGATACCCACGGCGACGCCCGCAAACAGCGTCCACGTCCAGCCCGTTTCCTTCATCGCCCAGTAGCCAAACCCGGCCCCGATAGCAAGCGCTACGACGATAGATATGCCCAGGCTTAGCTGCTCGGCGCCCTTTACGACGTCGCCTAAATTTATCTTTGCCATTAGGCAAATCCCCAGCTATTTTTCATGCGCTCTTGTATCGCTTCGCGCTCTTTTCTAGCCTCTTTTAGACGCTCTTCCAGATCGGCGATCCTTGCTTTTACCTCGCGCATCTCCTCGTTCTCGCTTGTGCTTTCCGCAGCTATCTCGGCAAAGCTCTCGTCCGCGGCCTTAACGGCAAATTTGATATCGTCCTCGCTCATCGCGTCGCAGATGAAGCCCGTCTCAAACTGGCTAGGCGCTAGATAAACGCCTTTTTTAAGCATTTTGGCGTGAAATTTAGCGTAAAGCTTGACGTCGCTTTTTAGCGCGTCGTCGTAGTTTTTGACCTCGTTTGCCGTAAAGAAAAATCCAAACATCGAGCCTCTCACCGTCGTTTGCAGAGCGATGCCGTGCTTCGTGGCGACGCTTTTTAGTCCGTGAGCAAATAGCACGGCTAGCTTGTTTAGGCGGTCATAAAGCTCGTTGTCGGCAAAAATTTTACTTAGGCTTGCGATGCCTGCGGCCATAGCTACTGGATTGCCGCTTAGCGTACCGGCCTGATATACGGCGCCTTCGGGACTTAGGCAGTCCATGATAGCAGCCTTTCCGCCAAACGCAGCCGCCGGGCAGCCTCCGCCGATAACTTTACCAAACGTCACTAGATCGGCCTCGATACCGTTAAATTCTAACGACCCGTGCCTGCTCGCTCGAAATCCGCTCATAACTTCGTCAAAAATTAACACCGCGCCGTTTTCGTCGCAAAGGCGCCTAAGCCCGCTTAAAAACTCGTTATCGGCAGGCACCAGCCCCATATTCCCGGCGATAGGCTCGATGATTAGCGCGCCTATTTTGCCTCTATTTGCCTCAAATATCGCCCGCACGCTTTCTATATCGTTATAGCGCGCTAGATACGTGTTTTTTACAACGTCCGCCGGCACTCCGCCGCTTGAAGCATTGCCGTATGTCGTCGCGCCGCTACCGGCTTTTACCAAAAGCGCGTCGCTGTGCCCGTGATAGCAGCCTTCAAATTTTATCAGTCCGTCCTTGCCGCTAAAGCCGCGCGCCACGCGTATCGCGCTCATCGTGGCCTCGGTGCCCGAGCTTACAAAACGCACCTTTTCTACGTTTTTAAACTCGTCGCAGATTAGTTTAGCTAGCCTCGTTTCCAAATTTGACGGAGCGCCAAAGCTTAGTCCTTTTTTAGCCGTCGCTATCACCGCACTCTCGATATCCGGGTCGCAGTGCCCAAAGATAAGCGGTCCCCAGCTCTGGATGAAGTCTAGATAGCGGTTTCCCTCGATATCGACTAAATACGCACCCTCGCCGCGGTCCACCACAAAAGGCTCGCCGCCTACGCTGCCAAACGCGCGAACGGGCGAATCCACGCCGCCCGGAATATATTTTTTCGCCAGTCCAAAAGCTTCTTTGTTCGTCATTTTTTATCCTTGTTGAAATTTATAACGTATTCGTAAAGTAAATTTATCTCTTCGTCGGTAAGAAAGTAGCTAGGCATCACGCTTTTTGCGCTTAGCACGCCCTCTTTAAACGTCTCAAAATCAAGATTGTTTATCCGAGGGGCTCTTAGCTCGTCGTCGATGACCTGCTTCGTTTTTTTATCAAAATGCCTATATTTTGATATGAGCGAACCCTCGCCGCCCTTACCGTGACACTTGTCGCAGCCGATGCCGCGCGGGTTTTGATAGAGCATCTTCGCGTATTCGTTTTTCGTGATAAAATCGCTCGCAAACGCCGCGCCGCAAAGTAGCCCTAAAATCAGCCAAATTTTCATAAATTCTTTCGCTTTTTCGTAAATTTAATCTAAAATTAGCTATCATACAATCTTTGCGATTAAAAAGTAATAAAGGACGAAAATGACGATATTAGACGGCAAAAACGTAAGCGCACAGGTGAAAGAAAGAGTAAAAAACGA
>NZ_JBQNAN010000037.1:0-7529 GCF_052170435.1 Campylobacter sp.
ATGCGCGATATTCCCGGCGTTTACGTAGGCGGCACGAACGGCATGAACCAAAAAATTTACATGAGGGGCGTGAGCGACCGCGGCCTAAATATCACGATCGACGGCGCGAAGCAAAACGGAAATACCTTTCACCACAACGCAGACCTCCTGATCGACCCTGATCTAATCAAGGCCATCGACGTTGAGGTCGGATCGCGCTCTGTGGTAAACGGCGCTGGGGCTCTGGGCGGTTCGGTAGCCTTTAGGACGGTGGACGCTAGAGACCTGCTGGAAGAGGGCGAAATCATCGGCGCCAAAATCAAAACGGGCTACGCCTCAAATAACGACGAATTTTCGCAAGGACTCACGGTGTTTACCGTGCCAGTCGAGGGGCTTGACTTTTTAGCTGCGATAAATCACAAAGGCTACGACTACGGCAAGAGCGGCAACGGTAAGAAAATCGGCGGCGACGGTAACGATCTTAGCTATCTTCTTAAGCTCGGATATAGCTTTTTAGACGCGCACAGGATATCACTCTCTCACGAACACAACCACTACAAGGGACTTTATCCGTTGAGGGCGGAGTTTGGCAGCTGGCATAGCGCCGATGCCGACCGTAAATACGAGCGCGATACGACGACGTTAAAGTACGAATTTACGCCGAGCGAACTGCTAAATCTCGACGTAACGGCGTATCATACGAAGCATCAGAGAGTCGACGGTAGCAAATGGGGCGTAAAAACTAGAGGCCTAAGCGCGAAAGCAAAAACCGCGATAGAGACGGGCGACGTGATGCAGACGCTAAGATACGGCGTGGAGTACTACCGCAGCGAGAACTTTAACAAGCCGCAAAATAACCGCCCCGAAAAAGTAAACAACTACTCGTTTTACTTAGAGGATGCGATCAAATTTGCGGGACTTACCGTGACTCCTGGCATCAGATACGAGCGTCACGAGTTAAAGACCTATAACGGCACGGGCGCAAATATCGGCGGGTACAAATACAAATTTGACGAATTTACGCCGGCTTTGGCGCTTGATTACGAGTTTATGAAAGGGCTTGGAGTATTTGCCAGCTACGCTAAAGTGTTTAGGGGGCCTGATGTAATGGAGTCTATGCTAGCTAGCGGCGCTAGTAGGGGTACGGCGCTAGGATACAGAGCAAACCCTGATCTAAAGGCCACTACGGGCGATAGCTACGAGATCGGCGGACGCTACAAGGGCGAGTTTAGCGAAACGGGACACGTTAGCTTCGTAGCTAAATACTTTAAAACCAAATACAAAAATCTAATCGTAGATAATAACGCAGCGGGCGGGCGTGTAAATCCGGTGCTTTATAGGATTAACGCAGGCGGCGCGGATATCGACGGCGTTGAGCTTTTAGCGAGACTAAACCTCGACGCGCTAAGCCTAGGCGCTAGCTATACTCATCAAAAAGTAAGATATAAAGACCGCGTAAGAAACGGCAGCGGCGGCTACTACACGTCAAATATCATCGGCTACCGCGATCAGGGCGACAAGTACACCTTTAACGCCGAGTATTCGATAAACGCTATCGACACGCTTGTTGGTTATAACCTTATTTATTTTGCTTCTAAAGACACGACGAGTGCTGGCAACGACGCGGCCGTGCATATCCCGAGCTACGCCGTGAGCGACGTCTATCTCACTTATGCGCCAAGCGGCGGTAAATTTAAAGGACTTGAGATAAACGCTGGCGTTTATAACGTATTTAACAAAGCCTATGTCTCGCACTCTCAAAGAATGGCTGAATACACGGGCGATGCAAACGCGATCGACTGGGAGCCGGGCAGAAACTTTAAGGTTAACGTCTCTTATAAATTTTAATTTTACTCCAAACTCGCGCTTCAAGGGGCTTAAATCTAAGCCCCCGTTTTCTACTTTTTATAAATTTACTCAAATCTAGCGTTGTTTCTTTTGTTATTTAAGGTAAAAAGATTGTTGCTTTAAATGCGCTCAAATTTACGTGCTTTAGCTAAGCGAGTAAAATTTACCGCATATCGCAAAGGCAAATTTGCGGAGTTAAATTTATAAGCGTCGGGCGTCAAATTTAACGGGTAGTTTTAAATTTGCATTTTCAAGATGCGGGTTTTTCGGGGAGTAAATTTATAAGCAAAAAAGCGAGCCGAATTTGACTCGCCTTAGTAAATTTAACGCCAAATTTAAAGGCGTTAAATTTGATGTTTTATATTAGCGTTTTCTGCCCATTCTTTTTAGGTTGTCGCATGCGGAGGTGTCGCCGCTAAAGCACGCCGAGCGGTAGATGCTTCTAGCTTTTGACTCGTCCTGCGATACGCCTAGGCCGTGCTCGTATAGTACCGCCGTGTTCGTGCAGCAAGGCACGTCGCCTAGTTTGCAGCCTCTATCGTAGGCCGACATGGCGTTTACGTAGTCGGGCTCCTTGCCGTCGGCGTTTGAGCGGTAAAACTCGCCCAGATAGTAGCAAGAGTACGCGCCGCCGTTTGCGCAAGAGGCGTTGTAGATTTCAAGGGCTTTGTTTGCGTCTCTGCTTACGCCAAGCCCCGTTTGATACATGTTGGCAAGGTTTGTGCAAGCGGGCTGATAGTTGTTGCCGCACGCTCTTTCGTAGTATTTTATAGCTGTTTTGTGATCTTGTAGGTTTTGATAGCTGATGGCAAGATCGTTGCACGCGGAGTAGTTGCCGCTTTCGCATTTTGGTTTTAACACGCCTATGGCACGCTTGTTAAAGTCATAGTCCGGGTTGTCGCTAGAGAAGCTACCGCCGCCGCTTGAAGCCGCGCATCCTACAAACAAAAGCCCGATCAAGGCAAGAAGTAAATTTCTCATTTTTTATCCTTTCCGTAGTTTTAAAATTGTCCAAAGAGGTCGTTTAACGCTTCGCTGATGCTAGGATGGGTGAAAATCTGATTTTTAAAGAAATCAGCGCCCGCCCCTAGGGTCATCGCGATGGCAATCTCGTTGATAAGCTCGTTTGCATAAACGCAGTGAAACGCCGCGCCCAAAATTTTGCCGCTTTTTGCATCAACAATCGCTTTTAAAAATCCCGTTTCGTTGCCGACTACCTTTGCGCCGGGGACTGCTGCTAGCGCTAGTTTTAGGACTTTAAAGTCTAAATTTTGAGCCGTCGCTCGTTTCTCGTTTAGCCCGATGCTAGCTAGCGGAGTCTCGGTAAAAAGCGTACTGGCGTGAGGCGAGCGGTTTAGCGTGCTGCGTTTGCCCGTGCCAAAAAGCTTGTCAAAGACGATGCGAAAATCATCTAAGCTCGTGTAGGTAAAAAGCTCGCCGCCACGAACGTCGCCTACTGCGTAGATATGCGGCTGGGCGGTTTGCAAAAACTCGTTTACAAGCACGTTTCCTTTGGTGTCCGTTTGTACGCCCGCCGCGCTTAAATTTAGCTCCGCAGTCGCTGCCGCTCGTCCGGTCGCTAGCAAAAACGCGTCCGCTTCAAGGCATTTCGTCTCGCCGTTTTGGGTAAAAATTAGCGCGCAATCTTTTAAATTTTTAACTTCGCAACCCTCTAAAATTTCGATCCCTTGCGTCTGTAGTAGCGCTTTTACGCTCTCTTTTACGTCCTCGTCCTCGTTTTTTAGCACGCCCGAGCGAGCTATGATAGTGACTTTTGAGCCAAACTCGGCAAACATCGAGGCAAACTCAAGCCCGATGTATCCGCCGCCCACGACTACTAGGTGCTTTGGAAGCGTTTTTAGGCTTAAAATCCCCGTGCTGTCGTAAGCAAAATTTGAACTAACCTCAAAGCTTGGTTTTTCATTAACCGAGCCCGTATTTATAACGATAGTAGGCGCGGTAAGTACGCTTTTTGCGCCGTCAGGGGACGTGACTTCGACGCTGTTTTTATCCATAAATTTAGCCGTGCCGTTTATCACGTCGATGTTTGCGTTGCCGTCAAGCATAGCGAAATTTTTAGCTCTAAGCGCGGAGACGAGAGCGTCTTTTTTCTCGATGCTAAGCGTGAAGTATTCGCCCGCGACGTTGTTATTTACGTATTGCGCTTCTTTACTTAAATTTACTAGCTTTTTTGTCGGGATGCAGCCGACGTTTATGCATGTTCCGCCGTACATCTGCGCCGATTTTTCGATCACGGCGACCTTTTTGCCTAAATTTGCGGCTTTTACGGCGAGAGTTTTGCCTGCTTTGCCAAAGCCGATGACGATGATATCGTAGTTTTTCATATGTTTTTTCCTAGTATGTAGTGCGTAGTTTCATTTACTTTTTTTATGTTTATCTTGTTTTTTTCAGCCCAGTTTTCGATCACGTTTAGCGCACCCGGCGTTTTGCCCGCATTTTTTATCTTAAATACGTCCTCGCTGCCGCTCATCGCGACAAAGCCGCCGAGCGGTTTTAGGTGGTCGTTTAGCGTGATAATGCTGCTTAAATTTAACCCGTCGCAGTTGTTTAGGATGCGCTTAACCTGCGCGGCGGTCGCGTCGTTTTCGTTGTAGCCTAGTTGGTTTAAAAGAGCTGAAATTTCCATATTTTTCCTTTCTAGTTTATGCTTTTTTGACTTACTAAAACGCCCTCAATGAGCTTTTTTATATCGCCGTCTAGTATCGCGTCGGTTTGGCTGTACGCTTCGCCGCTGCGGTTGTCTTTAACCTGCTGATACGGGAAAAGTACGTATGAGCGGATCTGGTGACCCCAGCCGATCTCGCTTTTTTCGATACTGCCGGCGGCCTCTTGCTGTTTCATTAGCTCTAGCTCGTAAAGGCGCGATTTTAACATTTTCATCGCGGTGGCCTTGTTTTTGTGCTGGCTGCGGTCGTTTTGACACTGCACGACGATGCCGGTGGGTGCGTGAGTGATGCGTACGGCGGACTCGGTTTTGTTTACGTGCTGACCGCCCGCTCCGCCTGCGCGGTAGGTGTCGATTTTTAGGTCTTTTTCGTCAATTTCTATCTCGATGTCTTCATCGATCTCCGGGCTTACCATCACGCTAGTAAAGCTCGTGTGTCGGCGACCCGCACTATCAAACGGGCTGGTTCGTACTAAGCGGTGGATACCGTTTTCGGCCTTTAGATAGCCGTAAGCGTTTACGCCTTTAACGATAAAGCTCACGTCTTTTAGTCCTGCTTCTTCGCCTTCTTGGAAGTCCAGGGTTTCGACCTTAAAGCCCTCGCGCTCGCAAAAGCGCAGATACATGCGGTATAGCATGCTAGCCCAGTCGTTACTCTCCGTACCGCCCGCACCCGGGTGGATGGTGACGATGGCGTTTTTGCCGTCGTCCTCGCCGCTAAGCAGCATAGAAATCTCTAAATTTACTATCTTATCCTCTAACTCGCCAGCCTCGGCAAAGAGCGAATTTATCGTCTCTTCGTCGTTTTCCGAGTTGGCTAGCTCGTATAGATCCTTTGCGTCGTCTACGGCGCTTTTGGCGTTTAGGAAGTTATTTAAGATATTTGAAATTTTCGTTTTTTCCTTGCCGATGGCGCTTGCTTTTGCGATGTCTTGCCAGAAATTTTGATCGTTTTCCAGCTCCTCGATCTCTTTTAGGCGAGCTTTGATACTCTCGGGCTTTACGACGCCCGCGATATTTTCTACTTTCGTGTTTAGGGTTTTTAGAAGTTCCGTGTATTCGTAATTATCCAAAATTTAAGACCTTTTTTGTGCTTTTTGGCGTGATTATAACATATTTGTAAGAGTAAAGATAAAATTTGCTATAATCGCGCGTTAAAATTAAACATAAAGAAGAGAAAATGCAAATTTTAAAAACAGCAGAACAGCTGCGAGATTTCGTCGCGGCAAATCCCGAAAATATCGGCTTCGTACCCACTATGGGCGCACTTCACGACGGACACGCTAGCCTCATAGAAAAGTGCGTAGCAGAAAACAAAACCGCGATCGTTTCGACCTTCGTAAACCCGGCACAGTTTTTAGCCGGCGAGGACTTTGAGGACTATCCGAAAAATGAACAAAACGACGCTAAAATTTGCGAGGAGCTGGGCGTGCATGCGATGTTTGTGCCTGAGGCTAGGGAGCTATATTTTGATACCGAGCCGCTAATCAGCGCGCCTGAAAATTTAGCAAGCGTGCTCGAGGGTAAGACTCGCCCGGGACACTTTGACGGCGTGCTTCGCGTGCTAAATAAGCTATTTAATCTAACAAACGCAAAGCGCGTCTATATGGGCAAAAAGGACGCGCAGCAGCTACTCATCGTGCGTAATTTCGTAAAGACCTGTTTTTTAAATTTAGAGATCGTGCCTTGCGAGATCGTCCGCGCGCCCGACGGACTGGCGCTTAGCTCGCGAAACGCCTACCTGGACGAAGGGCAAAAGCTAGAGGCGCTTAAGCTTTCGCATTCGCTTAAAAAAGCTTCAAATTTGATCGCGGCCGGCGAGCTAAGCGCACAAACGATAAAAGGCGAGATGCTACAAACCCTAGAGCCGCTAAACGTCGACTACGTCGCGATCGTGGATAGAAATTTAAACGAAATCTCGCTAATAGAGCCAAACAACACCATCATCCTAGTCGCCGCGTACGTGGGCAAAACGCGTCTAATAGACAATCTGTGGGTATAAGATGGGCAAACTTCACTTAGTATCCTTAGGCTGTAACAAAAATCTGGTGGATTCTGAAATCATGCTCGGACGCCTCTCAAACTACGAGATCACGCCCGACGTCGCCTCTGCCGACGTCATCATCGTAAATACCTGCGGTTTTATCAACTCGGCGAAAGAAGAAAGCATCCGAGCGATCCTAGATATGCACGAAGCGCGTAAAAAAGGCTCTTTGCTCGTGGTCACGGGCTGCCTCATGCAGCGCTACCGCGAGGAGCTGATGAAGGAGCTGCCCGAGGTCGATCTATTTACCGGCGTCGGAGACTACGACAAGATCGACGAGATCATCCTAAAAAAGCAAAATTTATTTAGCCCCGAAACCTACCTGCAAGCAAGCGAAGAGCGCGTGATAACGGGCTCAAACTACCACGCCTATATCAAAATTTCGGAAGGCTGTAATCAAAAATGCAGCTTTTGTGCGATCCCGACCTTTAAAGGCAAGCTAAAATCCCGTGCGCTCGAAAACATCGTAGACGAAGTGCAAAAGCTCGTAAAAAAGGGCTACTATGACTTTAGCTTCCTTTCGCAGGACAGCAGCTCGTATATGCGCGATTACGCGGTTAGCGACGGACTCATCTCTCTCATCGACGCGGTCGAAAAGATCGAGGGCGTCAAAACCGCGCGCATACTCTATCTCTATCCGAGCACGACCTCAAACGCGCTAGTGGGGCGCATCATCGCCTCGCCCGTGTTTGTGAACTACTTTGACATGCCGATCCAGCACGCCAGCGACAAGATGCTAAAAATCATGAGGCGCGGAAGCGGCGCGGCGCGGATCAAAGAGCTTTTAAATTTGATGAAAAAGGCACCCGATGCATTTTTGCGAACGGGCGTTATCGTCGGACACCCTGGCGAGAGCGAAGCGGAATTTGACGAGCTTTGCGCATTTTTGCAGGAGTTTAAATTTGACCGCGTTTCGGCGTTTGCATATTCGAAAGAGGAGGACACGCTCTCATACGAGATGGAGCAGGTGCC
>NZ_JBQNAN010000038.1:0-7460 GCF_052170435.1 Campylobacter sp.
TGCCGCGAAATTTGCGACGACGCGAGCGATTTTCATAAATTTTTACGCCAAAAAGCGGGTCTTTGGCTAAACGACGGCAACGCGTACAGAGGCGCGGAAAAATGCTTCTTGCGCCTCAATATCGCCACGCAAAGATCGCGCGTGCTAGAGGGCCTAAAACGCCTAAAATCAGGCGCTATGGCCTACGCGAAAAGTAGGGAATAATATATTTACGAAAAATTGGGATAAAATTTAGACCTTTTTGGTATGATTTCCCCGTCCGACAAGAAAACCTCCTTTTTGTAACGGCGCCTCGGCTCCCCCTGCCGAGGCGTTTTTGTCTTATTCATTAAGCTTTTTTAGTTATAATCCTTCTCATAAATTTACTCCGCCTAGCTCAAATTTAAGCAAATTTAGCGCTTCAGGCGAAAGGACGAAAATGCTAACTCACATAGACGAAAACGACCGCCCAAAAATGGTCGACGTAAGCGACAAGGGCATAACTACGCGCATAGCCGTAGCAAGCGGCATCATAAAAATGTCGCGCGAAGCCTTTGACGCGATCAAAAACAACACCGGCAAAAAAGGCCCCGTCCTGCAAACCGCCGTCGTAGGCGCGATAATGGGCGCAAAAAAGACGAGCGAACTCATCCCGATGTGTCACCCGCTGCTAATTGGCGGCATAAACTGCGACATAGAGGAGTTAGCTGATATCTGCGCATATAAGCTAACCGTTAGCGTCAAGATAGACGGCAAAACAGGCGTCGAGATGGAGGCGCTAACGGGCGTTAGCGTCGGACTTCTAACGATCTACGACATGATAAAAGCGATAGATAAAACTATGCAAATAACGGACATAAAACTAGAAAGTAAAAGCGGAGGCAAAAGTGGCGACTACGTGCGATCTAAATAAAGAACCCCAAATCTCGTACCCAAATTTCTGGGAATACAAAATCATCATCGAAGAAAGCGGCGATGCCCAAGCTATCGCACAGGGCATCGTAGGCGAAAGGCAGCACAAGATAACACCCTCAAAATCGAGCAAAGAGGGCAAATACAAAAGCTACAATCTAAGCGTTTTGGTTAATTCTAACCAGGAGCGGTTAGAAATTTTTTCCGCGCTAAGACGCGTTTGCAAATACGTACTATAAGGACTTTCATGCAAAATTTAGTCTTCATCCAAACCATAAAAGAGAACAAAAACGACCCGCAAATTTCCGTTTTGATCAGGGAATTTGCGCTAAGCGAGTTTAGAAAAAGCGTCAAAGGCGCAAAAGGCGACGACGCAAACGCGGCTCTAGCTAAGGAATTCGAGCAAATTTGCGAGGCGCTAAAGAGCGAGGATCTGCTAAACCGCCAAAACGTCGCCAACCTCATCCAAAGCGCCGGCGACGCGCTCAGCGAAGCAAAAGAGCAGTATATCCACCGCCTAATTTACGAAAAAGAGCAGATCGAGCGGCAAATTTACGCGCAAAAAGACGAGATCAAAAACGACGTTCGCGCACTGCTTGAAAATATGGAAAATTTCATCAAAAATAGCGACCTGGCAGATAAAGACGAAATTTTAACCGCGATAGACGAAAAGATGCTCTGCGAGCTGCAAATGCTGGGCATCCTCAAAGAAACCACCGAGGCGGCGTTTCTAACCGCGATCGAAAAGGGCGACGACGTAAAAGACACGGTGGAGCAAATCGCCAAAAACGTCGTGCTTAGCGCGATAAACGAGGGCGAAGTGAGCAAAGAGCGCATCCTAGAGATCGCAAGGACGGTCTGCGAGGCGGCGAGCGAGATAGCGGGCATCGATCAGGCCTTTGCCAAAGAGCTAATAAGCGGCGCGATCGGCGGCGTAAAAGATGCGCTTAGCAAAAGGACGGAGAAATTTATCGAGGAGATCAAATTTGCCCCGGACGGCCAGACGCTGCTAGGCGAAGCTAAAGAATTTATAAGGCTTGAGGAGAGGTTTGTAGCGATGCTGCGCGATATGGCGCGCTCGGATGAGCCGTCTGCTACCGTGATAAACGACATCCTATACGAGTCCATAGATAGCTACTTTGCCAAATTTAAGCGGCTACAAAACGATGTTTCGCGCCAGATCGAGCTTCAGCTAGAGGAGCTAAAATTTAACGAAAATATCGATAAATTCGCGAGCCTTGCGGGAGCAAAATTTGAGGAGCTAAAGCGCGAAGTAGGTCAAGCCGGCGATAAATTTAAAGAAAATTTTAACGCCAAAGAACGTCTCGAAGCACTCAAAAAAGACATCAGCGACTTTGAAAAACGAACCGAGGAGAAGCTAAGCGCCATAAATGCGAGCGAGATCGGCGAAAATCTAAAAGCAAAATCAAAAGAATTAGGCGAGAAGCTCTACAAAGCCGCCGAAAATCTCATAAAAAACGCTAAAGAAAAGATCGGCAAAAAAGAGGACGAGAAAAAAGACGAGTGAGCCAAATTTGGGCGCGTATGCTTAAATTTGCGCCCGGGTTTAACCCGCCAGCTCTAAACGAAGGCAAATTTGACGCGGTAAATTTGCGCTCGAATTTGCCTCCGTCAAAACGCCGCGAAAGTCAAATTTAACTCCAAAGGATCAAAAATGAGCATCACGTTTTTCGTCAAAAATAAAAAGAAGTTTCTAGTCGGCCTTGCGCCCGTGATGAGCGTAGAGGAGGCATTGCGACTGGTGCCGAATTTATCGCAGTACGCTGACGAGGACGACGAGGAGTTTGACGCCGAGGGCTTTTACGGCGCAAAGCTAAGCGAGCTTGACTGCCTCGTTGCCGGCACGGACGGACTTAGCGGGCGCGGCTTTGAGATCGGATACGAAGACGGCGCCTACAACGTCCGCATCGTCACGCCTAGCACCCGCACGGACTGGAAAATCGCACTAGAGTATCTAAAAAACCTAGCCATAAAAATGGATAGCGAAATCGTGAGCGAGGACGGCGAGAAATTTAGCGCGCAAAATATCGAAAGCTTTAACTATGAGCCCGATATACGCGCAGGACTAGAGGCGATAGAGCAAAATTTGCAAAAAGAGGCGCAAATCAGCACTATTTACGGCATAAGAAACGAAGTGTCCTTTGATAAAAAGATCATGGCTCGTATCCTCGGCGCAAAAGATCCTGCGGGCGAATTTAGCAAATTCGTAACCGATATCCAAAACCTAGACGCGTATTTTGCAAATCAGATGTTTTACCGCAGGAACGATAGCGGCGAGATCATCGGGCAGTACGTCCTGTCGCAAGATGTCGTTACCGTGCTGCCCTTTGAACCTAGCGTGGAGTATAAAAATTTGCAAATGCTAGGCGATGAGAAAGTCGCGCGGTGGAAGATCGCGATATTTGGCGGAGAGGGCGACGATGAGGAAAAATACGAGATCCTAGCGACGCTGAAATATGAAAGTTTCATCCAAAATTTGCCGAAAGATAAATACGAATTTATCGACGCGAAAAATATCGTCGTAAGCGCATTTAGCAAGGCAGAATTTGACGCTCTCATCGCGAAATGCGGCAAAGAGGGGCTAGCAGACTAGGCTGTTTAGCTAACGGTGGCGATTTGTCCCCCTCGCGCTAAATTTAGCGGCAGAGTTAAATTTATAGCCGATTTTGCCCGCCTTTTTGCTCTGAAACGAAGCCAAATTTGACGCAAGATAGATCAAATTTGGCGTCAAATTTAAAACTCCGCAAGGCTGTAAATTTAACCGCAAACCCAAAATATTAACTTGCGCCGTACCTTTGGATAAAATCGGGCGCAAAAATCAAAAGAGATCAAAAATGCGAAAAATTTTTCCTGCCGCTTTTATGCGCCTTTATGCTAGGCGGATGTACTACATACGGCATCGGTCCATCTAATATATTTCTAGAAAACAAAGAGCTAACTCAACTAAAAGGCCGCCATATCCTAGATATGGAAAAATACTCCGACGGCTGGTCGCACATCGAGATAGGTATGCTTTCGAACAAATTTTATATGCAGCACGAACCGCGCGAAGTACTATCGGTAAATAGATCGTGCAACTTCTGGGGCTGCAGCGTAACGGGTGTGAACTACAGCACCTACGGCTTTGTTTACTTTACTACCGACAAAGACGGCTATATCACGGACTACACCGAGGACGGAGACGCGATAAGGAGCGTCAAGCATAAATTTAAAGACCTGCTAGTACTGGAGAACTAAGATGAAAAAGACGGTAATAACATTATGCACATTTGCGATCACTGCGGCGTTTGGGCTCTCTAACGAGGATTACGATAAATTTATAGTGCTAGACGATAGCGGAAAATACAAAGAAGCGTTGGCGTTCATCACGCCGCGAGCGGAGGCCGGCGACGCTAGAGCCGCCACACTCGTAGGCTACCTATACGAGGTAAGGATGTCTAATATCGGCGAAGGCGTAAAATGGTATAAAAAAGCCATGGGGCTAAACGATTCGCTCGCCCACTCTAATATGGCGCGGATCTACTACCGCATGACGGATTATAAACTAGCCGCGCAGACCTTTGAAAAGGCAAGCAAACTAGGCGACACTGGCGCGGACGCAATGCTAGGAAATATGTATCTAAACGGAATACACTTTAAAAAAGACTACAAAAGAGCGCTCGTCTACATCCAAAAAGCCGTTGCCGATGACGATCCTCAGGCTCTAACCGATCTAGCTATATGCTACGAGAATAGCTACGGCGTCGCAAGGGATATGAATAAAGCCATAGAGTTCTACAAACGCGGAGCGGCAGGCGGTACGAATACGCCAAAAGAGCGCTAGAGAGGTTGCAGTAGCTAGTGCATGACTGCCTGAGTTTTGACGATACCGACTTTATCCGTCTGGTAGCGGCGACTCGGGCTAGCCGAGAGAATAAATTTAGGCTCGCTTGAGCTCAAATTTAGTTTTTAGTAAACTGGTCGATACTGGCGATCTGTTTACCGACTTCGCCTCTACCAAATCACTCAAATTTGGGTAAATTTAAAACCCGAGCCGAGTCAAATTTAATAGATAAAAAGCCCCGCGTCTTTTGCTTCGCCGACTTTGTCCGTTTTTACCCATGCCGCGATGTAGATGAAAAACGAAGCCACGAGCAAAAAGAAACCAAATACCGCCAAAACACCGCTCGCCCACAACAGCTCTCCCGCAAAAAACGTGCAAACGTAGACGCGAAAAAGCCCGTTTCTAGTTAGTCTTGCTAGCTCGAAAAAGACCTTCCCCCACACGAACGCGACGTAGCCCAGCAGCAGTAGCGCGATGACGGCGACAAGCCTAGCTAGCGGATGAGCCGCGCCCGCCATATACGATGCCAGCGTCGCCGTGACGTGAGCAACGAACATCACGATCATCGCCTTGCCGTAGTTTACGTGCAGATCATCGCTGTGAGCGAGCCTGGCGACTCCGCCTAGTGCCGCGTAGGTTAGTAGTGCAGCTGCTATGACGGCGAGATTATCCGCGATCTGTAGCGCCAGTCCCTCGTAGCTAGCGATAAAGTACGCGTAGATCTTGATCACGGCCGGCACGATGCCCGATGCGATGCCTAGCATCCTAGCCCGATCAAACGCCGCGCTCTCTTTTAGCGCAGCCTTCGTCTCCTCGCTTCTGGTATCCTTTACGGCGCGCTTTTCGCCCTCGCCAGAAATCACGAATACATCTCTCGCAAACGCCCCATCAGGCCGAAACGCCGCTCGCTCGCCGCCGCTAGGTCGCCCCAAGCGCACGTCCTCAAAGCTAAATTTATAGTATTTGCCGTCATCGCCAATTATCGTCGTTTCGTTTATCGCAACGCCCTTCACCAACTCTCCTTTTTGCGTTTTTGCCGCCATGTTTTAGATTAGCCCGCTTGTTTGCATTTTTGAGGTACGGGTTATGCCGCCCGTAAAATTTGACGCCACACTCCCTAGTCCAGCCAAATTTTACGGTTTAGCCGCAGCTCCTCCACGATACGAAGGAAGCCGCCGATCTCGTCTTTGTAAAATCTATTCGCCCCTTTGCCCACGAGCGGACAGCGCAGATCGGGCTCGAAGTTATCGCGCCCCGTGCGGATCGCCATGCAGATTTTATCGCCTATTAGCACGATGTTTATCGGGCGGTGAAATCTCGTTTTTAGCAGTTTTAGATTTTCCATCAGGCTGGGCGTGAGTGCATATCTAGCCTCGATCTGATCGGTCGTATAGACGCGAAATAGCCGCTCAAACTCCGCATCGTCCATCCTCGCGCGCTTGCCGCCGTAGTCCCTAAAATCATCCATCCCGCTGCAAATTTGCGTGACGCCCTTTAGTCGTTTAGGAAAATCGGCGACGAACAAAATCCCCGCAAAAAGTATCCTGTGCGTCTCGTTTCCGTGCAAATCCTCTTTGATACTTATCGCCTCTACGTCGCTAAATTTGACCCGCACGCCCTCTATCTGCCCGAAAATCAGGTCGTTGCCCGAGTATTTGTCGATGTCAAAATCGTAAATCATATAAAGATAATCGCTCTCTACGTAGTCGCCCGGATAGTACGTCAGACCGCAGTCCTCCGCGATGCTCCTCACGACCTTTCGCTTAAATTTAAACGTAAAGCTATCCGTGAAAATACTCTCAAAAAAATAATACATCGCAGCCCCGCAGACCACAAACGCACCAGCGCTAAGAGCGGCGTTTTGCGCTGCTAGATATAGCAGCCAAGCCACCACGGCGGCTACAAAGACGCAGGTGAGCTTTAGCCTAAAAAGCGAACGCAAAACCTTTTGCCGCTCAAGCTCTAGCAAAGCCAGATCGTCCATTTTTGCTCCTATTTTAATCTAACGCCGTTTTTATAAATTTGGCTATTTTAAGGGCTTTCGTCTTTAAATTTGTGTTTTAAACCGCTTAAATTTTAGCTCGCCGTTTGCGGGCGACGTTTTAAATTCGGATCAAATTTGCCGCCTAAATTTACCGCCCACGCCGCTTTTGCGCTAAAATTTAACGCCAAATTTGACGAAGCGAGCGCAAATTTAGCGGTTAAAAAGCTCGTGCACGTCGTGCGGATCGTCTTGACCCTTAGGCACCTCGAAAAACGCCGCCTTATGAAACCTCGCCCAGCTAGCGACGATGTTTGATGGAAACATCTCCACGGCGTTGTTATAGTCGGTCACGGCGGCGTTGTAGGCGCGGCGCGCGGCGGATATCTGTTCCTCGATCTCGTTTAGCGTCTTTTGCAGGTGCATGACGTTTTCGTTGGCTTTGAGCTCGGGGTAGTTCTCGACGACGACGTTGAGCTTTGAGATGAGGGTTGATAGCTCGCCGTTTAGCGCAAATCTCTGCTCGTCGCCCGCGGCCTTTTGGATACCGCTTCTAAGCGCGGAGATGTTTTCTAGTAGCTCGCGCTCGTGCGTGATGTATTGCTTGACGGTGGCGACGAGGTTTGGGATGAGGTCAAAGCGCCTTTTTAGCTGCGTATCGACGCCTGATCTGATGTTTGAGACCTGGTTGCGCTTGCCCACTAGCGAGTTGTAGACCGAGATGACGATGAGCGCGAGAACGGC
>NZ_JBQNAN010000039.1:0-5645 GCF_052170435.1 Campylobacter sp.
ACGCTCTCTTCGTTTGTCGGACTTAAAACGAAGTCGTTTTCTTTGCGGTCCTTAAAGCGCAAAAGCTCCTTGCCGTAGACGTCAAAGCGTCCGCTCTCGCGCCAAAGATCCGCAGACGTAACGAAACTCATCGAGATCTCCTGCGCGCCCGCTTCGTCAAGCTCCTCTTTGACGATATTTTTTATATTTTCAAGCACTCGTTTGCCAAGCGGCAAAAAGTTGTAAAGTCCGCTGCCTACCTGCTCGGCGTAGCCCGCTCGGAGCAAAAATTTATGACTTGCCAGACTCGCGTCTTTTGGCGCTTCTTTTGCCGTCGGCGCGTAAAGTTTGCTAAATTTCATTCGTTCTCCCATTCAAATTCATTATTTTCTTCTTGCGGCGTTTGCTCCGCGATGTTAAAGATTTCCCCGACGGCTCTTAGCTGCGCTTCGCTTCCCGCAGCGCCCGCGAGGCTTTTTAGATTTATCGTCGGCGCGTGCAAAAATGCCCTAAAAACCTGATGTATGAGGCGGTACGCCTCCTCTTTGTCGCTATGTTTTAGATAGCCCTTTTTTAGGGCTTTTGCTAGCTCTCTCTGGGCGCACTCTTTAGCCTGTTCCCTGATGCCTTTGATTAGCGGCGTGACGGCTAGCTCGCGCAGCATTTGGAAAAACGCCGCCGTATTTCGCCCGACGATGCCGTATGCGATCTGCGCTTGCTCTTCGCGCAGGGCTAGGTTTTTATTTACGATCTCTTGCAAGTCGTCCACGGCGTAAATTTTGATATTTTCGCTCTCCGTGATCGCGATATCGCGCGGTACGGCTATATCAAAAAAGTAACGCTTAAACTCCTTAGACTCGACCATCGCGTCGATCAAGACGGGATGCGGCGCGGCGGTCGCGGAAAATATTATTTGATATTTATTTATGTACTGCGCTACGTTTGAAAGCGAGTCGTATTCGTTATTGTCCCCCAGCGTCAGAGCTAAATTTTTAGCGCGCTCTTTGTTTCGGCTGATGATTATCGTTCGCGCGCCGCTTGCAATTAGGTGCTTTGCGGCTAGCTCCGCCATCTCGCCAGCACCCACTATCACGGCGACCATGCCGTTTAGCGTACCGAAAATTTCTTTTGCCTTTGCCACCGCGACGCTTGAGACAGAGATCGGATTTTTGGAGATTTCGGTTTTGTTTCGCACCTCCGCCGCGCACTTAAAGGCAAACTCCATCGCCCGTCCGAGCTTCGCGCCGCATTTGCCGTTAGCGCGGGCAAATTTATACGCCTCTTTTAGCTGCCCCGCGATCTGCGTTTCGCCGATAACAAGGCTATCTAGCGAGCTAGCCACGGCAAAGAGATGATGCACGGCGCCGTTATCCTCGTAGATGTCGGCTCTGCTTTGCAGCTCCTCAAAAGGGATACCGCAGATGAGCGACATGCAGGCGATGATGTGCTTGCTAGCGCCTTCGACCGTCTTTACGCTAGCGATGATCTCGACGCGGTTGCAGGTGCTTAGCACCATGCACTCGTTGATGTTTTGGCTGGAGCTAATGAGGCGTAAAATTTCGTTTTTGCGCTCGATGTTAGAAAAAGAGAGCTTTTCGCGCACGGAGATATCGGTATTTTTGTGCGTAAAGCTCACGCTTGCGTAATGCATTAAAATTCCCTATCTATCATTGATTTTACGATACTTTCTAGGCCGTCTACGTTAAATTTTTCTACCGATTTTATCGCCTGCTCGCCTAAATTTTTCGCCGCTTCTATGCTTTTTTTTATCGCGCCCGTTTCGTTCATCTTCGCCCTCACCCAGCCTCGCTCGGCCTCGCTCAGATCTTTTTTAAACAGGCTTTTTAGCTTCTCTTTGTCCGCTTCGTTTAAGCTTTCGTAAAGATAAATGTAAGGCAGCGTCGTTTTGCCCTCTTTAAAGTCGCTAAAATTGGGCTTTCCAAGCGTTGCGGCGTCTTGCGTGACGTCTAGGATGTCGTCGATTATCTGAAAAGCTAGGCCTAAATTTTTACCGTAAATTTTAAAATTACGCGCGTCAAGTCCTGCCAGCATCGCTCCAACCGCGGCGGCGGCCTCGATCAAAACGGCGGTTTTGTAGTAGATCATCGTTTCGTACGCGGATTTATCTTCGTTAAATTTAGCCGAGAGATCCACGTCCATCATCTCGCCCACGCTTAGCTTGCTGACCGCTCCCGATATCTCGCCCGCGATCTCGTGCGGGAATTTCGACAGCTCGTAAAAGCCCTTCGAATAGAGGATATCGCCCAGCATCACGGCGTTTTTGGTGCCGAAGCTCGCGTTTATACTCGGGCTTCCGCGCCTAGTGTCGGCATCGTCTATCACGTCGTCGTGAAGTAAGCTAGCTAGGTGAATAAGCTCGATAATCGCGCAAATTTTGAGACTCTGCTCGCTTTCGCCCGCTATTTTTAAAAGCAGCTTAGAGCGCAGCTTTTTGCCCGAATTTATCCGAACAAACATCGCATTTGCAGGCTCATAGCCAAGCTCTGCGATAAAATTTTTCATTATCAGATCAATTTTTTCCATTTATGCTCACTTAAATTTTGCTTTTATCTGGCGTTTTGCGCGCTATTTTGAGCACCGCTCTGCTTTCTTGGCGGGTCCAAAAACTCCACGTCTACGCGCTGTTCGTCGTCGTTTATCAGCACGCGAAATTTCGCGACGCCTTGCTTAAAATCCTCAAAAACGAGATAAAGCGCGACGCGGTCGCTAGGCGGAAACTTGAGATCAGGTATCAAAGTCTGCTTATAGGTCTCAAGGCCGCGTCTTAGCGACATGACAAGCTGGCGAGGATAGTTTCGGTAGCGCGAATGCACGATGATATTCGTGTTATCAAAAAGCGTCCAACGAAAATCAAAGCTCTCGCGCTCGTCAGTGCCCTTTTTGGTTACGAAAACCCGCGCCCACTCGTCTTTTTTGAGCTCAAAAAGGTGCTCTTCCTCGAAATTTACCGCGCCAAAAACCAGCGATAAAAACAATGAAAATATAACGGCTATTTTACTCATTTTGACTTAAAATATCCCCACTAAGCCCGATATAAATGTCGTTTAGCCGCTCATTTATCAGGGTTTGATTTTGAGAAATAAACGAATTTTGCGCCGTTTCGTCAAATCCGTTTTTTTCGCAAAATTCGCTCATCGCGATAAATTTTTCAAAGGTTTTTTCAAGCTCGTTTTCGACTAAATTTTTGTTCGCGTTAAATAAAATTTCAAAGAATTTTTCTCTCGGACTTTGAGAAAATATATCATAATCCATAAATTTTAAAACCTTTCGCAACTCTTAAAATACATATTATTTTTTGTAAAATTTTACCTAAAATTATACGTACTATAATACGCTAAATTTTTATAACTTCTCGATGTATAGGGCTGCTTCAGCCACCGTAAAGACATTGTCGCAGCTCGGACTTTTGCTACCAAAGCCCCAACAAACGTTTAGATATCTCATATCCGCATTGCGTGCAGCAAGCTCATCTTTTTTACTATCTCCGACAAATATCGCTTTATCAAATTCGCCTGATTTTAATATCAAATTTAACATCGCTGGATCTGGTTTTTGAGGTATGTTTTCATCCGCTCCGACGATGAGATCAAAAAATTTAAATATCCCGCTTCTTTGTAAAATTTCATCCAAAGTATATCGCGGCGCATTGCTAGCTAGAGCGACGAAATGCCCCGCCTCTTTTAGTCCGGCTAACAGTCCTTCGACGCCCTCGTATGCCGCGGCGTATTTGCGGTAGTTTTTCTTAAATTTAGCTTCAAAGTTATCCCGCAGCTTCATATCAGGCTTATCGATACCGTAAAAATCAAGCCCCAAATTTCGCCCCGGCTCGTTTATGGCCTTTACGATAAACTCCGCCGCCAGATCGCCACGAAGCCCCAGCTCGCGCCGCACCTCGTTTACCGTCTCGCAGATAGCTTTTGCGCTATCTATGAGCGTGCCGTCCATGTCAAATATCACGCATTTCACTCTTCGTCCTTATATTTTTTTCTATGTTTTTCTTTTTTATACGTTTTTTGATTTTTTAGCTTTTCTAGCGCGTTGGCACAGGTTATTAGCTCAGCTCTCTCGCCGCCCTTTACGACCAAATTTACGAAATTTTCAAGAGATTTCGAGTAGGCGTTATCTAAAAAAACCGGCTCGATCTTGCGTAAAATTTCGGCGTTTTTGCCCACCCTAGCGCGAAATTCGTCCTCGTTAAAATCCTCTCTTTTTAGCGCGCTAATCGCCGCTTTTGCGAATTTTTCCAAGCCGCGCAGGTATTTTACGCGCTTAAATTTGTCGTTTTGTTCAGCCATTTTTTCCTTTCAAAAGCCCAATTATACCAATTTAAACTTTTAGCGGTTATAATGCGCGCAAATTTTACAAGGAGAAAAAATGCAAAAAGAGACGATCGCCACGCACTACGGCTACGACACCAAGGCTGGCCCGGGCGCCATGGCGGTGCCTATTTACCAGACTACGGCTTATGATTTCGGCAGCGCCGAGATGGCCGCGGCGAGATTTCAGCTAGAGGCCCCGGGCCACATCTACACGAGGCTCGGCAACCCGACGACGGACGTGCTAGAGAGCCGTATAGCAGCGCTCGAGGAGGGTTCGGCCTCTATCGTGACGGCCAGCGGTCAGGCGGCGATTTTCTACTCGATCGCAAATTTAGCCGCAGTCGGCGACAACATCGTCGTGGCAAAGAAAATTTACGGCGGCACGATGGTTCTTTTCATGCATACGCTTAAGCGTTTCGGTATCGAGGCGCGGGTGTTTGACAGCGACAGCGCGGACGATCTTGAAAATTTGATAGACGACAAAACGCGCGCGATATTTTTCGAGACGCTATCAAACCCGCAAATCGCAATCCCGAATTTTAAAAAGATCGTCGAGATCGCGGACAAGCACGGCGTCGTAACGATCGCCGATAACACCGTGCCTACGCCGATCATTTTCCAGCCGCTAAATCACGGCATCGACGTCGTCGTGCATAGCGCAAGCAAATATATCTGCGGCCAGGGCCTAAGCCTAGCGGGCGCGGTCGTAGCTAGCAAAAATTTAAACGCCAAACTAGTCGGCAACGCCAGATACGCGCACTTTAACGAGCCTGACGAGAGCTATCACGGGCTAGTTTACGCTCAGATGGCGGACAAATTCGACATCTACACGCTACGCATGAGGGTGGCTTTGGTGCGCGATATAGGCGCTACGATCTCGCCTTTTAACTCATGGCAGCTCATCCAGGGGCTTGAGACGTTAAGCGTTCGTATCGAGAGACACTCGCAAAATGCGCGCAAAATCGCCGAGTTTTTAAACTCGCACAAATACGTAAAACGCGTAACCTATCCGATGCTAAAAAGCGACTCGGAGCACGAAAAGGCGCAAAAATACTTCAAAGACGGCATGGCTAGCGGGCTAATGTGCTTTGAAACCGATAGCTATGAGCGCGCCGTAAAGATGCTCGGAAAGGTAAAGCTCTTTAAAATCGTCGTAAATATCGGCGACTCAAAGTCGCTCATCACGCACCCGGCCTCCACTACGCATCAGCAGCTCTCCGCCGAGGAGCTAACGAAAGCCGGCATAACAAAGGAGCTAATCAGAATCAGCGTCGGCCTAGAAAACGCAGACGACCTCATCGCCGATCTCGCGCAGGCTTTGGAGTA
>NZ_JBQNAN010000040.1:0-5581 GCF_052170435.1 Campylobacter sp.
CGTTTTCAAAGCCGTTTAGAGCGCAGTTTAGGTAGTAGATGTCGTTCGTGCCGCCTAGATCGTTTTTAAGATCGGGCTCTTGCTTTATGTTTGGGATATCGTTAAAAGCGCCCAAATTTTTGGCGTAAAATTTGAGATTTTCTTGCGCGTTAAATTCGCGAGTTTTATAAATCTCCGACCGGGCGGCCTTATAAAGCGTCCGCGAGCCGCAGATGTAGCGGATGCGGCTAAAAGCGGCCTTTGCTTTGTGGTCGTTTTTGTGAGATTCGAAAATCTCGCCCAGCTCGCAAATTTTGATATTTAGCTTTAAATTTGAGCCCTCCAGCGCGGCGACTAGCTTTTTTAGGATAAATTTGACGTTAAAGCCCGCGTTTTCTTTAAAAACGAGTAAAACTTCTAAAACCGAGCTTGTGGAGATGAGGTTGTCGGCGTACTTTTCGGTAGCGATGACGCAAAACGGGATAAAATCGACGTCTGGGTTAAAATCTGCGAAAATCTCGTCCAAAACCCGCGCGCATAGAGCTTTTATGAGCTCGTCGCTTTGCTTTGCGATGAAATTTGCAAAGCCCTTGCCTTGAAGCTTTTTTAGCTGCGAGGCTAAATTCGCGCCTCCTAAAACGCCGCTTAAATTTCCTTTTAAAGCCACTTTTTACCGCCGTCTTTTTGTGTAAATTTTATCCGATGATACTAAAATTTTGCAAAAACAAAGCTTTTTTAACATATAATCGCCGTTTAATATCTATTTTCGGAATAAAATTTGACAAATTTAATAGAAAAACTCCAAAGCGGCGAACGTCTGGACGCGGACGAATGCGCCGTCTTGTACGACCTGGACCTTTTTACGCTGGGTAAATTCGCAAACGCTAAACGGCGAAAACTGCACGGCAAAAAGGTATTTTTTAACGTAAATCGCCACATAAACCCGACCAATATCTGCGCGGACGTGTGTAAATTTTGCGCGTTTTCGGCAAACCGCAAAAACCCAAACCCATACACGATGAGTCACGATGAAATACTAAAAATCGTCGAAAAAAGCGTCGCTCACGGCGCAAAAGAGATACATATCGTCTCGGCGCATAATCCCGAAACTTCGTGGCAGTGGTATTTGGAAATTTTTAAAAAAATAAAGGAAAAATACCCGCAAATCCACGTCAAGGCGCTAACTGCGGCGGAGGTGGATTTCCTCTCGCGAAAACACGGCCTTAGCTACGAAGAAGTCGTAGAAAAGATGCTCGAATACGGCGTTGACTCGATGCCTGGCGGCGGAGCGGAGATCTTTGACGAAGAGGTTAGGCGTAAAATCTGCAAAGGCAAGGTGAGCTCCCAAAACTGGCTCAAAATCCACCGCCTTTGGCACGAAAAAGGTAGAGAAAGTAACGCTACGATGCTGTTTGGCCACGTAGAAAGCAGGCAAAACCGCATCGACCATATGCTAAGGATTCGAGGTTTACAGGACAAGACGGGCGGATTTAACGCCTTTATCCCGCTGGTTTATCAGCGCGACAACAACTATCTAAAAGTAGAAAACTATCCCGGCTCGGCCGAAATTTTAAAAACCTTTGCCATCTCGCGTCTGGTGCTCGATAACGTCGCGCACATAAAGTCGTACTGGGCGACATCGACGATAAATTTGGCTATGGTTGCGCAGGAATTCGGCGCTGATGATCTAGACGGCACGATAGAAAAAGAGAGCATCCAAAGCGCGGCCGGAGCGAAGTCGGCAAGCGGTATGAGTCTTAGAAATTTTACCGATCTCATTCAGACTTCGGGCTTTGTTCCCGTCGAGCGAGATAGCTTGTATAACGAACTAAAAATTTACGATAACTAAGGAGGCGGAATTGGATTTTTTTAAACTCAAGCAAAACGGCACTAGCGTAAAGACCGAGTTTAGCGCGGGACTCACGACCTTTTTAACGATGATGTATATCGTGCCCGTAAACGCGATAATCATGAGCAAAACCGGCATGCCGATGGATGCGCTCATCACGGCTACGGCGCTCATTACGGTGATCGCTACTGTGCTAAACGGCATATGGGCGAACACGCCCGTGGCTATGAGCGTGGGAATGGGGCTGAACGCGTATTTTACCTTTGGTCTCGTACTAGGCATGCAAATACCGTGGCAGACGGCTCTGGGCGTAGTTTTCATCTCGGGTATAATTTTCGTCGTGCTATCTTTTACGAATTTTAGAATCTGGGTCTTAAAATCTATCCCGGACGACGTCAGACGCTCGATAAGCGCGGGTATTGGCGCGTTTATCGCTTTCGTCGGGCTTCAGCAAATGGGCGTAGTCGTAAATAACGACGCTGTACTGGTCGGGCTTGGAAATTTAAAAGATCCAAACGTTATTTTGGGCTTTGTGGGACTCTTTTTCGTTATACTTTTTTGGGCATGGAAGGTTAAGGGCGCCTTCATCATCGCGGTATTTACGACCTCGGTAGTCGCTTGGATTTTCGGTATCGCACCGTATCCGAAAGAATTTATCTCGCTACCGGCTTCGATCTCGCCGATATTTTTAGAGCTTGATATCATGGGCGCGCTATCTTTTGCGCTGCTTCCGGTGATCGTTACTTTCTTCGTGACCGATCTTTTCGACTCTATCGGTACGCTAGCGGGCGTGGGAAATAGAGCGGGAATCTTTGATGAGAGCAATCAAAAAGGCGTCGAAAAACTAGAAAAAACCCTCGAAGCCGACGCGGTAGCTACGGTAGCCGGCTCGCTAGTCGGCGTTAGTACGACTACGTCCTTTGCCGAGAGCGCTAGCGGCGTAGAAGAGGGCGGCAAGACGGGGTTAACGGCGGTATTTTGCGGACTATTTTTCGTGCTTACGATTTTTATGCTGCCGCTTTTTAAAGCTATCCCTTCAAACGCGATATATCCGATACTCGTGATGGTGGGCGTGCTGATGTTTAGTGAGCTTGGAAATATAAATTTTAAAGATCCGGCTATAGCCGTATCGACGTTTTTGATAGTTATTTTGATGCCGCTTACATACTCGATCACGACGGGACTTTCGTTTGGATTTATGGCGTATTTGCTGGTTCGTATCATGAGACGCGAGTGGGAATACGTAAATATCGGAGTTATCGTGCTTGCGCTCATTAGTTTCATAGTATTTTTAGTACACTGAGGAGAAAACATGCTAAAGTATCCGTTTGAGGAATTTCATAAAGACGTAAAGATAATGGCGCGAGATATCAAAGAAAACTTCGAGCCCGAAGTGATTTTGGCGGTTGCTCGCGGCGGTCTTACTTTGGGGCATTTTTTAGCGAGCCTGCTAAATAACCGCAATCTTTTTACGCTAAACTCAATCCACTACGAAGAGACTAAAAAGCTCGATACTATCGATATCTTTAACGTCCCCGATCTATCTAAATTTAATAAAATTTTGATAGTGGACGATATGATAGATACGGGCGAGAGCATGATAGCTATCAAACAAGAGCTTTTAAAGCGTTTCCCGCATATCGAGCTAAAGATCGCGACTATATTTTATAAACGAAAAGCGCTTTTGTTGCCTGATTTTACGGTAAGAGAGGCACACGAGTGGATAGAGTTTTTCTGGGAAGAGCAAATTTAAGCCCAAATTTTAGCATGCTACGCTCGGAAACGTTTTTACTTTTTATCATCTGCCTTATAGATTTTTGCTTTTTGTCGTACGCGATTAGCACGCTTAGCATTAGCTACTACGAGGCGGATGCGTTTTATAACTCGCCTAAAATTTCAGCCGTTTTGGCTAGAGCTTCGGTTGAGATTTTCGGACAAAACGACTATGCCTTGCGCCTTCCTTTTGTTATTTGCCACATTTTTAGCGTCGCGCTACTTTATAAGGTATCAAAGCAAATTTTAAAACGCAAATTTGACCGAGTAGTAAGCGCGGTCGTGTTTATACTGCTTCCTGCGACGATGGCGTCGGCGATCTTGGTAAACGACGCCGGCATCATAATCGCGCTTTCGCTTTTAAGTATTTATCTCTATCAGCTGCGCAAAATGCTCGCTTTTTACGCGCTTTTATGCGTGTTGCCTTTTGTTAGCGGCGCATTTTTGGTTTATTTTTCGGCCATTTTTATATTTGCCGTCTATAGGCGCGACGCTAGGATGGCGTGGGTTGCGGCGCTGCTTTTTGCACTTTGCTTTTACTTTTACGGATTTGACTCGGGCGGTAAGCCTAGAGGTCATCTGCTTGATACCGTGAGCATTTTTGCTGCGGCTTTTTCGCCTTTTGTTTTCGTCTATTTTGTCTATGCGATGTATAGAGTTTGGATAAAAGAGGCTAAAAATTTGCTCTGGTTCGTCTCCATAACTGCATTTTTGTTTTGCTTGTTTTTGTCGATCAGACAGCGACTGGAACTCGAAAACTACTTGCCTTTTTGCGTTATTTCCGTGCCGATTTTAGTTCGGGTATTTTTTAGCTCATACCGCGTGAGGTTACCGATGTTTAGACACGGATATAAAATTTTAGCTTCTTTTGCGGCGGCTTCTTTGCTCGTTGGGTTTTTGTTCGTACTTTTTAATGAGATGCTTTACGGCATGCTAAAAGACCCGGCCAAGCATTTTGTTTACAGATATCATGTAGCAAAAGAACTTGCAAAAGAGCTAAAAAATGAAGGCGTAGAAAAAATTTTCACGGGTGACAAAAAGCTAGATTTGAGACTTAAATTTTACGGTATAGATGCACGGCCAGACGCAAATTTGCGGCTAGCAAATTTGGACTTAAAAGATAATTATGGTAATATAGCGGTCTATAAATTCGGCGTAAAAATCGCAAATTTTAAGATTATAAAAGATGATTAGAGGATAAATTTGATGAAAAAAGCTTTTACTATGCTAGAGCTTGTCGTTGTGATCGTGGTAATAGGAATAATAGCCGCCGCTGCGCTACCGAGAATAAACGATGATCATATCGCAGAGGCTGCTGACCAAGTGATGTCGCATATCCGCTATACTCAGCACCTAGCTATGCAGGATAGTAAATTTGACCCTACCGATGCTAACTGGTTTAGAAAGAGGTGGAGTATAACTTTTACTAGGGCTTCATTTTGCGAGGGCGCAAACGAATGGAGATATAGCGTATATCATGATGATGGAGATGCGACAGGTAATTTAAATTCGGCAAACGAAGTTGCAAGGGATCCATTGGATCCGAATAAATTTATGAGTTCAGGATGGGCCGGCATTTCGAGAGCCAATTGCGCAAACGCTAGCAGTAAATATAATTTGGCAAAAAAATTTGGTATAACTGATGTACAGCTAGGCGGGGTATGCGGGCAGGGCAATTTGCAAACTATCTCTTTTGACGAGTTTGGAAGACCTATGAGAAGCGTAAGTACTCCTGGTGGCGGTGGCGCAGCTAGAGGATATGATAGACTGGTTCATAATGGCCAAAATTGTCAAATAGTACTAAGTACGGCTAAAAAAACAGCTACTATAACAGTAACGCCAGAAACCGGCTTTTTGCAGGTTGCTTTTGCTGATCGTTCATAAATTTAAAAAATATACAAATTTGGTTTATTTATTCAGCTGTCTTTAAGCATCCTATCTGTATAATTCGAGCTCACGAATTGAGAAACCACCTTTAAC
>NZ_JBQNAN010000041.1:0-5409 GCF_052170435.1 Campylobacter sp.
GTTGTTGTTTGCGATCACTGCAAAACAGCAACTATCAGCGAGATAAACTCTGAGACTGACTTCGTCGCTAAAAACGCTCAGTTTCAAAATTTGACCAAAGACGCTACGGCGCACATCCAAACAAATTTGATAAAAGACGTCGAGAGTCTAAACGCAAGCGTTATTAACGGCGTTAAATTTGAGGATTATTTCAAAAGCCAGATCGCTACTATCGGCGAAAATTTGGTCGTTCGCCGCTTTGAGACTATAAAAGCGGACGACAAAGGCGTAGTAAACGGCTACGTTCACTCAAACGGCCGCGTAGGCGTGCTTATCGGTCTAGTTTGCGAAAGTGCAGAAATCGCAAACAAAGCGGCTGAATTTGCAAGAAATTTGTGCATGCACGCAGCTGCTATGAAACCAAGCGTTATAAGCTATAAAGACCTTGACAAAGAGTTTGTCGAGAAGGAATTTATCGCGCTTCGCGCCGAACTTGAAAAAGATAATGAAGAGCTAAAACGCTTAGGTAAACCGCTTCATCACATACCTGAGTATGCTAGCCGCTGCCAGATAGGCGATGCAGAGCTTGCAAAAGCTACAAAAGCGATCGAAGAAGAGCTAAAAGCCGAGGGCAAACCTGAGAAAATTTGGGATAAGATCATCCCTGGCAAGATCGAGAGATTTTACGCGGACAACACTGTTTTAGATCAGCGCCTTACGCTACTTGGACAGTTTTACGTAATGGACGATAAAAAAACTATCGAGCAAGTCGTTGAAGAAAAAGGCAAAGAGCTAGGCGGCAAGATCGAGCTAGTAAAATACGTTCGCTTCGAGCTTGGCGAAGGCCTAGAGAAGAAAAACGAGGACTTTGCGGCCGAGGTTGCGGCGCAAATAGGCTAAAATTTAATGGAAATCTTAAAGGGCGTAAATCTAGGCTTTGCGTATGATTATACGCTCTTTGAGGATGTAAATTTAAGCGTAAATGCCGGCGGCAGCTGCGCCATAACGGGCGTCAGCGGCTGCGGCAAATCAACTATACTTCATATACTTTCTACTCTTTTACGACCCAAAAACGGCGAAGTTATCTACGGCGGTAAGTCGCTTTACGACCTGTCGGCAAACGAGCTTTTGCGCATTCGCAGATTTGATTTCGGTATCATTTTTCAGGCGCACTATCTTTTTAAAGGCTTTAGCGCGCACGAAAATATCGAGCTAGCCTCCGTTTTATCCGCGCAAAAAATAGACGATGAAATTTTGGCAAATTTAAAGATAGACGGCGTAATGAATCAAAAGGTGGGCGAGCTAAGCGGCGGGCAGCAGCAGCGCGTCTCAATCGCTAGGGTACTTTGCAAAAAGCCGCGCGTGATATTTGCCGACGAGCCGACAGGAAATCTAGACAAACAGACCGCAAACGAAGTGATGCAAACGCTATTTAACTATATCAAAGCAAATGATGCGGCGCTGGTTTTGGTCACTCACGACAACGAGCTTGCACAAAGATGCGACGAGGTTTACCGCCTCGAAGACAAAAAATTCTCTTTAATTTCTCCCGAAGCTATTTAAATATTTTTGCAGGCGACGATTTTTCAAATTTGCCATTTAAAATTTGTGCGCCAAATTTACGAGCTATTTTTTTAAGTCAAATTTATAGTAAGACGTTTTAAATTCGCAAGATATAGTGACTTGTTAAAATTCTGGTTTCGACTTCGCCAACCGACAAAACATAAAAACGAACGCCTACATCTTGCCGTCCCGCAAAACTAAAATTTAACGCAAAAATAAAAACGCAAAGCGGTCGATAAATTTAAACCGCCCAAATTTTAAAAGTAACAACGCGCATACAAAATTTAGCCCTCAAAACGGCATTTAACCACCCTTGATCACACCTAAATTGCCGCACATTTTCATTTGTCTTTTAAATTTACCGAATTTTCAAGGATTTAACCCTAAAATAACGACATTTAAATTTAAAACGAAAGAGTCAGGTGGAGCTAGTCGAGTTTTTCGCGCCCGAGCGCGTCATCACTTTTATGCTGCTGTTTGCGCGTATCGGCGGGTTGATGCTGTTTTTCCCGTTTTACGGGCACGAGCAGATACCTATGAGCGTCAAGACCGCGTTTTCGTTTTTACTTACGCTATTTTTGTTTCCGCTTGCTAGCATTAAAAGCGGCGAAATTTACTATCTAGCCGTCGAGATCGTGAGCGAGGCGGCGCTAGGAGTTTGCGCAGGGCTGCTACTTCACATCGTTTTTGCTAGTTTGCAGTTAGCCGGCGAGCAGATATCGATGATCATGGGCTTTTCGATGGCTTCGGTGCTTGATCCGCAGACCGGCCTTAGCTCGCCCGTGATCTCAAATATCATAAATTTTCTCGCGCTCATGACTTTTTTGGCCTTCGACGGGCACCATTTGATCTTGCTTTTTATCTCAAATTCCCTCACGCACGTGCCGCTGGGCGGCTTTTATCCGAGTCCTGATATCGTGCAGTACGCCTCAAAGTCCATGATAAATTTATTTACCTTCGGGTTTATCATTTCCTTCCCGATTTTGGCGCTTTCGCTACTTTCTGATTTGATTTTTGGCATGCTCATGAAGACGATGCCGCAGTTTAACCTGCTAGTCGTGGGCTATCCGATCAAGATCACGATCGGCTTTGCCGTGCTGATCGCGATACTAGCGGGTATGATGGAGCTTTTTAGGCAGCTAGTGCTTCGCGTTATCAACGACCTTCCGTCGCTATTTTTCTAAAACTAAGCTTGAAGTAATGGAAAATGTTTTAAAATACGTTTTTTAGGTATAAAAAGGAGAATTCGTGAAAATCGTTCTTGTAAACGCCAATCCCGCGGTATCGCGCTTGGCGACGCTGGCTCTTAGCAAAATGGGTTACGAATACGTCGAGATCGGCGACGCTAGCGAGCTTAGCGGCGTTTTTGACGTGCTTATCATCGACAGCGATATCAACGCAAAAGAGATGAACCTAAAAGAATTCGCAAATAAAATTTTATACCTTTCCTCTAAAAATTCTCCGACCTTTGAAAATGCCGACAGGATACTGCCAAAGCCGTTTTTGCCGACGGAATTTATCACTATCGTGGAGGATCTGGCGAGCAAAACAAAGAGCGCCGAGCCTGCTGCTACAAAAGACGAAACCGCCGAGGTCTCGGTCAAAGGGTTTGAGTTTATAGACGATCCGGCCGAAGACGTCTTTGAAGACGAGATCATGGAGCTGGATCCGGGCGAGCTTAGGCTAGACGACGAGCTTGACGATATTTCGCAAGCGACATCCGGCAAAGATAGCGCCTTTGACGAGCTAAATGAGATCGTAAAAGCTATCGACGATATGGACGAGCTAAGCGAGAAACTCGGAGACGAAGAGCTAGATTTGGATGACGCGGATGATGAGGCGATGGATTTTGACGAGTTTGAAATAGCCGCAAAAGACGATAAATTTGACGATCTTTCTGCGGAGATAGATGCGCCGGATGAGCTTATGGATATCAAATTTGAAACGGCGGACGAACCTGAACTCACTGAACTCGGCGCAACGGAGCTTGTCGCCGCGGACGGAGAAGACGAGCTTGAAGAAACTCAAGACAAATTTGAGCTTGATTTTGACGGCAGTATCGAGGATATCAAGCATCAAATCGATGAAATAGACAAGATGGATGAGCTGTCTGAAAATTTGGATACGGACGACGAGCCTTTGGATGCTAAATTTGAAACGGCGGACGAGCCTGATATGGCCGAGTTTGCCGATATGGATAGCGCGGACGAGCCTGAAGCTCCGCAAAGCCTTGAACAAACGGAAAATGACGATAAATTTGTGGTAGAAGAAGCCAAAGAGCAGGATGATATCTTTGCCGACGTAGATATGAAATTTGACGAGCCGGACGAGCAAGAGGTGCAGGTCAAAAATAGCGCCTTGGGCGACGAGTTTTTGCTAGGCGACACAGAAGCAGCCGGCGAGACGGAGTTGGCGGAGTTTGCGACTGAGGAAAATTTGGCGCAAGATGTTTTAGACGGCGATCTTGCGGAGGATATTTTTGCCGAGGACGAGCAGCAAGACGAGGCGGAAGCGGGCTTGGAGCAAGACGTGCAAGAAATCATCGAATCTGACGACATGCAAAAGGAGCTTGAAGTGGCGCAGGAACTCCATCCGAGCGAGTACGGCGATATCGAGCAAATCAGCGAAAAAGATATGGCTTTGGCGCTTAACGAAAGCGGATTTGATGGCGGCGAAGCGGCAAATTTGAGCTCACAAAAAGCTCAAACGACGTCAAAGATAAACGAGCTAAAGGCTCAAATTTCAGACGCCGTAGCAAAAAATCTAGAAAATTCGCTGCAAGACGGCGAACTGCGAGAAGCTCTAAAAAATCTCAACATAAAAATCAATATAAGCTTTGAGGAAAAGTAGTTGAAGGGGCAAATTTTAATTATCTCCGGCCCTAGCGGTAGCGGCAAAAGCACGCTTTTAAGCCGTCTTTTAAAAGAGGAAAACGATCTTTATTTTTCTATCTCAAGCACCACGAGAGCGCCGAGGCAGGGCGAGATCGAGGGCGTGAATTATTATTTTATAGGCGAAGACGAGTTTAAAAAAGGGATAGACGCGGATGAGTTTTTGGAGTGGGCGTGCGTGCACGGCAACTACTACGGCACCTCGCTAAAGCCCGTTTTAAAGGCGCTTGAAGAGGGCAAAATAGCTATTTTTGATATCGACGTGCAGGGCTTTAATATCGCAAAATCGAAATTCGCCGAAAATATCACCTCCGTTTTTATCACGACCGCCAGCAAAAACGAGCTAAAATCAAGGCTGCAAAATCGCGGCACCGATAGCGAGGAAACCATCGAAAAGCGGCTGATAAACGCAGTCGGCGAGATGGAGCATATCTTAGAGTACGATTATTTTTTGATAAACGACGACTTGCAAAACTGCTACGAAAATTTGCGCGGGATTTTGCGCTCGATGCGCCTAAAAACGTCAAATTTAGACGCAAAAGAGATTATTAACAAATGGAATAATTGATAAAATTATGCTAATATAACGAAAATCAAAAGGAGAAAAAATGGGTCCAAGCGTCCAACAATTGCTTATTATTTTACTTATCGTGGTCTTGCTTTTTGGAGCGAAAAAGATCCCCGAGCTCGCAAAAGGCCTAGGTAAGGGAATAAAGAGCTTCAAATCGGAAATGGAAGACGATAAAAAAGCCGAGAACGTAGAAAAAGTAGAAGAGAAAAAAGAAGAAACCGCAACCGCCGCAAAGACTGAAGATACGGCTAAAAACGCGTAAGGAAAGGCGTTGAAAAAAAGCGTAATAAACGAGATAAAAGGCGCCGCAAGCTTTGACTTTGCGCTGGAAAAGCCAAAAGATAAGGGCTTGGCGCACTACGCGATGCCTACTTTTAGCCTAGCAAAACAGCTCAAAAAATCCCC
>NZ_JBQNAN010000042.1:0-5398 GCF_052170435.1 Campylobacter sp.
AAATACAGCCGCGAAGGAGGGATAATAAATTTGCGCCTTTTTGAAAAAAGCGGCAAAATCGTGCTCGTAGTCGAGGACGAAGGCGAAGGCATAAAAGACACGAGTAAAATTTGGAAACGCTACGTTAGAGACGAGGGCGTGCAGGGCGGCTTTGGCCTTGGGCTAAACATCGTGCAAAGCATCTGCGTGAAAAACGGCGTAGAGTACGGCGTGAAAAGCGAACTGGGCAAAGGCAGCGTCTTTACCTACAAATTTTCGCCGTACTCAAAAAGCCTGCTTGACTAATCAAACCAAACGCCCAGCTTTGCTAAATTTCGCTCTTTTAAGTCGGAGTTAAAATAAATCACGAAATATCCCACTCGCTCGCCCTTTGCGTCGTTCATCGGCTGGACGGTAAAGGCGTGCGAATCCGTCTGATAAAATCCGCCGCTTTTAAATTTGATATCCTTTAGCATCGGCAAGACGTTTAAATTTGCGTAGCTCTTATTTACGAAATGAAAGCCTTCGATGATGCCCTCGTCGCTGCTGTTTTGATAGGGCAGATCGCCGCCGGCGTCGAGCAATACGAAAAGATCAAGCCCTTGCTGCGAGAAAAAGTCGCTCAAATGCTTAAAATCAAGCAGCACTTCGATACTGCCGAGCATCTTTTTATCCTCAAATATCGGCGCGACCGACCTAATGAAAACTCCCGCGCGACCGACCTCGATGCCCGCGGCTACGCCGTTTTTGGCCTCGGCTAGCAGGTGGCGAAAGTTCGTTAGATCGTCGTTATATAGCGGTATCCAGCTCCTAGCAAAGCTCCTCATTTCGGGCGTGTGGATGTGAAATTTGGCATTTTCGTAAATGGGCACCTTGCTGAGCGTTTTGGTAAATTCGCCAAGCGTCTCTAGGCACATTTCGCGGTCGTTTTGGCTCATGCATTTTTTCACGTGCTCGTTTTGCGCTAGTAGCGCAGCCACTGTCATCGCGGAGAGTTTCTCCTCCTCAATATTTTTGTTTAAAATTTGCGTTTGAAAGTCGAGAAATTTTTTGATATTTTCCGTCTGCGTCTGCTCGTCCCAGCGCGCCTTATAAACCGCCAAAATGCCTGCTACTACGATGATCGCGAGCGTTAGAAGTATTTTTTTATTCACGTGTTTTGCCTAGCTCGCGCGCTAAAATTTGAGAAAACTCGGCAAATTCAGGCAAATTTAGCTCGCCCTCGCGCTGCCTTTTGCCCCACATGGACTCCGGGAAAAAGCTATCGCTCTCAAACCTCGCCATCACGTGAAAATGCACGCGCGGCACGTAGTTGGCAAAGCTTGCGATGTTTATTTTAGTGGGATTATAAAATTTTCTCATTACTTTTTCGGTCGTTAAAACCGCTTCAAAAACCCTTTTTTGCGTCGATTCGTCGCAGTCTGTTAGCTCCTTAAACGGCGTTTTGGTAAAAATTTTCACCCACGGTATCTCGCTAGTTTCGCGCTCAACGAAAATCAGCTCGTCTTCAAAGATCATTTTACGCTCCTTTTTGATAGCGATTTTAGCTAAATTTGAATTTTAATCTTTTTAAATTAGGACTATTTATCATAGTGTGTATTTCGGGTGTGTTCTGTAAAATTTAGCGGTTTTATGGCGTGTTAAATTTGAGCTTCTTGGATTAAAATTTAAAAGCGAAATTTAACGCTGCCGCCCGTCAAATTTCGCCTATTAATTTACTCTACGGTCACGCTTTTAGCGAGATTTCGCGGCATATCTACGTCGTTGCCTAGCCTCACGGCGATCTCCAGCGCAAAAAGCTGCAAGATAATCATCATCTCGAAAAACTCGCTCATCGGGTGAGCTTGCTTGCTTGTTTTGATAAAATCGTCGCTAAGCTCGAACTCCTCGGGGCTGATAGCAAGTATGTAGGCGTCGCGGGCGGCTAGCTCCTCGACGTTGCTTTTGGTTTTTTCGTAAAGGACGGTTTGCGGCATCAGCGCGATCGTAAAGAGCCTCTCGTCGGCAAGCGCGATAGGGCCGTGCTTCATCTCGCCCGCAGGGTAGCCCTCGGCGTGCAGATAGGAGATCTCTTTGAGCTTTAGCGCGCCCTCGAGCGCGAGCGGATAAAATATATCGCGCCCGATAAAAAAGAAGCCGTGGCCGTGCAAATAGTGCTTGGCTAGGCGGCGGATACGCTCTTGCGGCTCTTTGCTGATGTTTAAAATTTGCGGAACGTGTAGGAGCGCCGCGATCTCGCTTTTTAGCTCTTCTTTGCTTATAGAGGCTTTAGCCTGCGCGATTTGCAGCGCTAGCATCCACAGCGTAACAACCTGCGTGGCGAAGGCTTTGGTGCTGGCTACGCCCTTTTCGATTCCCGCGCGAGTTAGTAGCGTGTCGTCCGCTAGGCGCACGATCGAGGAGTTATCGACGTTGCAGATGGCTAGCGTCTTTAGTCCTGCTTGCTTGGCGATTTTTAGCGCTTCTAGGGTGTCGGCGGTTTCGCCGCTTTGCGAGATGACGATAAAAAGGGCGTTTTTGTTTAGTTTCGGGCGTCTATAGCGAAATTCGCTCGCGATCTCGACCTTAGCTCTAGTGTCCGCTAGTCGCTCGAAAAGGTAGCTAGACGTAAGGGCCGCATGATAGCTAGTGCCGCATGCGCAAATTACGATATCATCGATATTTTGCAGGTACTCGTTCGTTAAATTTTCAAGCCCTACCGCATCCTCTTTGACGCGTCCCATTAGAGTTTCTGAGACTACCGCGCTTTGTTCGTAAATTTCTTTTTCCATGAAAAAGCGGTAACCCTCTTTTTGCGCGTAGCTTTTATCTGCAGGCAGCGCGGCAAAGCTCGGGCTTAGTTTTTTTTCGTCTTTAAAAATCGCAATCTCGTCAATGCTAACAAATCCGTAGCTTTTGTCGTCCAGGTAGCACACCTCTTTGGCTAGGCCGATTAGCGGGGCGTCCGAGGAAGCGAAAAATACCTCTTTTTCCTCACTTTTGCCGATAGCTAGCGGCGCGGCGTCCTTGGCAAAGAAAATTTTGCCCGGAGCCGTTTTGGTGATAAGCAGCGTCGCGTAAGCTCCGTGTAGGCGCGCGACCGTGGCTTCGTACGCTTTAAACGGCTCGCCGATAGCTTTTAAATTTTCCTCGAAAAGATGCACGATAACCTCGGTGTCGGTTTGGCTGAGGAAGTTAACGCCCTTTGCCTCAAGCTCCTCCTTTAGCTCTTTGTAGTTTTCGATGATGCCGTTATGAACGACGAAAGAGTGCTCGCCAAGGTGCGGGTGAGCGTTGATCTCGGTAGGTTTGCCGTGCGTAGCCCAGCGCGTGTGTCCGATCGCGACGCCCTCGCCGCTAGAGCTAAAGCCCTCTGATTTTTTGGCTAAATTTTCAAGCTTGCCGATAGCCTTAAAAAAGGCGATTTCTTGCGCGCATTTGTCGCAACCGCCCTCTAGGCTCATCACCGCCATGCCTGCGCTATCGTAGCCGCGGTACTCAAGCTCTTTTAATCCGTTTAAAATAAACTCTCTTTTTTCTCTATTGCCGACGTAACCGACGATTCCGCACATGTTTACTCGCTTTCTAATAATTTTAAAATTTCGCCCAAATCCACGCCCTCGCGCTTTTGTATAAGCAGCAAATTTCGCGTCCTGTTTTTTACGGTTTGGATTCTAGCGTTGGCTATTTTTACATCAAATTCCTTAAAAACTCCCAATACGTAAGCCATCAGCCCGCGCTGATCTTTCGCGTTTATGCCAAGCTTTGCGTACTCTTGTGAGTGGTTAGCGTCGAAATTTAGCTCGCCTTTTAGTATGATCGGGCGATTTATTTGCGCCGAGGCGCCGCTTTTTAGCGAGATCTCGATAAGGTTTTTTAGGGTTTCTAGCTCGCTTGATTTGACGTTTTTGTTAAACTCCAGCTTGACGTAAAATTTACCGTCAAACAGCTCGAAAATCTCCATAAATCCAAGATCAAGGTGCGCCAAAGACGAGAGCAAAACCGCTAAATTCGGGTAGTTTTGCGCGTAAATTTCTATGCTTAGGCTTTGATGATTTTGCACCTGCACGCTTAGTTTATCCGCGCTTTGCGCGGCCCAGGCGATGCCGATGATGTCTGCTGGTTGGTATTTGGCAAAGAGTAAATTTGATCTGATGGCGAAAATTTTTTCTTTCAAATTTTCGTTTAAAGCGGCAAATTTAGCGTTTCGTCTGATGCTAAGCTCCTTTTTTACGCGTCTTGCGGCTTCGTCTAGCAGGTTTTCATCCTCGAAGCTTTGCAGGCAAATGCCGTAAAGCTCGCGCAAAAGCCGCGCCAGATAGGGCGTATAGAGCTTTTCGTCCGTCGCGTTTATCACGCAGTAGGCGACGATGTAGGCGAGTTTTAGGGTTTGCGGATCGCCAAGCTTTGAGATAAAGCTAAAAATCGTGCGCTGATCGTAGATATCCTCGCGGTTTGCCACGTCGTTCATCAGCGTGTGGTAGCGCACGAGCGTAACGCCGATATTTACGGCCTTTGCGCTCAAATTTAGCTTTGCGGCGTAGGCGCGAAAGATATTTGAGCCCACGACCGAGTGATCGCCGCCTAGCCCCTTGCCCGCGTCATGCAGCAGCAAGGCTAGCTTTAGCAGCGTGCGCCCCTCGATACAAAGCTCGTCGTAAAGCGATTTTACGAATTTATCTTTGATATTTTCGGCAAATTTGACGCTTAGCACGCAGTGCTCGCCGACGCTAAATTTATGGTAGCCGTCAAATTCGGCCAAATTTACGGCGTGCTCGAGCGGCTTAACTAAAACAGGCAAAACCTCCGCGTCCAAAAGCGCCTTGATGATGCAGTGAGCGTGGTTTCGCATCAAAATTTTTCTAAAAAGCGCGAGCGAATCCTCGGCGTCCTCTTTGCTAATTTGCGCGCGTTTTAGGTAAAAGATCGTCCCAACGTCAAATTTATACTCCGCATCGCCGAGGGCTAAAAGCTGCTTTAGTACGGCGTTTAGAGGGCGAGGGCGGACGTGCAGCGGTACGTAAATCGTATTTTCAAACCTATAAAATCCGTTTTTTAGCCGCGCAGCTCGCAGCTGGCTAAATTTAACCCCGCTTGTAAATTTACTCCTGTAAAAGCTAGCGACCAGATAGCGCGAAAAAACGGCGACCGAGTGCATGCAGGAAAAGAGTTTTTGCGAGATGACGCTGCTATTTTCTTGCGTCTTTTTGGACTTGGTTTGCATAAGCGAGGTGATCTCGTTTAGCTTAGCGGGATCAAAAACGTCCGAGCCCAGGGTTAAATTTTGCGCCGATTTTACGCAAAGGATAAAATCAGCCGCCAAATTTAACGCGCTAAGTTCCTTTTCGTCGATAAATTTTAGAGCCTGCGAGCGCATGCTGATCTCGTTTTCAAAGCCGTTTAGAGCGCAGTTTAGGTAGTAGATGTCGTTCGTGCCGCC
>NZ_JBQNAN010000043.1:0-4416 GCF_052170435.1 Campylobacter sp.
TTTGCCGCAGGCAAAACATACACGATCAAATTTGCCCACGTCGTGGCCGCCTCTACGCCAAAAGGCAAGGCTGCCGATTTTTTTGCAAAAAGAGTCGGCGAGCTTAGCGGCGGAGCGATCAAGGTCGAGGTATATCCTGCCGCATCGCTGATGGACGACGATAGAGTTTTTGGAGCGCTGAAACTTGGCAACGTACAGATGGCCGCGCCTAGTTTTTCTAAATTTACGCCGATAGTGCCGCAGTTTCAGCTATTTGACCTGCCGTTTATCTTTAGAGACAACGCCCATCTTTACGCTGTTCAAGACGGCGAAGTCGGACAAGCTCTAAAAGATATGATTGCTAAAAAAGGCTTCATCGCGCTTGATTTTTGGGACGCAGGATTTAAACACTTTAGCTCTAGCAAAAAGCCTATCGTAGAGCCTGCGGACGCTAAGGGACAAAAATTCCGCATCCAAAGCTCAAAAGTACTTGAAGAGCAGATCAAAGTCGTGGGCGGCAACCCGCAAGTATTGCCGTTTTCAGAGGTTTATCCGGCCCTTCAACAAGGCGTAGTCGATGCGACTGAAAACCCGCTATCAAACTTCTACAACTCCAAATTTTACGAGGCGCAAAGCTCTTTAACGCTATCAGGCCACGGATATTTGGGATATTTAGTCGTTATGAGCGAGAAATTTTGGAAAGGTTTGCCTGATGATATGAAGGCTCACGTAACGCAAGCTCTAAAAGAAGCTACGGCGTTCGAGCGCGAAGAGACGGCTAAAGAAGAAGAGCATATTTTAAGCGAGCTTAAAAAATACGCAGGCGAGAGCAAAAAGCTTGAGATAATCGAGCTAAATGCCGATCAAAAGGGCAAATGGGCAGAGGCTATGAAGCCGATTTATCCGAACTTCTACAACGTGATCGGTCAAGATTTGATAGAAAAAACGATAAATACGAAGTAGGATTTTATGGGTAAATTTTTTGAGATTTTAGATGTCGGCATTGCCTCGGTAAACAAAACTGTGGCGGTGCTAGGCATCGCCACAGGCACGCTGCTAGCCTTTGTTAACGTAGTGATGAGATACTGCTTTAACACGGGCTGGTCGTGGGCGGGCGAGCTAACGAACTACCTTTTTATCTGGTCGGCGTTTTTTGCCGCAGCATACGGCTTTAGAAAGGGCATTCATATCTCGGTTACGATTTTGATCGAGAGATTTCCGCCCATCGTCGCAAAGGCCTATCTCATCTTTGCAAATATACTAACGACGGCATTTTTGATGTTTATCGTAGTTTATAGCGTGCAGTATCTGCAGGTGATGATCGAGCTTGATTTCATGAGCGTGGATCTAGGCGTGCCGCAGTGGATACCTATGCTGGTGCTTCCGATCGCTTTTTTAGGAGCTAGCTACCGCGCCGGAGAGAAAATTTTCCAGATCGCTATGACGCCTTCGGATAAGGTCATCGTAAATAACGAAGCCGAGATGATACGCGACTCGGTCAAGAAAAGCTAAGGAGAGCCTATGACCATCGCATTTTTATTTATCTCGCTGTTTGGTCTCATGCTTATAGGCGTTCCCGTCGCCGTTTCGCTTGGAGCTAGTACGGTTTTAACGATGCTGCTTTTTACGGATCTTGACGTCGCGGCGATGCCTCAGCTTATCTTTGACGGTATCAATAAATTTGCCCTTATGGCGATCCCGATGTTTATCTTAGCCGGAAATTTACTGAGCAAGGGCGGCTCTGCTAGACGCATTATAGATTTTGCTAAATCCATGGTCGGACACCTACCCGGCGGCCTACCGATGAGCGCGATATTTGCGTGCGTGATATTTGCCGCGGTTTCTGGCAGCTCGCCCGCTACGGTCGTAGCGATAGGCTCCATCATGTTCGTCGCTATCAAAGAAGCGGGTTATCCAAAAGAATACGCCGTGGGCGGCATCACAACCGCGGGCTCTCTAGGTATCCTCATCCCGCCTTCGGTCGTTATGATCGTTTACGGCGTGACGGCGGAGGTTAGTATCGCGCAGCTATTTATGGCGGGCGTGGTGCCGGGGCTAATGCTGGGCGGCATGATGATACTTCAGACTTATATCGGAGCGAAAAAACTCGGCTTTAAAGCTACTACGCCCGAGCCTTGGAGTGAGCGAGTAAAAAAATTCGGCAAGGCGTTTTGGGCGCTGCTAATCGTAGTAGTCGTTATCGGCGGTATCTACGGCGGCATTTTCACCCCGACCGAGGCTGCGGCGGCTAGCGCTATATATGCGCTGATTATTTCGCTATTTGTTTATAAAGATATCAAATTTAAAGACCTGTGGGACATCTGCCTAGAGTCTGCCATCACGACGGCGATGATATTTTTCATCATCGCAAACGCGGTCGTATTTGCGTATCTGCTAACTAGCGAAAACATCCCGCAAACGATAGCGGACAGCATCCTAGCCGCAAATATCGGCAAAATAGGCTTTCTAATCATCGTAAACGTCCTGCTTTTCATCATGGGACAGTTTATGGAGCCTTCATCGGTTGTTATGATCATGGTACCGCTACTGCTACCGATCGCGACTGCGCTAGGCGTGGATCCGGTACACTTCGGCATCCTGCTCATCGTGAATATGGAAATCGGCATGATCACGCCGCCCGTCGGACTGAATTTATTCGTCGCTAGCGGCCTAACGGGCATGAATCTAAAAGACGTCATCGTCTCATGCTTGCCGTGGACTTTGACGCTATTTATCGGACTCGTCCTGGTGACATACATCCCGGAAATCTCGCTTTGGCTACCGAGGCTGATGTACGGAGGCTGATTTAAATTTGCAAATTTACGGCGACTCGCGTGAGCTTATGCGGCTCGGCGACCTGCCGTAAATTTGACGCTCTTCTTCAAATTTACGTTCAAATTTAACCTAGCAAATTTTTAAATTTCAACTCCTCGCAAAAGGTCAAATTTATCCGCACCAAAAAGCCTCGTTAAAGCTCGCCTGCTGTATCATAACCAAAAACAAAAGAGAGCAGTCATGTACCGCGTCAAACTGCATATTTGTTTAACCCAGGATATAAAAAATAAGCTTGAGCAATACAGTAAAATCCCGCCCAGACCGCGGTTTGAACACAAATTTGAGATGCTAAAAAACACCTGCGATATCCCTGCATTTATCCCCGATGGGCACCAATATCTAGTCATAGCAAGCGAGCATTGCGAATTAAATTTATCCGAACTAAAAAACCGCATAGGCGAAAACGGCTTTTTGGCGATTTACGCGAGAGGCTCGGACGAGATAACGGGCGAGCAAAAGCAGTTCGCTGACGAAATTTGGCTTGAAAGCGCAAATTTAGACGACTTTTACTTTGAAAAAGCGCTAAATTTAATCGCCGAACGTAAAGAGTCGTGGCTACAAAAAACTTGGCTACAAACGCTGATAAACTCGTCTCCCGATATGATCTGGTTTAAGGATATGGGCGGGCTACATCTAGAGGTAAACGATGAGTTTTGCGAGGTCGTAAACAAGCCAAAAGAGCTCGTGCGCGGCAAAGATCACTACTATATCTGGGATATCCCAAAAGAAATCTACGAGCAAACGGACTACGTCTGCGTCCAGACCGAGGACGACGTCGTAGCCGCGCGCAAGACCTGCCTTTTTGACGAGGAAGTTATGCGCGCGGACGGCAAACTAAGCAAGCTAAAAACGTATAAAACGCCGATATTTGACGGCGAGACGATCATCGGCACCGTCGGCATCGCTCGCGACGTGACGAAAGAGCACGAGTATCTGCAAAACATCGAGTACCTAGCCCACTACGACCAGCTCACGGGACTAGCCAACCGCAACCAGCTAGACGCCTTTTTAGACGGGCTAAAAACGGTACGTATGAGCATACTTTATATGGATCTGGATCGCTTTAAGCAGGTAAACGACGAGCACGGACATCAGGCGGGCGATAAGGCTCTGGTTGCGATCGCGGAGCTGATAAAAGAGATTTTTAACGACGCTATGAACGTGCGTATCGGCGGGGACGAGTTTATATCGATATTTACCGACGGTGCGAACATGCAAAGCATCGCGCCTCGCGTGCAAATTTTGATTGATCGGTTTTTTAAAATTTGTCAAGAAAATCCGCTATTTAACGGACTATCCGTAAGCGCGGGCATAGCAGAGGGCCAGATCGGACACGGCTCGTTTGACCTGCTACTTCAGCGCGCTGACGACGCTCTTTATAAAGCTAAACACGCGGGCCGGGGTACGTACTGCGTAAGCCCGCGGAAGGATTTTGAATAAAAATTGTTTGCTGGCGAGCAACTGCGTTAAATCCTCCACACTAAAATTTCCTCAAATTTTGCCGATATCGTTAGAAAGCTAAATTTTAAAAGGATTTTAAATGATAGGCGGCGTAAACGGATTTAACGCAAATGCAAATTTTGATTTTAGCGGTGCTCGCGG
>NZ_JBQNAN010000044.1:0-3947 GCF_052170435.1 Campylobacter sp.
AAGCCGCAATCAAAAAAGAAGAGATAAAGAAGGCTTATTTTGGGGAGGATTATGTGGGGATGAAGGTGGGAAAAGCAGAAACTACGGCGGATAAAAACGCGACTAAGTAAAATTAATTCTAAAATTTAAGGTAGACTGCGTAAAATCAGACTACCTTATTAAAATATAATAAAAAATTTAAAATAATCTAATAAAACCATCTCAAATTTAAGTTTAGTTTACGCCATACTGCAGTACAATTTTTAATATAAAAAACAAATTTTATTAAATACTTATGTATATATAAAATTTGTAATTTAATATCTAAATTTAAAGAAGATAATTATGGCAAAAAGTGACGTTTCAAGACGCGATATGCTCAAAATGAGCTTAACCGGTGCCGGAGCGCTTGCATTAGGAGCAGTAAATGCAGACGCTGCAGTAAGCACAAAAGACGTAAAATTTGACGAGGAGTGGGACGTCGTCATCATCGGCAGCGGCTTTGCCGGTCTTGCGGCGGGTATCAAAGCGAGCGAACGCGGAAACAAAGTACTAATCCTAGAAAAAATGGGGCGCGTGGGCGGCAACAGCGTCGTAAACGGCGGAATTTTTGCCGTGCCGGGTAGCGAACTACAAAAGAAAAACGGCGTCAAAGACTCAAAAGAGATTTTCATCGCCGACTGCGTAAAAGCGGGCCTCGGACTAAATCACGTCGAGCTGCTTGAGGTGCTGGCCGACCGCGCCGTAGATACGTTTAACTTCACCGTAAAACACGGCGCAAAATACCTAGATAAACTCATCCTAGAGGGCGGCCACAGCGTGCCTAGAACGTACTACACCGAGAACACCAGCGGCTCGGGCATCGTGCAGCCTCTCGTGGAGTCGTTTAAAAAAACCGACGGCTGCGAGCTTCGCACTCGAACGAAATTTGACGACTTCGTAACCGACGAGAGCGGTCGCGTAGTAGGCGTAACCGTGAGAGAAAACTATAAATTCGACAAAGATCTCTTTAGCGACGACCGAGAAAATAAAGGCGGCGACAAGAAAATCATCAAGGCCAAAAAAGGCGTCATACTCGCAAGCGGCGGCTTTTGTAGCGATAAATTCTTTAGAAAACTCCAAGATCCTCGCGCCGTGCCAGAGTTTGACACCACAAACCACCCCGGAGCTACCGCAGGCGCGCTCATCTCAGCGTTTAAGGTAGGCGCGCTACCGGTGCAAGTCGGCTGGATCCAGTACATCCCGTACAAATGCCCGGACGAAAAAGGCAACGGCATCACGAGCAAATTTGCAGCCCAGGCGAGCTTCCGCTACGGATTTTCCGTCGATCCAAAAACCGGCAAACGCTATATGAACGAGCTAGCCGACCGCAAAATCAGAGCCGACGCGATGTTTAAAATCATCGACGCTAAAGCAAACAGCTACCCGATCAACCTTTGCGACTCCGTAGCCGCGGCAAAACTAGTGCCTAGCGACCTCGAAAATCCGATGAATAACGGCGTCATCAAAAAATTCGACAGCCTTGAGGAGCTAGCGGCGTTTTATAAAATGCCTGCGGGAGAGCTAACCAAGACCGCCGAGCGCTATAACGGCTTTGTAGCGTCTGGCGTCGATGAGGATTTCGGCAAACCGATGAAACTAACCGACGGCATCACGGTCTCAAAACCGCCGTTTTACGCTATGCGCGGCGCTCCGAAGCTGCACCACACCATGGGCGGCGTAAAGATCAACACCAAAGCGCAAGTTCTAGATATCGACGATGAGCCGATCGCCGGTCTATATGCCGCGGGCGAGGTTACGGGCGGTACGCACGGAGCTAGCAGGCTAGGCAGCTGCGCTATACTAGACTGCCTAACGTTTGGTATGATAGCGGGAGAAAATATTTAACTCTACAGGGGGGGGGGGGAGTAAAATCCCCCTCTGCCGCTAAGTATTTCTGGCCTTAACAGTTTATTACTTAATATATCTACGCTATAAATTTAACTGCGCCTTTCATAAATTTTGCGGTAATTCGTTGTAAATCAAATAATCAAATTCGGCGCTTAAATTTAATAACCGTTTAAAACAAATTTATGTATATTTTCTCTTTTACGAGCCCTTAAATTTGACCCAAATTTGGGCGTCAAATTTTATAAATTTAAAACTAAAACCGCCAAAAGAGAAAAATGGATAGAAATTTTAATAAAGTAAGAACGCAAGGCATCCTCGGCGCGGTTTGCATCCTGTGTGCGAGCGCGAGTTTTCTAGCGAGCGATCAGAGCCTGTTTTGGATCGTTCGCACGCTAGCATGGCTGTTTGCGCTGACGTTTTTCCACTATACGCTCATCCGCGCGCAGGATCTGTCAAACTCAAACGTCTTTACTATCTTTAAATACGCTTACAACGGCTTTTTAGCCGTAATCCTCTGCACGGTCGCGCTCTACGTCTTTGATGAAAATTATCTAAGCCTCATCTCCGACGTCATCATCCCGCTTGCCGCATTTGCCGTCTTGGTTGCGTGGGTCGTCATAAATCTCAAACTCGCAAAGGCCTCGGGCTGCGTGCTTTTTAGCATTTACGCGTGGATGCTTACCGCTAGCCTGGGCGCAAACTTTATCTATGGCATGCTAGAGGTCCTCTCGCCCGCCATCATCGCCCCTATCGTCAAATTTGAACCCCTCGCAAACGCGCTTTTTGATTTAGCGACTTCGGGCGTATTGCTCGCGGCGTGGATCAACGCGGAAAATTTCTCAAACGAGCAAGACGAAATCGAAATAAATTTAACAATTCGGTGCGGCGATAGGCCAAATTTAAGCACACAAGACGCAAACGACCCAAATTTTAGAACTCAAGACGAGCAAACGACGGAGTTCAAATTTGACGCCGAGCAAAGCCGCGCAAATAAAATTCCGTCCCAAAAAGAAAACGCGCAAGAAAATTCTTACGAACGTAAAACGCTAAAAGCAGCCAAAAAGCAGGGTATCATCTCGTGCCGGCTTATGCTAGCGACCGTTGCCGTGTCGTTTTTTGCCAAGCTTTATCTGATATTTACGCAGCCGCACGGCGAGTCGCAAGAGCAGCTGATAAAAATGCTTGAAGGCTCGGTAAATTTCGTGCTTTTTCTCGCCGCAGCCGTTTATATGTGGTACGCGCTTAAAAAGCTAGAGGAGATTTACGACGCTGACGTACTTAGCATTTATAAGCAGATGATTTTTGTATCTATCGTATTTGCGGTAGTTGGTATAGCATTTGGCTTTATACGCGGTGTAGAGGACCGACCTGCTTCGACCGGTGCCGGACTGGCGGGACTTTTTATACTAGCTATCACCGTCTATCTAGCCGTCCTTTGGGCTAAGTTAAATTTCAGCCTTGCAAAGATTACAGAAAACGATCTTTTTAAGACTTACGTATTTTTCGCTATCGCTAGCTTTATTATCGCCTTTGCGCTGCAGATAATGCTATCTATAGGCTATTTTACGGCGGTCTTTTCCATACTGCTTGCAGCACTAGCCATCGCGATACTTTACGTGCTACCGACTGCGTTTTACCTATACGCTTGGACTATGATAAAGGAGGAATGAGATGAGAGAAAACGAACAAGATTTGACCTAAAACAAAACCCAAATCATCGAAAAAGCAAAGCAAGAAGGAATGCTTTCGGCTTGCTTTATGTCTTTTACGGTTTTGGTGCTTTACGTTGAGGATTTTTTCCCGAAACTTCAAGAAAAGCACGGCTGGACGGCGATAAGCATATTTGCGCTCGTCTATCTTTACAAAGCACTTAAAAAGCTCCAGCCTATGTGCGAGACTAACCTCATGCGGCCGTTTCACGCGTATTGGTTGCTAGGGATTGCTACGGCGGCGGCTCTGCTAGCCGGGATACTTTACGATCCTATTTTTACGCTTTTGTTTCTTGTTTTACTTGCGGTTACGATGATTTTTTGGACGATTTTAAACTTTAGACTATCGCGCATCACGCAAAATCCGCT
>NZ_JBQNAN010000045.1:0-3885 GCF_052170435.1 Campylobacter sp.
TGATTTTTTGGACGATTTTAAACTTTAGACTATCGCGCATCACGCAAAATCCGCTATTTAAATTTCACTCCGTCATGCTTATAGTTTCTGTCGTATCTAGCCTCACGGTACTTTTTCTAAAAGCAAGCCCGGGCTCCGTGCTTTACTACGCAGACGCCGCGATAACGGCGACGGCTCAAGCTTTGCTAGTTGGCGCATGGTGCGGCGTGGATGATGTGGAGGATGTTTAAATTTGGCTATAAAATGCGCGAGTAACGGCTCTGCGAGGCTTAAATTTGATCTGCCGACGCCGGTAAAATTTGGCAAATTTGAGTTAAATTTAGCTCTGACCGGCTTTGTTAAATTTGCGATAGCGCCGCTTGCGAATTTATTTTTATAAAACGGGCAAGCGCCAATTTTACTGCCGTTCGTATCAAAAAGGCGCGGGTTTGGCCGCCTGCGTATAAATTTAACCGTCGAGTCAAATTTGACTTTTTTAGGCAAATTCTCGCGAGGCCGTTTGCCGCGTCTCGCGTTAAATTTGACCCAAACTTGCCCTATCCGTTCATCTTGGATAGCTTCTCGTTTTTGAGATTTGCCTCCATCTGGCGTATCTCATCCTCGCCGCTTCTTACGACGTTTTCGTCGCACTCAAAGTTTTTGGCGTCTATTTTTTTTGGGTATTCGACGTTTGCCAGGATATGCCTAAAAAGGTTTATGCGAGCCTGCTTTTTGCTATCCGAGACGATGATCGTCCACGGACAAAACGGCGTGTTTGAGGCTAGTAGCATCGAGTATTTGGCGATGGTGTACTGATCCCAGAGCTCCTGGCTTTTTTCATCCACGGGCGAAATTTTAAACTGCTTGAGCGGGTCGGTGAGGCGCTCTTTGAAGCGCTTTTTTTGCTCCTCTTTTGAGACCGAGAGGTAAAATTTAAAGAAAATGATGCCCGAGTTTTTGATCATCTCCTCAAATTTAGGCACCTCGCGCAAAAACTCCTTGTGTTCCTCCTGCGTGCAAAAGCCCATCACGGGCTCCACGCCCGCACGGTTGTACCACGAGCGGTCAAAGATCACGATCTCGCCTGCACTCGGTAAATGCGCGACGTAACGCTGGAAATACCACTGCGAGCGCTCGACGTCGCTTGGCTTTTCAAGCGCCACGATGCGGCAACCGCGCGGATTTAGATGCTCGGTTAGGCGCTTTATCGAGCCGCCCTTGCCCGCCGCATCGCGCCCCTCGATGATGATGAGTACGCGCAGACCCTGCTCTTTTACGTGATTTTGAAATTTTAAAAGCTCGATTTGTAGCTTTCTAAGCTCGTGCTCGTAGTCGAATTTCACGCTATCCGTGCCGTTTTTACTCACTCTAAACCTCCTTTGGGCATTTTTAAAATGTTACTATCAAATAATTAAAATTTAGCTAAAATACGCCTCTTAATTTAACATTTAACGCTGACTTTATGGGAGCTTGTGTAAAATACGACAAAAATTTCAAGGAATATTATGATTTTTAGGATGATTTTTGCGGCGATTCTGACTTGCTGCGCTATGTTTGCCGAACCGCTTTCGGTCAAAGAAGCCTTCGGTCTCACCGCACACGCCGACGAGCAAAACGTCGAGTTTAGATTTGCCCCCGCGCCAAATATCCACGTCTACAAAGACAGCCTAGCAGCGAGCCTGGGCGATAAAATTTTAAACTCGCATCTAAACTTCCCAAAAGGCGAAATTTACGACGAACGCGAAGTTTATACGGGTAAATTTAGCCTTTTCGTGCCGATAAATTTGTTAAAAGGGCTTAGCGGCGGCGAAAATTTCACTCTAAAGCTCGAATACCAAGGCTGCGCCAAAGACGGCATCTGCTACCAACCGCAAGTGCTCAAATTTAGCGTCAAAAAGGGTCTTGGCGGCTACTCCGTCGCGCAGATCATAGAGGCCGCCGAGCCTGAATTTGCCGGCTCGCCGGCGCCGCTCTCCGAGCAAGACTCTATCGCCGCAAGCCTTGGCAGTGGAAATTTTCTCCTCTCGCTCGCTACGTTTTTTGGCTACGGGTTGCTACTATCGCTCACGCCTTGCATCTTTCCGATGATACCGATCCTTTCATCTATCATCGTCTCAAAGCAAGCTAGCGGCGGCAAAAACGGCGCCATAAATTTAAGCGCGTCAGACGAAACCTCGGCTAAATTTGATAGCGATAACCCGCACACTAAAAATGGCAACAGTAAAAGCTCTCGTGCTACGAGCGGCTTTTTCCTCTCTCTTATCTACGTTTTTGCGATGGCCTGCGCCTACGCGGTCGCAGGCGTAGCGGCTAGCGTTTTTGGCTCGGGCGTGCAAAGCGCGCTGCAAACACCGGCCGTACTGATCGGCTTTAGCCTCGTTTTCGTAGCGCTCGCGCTTTCGATGTTTGGACTCTACGAGCTTCAGATGCCGCTTGCTATGCAAAACGCGCTTAGCAAAAAAGCCCAAAGCAAGGGCGGCATAATCGGCGTTTTTGCGATGGGATTTTTATCCGCACTCATCGCTAGCCCTTGCGTCGCCGCACCGCTTGCGGGCGCGCTGCTTTATATCGCGCAGAGCGGAAACGCGCTATTTGGCGGGCTCGCACTATTTACGATGGGGCTTGGCATGGGCGTGCCACTACTGCTGATTGGAGCGAGCTCGGGTAAAATTTTGCCGCGACCGGGCGCATGGATGGATAAAATCAAGACGCTTTTTGGCTTTATCATGCTGATAATGGCGGTTTGGCTGAGCGCGCGCGTGCTGGGCGCTATGGCGGAGCTGCTACTTTACGGCGTCATCGGCGTGTTTGCGAGTGTATTTTTCGGAGCTTTTGATGCGACAAAGGACGAGTACGGCAACGGCAAAAAACTGCTAAAAGGCACGGCGCTGCTAGCATTTATCTACTCGGTTTTGCTGATCGTGGGCTCATTTTCGGGCGCAAAATCGGCGCTAAATCCACTCGAAGGCTTTAAAAATGCAGGCGGCGCGGGCGTAAATTTGAGTAAAAATGAGCCAAATTTTATCGCAGTGTCAAATTTGACCGAACTAGAAAATGTGGTAAAAAGCTCATCTAAGCCCGTGCTTATCGATTTTTACGCGACTTGGTGCGCTAGCTGCAACGAGCTTGACGAGATAACTTTTAAAGACGAAGCCGTGCTTAATAAGCTAGAAAATTTCACTCTTTTGCGAGTGGACGTGACGAAAAATAGCAATGACGACGCGCAGATAATGAAAAAATTCGGACTCATCGGACCACCTGCGATCCTATTTTTCAGCGCAGGTAGCGACGCGCAAGACGAGCTAAAAAACGCGCGACTCATCGGTTTTTACCCGCCCGAAAAGTTTTTAGCCCATCTTGAAAAATTCAGGCTGTGAAATTTGCGTGGCGATTTTTTGCGGTTTTATTCTTGAAATTTGAGGTAATTAAAGCTGATTTAAATTTCGCTCGCTATAATTTCGCCTATCGTTACCCTGTAGTTTAGTGGTAGAACTGCTGACTCTGGATCAGCTAACAGAGGTTCGAATCCTTTCAGGGTAACCATCTAATCCTTTTAAATCCCCAAAATACGGCACTTTCAATAGATTTGTTATACACTTGTTGATTTTGCTAGGCCAACACTACTAACGCTCTATTTCTCTAGTCGTTGCAGTAGATTTTTAGCCACGGATTCTTTTGGGTTAGGCGTTTGTAATACTTCAGCTCCGCGCAGTCAAATCATTTATCAAATTTGACCTCAAACATGCTGCTTTGCAGACCCTACTCCGCCGTTTTTGAAAAGGTAAATATCTTTTTTAGTTTTACAAGTCCGAGCTTCACGCCGCTATATCTCATTATCTTTGCCATCTGCGTCCATCTAGGCTTTTCGTAGCATGGATGCGGGCACTTGCGGCAGCTCGGTTTGAT
>NZ_JBQNAN010000046.1:0-3715 GCF_052170435.1 Campylobacter sp.
GCTAGGCACGCTAACGCCCAGCCATTTGATAAACTCCAGCGTTTTTGGATTGCCCGCCGTTGAAAACGTGAGAAATATCGGCTCGGTTATCTTTGAGGCCGCACAGTCCTCTAAAAATTTACGCGTCATCTGCGCGTCAAAAATCGCCTGCGAGATGAAAAACTTCGCTCCCGCCGCGATCTTTTCGCGCATCCTTTGCGGTTCGTCGCCCTTTTTAGCGTGACGTTCGGCGATACATACGCCGCCAACGGCCAAATTTTCAAATTCGCCCGCGATCTCGTACGCGCGAGCCAAATTTAGCCGCACTTTTTGCGAGCTAGACGTAGCTCCCACAAGCACGTTTAAATTTGAGCTTTGTTCGGCTAAAGCAGCGCGAAATCCGTCCTCGTCGTAGCCGCTAGCCACGCGGTAAAAAACGCTCGGAGTCGCGACGCTTAGGTAGTTTCGGTAGTAAATTTCCGGACTTAATGTTCCGCTAAACTCGAAAGTCCGTTCGCTTTCGTTTCGCTCGCTCTCGTCTTGCACCTCGTAAAGCACGAGCCCGTCGGCGTTTACGCTTTCTATGCGCGCCGTCCAGCGGTCTGCTATCTCGCGCAGCTTGGCCTCCTCGAATTCGGCCTTGGGCGGTGTCAGTCCGTAGAGTACGAGCCCCTTTTCTTTGTTTAAAATTTTTTCTTTTAGCATGAAATTTCCAAATTTATAATGTAGAAAACCGCGCCGTTTGCGGTTAAATTTATGCTGCTGCGGCGCGTGCGCAGGATAAATTATTCGCCAGCGACAGGCATTTACTCCGCGTCAAATTTGAGCCGGTTTTAAATCTGAGCTCAAAATTTAGCGGACAAAGCCGCTTCGGCCGTAAATTTAAACGGCAAAAGCGGCAAATTTAGCCGAGTCGCAAGCGGTTAAATTTATGAATTTCTTACGATCTTGACGGCTTCGACCATATTTTTTAGGCTCGGCTCGACCTCTTCCCATTTGCGTGTTTTTAGGCCACAGTCAGGGTTGATCCAGAGCTGTTCTTTCGGCAGAACCTCGAGCAGCGCGCGGATCTGGCGCACGATCTCGTCGGTGCTAGGAACCCGCGGGCTGTGGATGTCGTATACGCCAGGGCCGACCTCTTGTTTGTAGCCGACGGATTTAAAGATCTTTAACAGTTCGTTGCCGCTGCGAGCGGTCTCTATGCTGATGACATCGGCGTCCATCACCTCGATGGTCTTGATGATGTCGTTAAACTCGGAGTAGCACATATGTGTGTGGATCTGAGTTTTTGGCTCGGCAGAGCTAACGGAGAGTTTAAAGCAATCAACGGCAAATTTCTCGTACGCAGGGATGTTTTCGGCGCGTAGCGGATAGCCCTCTTTAAACGCCGCTTCGTCCACTTGGATGATGCGGATGCCGGCATTTTGCAGGTCTGCGATCTCGTCAAATATGCAAAGCGCAAGCTGCTTAGCCACCTCGCTGCGAGGCAGGTCGTCGCGCACGAAGCTCCAGTTTAGCATAGTCACGGGACCCGTTAGCATGCCCTTCATTATGCGGCTGGTACGGCTTTGGGCGTATTTCATCCACTCGACGGTCATCGCTTTTGGGCGGCTCACGTCGCCAAAAAGTAGAGGCGGTTTCACGCAGCGGCTGCCGTAGCTTTGTACCCAGCCGTTCTCGCTAAATGCATACCCCTCGATCTGCTCGCCGAAATACTCGACCATGTCGTTGCGCTCAGGCTCGCCGTGGACCAGCACGTCTAGGCCGATATCTTCTTGAAATTTTACGCAGTCGTCGATGTATTTTTTGATGCCGGCTTCATATGCGCCAGCGTCAATCTCGCCTTTTTTGAAGTTTTGACGAAGCACTCTTAGCTCGACGGTTTGGGGGAAGCTGCCTATCGTCGTAGTCGGCAGGATGCCGTAGTTTAGGCTTTCGCGTTGGATTTTGATGCGATCTTCGAATTTATCTTCGCGCTCAAATTTGACTAGATTTTTCACGCGGTTTTGGACGTTTGAGGAGTGGATCAAATTTGACGTCGCGCGCGTTTTAACCGCAGCTTTGTTCTCTTCGTAAATTTTGCTCTCCGCCGCATTTAGCGCTACGCCGTTAGCTAGCTTGGTTATGATTTTGATCTCGTCTAGTTTTTCTACGGCGAAACTTAGCCAGCTTTTAACCTCGGAGTTTAGTTTTTCTTCGTATTTTAGGGTATAAGGCACGTGAAGTAGCGAGCAGCTAGGTCCGACGTAGAACTCTTTGCCGCCGATTTTCTCGCCGATCTCGCGGACTAAATTTACCTTTTCGTCGATGTTGCTTTTCCAGATATTTCGTCCGTCGATGACGCCTGCAAATAGCGTTAAGTGGCTGTTTTTGATAGTTTCAAGCGCCTCGAAATTTCTTTTGCCGTGAACGAAATCAAATCCGATGCCGTAAATTTTAGTTTTTGCTACCTCGACGACCGCTTTTAGCGCGTGCTCAAAATACGTCATAAACACGATTTTGACGTTGCTTGCGGCTGCGGCTAGCTCGTTATATACTTTGGCGATAACGCTAAGTAGGATTTCTTCGTTTTTATCAGTCGCGAAAATCGGCTCATCAAACTGCACCAAAATCTCATCGTCAAGCGTCGAAAGTAGCTCAAGAAGCTTTTTGTACTCGGCGACTAGAGCGTTTAGGTTTTTAAACGGACAGCTGCCGTCTGTGGCCTTTGAAAGCGCCAGAAACGTGATAGGGCCGATCAAATTTACCTTGCCTTTTACGCCAGCAGCCTTTGCCTCTTCGTATTCGGTAAGGATTTTTGACGCGTCTAGCTTAAAGGTCGTCTCGGCGCTAAGCTCAGGCACGATGTAGTGGTAGTTTGTGTTAAACCACTTCGTCATCTCCATCGCTACGCCGGTTTTGTTGCCGCGCGCGCAGGCAAAATATTGCTCTCGTCCGCTCAAATTCGCAAATCTAGGCGGTACCGCGCCAAATGCGACGATGTTATCAAGCATCAAATCGTAAAACGAAAAGTCATTTACGCTGATAGCCGAGATTTCGGCGTCTTTTTGGTATTGCCAGTGTCTATTTTTTAGCGTTTTAGCGACGCTTAGTAAATTTCCCTCGCTAAAGCCCTCTTTGCCGGCCCAAAGGCCCTCAAGCGCGCGTTTTAGCTCTCTTTTTTCTCCAATTCGCGGGAAACCCGTAACATAACTTTTTATCATTCTCTTTTCCTTTTTTTAAATTTTGTGATTTTTGGATTTAAATTTTAATTACATTATAAAACGGCGGGTGGCAACCGCTTTTTCTCAAACTAAAATAAAATTTATAAAAAACTCTACTAAATAAATTTTGCCCAAATTTCAAACACTGCCTCGCTTTATTTCTAAAAATGCAGTTGCAATGCATCGGACGCGGCGATAGAAATAAATTTATATTAATGTTTAAAAACGTGAAATTATTTAAAAATTCGGCTGTTTTTTTAAAGTCGTTTGCGGTTTTTTTGCTAAGATTAAAGAGTCTCAGGCATGGGGCAAGGCATTAAGCTCATCCTTTGGGGTCAAATTTGAGCCGTATTATAAAGATTTTTAAAAAATAAATCAAGAAGTTTTTATCAAATTTGGGCTAATTTGAGGCAGGCCGCAGCCCGCCCCTTAAATTTGCCTAGTCTTTTTTGCCTTTGTTTAGCGATTTTAGCTTGGCGTCGGTGTCATCAGTTAGCATCGTGAAGATTTCGTTAGTCAAATTTTTCGTTAAA
>NZ_JBQNAN010000047.1:0-3462 GCF_052170435.1 Campylobacter sp.
GACCAAAAGCCTACTTTCATCAGCTTGTCGTTAAATTCTTGCCCTTTGAAAAGGTAAAGCGCCACGAGCCAAACAAAACCTAGCGCCAAAAATCCGTAAACGCCAAATAGCGCCGCGTGTCCGTGCACCGAAGTGGTGTTTAGACCCTGGATGTAGAACAAAAATAGCGGCGGGTTGATAAGGAAGCCAAACACGCCAGCACCCAGCATATTCCAAAACGCCACCGCGATAAAGCAGTAAAGCGGCCATTTGAGATTTTTCGCCCAGCTTTGCGCGAACTGAAGCGAATACTGATGAAAGGCCTCTGCTCCAAGAAGCACCAAAGGCACGACCTCAAGCGCAGAAAAGCTAGCGCCCACCGCCATGATCGGAGTGGTCGTTCCAGCAAAATAAAGGTGATGGAAGGTGCCAGGGATGCCGCCTATTAAGAATAAACTAGCGCTTGCTAGGGTTGAGTAAGTCGCAAATTTTTTACCGACTAGACCCAAAGAGGCAAACACGAACGCAAGCGACGCGGTCGCAAACACCTCGAAAAAGCCCTCGACCCAAAGGTGAACGACCCACCAGCGCCAGTATTCCATCACCGGCAGCGGGCTTCTTTGTCCATAAAATAGCCCCGCGCCGTAGAAAAGTCCCACCGCGATAGCAGAAGCCGTAAAGATAGCTAGCAGGTTTTTATCGCCGTCAGCCTTAAATCCGCCGACGAATCCGCGAAGCACGAGCGCCATCCAGATAACAAGACCGACAAACAAAATAAGCTGCCAAACCCTACCAAGCTCGATATACTCGTATCCTTGGTGTCCAAGCCAAAAGCTAGTAGACGTTTCCATCTTGCCCGCTATCGCCATGTACTCGCCGATAAAGCTACCCACGACTAGAAAAAGCAGCGCGTAGAAAAGCAAATCAACGCCTAGTTTTTGAAATTTAGGATCCTTGCCGCCGTTGATGATAGGCGCTAGGAAAAGTCCGGCCGCCAAAAAGCCCGTCGCGATCCAGAAAATGCTCGCCTGGATGTGCCAAGTGCGCGCCAAAGAGTACGGGATGTGCTCGGATAAATTTATACCGTAAAACTCCTGCCCCTCGACCGTGTAGTGCGCCACGAAGCCGCCTATCATGATCTGGAAAACAAAAAGCGCGAGCGCTACGAAAAGGTATTTGCCAAGCGCCTTTTGAGACGGGGTCAAATTTAGCCTTGAGAGCGGATCGGCGTCGATAGGAGCGAGTTTCTCGCTGTCTTTTTCGCCGTAGAAATTTGAAAACCAAACTAGCAAGCCCACGCCCGCGACCAAAATCGTAACGCTAATAATCGTCCAAAATACGTTTTCTTGCGTCGGAACGTTGTCGATTAGCGGCTCGTGCGGCCAGTTGTTGGTGTACGTAGCCTCGCTATTTGGGCGATTCGTCGCCGTAGCCCAGGTCGCCCAGAAGAAGAAATCGTTTAGCTGCTCGCGGTTTTCCTCTTTGGCTAGCGTGTTGTTTTTCATCGCGTAGTTTTCGCGTAGCTTCTGGTATTTCGGATCGTTGCCGAAAAGCCCGTTATACTCGCCCCGCACTACCTTTGCCGCCGCGATCCTCTCGTCGCTGATCGTTATAACGCCGTTTTTTAGCGTATTCGTGCGGTATTCGCTCTTTGTTAGAGCCTTGATGTTGGCTTGTTGCTCGGCGTTTAGAGCGTCAAATTTGGCTCCGTAAAGCTGAGCGGCCTTGATATCCATAAACGCGACTAGCTCTTTATGCAGCCAATCAGCCGTCCAGTCAGGCGCCTGATACGCTCCGTGTCCCCACACCGAGCCCACCTGCATACCGCCGATGCTTTGCCAGGCCTCTTGGCCTTTGTAAATTTGCTCTTGCTCGACTATTATTTTGCCGTTTTTATCGGCGAAACTCACCACCGGCGGCGCTTCGCGGTAAACCTCTACGCCGTAATAGCCGAGTATCCCGAAGGCGATAGTAACGACTGCTACCAGCGCCCACCAATACTTCTTGTATTCACGCATACTTTGTCTCCTTTTGAAAAATTCGTATAAAGTTTATCCAAAATAAATTTACGCAAAAATGATGTATATCAATAAAAGGACTAAATTTGTCCTTAAAATACGGCTTATGTTAAAAAATGTATAATTTCAAAAATATATTTTAGGGGATTTTATGTTTAAATTTGAGATCGTTTATAAATTTTGCCTCATTTGCATGCTGATTTTGGGGCTTTGTCTGCTCGCGTTTTCAGGGCTAAATTTTGCGCTCGGAGAGTACGGCGAATTTTGGATGGGCGCGCATAAATTTGCGGGCTTTTTGGTCGCGCTCGCAGCCGTTTTGCACGTGATAAATCGCAAGAAAAAGCTCATCAAGCTCGCAAACGAATTTATAGACGTCGTCACTCGCCGCAAAAACCCGAGCATGTGCAACATGGACCGCATCATCGCCTCGCTAGAGCCCTATACGATCGCTGAGATCTCGCAAAAACTAGGCTTTGACGAGGCCGAGTTTTGCCGCACGTTGCGCGAAAACGGCGTCAAATTTAGGAACGCCGACCAAACCTTACGCCAAATCGCTTTTTTAAACGACGAAAAGATATTTTTCGTGCTAGTTCTTATCGTCGAGGCGAAATTTGGCAAGAGATTTTGCGGCGAACTCAAATTTAAAGGCGCTAAATTTAACGGCATCAAAAATGCGGCGTGATGGTTAAATTTGACGGCTAATACGGCTTGAAAGCGGTAAATTTGAGTTAATTTTGCGGCCATGCTCGTAAAGTTAATTTCACAAATTTAACTGCAGCGACCAAAATTTAAGTATTTGTGTTTTAAAAAATTTATCAAAATTTAACCAATGTAAAATTTCAAAAGCTCACTAAAATTTAATATCTTAAAAACAGCCCTACTCCGCCGAAATTTTTTTCAAAAACTCTCGCGTTTTCTCTTTTAGATTTTCCAAATCTCCGCTATTATCTATCACAAAGTCTGCCATAGCGCGCTTTTGTTCTATATCCGTTTGTAGTTCTACGCGGTGCTTTGCGGCGGCATGATCCAGCCCGTTTCGCTTCATCACGCGCGCGATCAGCGTATCTTTAGGCGCATAAACGACCGCCACTTTATCAAAAAACTCATACCTCTTGCCCTCAAAAAACAGCGGAATATCGACAAAATAGAGCTTTTCTTTCGCCTCTAAAGCCTGCGCCTGCGATAAAATTTCAGCCGTTATCTTTGGATGCAGTAGCGCTTCAAGCTTTGCGAGCTCCGCAGGGTCTTTAAACACCAGCTCGCCTAGTTTTTTGCGGTCCACAAAAGCGCGGGAGTCGGTCAAATTTTCCTCATCTCTGCTGGCATCAAATTTGACCTGCGTATCTTTTTGTACGACGTACTGCGCGCCGAAAATTTCAGCCACCTGCACGGCGCAGCGATCAAGGACGCAGTGCGAAATCTTATCGGCATCGATGATCTCAAATCCGCGATCACGAAGCAGCTC
>NZ_JBQNAN010000048.1:0-3275 GCF_052170435.1 Campylobacter sp.
CGTGCGGGTTTTTGCGCCGTTTTTAGACGACTTTGCAAACAACGGCGCGAGCCTAAACGTGCTTGCTTTTTACGCCTGCGCCGCGCCGTTTTGGATCTGCTTTTTGCCGCCGTCTTTTGTCTAAACTACGGCCGCGCGGACTTTGGACGCGTAAATTTGATCGTGACGGGCGCGAAATTCCTCGTGCTTGGCGGATTTTGCTTTCTCTCGCTTAGTGGGCTGCTCTTTGCGCCCAAAGGGATGGGCGGCAGATGGGGCATTTACGTGCGATTTGACAACTACGCCCTCGCAAACGACAGCTCGCTTTACAACCTAGCCGCCGGGCTGGGTATCGGCTTTGTATTTGCGAGCTTTGCGCACGTAGCGTACGATTTGATTTATAGATTACGCAGCGGCCGGCTCGGATGATTTAGCCGGCTTGCTCGTGATTATCTTTCTGACGCGCTTTGGTTTTTGGCGCTAAATTTGAGTAAGATAAACCCGGCGGCGCCCGAAACTACCGAACCTAGCAAGATAGCGAGCTTGTCGGTGTAGGCAAAGGCGTCCGTGTCGTTGTAGGCTAAACCGTTAACGAAAAGGCTCATCGTAAATCCTACGCCGCAAAGCACGGCGATGCCGTAAAGCTGGATGAAATTTGACCCCTCTGGTAGCTTGGCTAGCTTAAATTTGATCGCTAAAAAGCTAAAAGAAAATACCCCGATCTGCTTGCCGACGAAAAGCCCCAGCGCCGTGCCTAGCGCGACCGGAGACAAAATCTCGTCCAGTCCGACGCCTCGCAGTGAGATGCCTGCGTTTACGAAGGCAAATATCGGCAGCACGCCAAACGCCACCCAGCCGTGCAGGTCGTGCTCGATGCTTCTTAGCATTGATTTGCCCGGTGCGTCTTTAAAGCTAAGCGGTATGAAAAAGGCCGCCACGACGCCCGCAAGCGTGGCGTGAACGCCAGATTTTAGCACCGCTACCCACATCACCGCGCCTACTAGCAGATAGGCCGCCTTGCTTTTTACGCCCAGTCTGTTTAGCGCAAAAAGCGCGGCTAGACAAATGCTCGCGACCGCAAGCATTTGAGCACTAAGCTCGCTCGTGTAAAACAGCGCGATAATCACGATCGCGCAGAGGTCGTCGACGATGGCTAGCGTCATGAGGAAAATTTTTAAACTAGTCGGTACGCGCGGCCCGAGTAGGCTCAAAATCCCCAGAGCAAACGCGATATCCGTCGCTGTCGGTATCGCCCAGCCGCCAAGCGCGAAGGAGTCGTGCTTCGTAAAAAGATAAAATATAACCGCGGGCACTATCAGGCCGCCTGCCGCGCCGATGGCGGGCAGCGCGATTTGCGATGGATTTTTTAGCTCGCCCTCCAGCACCTCGCGCTTTAGCTCGAGTCCGATGAGAAAGAAAAATACCGCCATCAACCCGTCGTTTACCCACAAGATCAAGGGTTTGCTTAGCCCGTATTCGCCGAAGCTCACGGCAAATTTGGTCTTTAAAAATTCGTTGTAAAAATCGCTCAAAAACGTGTTTTGACACAATAGCGCCGCGACCGTAGCGATCATCAGCAAAATCCCGCCGCTGGCTTCGTGTTTTAAAAACTCTTTTATCCCGCCCATTTTGCCTCCTTTTCGTAATTTTGGCGATTATAGCGTATTTTTACGGTCGCATAAAATTCGGGCGAATTTGGCTATAATCAGGTCAAATTTAAAGCTAAAATTTAGTAGACGCATCGCTAAAATTTGCCTTACTGCGCTTGCCTGGCTACTTTTTGCGCTTGCGTACGGTTTTTATAGATTAAGGAGCGAAAATGAATGAAATTTTAGATATATGTAAGAGTGCGAAGGCCGCTTGCGGCGAGCTTTTAAGACTTGACAGCGGGGCTAAATTTGAAATTTTAAACGCCGTAGCGGACGAGCTGCTAGCGCAAAAAGAGGCTATAAAAGCGGCAAACGCCAAAGACCTTGCAAACGGCGAGAAATCGGGCCTTAGCTTGGCGCTGCTAGACCGCCTAAGGCTAACCGATGCCCGCATCGAAGCTATGGCGCAGGGCGTGCGCGAGGTGGCGGGCTTTGCAGAGGTCATAGGCGAAAATCTAGGCGGCTGGAGCCATCCAAACGGCATGCAAATCAGCCGCGTGCGCGTGCCGCTGGGGGTGCTCGGTATCATCTACGAGAGCCGCCCAAACGTCAGCATCGATGCGGCGGCTCTGGCGCTAAAAAGCGGTAATGCGGCAATCCTGCGAGGAAGCGCCAGCGCGCTAAATTCGAACATTTTTTTAGTAAATTTATTTAACGAAGCGGGGGCAAAATTTGGCCTTCCAAAAGGTGCGGTGCAGCTTATAGAAAGCCCTGAACGCGAAGTAGTGGCGCAAATGGCAAAAATGAGCGAGTACATCGACGTTTTGATACCGCGCGGCGGCAAGAATTTAAAAGATTTTATCGCGCAAAACGCGACCGTGCCGATCATCATGACGGGCGCGGGGGTGTGTCATATCTTCGTCGATGAGAGCGCAAATTTAAAGCAGGCTGCAAAGATAATCAAAAATGCCAAAACCCAGCGCCCAAGCGTTTGTAATGCCGTAGAGTGCGTGCTTTTGCACGAGCGCATAGCGGGCGAAATTTTACCGGGGCTAGTGCGCGAAATGCCCGAAGTCGAGCTTCGCGTGAGCTCGGAGCTTTTGAATGCGTGCGAGTCGGAGCTGCAAGGCGCAAAAAACATCAAGCTCGCAGGCGAGAGCGACTTTGGCGCCGAGTTTTTGGATCTCGTTTTGGCCGTACGCGCCGTGCGGGACGTAAGCGAGGCGATTGGCTTTATAAACGCGCATTCCAGCGGGCATTCGGACACGATTTTAAGCGCTGATTACGCAAACGTCGAGCGGTTTTTAAACGAAGTCGGCAGCGCGGTCGTCTATGCCAACGCCTCTACGCGCTTTAGCGACGGTAGCGAGTTTGGATTTGGCGGCGAGATCGGCATCAGCACGCAAAAGCTGCACGCCAGAGGGCCGATGGGGGTGAGGGAGCTGACGACTTACAAATATATCATCCGCGGAGATTATCAAACGCGTTAGCGGCTTGTCTTTTTGTCATATACTTCGCCTTATCGTTTTGCGTTTAAATTTGGGGTCAAATTTAAAGCCGAATTAGTATTTTTTCGGTGCAACAAAATATCGAGATTTGCGACATCGACGGGGACTTTTTTGGCGATGAAATTTGACCCGTCGCAAGTCGGCGCACAGGCACGCAAAGGCGAAATTTATGCTAAAATCGGCGTAAATTTAAAGGAAA
>NZ_JBQNAN010000049.1:0-3274 GCF_052170435.1 Campylobacter sp.
TAGGCGTTTTGGATACGCTGAAACTGCGTTTTGCACTCGTCCAAAAGCTCGGGGCTAAGCGCGGCGTGAAAGTCGGGGTGATAGGCTTTAACAAGCTCCAGATAGCGGTTTCGCACATCCTCGAAGCTATCGTTTTTATCGCATCCAAGCACTGTAAAATGATCCTCGAAAAGGCTAGCAAGAGCAGCAAATTTGGCCTCGTTTTTCTTGGCGCAGATTTTGATCTGTTTTTTAAATTTTTCAAATTCCTCTTCGTTATAGTTAAAGATGATCGAAAATTTCATGTATTCGCTTTTGTTAAACAGCTCTTCTAGGCGCGCGCACTCGCCTAAGTTTACGATATTTATGGCGATTTGACCCTCGGCGGATAAAATTTGCTTTGACTCAAAGCCTCTGATGATGTGCGAGATGAAGGCTTCGTTTGAGCGATCAAAGCTAAATATCGCGCCGCCGCGCACGAAGGCGACATCGACGAAAACCATGGCTTTAAGCGAGTTTGGTTGGATGTAGTGGAGTTTGATGGTTTTATACTCGGCGAAGTTTAAATTTACGTTTTTTAGCTCGTATCTTTGGCAGAGTTTTTTTAGAAATTTGACGAAATATTTGCGCTGGACCTTCTCGTTTTCGTCGTAAAACGACATTACTTTGCCTTTTTGCCCCAGCGTCTTGGCGAAGTTTCGCTTTATGAGCGCTTGCAGCTCGAAAAACAGATCCGCGTCTGATGTTTCTATGCTTAGAGATTCTAGATTTTGACTTACTTTTATCAAATTTTGCCTTTATAAAACGCATTTGAAAGCATTTTTTATTCCGCTTTTTCCCACACGGGCGTTTCATCTAGTGCGACGTATTCGCACAGGCGCTCGTAGGGCTTGTAGTCTGCTTTGTAGGCTAGGCTAGGGCAGTCTTTGACGTAGTAGCCTAGGTATATCCAGCGCAAATTTAGCTGCCTGGCCAGTAAAATTTGCTGATAGAGCGAGTATCTGCCGATGCTAAGATCCGCAAAATCAGGATCATAATAGCAATAAACCGCCGAGATACCGTCGCTAAGGATATCGACTAGATCAACGCCGATGAGCCTGCTGTCCGCAAAATACGCAATCTCCTTGCCAAACTCCGCGTGTCCCGCGACGTAGAGCTCGTAGTAGCGGCGGAAGTCCAGCTCGTAGTACTTCCACTCGCGCTTTTCTTGCATAAATTTGTGGTATTTTTTGTATAGCGCGACGTGCGCGTCGTCTAGGAGCGGCTTTGTGAGGATGATTTTGGTGTTTTCGTTTTTGCGTATAGTGCGGCGGGCGGATTTGCTAAATTTAAAATTTAGCGCATCGACCCTGATATTTACGCACTCGCGGCAACCCGCGCAGTTTGGCTTGGAGAAATATTTGCCAAAGCGCCTAAAGCCGCGCCTAGCTAGAGCGTCGTTTACGGCAAAGTCGCAGCCGTCTATGTAGCGATACTCCATGCGCGAGTCCCTGTCCTTGAGGTAGGGGCAGGGACTAGGCAGGGTGGAAAACGGCACGACTAGCACTTTTTGATATCCGCGTCCTTGACGTAGGCTAGAAACTCGTCGCGTAAATTTTGCTCTTTGTGCGCGATGGCTTCTTCTTTGCTGAAGGTTTTTGGCTCAGGCTTTAAATTTTGTTTCGCGGCATTTTTGGCGGCTAAATTTGAGCTCAAATTTGCATTTTGCTCCTTTTGCAGCTCTTTTTTTATATCCTTTAAACTATCGAAAAAATCATTCATCCGCGTGCTCCTCTTTAAATTTCCTAGCGTCTTTTACTCTTTGTATCGCGGCGGCGATGGCAGCGATCACCTCCTCGTTGTCTTCATTGTCTTTGGTTTTCATTTTTTCTAGCAGGGTAGGCATTTTGTTTTCGACGTAGGACGTATCAAAAAATCCTCGCCTAAAGTCGCGCTCCTTGCTAATGCTGAGCAAAAACGGGATCGTGGTTTTGACGCTGCCTTCGATCGTAAACTCATCCAGCGCGCGTTTTAGTTTATTTACGGCTAGATCGTAGCTAGGCGCACGCACGATTAGCTTAGCTAGCAAGCTATCGTAAAACGGCGGTATCTGATAGTCTTTATATAGATGGCTATCCACGCGAACGGAAGGTCCCAGAGCAGGGTAGTAACCGCTGATCTCGCCAGGGCTTGGGATGAAGTTTTGCCATGCGTCCTCGGCGGTGATACGCGCCTCGATCGCAAAACCCTGCGTGATGACGTCGCTTTGCTCCATGTCTAGGATTTCGCCCGCAGCGATGCGGATCTGGCGCACGATGAGATCCACGCCCGTGATCTCCTCGGTCACGCCGTGCTCGACCTGGATACGGGTGTTCATCTCCATAAAATAAAAGTTGTTGTAATCATCGAGCAAAAACTCGATCGTGCCGGCGTTGGTGTAGTTTACGGCCTTTGCGGCTGCGACTGCGGTCACGCCCATGCTTTTTCGCAGACTTTCGCTCATAGTGGGGCTGGGCGCTATCTCGAGGATCTTTTGGTGGCGGCGCTGGATCGAGCAGTCGCGTTCGGCCAGGTGGATGATGTTGCCGTATTTGTCGCCTAAAATTTGAAACTCGATATGGCGCGGATTTACGACGTATTTTTCCATGAAAACTTCGTCGTTGTTAAAAAACGCCTTAGCCTCGCGCGTGCAGCTTTCAAAGCTAGATTCTAGCTCTTCTTCTTTCCACACGACGCGGATGCCGCGTCCGCCGCCGCCGCCGCTAGCTTTTAGGATAACCGGATAGCCGATGCGCTCGGCGTATAGTTTGATGTTTTCTATCGTTTCGTTGTTTAGTTTCTCGGTGCCCGGCACGATAGGGATACCGTTTTTATTCATCAGATAGCGAGCGATATTTTTATTGCCCATTTTGCGGATGACGTCGGCGGTAGGTCCGATGAAAACCAGCCCTGCATCCTCGACCTCTTTGGCAAATTCGTAGTTTTCGCTCAAAAATCCGTAGCCCGGGTGTATCGCGTCTGCGCCGCAAGCTTTTGCGACCTCGACTATGCGCTTGGCGTCTAGGTAGCCCTTGATCGGGTCGATGCCGATCTGGTAGGCCTCGTCGGCTATTTTGACATGCAGGCAGTCTTGGTCGGGCTTGGTGTAGATAGCGACGTTTTTAATGTGTAGGTCTTTGCAAGCGCGGATCACGCGAACGGCGATCTCTCCGCGGTTTGCGATCAAAATTTTATGTATCACTTGGCTTTCCTTTCTTATTGTTTTTTGAATTTTACTCTTTTTTGCTTGCTGATGCTTGAAATTTGCTTTTTTAGA
>NZ_JBQNAN010000050.1:0-3201 GCF_052170435.1 Campylobacter sp.
TCCATCTAGGCTTTTCGTAGCATGGATGCGGGCACTTGCGGCAGCTCGGTTTGATGTCGTGCAAACAGCCCAAAAGCCGCTCGTAAGCATATAAAAAGAGCTGCTCGCACTCGGCGCAAAGCTGCGCCCGGACACTATTATTTAAATTTTCGCCCTTATAGATTAGCTCCAAATTTATCTCGCGCTTTGGCTCTAGTGCGTGTTTATCAGTGCAGTAAGTCTGCAAAAATTTCGCCAAAGTCGTGACCTGCTCGGTAAATTTCTCATTCGTCATGCATTTTTCCTTTGGGCAAATTTACCAAATTTCTGGGCTTTCGGCGTTAATCTAACTCAATGCCAAATTTCGCTCGCGCCCTTTGCAAATCCTCCTCGCAGTCGATACCGATGCTGTCGCTTTGCACCTCAAGCATGAGGATTTTTTTGCCGTTTGATAGAGCGCGCAGTTGCTCAAGCTTTTCGGTATTTTCGAGAGTCGACGGCACAAAGGAACAAAATCTTTTTAAATTTGCCGCGCTATAGCCGTAGATGCCCAGATGCGCCTTGTATGCGTCAAACGCAGCGCGGTCAAACGGGATACGCGAGCGCGAAAAATAAAGCGCGTAGCCCGCGTCGTCGGTCACGACCTTGACCAGGTTTTTATCGTCCGCTAGCTCACCGCCGACAAATTTAAAACACGAAAACATAAACGCTCTTTCCGCGTTTTTCTCGCAAAATTCTCTAAATTTGACGATATTTTCAGGCTCGATAAAGGGTTCATCGGCCTGCACGTTTATGATGATCTCGCTATCTTTGACGCCGAGTATCGCCGCTGCTTCGTTGATGCGGTCGGTTCCGCTTTGATGCGCCCGGCTCGTCATCACGGCTTTAAAGCCGAATTTTTGCGCGATCTGCGCCACGCCCTCGTCGTCTGCGGCGATCACGACCTCGTCAGCCGCGCTCACCCTGCGCGCCGTAGCGACAAACATCGGCACGCCGTTTATTTCGCGTAAAATTTTATTAGGCATTCGCGTCGAAGCGAGCCTTGCAGGGATGATGATCATCGCTTTATCCAGGCTAAAATTTTAGCCTCTATGTCGCTTTTTGCAGCGATTTCGTTATGCACGGCGACTTTTGCAAATAGCGATCTTATCGCGCTTGGCACTTCGTCGTTAAACTCCGCCGCCAAGGCCTCAAGCCCGCTTTTTTCGTCTTTTAGCGTTTCGTTTTTTAGCGCCTTAAACATGCTTGGAGCAAATTTGACCCAGTGCGCGGTCGACGTTATCACGGACGGGTGCGTTAAATTTGTCGCCGCTTTAAAGCAAGTAGCCGTATGCGGATCGACGGCGACGCCCTTTGCCGCCCACTCTTTTATAAATTTCTCGCACTCCTCATCGCTACAAAAATCAGCGTCAAAGTCCTCTTTTAGCGCGCCAAGCTCGCTGCTTGAAAGCTCGTAAAAACCATCGCTCGCGAGTTTGTCCATTAGCTCTTTGGTTCGCACGGCGCCGAATTTATCAAAAAGCAGCCTCTCGACGTTTGAAGAAACGAGGATATCCATCGCGGGACTGATCGTCTTAACTAGGCTTTTGCCGCGCAGATCGTATCGTCCCTGCGTAAAAAACTCGGTCAGGATGTTGTTTGCGTTTGAGACGATTTTGATTTTGCCGATTTTCGCGCCCATTTTTTTGGCGTAGTATGCGCCTAGAGCGTTGCCGAAGTTACCGCTAGGCACGACGATATCAAACTCGCCTTTTAGCTCGCCCATTTTGAGTAGATAAACGTAGGCGTAGACGTGATAGATGATCTGAAATAAAATTCGGCCGAAATTTACCGAATTTGCCGCTGAAAGCGAGAGTCCGGCCGCGCTTAAGCGCTCTTTGAATTTATCGCTAGCCAGCAAGCTTTTTAGCGTGCGCTGCGCATCGTCGAAGTTGCCCTCGATGCCGATTACTTTGAGGTTTGCGGCGCCAGCGTTTATCATTTGCAGGCGCTGCACCTCGCTTGTGCCGTCTTTTGGGTAGAGGCAGACGACTTTGACGCCCGGCGCGTCCGCGAAGGTCTCTAGCGTCGCAGGTCCCGTGTCGCCGCTAGTCGCGCACATTATGAGGTATTTTTCGCCTCTTTTTGCGGCTAGCTCGCTAAGCAGCGCGCCAAACGGCTGTAGCGCCATATCCTTAAACGCGCGCGTAGGCCCGTGATAAAGCTCGTTTATGTAAAGATTTTCGCCGATTTTTCGCACCTGTACGGGATTTTGCGGATCGTCAAATCTCTCATACCGCTTTACCGCCCTCTCAAACATCGCCGCGTCCGCGTCAAATCCAAATTTCTCTATGATTTTCAGAGCGATTTGCGTGTAGGTTAAATTTACCGCCTCCGCAAAAAAATTTGCGTCCAGCTGCGGCAGCTGTGTCGGTGCGTAAAGCCCGCCGTGAGCGGAGCTAGGGCTTAGTAGCGCCTGGCTAAATTCTACGCTTTTCAGGCTCTCGCCCGCATTCGCTCTAGTTTGAAATAGCTTCATTTACTTTCCTTTTTTATCCATTTTTTGTATTTTTTGCTAGCTTTGTCAGCTTTAAAAGCTACAATCTCGGGCAGATCGTAGTCGTGATGTTTTTCGATAAATTTAGCAATTTTTTTAAATTTAACCGCGGTTTTTATGAGCAAAACTCGCTCCTTTTCGTCCTTTATCTCGCCGTCCCAAAAATAAACGCTATTTGCCTTAAAAACGCTGACGCAAGCGGCAAATTTGGCTTTTACGAGCTTTTTGGCTAGAGTTTTAGCCGCGGCCTTGTCGGCGCAAGAAGTTAGTACGAATTTCATTTAAAGCGTCCCAAAATTTTTAGGAGATTATAGAATTTTCTCTTTGATAATTCGTTTAAATTTATCCGCCAGCGTCGTTTTTAGCGCGATGACGGAGAGCGGCAAGCCAAATTCCTCCATCTTTACGGCGTCTTTTCGCGTAACCAAAAGCGAGGTCGCACCGTAGCGCTCTAGGATCTCCGCTAGCTCGTCCCGCGAAAACGCGTAGTGATCGGGGTAAATTTCACGCCCGATACAAAGGCTAAAATAAGGCTCCAGGCGCTGCGGATTTGCGATAGCGGTGACCAAAACCATCTTTGGCGTCGGGTTTAAAATTTCACTCCCGCGAGTAAAATCCTCGCCCTCTTTTACGACGTAGTCGGCTTTGGCGTAAAATTTGCTCGGGTAGCGATACGCGCCGCTAGG
>NZ_JBQNAN010000051.1:0-3130 GCF_052170435.1 Campylobacter sp.
GGCATCGCAAAAGTGCGTCCCAAAATAGGCGTAAGCGTAAGTCCGCTAACGAAAGTAAAGGCAAAAAGCAGGACCAAATTTAAGCCCGCTTTGCGTTTGGCAAACATTAAACCGACCAAAAGTCCTAGCTCAAGTATCACAAATAGCCAGTAGTTGCCCGCCACCGTAGCTCCCAGCGAGCTGTAAAGCCCGACGTAAGCTCCGACGCTGGCTGCTAAAAGCGAAGCCGCGAAAAGCTGATAGGTTTGCTTGATAAACGTGCTAAGCGCGCTTTGCGAATATTCGCTCGCAACCTCGTGCTCTCTTGAGTTTGCATAGTTTCTGTCATATAAACTCATTTTTTCTCCTTTTAAATTTTGACGCAAATTTAGCCAAAAATAGGTAAATAATATATAAAAGATCGCTGAATTTGACGCGCGAAAAGCATTTTAAAAAATTTTAACGAACTTTGAAACGTTTTTGATATAATATTTTATAATTTTTTATCGGGAAATGTAGATGCAGGGTATTTTAGACGGCGCGGTTAAATTTATGGAAGAGGATTTTTTAGAGCATAAGGAGCTTTTTGAGAGCCTGGGCGAGAAACAGACGCCGCACACTCTTTTTGTCGGCTGTATCGACTCGCGCGTCGTGCCTAGCCTCATAACAAACACGATGCCGGGCGACTTAGTCGTCGTGCGAAATATCGCAAACATCGTACCTCCGTACCGCAAAAGCGAGGAGTTTTTGGCTACGACCTCGGCGATCGAGTACGCCCTGCAAACGCTAAACGTGCAAAACGTCATCATCTGCGGGCACAGCAACTGCGGCGGCTGCGCGGCTTTGTGGATGGACGAGGCTAAATTTAGCAAAACGCCAAACGTAAAGCGCTGGCTTGACTTGCTAGAACCCGTAAAAAAGCGAGTGCAAAAGCTTTTTGGCGACAATATCGCAAAAAGAGAGTGGATAACCGAGCGCTTAAGTCTTGTAAATTCGTTTGAAAATTTACTGAGCTATCCCGACGTCAAGGCCAAATTTAGAGACGGGGAGCTAAAAATTTACGCCTGGCACTACATAATAGAAACGGGCGAAATCTACAACTACAACTTCGTAACAAAGAGCTTTAAACTGCTAGGAGTCGAGAAATGAGAAAAATTTTAGCCGCCGTTTTTGCGCTGTGCTTTAGCTTAAATTTGTTCGCAAATACCGCAAGCGACGATCTAAACGCAACCGACATCCTAAGCGTCGTAAATCAAATCAACGAAGCAAACTCGCAGATCGCCGTTATCAAGGCGCAGTCGGCTGAAAATAACGAAACTGCCGATAAAAACGTACTTTTTAGAACGGTCCTGGAGAAAAAAGAAAAACTGATCGAGCAGATCCCCTACCTCATCATGCAAATCGAAATCGACGAGGAGCAGGTGCAAAATTTCAAACAAGAGATGCAAGATCTGGAGACGAAAACCAAAAAGCTAAAAAACTCTAGCAATCAAAATTTATACGTTAAAAACATGCTGGAGTTTGAGCGTATGCAGCTTGACGGGCTGTTTTACTCCTCGCTTTTAAATTTGGAAAATATATTTAAAGAAGGCGGCAAAGCCGTAAACGTCAAACTTGCCGTCGAAGAGACGCTGCTTAGCTTTCAGACGGAGTTTTACTCGCAGTTTAAGGAGTTTAAAGATAGTCTAAACGAGGAAGCGCTCGCTGCGCACAAAGGCGAACTAGAGGCGCTAGAGGCGCACAAAAAGACGCTTGAGGAGATACTCCACTATCTGCGCGATAACGCCGAGCTGCTCACGTCAAACTACATCATCTCGGAGCTAAATTTAAAAACGGCGATCGATTTTATCAACGAAAAGGCCTCCTTTACGAGTAAATTTAACGTCGGTAAGGCTGTGATTATATTCGTAGTATTTTTGTTTTTCGTCTCGTTTACGACGCTGCTTAGCAGGCTCACGCTGTGGGCTTTGATGAAATTTTTCGTCAAGCACGACTCGGATAGACAGACCAAAGGGCGCATCGTAGAAATCATCAAACGCCCGATGCTACTCACTCTCATCGCCTACGCGATAGATATTTGCGTCTCGATCGCGTATTATCCCGCTCCTATGCCGATAAAATTTGCAAATTTCCTAGCGATCACTTTCGTTATCGCCGTTACCTGGCTCATACTTAGCGTACTAAACGGCTACGGCATGGTGCTCATCAACGAACTCACCAAAAAAAGCGGGCGCAAAGAGGTGATAAATTTGATCCTAAAGATCATCTATTTCATCATCTTCGTTATCGCGCTACTTATCGTGCTTAGCAAGCTCGGATTTAACGTCAGCGCTATCATCGCGTCTCTTGGTATCGGCGGCCTTGCGGTAGCTCTTGCGACCAAGGACATCTTGGCGAATTTCTTTGCTTCCGTCATGCTGCTCTTTGACAACTCATTTTCGCAAGGCGACTGGATCGTCTGCGGCGACATCGAGGGGACGGTCGTGGAGATAGGACTCAGAAAAACGACCGTGCGAACCTTTGACAACGCCCTTATCTTCGTGCCAAACTCAAAGCTAGCCAGCGATCCGATCCGAAACTGGAGTAGGCGAAAGATGGGGCGACGCATCAGGATGCTAATCGGGCTAGAGTACAGCGCCACGACCGAGCAGATCAAAAAATGTGTCGAAGAGATCAAGCAGATGCTAATCGACCATCCAGACATCGCAAAGGGCGACGATATGGGCTCTAAAAAAGTTAGCCGCTACGACCGAGGCATCGTTTCGTTTGACGATTTGGCGGGATATAAGTCAAATTTGTTTGTCGTCGTGGACGAGTTTGCCGATAGCTCGATAAATATCCTCGTGTATTGCTTTTCAAAGACGATAGTCTGGGGCGAGTTTTTAGCCGTCAAAGAGGACGTGATGCTAAAAATAATGAACATCGTAGAGGCTAACGGGCTTGGATTTGCCTTCCCTAGCCAGAGCCTATACGTCGAAGAAGTGAAAAAATAATTTTAAAGGAGAGAAAATGAGCGAAGAATTTGACTACGAAGAGGAAGATTTGGAGGAGGAATACTCCGAATTTGACGACGAAAGATCCGAGAAGTACGGCTATAACTACGACGAGAACGACTACGAATACGGCGACGAAGACGAAGAGGATAGCTACG
>NZ_JBQNAN010000052.1:0-3086 GCF_052170435.1 Campylobacter sp.
GCCCAGAGGTTTGACGAATTTGCCGCGTTCGTGCGCGCCGAGGGCGAAGGCATGAGCGAAGAGGAGCTGTTTTTTAACGCCGAGCTCATCTTTAAGAAAAAGGGCGAGCTCGCGCTTAGCTTTTCGCCTATCGTCGCGATCAACGAAAACGCCGCAAAGGCGCACGCATTGCCCGGTAAAAAGCGTTTGCGGCACGGCGATTTGCTCCTGCTTGATGCGGGGGTTAAATTTAATCGTTACTGCTCCGATAGGACGCGCACGGCGTGCTTTGACGAAAATTTTAACTTCGGCAAGGAGCAAAATTTTAAAAACGCCAAACGGCAAGAAATTTACGAGATCGTAAAAGAGGCGCAAGCTCTAGCGATCGCGGCGGTTATGCCCGGTAAAAAGGCGCGCGAGATCGACTCGGCGGCTAGGGATTTTATCGCGAGGCAGGGTTACGGCGAAGCGTTTTTTCACAGCACCGGACACGGCGTCGGAGTCGACATCCACGAGCTTCCGTTTATCTCAAAGCGCGGAGATACCGTGCTAAAAGAGGGGATGGTCTTTAGCGTGGAGCCTGGGATTTACTTGCCCGGCGAGTTTGGCGTGCGCATCGAGGACGTCGTGGTCGTGCGCGAAAACGGGGCTGAAATTTTATGAGAGTAGCGGGGGCGAGGCGCTTTAGCAAATGCCTCTTTTTCCCGAAGGTTTTTGATTTTAAACCGGGCTTTAAAAATAGCGTTATTTTGGGGCTCGGCGGTAATATCGGCGACGTGAAAAAGCGCTTTAATCGGTTGCATTTTAAACTCAGCCGAGACAGCAGGTTTCACGTCGTAGAAAACTCAGCACTCCTCATAAACGAGGCGTTTGGGTTTAAAGAGCAGGCTGATTTCACAAACGCCGTAACGCTCGTACAAACGAGCCTTGCCGCGAGGCAAATTTTAAAAATAACGGCAAATTTAGAGAGGCGTTTGGGGCGCGTGAGAAGCTTTAAAAACGCGCCTAGAACGCTTGATATAGATATTTTGTATTTTAGCGGACGAAACAGAAACGACGCGCGGCTGACGCTACCGCATCCGGGCGCAAAAAGCAGAATCAGCGTGATTTTGCCGCTTGGGACGATGAAGCGCGTTAGCAAAAGCGGAGTTAAATTTTAAAATTTAGCGGCTACAAAGCCTAAATTTGAAGTGGGAACGAAAAATGCATAGCCTTTGCCGCGACGATTTCGGTGCGGCGGCGAAATTTAGCGAGAAACGAAGGAGAAGATTTGGCGACGAAGTTTTATACGTTTACTGGCGAGAGCAGTATGGAGGCGCTAAAAAAGGCGCAGGCTCAGTGCGGCGAGAGGGCGATCTTGGTAACGACGAAGCAAATCCAGCCAAAGACGATAAACAAAAAGCCGCTTTATGAAATTTTAGTTAGCGTCGAAGAGGACGCGAGCGAGCAGAAAAAAAATCAGCCCCAAAAGCAAAATTTAAAGGGCTACGAGGAGTTTTTGCGCGCTCAAACGCCAAAAGAAGAAAGACCGCAAAAGATCATTTTAGACGAGCGCGAGCTTTTTAGAGCCGAGCAGCAAAACGCCAAAGCGGCGGTAAATTTGACACAAAACTCCGCAAGAACCGCGCCAGGAAATCAAAACTACAAAACCGCTCAAAACAGCGGCGAGGACATACTCCTAAACATCTCAAAAGCCGCAAAAGAGATAAGCCAGATAGCAAATATCGAAACCGCGCCCGGCCGTCAGGATCAAATTTACGACAAAAAGATCGACGACGTCGCAAGGCAAGTAAGCGCGCTCAGCGAAAAAGTAAATATGATAGCCGATATGTTCTGGGAGGAGCGAGCGGGTGCCAGAAACAACCTAGTCATACCGCCGGAATTTGCCGGCATCTACAAAGACGCCAAAAATAGCGGCATGAAAGAGGAACACCTAGAACAGATAATGAAAATAACCGCGGAAAATATGTCGCCTCAGATGAAAGCCAATCCGACCGCGGTAAGGAGATATTTTAGCTCGCTACTTAGAAAGATGCTGCCGTGCAGGAGCGAAGAGGATAATAGAAAACAAAAGATCATGATGCTGGTTGGACCTACCGGAGTGGGTAAAACCACGACTCTAGCTAAGCTCGCGGCGAGGTTTGCCTACGGCGAGGGCAGACGCGCGAAAACGGGCATTATCACGCTTGATACCTACCGTATCGGCGCGGTCGAGCAGTTGTTTCAATACGCAAAGATGATGAAGCTGCCTATCCTTGACGTTATCGAGGTAGAGGATTTTAAAAACGCGCTAAAGCAGCTAAATCACTGCGAAGTGATCCTCATAGACACCACGGGCAGCTCGCAGTACGATAAAGAAAAGCTAGCTAGGCTTGAAATGTTTTTAAAACATAGCGACGCGCAAATAGACGTAAATTTGGTGCTTTCCGCAGGCTCAAAGATCGATGATATGCTTGAAATTTATAACGGCTTTAGCTTCCTTGATATCGACACTCTGATCATCACCAAATTTGACGAAACCAAAATTTTCGGTAACGTATTTTCGCTAGTTTACGAGATAAATAAACCCGTTAGCTTCTTTTGCCTAGGGCAGGAGGTTCCCGACGATATCATGGTCGCCAAGAGCGAGTTTTTAGTCGATTGCCTTTTGCAAGGGTTTAATAAGGATAAAAAATGAACACTCAAGCCGAGAAATTAAAAGATATAGTAGCCTCTAGATCAAATGCGAAAAATACGCGCTTCATCGCCGTAACTAGCGGCAAAGGCGGCGTTGGCAAGAGCACCATAAGCGCAAATTTGGCAAATATCCTCGCTAGAAACGGCTACAAGGTCGCGCTTTTTGACGCGGATATAGGACTGGCGAATTTAGACGTCATCTTAAACGTGCGCATTAGCAAAAATTTGCTCCACGTGCTAAAAGGCGAGTGCTCGCTAAAAGATATCTTGATCGAGGTAAAACCGAATTTGACGTTGATTCCCGGCGAGAGCGGAGACGAGATACTTAAATTTAACAACCAATTTTTATACGAGCGCTTTTTCGAGGAGTCCTCGAGCCTTGACGATCTTGATTTTATCATCATCGACACGGGTGCGGGCATCGGCGGAAA
>NZ_JBQNAN010000053.1:0-3066 GCF_052170435.1 Campylobacter sp.
AAGCCGCAATCAAAAAAGAAGAGATAAAGAAGGCTTATTTTGGGGAGGATTATGTAGCGCCGAAAGTAGAAAATAAAGAAGGCAATGCCACCAAAAAGTAGGCTAAAATGAAGAAAATTTTGCTTGTTAGCGACGACGCTCAGATGCAACTAAACCTCAACGCCGCGCTTTACCGCTTTAACATCCGCATAGTTCGTTTTGAAAATTTAAGCGAGTTAAAAGAGGATTATTACAACGGCAATCGCTACATCTTTTACGTCATCGACGTAAAGACGAAGGATCTGGCAAATTTCGACTCGGTCAAATTTCTGCGAGATAACGGGAGTCTAACTCCCGTTATGATCCTTATAGATAAGGCCATCCCCGCGCTTTATAAGAAAATTTACTACGCCAAATACGACGATTTTATGGTTAAGCCTTTTTTGCCGGAGGAGTTTTTGTTTCGTGTGTTTAGAAACTGCCGAATTTTACTCGGGAGCAAATTTGAGCTAAAAAACGGCGCTATCTACGACAAAAACAGCCTCACTCTGCACATAAACGGCACAAATATAATGCTGGGCAAAAAAGAGGGATTGTTTTTAGAAATTTTGGCCAAAAACGCCCCGCACGTAGTAACGATCCAGGAGCTTGAGTGGAGTATCTATAAGGACGAAAACGTCTCGTCCGATCGCCTGCGCTCGCTCGTGCGTCAGCTACGCGCGAAGCTACCTTTTGAGCTAATCAAAACCGTGCGCAGTATCGGGTATAGTTTGGAGGAGTAGCTACAGCTTAGGCAGGATCACCTCTTTTTGCGCGAGCCTTTCAAAGGTGCAGACGTCGCCGTAAATTTTAGCCAGCAGCTCGTCGTTTAAAACCTGCACGACGCTGCCTTTTGAGACGATCCGCCCGTCACGGAAGACTATCACTTCGTCGCAAAACCAAAGGATGTGGTTTGGCTCGTGCGTGCAGATGACGATCGTCTTGCCGCCCGCAGCGATCTTTTTTAAAATTTTCCAAAGCGTGATCTGGTTTTTAAAATCAAGCGCGGACGTCGGCTCGTCAAGCAAGATGAGCGGCGTATCCTGCGCAAGCGCCCTGGCGATAAAAACTAGCTGCCGCTGCCCTCCGCTAAGCTCGTTCATCTTTTTATCGGCTAGATGCGAGATACCGATAAACTCCATCGCCTCGCTCACCGCCCTTTTGTCGTCTTTACTAAAGCCAAATAGGCTCTTTACGTGCGTGGAGCGCCCCATCAGGACGATATCCCTTACGAAAAACGGAAAATGCAGCTCGGTGTGCTGCGCGACGTAGGCGATGTTTTTGGCTATCCAGGCGGGGCTTTTGTGCTTCGTGTTTTGCGAACCCACATAAATTTCGCCGCCTTTGATATGCAAAAATTTCATACAGCAGTTAAAAAACGTGCTCTTGCCGCTACCGTTTGTGCCCAAAAGCCCGCATATGCTGTCTCTTTTGATCTCTATGCTTACGTCTTAGAGCCCAAATCCGCCGTAGCTAAAGGACAAATTTTTCGTTTGCAGTATCATTTTAGCAGCTCCTTTGCTTTGCTTCTTAAAAGCGCGATGAGAAATGGCGCGCCTACCAAAGAGGTTATGATGCCTACGGGAATCTCGGCCATCGCCACCGTGCGCGCGAGCGTATCGCATACGAGTAGATAGAGTGCTCCTATGAGCCCTGATAGCGGCAGCACCCATCTGTTATCCGGGCCGCTTATGAGGCGCGCGACGTGAGGCATGATGAGCCCTATCCACGCGATGATGCCCACGTTTGCCACGCACACGGCGGTCATCAAGGTAGCGATCGTTATAAAGATAAGCTTGTATTTTTCGGGATTTATGCCGAGGCTTCTTGCCTGATCGTCGCCTAGGCTTAGTAAATTTAGCTTCCACGCAAGCGTGCAAAGCGCCAAAAAGCAAACTCCAGTGACCGAGGCGATCTCGCCTAGGCTTTGCCATTTGGAGTAGTACAGCCCGCCCATCATCCAAAATGTGATCTCTCTTAGCTGTGCGTCCTCGCTTACGTATTTTGCGATCGATACGCACGCCGAAAATATCGAGCTTACGATGACGCCCGATAAGATAAGCCCCACCACGGGCACTATGCCGCCGTTTTTTGCGAGCGTGTAGGATAAAAACACTGCGAAAAACGAAAAGGCAAACGCGCTTAGAGCGATATTAAAAAATATGCCGGAAAACAGTATCGCTAGCGCCGCACCCAGCGCCGCACCCGAGCTAGCTCCCAGTATAAAGGGCTCAACGAGCGGGTTTTTAAAGCAGGCCTGATATATCGCGCCCGCGTTTGAAAGCGCGAAGCCCACTATCACGGCGGTTAAAATTCTAGGCATTCTGATTTCAAAGATGACGGTTTGATCCATCTTGGAGATACCTACGGCGGGGATGTCAAAAATTTTCAAATTTAAAACGTCTAAAAATTTTGGCGATCGAAATTTTATAATCCCCGAGCATGAGCGCCGCAATCATACAGAGCAAAAGCGCGCCCAAAAGAACGAATAAAAATAGTAAATTTGACTTAAAAGCGCCGGGCTTAAAAGTCATGCTCTACCGTCCAGTCTAAAATTTGCTCGCTTCTAAGCGCCTTTGCTTGCTCCTCGCTCACGCCGTAAACGTCTTTGTAAAAATCGATGACGAATTTATGAACCTTGATGTCCGAAAAGAGCTGCGGATAGGCCGCTTTTGCGATTATCAGGATATCTATCGGATACTCCACGCGGCGCGCGCAGTTCATCGGCGACCACGGCATAGCGTAAACGCGCTTGTTTTTGATCGCTTTTAGCTCCTCTAGTTTTTCAAAATCTGCCGAATTTAAAAGCTCGCTTGCCGGATGGTAGCCGTTTGAGGTCGGCAGTACGATGACGTCAGGATCTATCGCGTAAAGCTGCTCGGTGCTTAAAATCACGTTTGAGCCATCGCCTCTAAAGGCGTTTTTAGCGCCCGCGATATTTTCTATGATGAAGGATTCTGGGGTATTTACGCCGTAAGCGCTCGCCACGCCGCCGTTTTTGCGGATGTTTGGATTAAGCCCCATGTAGAGCATGCTGACCTTTTGATC
>NZ_JBQNAN010000054.1:0-2677 GCF_052170435.1 Campylobacter sp.
GACGCCCGTGACGTTTGAGGCGGCGCTAAACGAGCCGATGATGCGGCGTCCGGCGTTTAGCTTTAGGATGCGCTCAAGCGCGAGCAGATCGATCTCGCCGCCCTCGCTAAGAGGCACACGCAGGTAGTCGCAAAGCCCCTCGCGATAGCTAAGCTCGTTTGAGTGGTGTTCGTACGGCGAAACGAGCACGAGCGGAAGCTGCGCGGCGCGTAAATTTGCCTCGCCGATCGCGCCTCTGGTCGCAGGCGGCAGGTAGATGCCCAGTATCTCCTGAAATTTCTTGATCGCGGCCGTCGCGCCCTGTCCGCAGGCGATGAGATAAAACCGCTCGTCAAGCCCCAGCAGCTTTTTTAGGTTCTCGCGCGCGCCCTCGTAGCGCCGCTGCATGATGATGGCGCTCGAGCTACTGTCGGAGTGGGTATTGGCGTAGGTTTTGAGAGTCTCCGCTATCTCGCGCTCTACGGGCTCGTAGGCAAGCCCCGAAGCGGTGTAGTCAAAATAATGCACGCCCGGTTTTAGGATGATATTTTTTCGAATTTCGTCTAAATTTAGCATTTTTTACTCTTTAAATTTGATACGGTAATTATATTAAATTTTCGCAAATTTGGGGCTTTTGCGATGGAAAGACTAGGAAATTTGGAGATTAAATTTAGCTGTTCGTGCGAGTTTTTAAGGCAAAGAGACGCTAGCCGCAGAGGCTCGCGACCCTTTGCGAGAGGTAGAAAATTTTATTTATTTATAAAATTTTTCTCTAGCCACTCGATAGCTTTTGCTTCGCTCTCGAAGCGTCCGCTTTTAGCGACTTGATTTTGCCCCTCGTAGAAGCGAATCCTGATACCGTCTTGGACGCTATCTACCTTTATTCTAGTGATCTTGTCTTTGTTTAGATAGACCCTATCGTTTAGTTTTACGTACATTTTTTCTCCCTTAAATTTGATGTGGTTTTATTTCTTTTTATCGTTTGCATCGTCTTTGGTCGAGTCCTTTTTCTCGCCGTCTTTTTTCAAAAACAGCTCCTTAAAGCGCTTATCCGCAAAGTCCTCGATGTCGTTTTGTAGCTGCCTGTAGGCGTTTATGAGCTCATGCGCGCGCTCGTTTAGCGTCGTGCCGGCATTTTCGCCGCCGCCTTGCTTGGTGGTGAAGAGCTCCTCTTTTAGATTTTTTTGCAAAATTTGCAGATGATTCCAGCATTTTTTATAGTTCATGCCTAGGATTTCGGCGGCCTTTGAGATCGAGCCGACCTCGGCGATGATGTCTAGGACTTCAGTTTTGCCCTTGCCGAATATCAGCTCGCCCTCGTCGTTTTCTATCCAAGTTTTGGTTTTTACTCTCATCTTTTTTCCTTTCTTCTCCTTAAAACACCCCAACTGGCAGTATTTTACGTCGATTTTATAGTCTTTTAGCGTCGAGCGGATTGTCTTTAGCCCCACGCCCGCAGCCGCGTCTCTAGCGTCTTTGCACAGTATTCTGCCCTTTTCGTCGGTCATCTGTTTTAGCTGCGTCATCACGGTGTATTTGCCGCGTCCGTTTTCTAGCCCGCCAAACTGCCCCAGCTCGCAGTTGTCGATCTTTACGCCCATTTTTTCGGCCTCGTCGCTAACCTCGCCGATCTCTACGCCTAGCTTTGAGGCGATCTTAAACGCTGCTCCGCAGTCTAGCCTGCCTTTTGGATTTAATAGTTTTGCGATCAGTCCCTGGATTTGCTCACTCATAGATTCTCTCCGCGCCGCTATATACGTTTATGTTTTCGCCGCGCGCAAAGCCGCACAGCGTGAGGTTAAATTTACGCGCTATCACGACGCCAAGGCTAGTAGGAGCCGTGCGCGAGACGAGCACGGGGATGCCGTGCATGACCGCTTTTGCGACCATCTCGGAGCTTAGCCTGCCGCTCACCATCAAAAACGAATTTTGCAGCTGCGAGCCAGCTAGTATAGCTTTGCCGACGGCTTTATCTATGGTGTTGTGCTGAGCGATATCCTCGCCGATGTAAAACTGCTCGCCGCTCACGAAAAGCTTGGCCGTGTGCACGCATCCCGTCATCTCGTAGAGCTCGCACTGTGTGTAAAACTGCCCCATCTGGCGTAAAATTTCGTCTTTGTTAAATTTGACGTCGGCCTTTATAGCGCGCGCCGCCATAGCCTCAGGGTCGATGTTTGCCGTCGAGCTGCGCCCGCAGCCGCTGATTATCACCTTTTCCTCGTCAAACTGCTCGAGGCGTTTTTCGTTTATTTTAGCCTTTACCCGCACGCTTAAAGCGTCGCTTGAGAGCTCTATGCCCTCGATATCCTCAGGACTTGCGATCAAATTTTCGCTGATGAGATAGCCCGCAGCTAGAGCCTCCTGATCGGTCGGAGTTGCCATGAGCGCGCCGAAACGCTTGCTGTTTATGTAGATCTCAAGCTTGATTTCGCGCACCAAAATATCGTCCATGACGCTTTTTTGCGCGCCTTTAAATTTGGTGATTTGGGTCGTAAAAATAGGTTGCATGATTTTCCTTAATTTTTGCGAAATGATAGCTTGAAAATCTAAATTTAAGATTTGATTGTAGTGAATTCTTGCTTAAATCAAGCAAAAACTTAAACGTATTTTAGCGCGTTTTTATCGGTGTCTGATGATGATTTATATATGCAAATTTAGCATATATCTTAAAGATAGTTTTTTGGGCTGTCGCTATAAT